>NZ_FOWM01000027.1:0-1178 GCF_900115455.1 Cupriavidus sp. OV096
AGCCCCGATCAGGCGGATGACCCGATCGTGCAGCGTATGGAAGTCAAGAACGACGTCCGGCCAAAGGCCAACCATGTCTTTGAACTGCTCACGAATTTTCGCGGCCGGGCCGATGACGAGATTCCAACGGAGCCTGGATTATGTCTCCCTCGCGGATACATCCGCGGCAAGGCGCGCGAGGAGGAACGAACTAAGTCGAGGTTCCTTCTTGCAAGCCATGAGGATGTCGACTTCACCATCGTGACGGACTCCAGTCTCGTTGAAAGGAGTTCGCTCCTGCAGCGGCATCGTCAGATCGAGGCGGCGTTGTCCCAGATCGAAGGCGGTCGGACGGTTCGTAAAGGAAAGGTCGCATTGACCGGCGTTGACGCCGAGGAATGGCTGTTGGCAGGCCCAAGACCCACCACGGAAGTGGACGGACATCTCTTTGCGCTGGAAGCGAATGCGCTCACGGCCGATGCACAGGGGCCTTTCATACGGCTCGACATGGAGACAGCGAACCCGCTCCCGGACGATCGTCCGCTCGAACGCGCATCGCTGACGGACGCCGAGGCCCTCGCGGTCTGGGACGCCATCTCCCGAACCCTGCGGCCCCGGCCGAATGCCTTCTGAGCGCGCCGCGATGATGAAACGATATGTGGTGATCAGCGCGATCCTGGGCGCATCGCTGGCGCTACCGGCTTGTGGGAAAGCCCCTTCATTGACGCCTCAGGAACAACAGGCGGTGAATGCCCTGACTACCAACCTAATCCCGCGTTGTGTGGGACGCCATCTTATCGATTTTCCTGCAGGCATGACCGTCGAAGGCTCGGCCATCGTGGAACACGCACGGGTCAAGACGAAGATCATGTCCCTCGATGAATTCAATAAGGAAATCTCCGCGCGCGAGGCGGAACTCAAGGCGGTGAAGAGCATGGACGCTCACCCATTTCTCTATCTTAATGTGCCCGCGTGGGATGAGCACTCCCGCTACTTCATGCACCGGGGTTCGGAACGCAGCCACATCGCAAACCGGATTCTGGAAGGCTATCGTTGGGAGAATGGGGTTCGCGTCAAGGTCACGCTGGAGGCGTCAGATTTCAGCAGCCCCGATCAGGCGGATGACCCGATCGTGCAGCGTATGGAAGTCAAGAACGACGTCCGGCCAAAGGCCAACCATGTCTTTGAACTGCTCACGA
>NZ_FOWM01000025.1:0-2727 GCF_900115455.1 Cupriavidus sp. OV096
TCGACGATCCTGACCAATGTGTTGGGACATGCGCTGGTGGGGTGTGCTGCGCAGGGCCTTACAGGTGGTGATTGTGCAGGAGGCGCGATCGGCGGGGCGGCGAGTGCTATTGCGGCGCCGTTGATTCGGGATGTTGTCTATGCCGATAGCCCAGTACTCAACTACAGTGACGACAAAATTCGGCTGGCGGTTACCGTCGGTCTGGCAACGCTTGTAGGCGGGGCTGCGGGCGCGCTTCTGGGTGCTGACGTCAATTCGGCAGGGTTGGCGGCACAGAATGAAGCGATCAATAACGCTACGAGTCGATATCAGAACGTTAAGGATCCTCGTTTTCAGGCCAATGTAAAGGCGTTGGGCGCGTGTGTCGATCCGGTGTCCTGCCGCTCCAACGCCGCCTTCCTGGAGGCGCAAGTCGGAGTGCTGAGCGATGCAAAGATCGCAGCCATGTGCGGTGGCAATGCAGATTGTGTATCTGCACGGCAGGAGGAGCGAGGTCTGTATCAGCAGGCGTATGGGGAGGCACTGGCGCACCAAGACACCAACGTTGCGGCTCGGGATTTCTTGATCCGTGCGAACAATACGCAGAGTAAAGGCTATACCGCCACACAGATCGACAACGCACTGCTGCGATTCCAGCTTGGTACAAGCGACCCGACGAATCCTATTGATGCTTTCGTTGCCAAATCTATTCTTGGCAATGTTGCCCTTTTTGGAGCGATTAAAGGTGTCACCGGGGTGGACTCGGATGGAGGTGGTAGTTCCCGTGGGCCAAGACCAACAGCCGCAGGCCGAGTGCCGTCCGAAGCGGATCTTGTAAATCTGGCCAGCCAGCAACGTACCCAACATATTCTTTTGGGAGATGCCACTGGTGGTGGACATTTATGGCCGGGGGCTCCCGGGAAGACTGCCTTTCCGTCCGTATGGACAGAAAGCCAAATCATGCACAATGTATCGGATCTCGCGACGGATCCGACAGCGAAATGGACTCAACTCACAGGTAAGGCGGGGGCTGACTACACCTCAAAAGGCGCCCCTGTCCGGTGGGCTGTGGAAGGCGTGCGGGACGGGGTGCAGGTTCGTGTCATCGTGGAACCTCGCGGTGAGGGAATCATTACAGCATACCCAAAGCAATGAGGCCGAAATGAGAAAGCATTCAAACGCAGAGTCGATTATTGCAACAGTACTGAACGAGGTGGCATCAGCGTTTCCTGACGACACGCCGAAGAATGTTCGGGAGCTACTCGATCATGGCGAGCCTGGAGTTGCGCTAGAGGTTTTATATGCGCAGTTGATCGAATATCAGATTGAGGTTTCACCTGATTTAAAATCTCGCATGCGGACGGCTGCTGACCTTATGGGAATGTCCATAGCTAATCTGGACGGAGCAAGTGAATAGCCTAGGTGTTGGGGGAATCTCGGGAGGTCTTCTACACGCCGGATCATTATCCAGCTTTCATCCTCTGAAAGGGTTGCCTGGATAACCGAGAGACATTAAGTTCTGTGTCCCGGCTTTGGGAATTCCATGAGCTTGCATTCGTGTATGCCAAGATATCAAGGTTTGCCTCGGAACGGACGGATCACCGCTACACTCTATCCGGTGAGCAAATCCACAAGTGCGCCTAGCATCCAGTTTAGTCGGCCGAGTGGACGCAATAGTCAGATGAAGATCAGGTTTTGACCTATGAATCAGCATAGAAATACATTTGCCGATTACATGGCTACGCTGCGGTTTATCGCCCACAGCGTCTGTATCCACGGTATGTCGCGTGGAAGATTGAGTGAGAGTGATGGCGACGGACGATTCCTCGCATTCTTCTCACGAGCTTTTTTGCGCGAGCGCCGATGGGCCGTAATACCGCTGTGGGAGGGAGATCTCCGGTCGTTGCAAACGGAAAGGGGAGAGCAGATTGAACTGTTGGCAAGACTTCGCGTGTTCTGTATGCAAAACCAAAGTAACGTTCTGAACGTCGCGACGCTCGAAAAGGCTGAGTGGGAGTATGCGCCCGACTTCTCAGCCGTCACAGTAGCTACCCGGAAGCTCGATTTAGCCGTTGATAATCCAAATCAACTATTTGAGACAACGCCCAACAATTTGCCATATTGGGGTTCAACTTTCCTTTGGCCGGACAACGAGCGCTTCATGGTCTATACGGACGGTGACAATGTCTCGTTCATCGCGGGAGATGGAGTTGAGATCGAAGATTTGCTTGGCGTTTCGTATGCCTACTGCGCTGAACGGTTCGTCTCTTCGAATATCGCGAACCAGACGCAACCGGATCTGATCAACGCCTTCCTCAAATTTTGCGCAGAATTTGAGTAACCAAGAACGAAGGTTGATGTGTCAATTGTGCTCGATTCCGGGGAAACCAAGTACGTGCGCAGCTCGCCGTCGATGGGCTTGATGGTGGGTCGCGTGGTACTGGAACTGAAGACGCCGGAAAAAGCAAAAGAAGATCTCGCTTCGCTGAGCTATACGGGCGATCAGGTCAAGACGGCCGCGAAGTAATAGGAAGTGTTGGGAGGGAGGCTCCGGCACCCTCCAAGCTGAGGCGTTGCGCCCTTAGCTGATTGGCTTATCAGGTCTACCTGCCGGACGGCTACGTCCAGGCGCTGGCGACGCCCAACGGCGGCGCGATCAGCGGGCAGAACGTCAGCCTGGACATCGACGGACAACTGCGTAACAGCGGCCAGATCACGGCCGGGGACCTGCTACAGGTGAAGGCGGGC
>NZ_FOWM01000023.1:0-6281 GCF_900115455.1 Cupriavidus sp. OV096
AGACTTCATGCGCCCGGACCGCATCGTGCTGGGCTGCTCGCCCGACGTGGCCGGCCGCCATGCCAAGGCCATCATGCGCGAGCTGTACTCGCCGTTCAACCGCAACCACGAGCGCACCTTCTATATGGATGTGCGCTCGGCCGAGTTCACCAAATACGCGGCCAATTCGATGCTGGCGACGCGTATTTCCTTCATGAACGAGCTGGCCAACCTGGCTGACGAGGTCGGTGCGGACATCGAACTGGTCCGACTCGGCATCGGCTCGGACCCGCGCATCGGCTACAGCTTCCTGTACGCCGGCGCCGGCTACGGCGGCTCGTGCTTCCCGAAGGACGTGCAGGCGCTGATGCGCACGGCCACCTCGTACGGCAAGCCGATGCGGGTGCTGGAAGCCGTGGAGGCCGTCAACGACGCCCAGAAGCAGGTCTTGGCCAACAAGGTCATCAAGCGCTTTGGGGAAGACCTGACGGGCAAGACCTTCGCAATCTGGGGTCTCGCCTTCAAGCCGAATACCGATGACATGCGGGAAGCCCCGTCGCGGGTGCTGGCGCGCGAACTGGTGTCGCGCGGCGCCGCGCTGCGCGTGCACGACCCGGTGGCGATGCCCGAAGCGCGCCGTGTGATCGAGACAGATCTTGCGGACATCGAAGGCGGCGCGGGGCGAGTACACTTCTGCGAGGCGCAGATGGATGTCCTCGAGGACGCCGACGCGCTCGTGATCGTGACCGAGTGGAAGGTCTTCCGGAGCCCGGATTTCAGTGCCATCCGCGCCAAGCTGAAGACCCCGGTCATTATCGACGGCCGCAATCTCTACGAACCCGATGCCATGGCGACAGCCGGCATCGAATACCACGCGATCGGGCGCTCTGCCTCGATGCGCTGAGACCCTATGAGCAAGAATCAGATTTCGCAGGACCAGATTCGACAATCGCAGGTGCTGGTGGTGGGCGACATGATGCTGGACCGTTACTGGTTTGGCGACGTGGAGCGCATTTCCCCGGAGGCGCCGGTGCCCGTGGTGCAGGTCAAGCGCAGTGACGAGCGCCTGGGCGGCGCCGCCAACGTGGCCCGCAATGCCGCGGCGCTGGGCGCCCGGGTAGGCATGCTCGGCGTGATCGGCGATGACGAGCCGGGCCGCACGCTCGAGGCGCTGCTGGCCGAGAGCCACGTGCAGCCCTACCTGCAACGCGATCCCACCCTCAATACGACGATCAAGCTGCGCGTGCTGGCCCATCAGCAGCAGTTGCTGCGCGTCGATTTCGAGAGCGCGCCGGCCAACGAAGTGCTGGCTTCGGTACAGGAGCGCTTCAATACTCTGGTGGCCGACTATCAGGTGCTGGTCTTGTCCGACTACGGCAAGGGCGGTCTGGCGCACGTCGGCCGCATGGTGGAGGCGGGCCGCGCGGCCGGCCGCACCGTGCTGGTGGACCCCAAGGGCGACGACTACTCGCGCTACCGGGGTGCCACGCTGATCACGCCGAACCGTGCCGAGATGCGTGCCGTGGTGGGCGCCTGGAAGACCGAGGCGGACCTGACCATCCGCGCCCAGAACCTGCGCCGCTCGCTCCAGCTTGAAGCGCTGCTGCTGACGCGCTCGGAGGAGGGCATGACGCTCTACACCGAGGCCGAGGTGCTTCATGTCTCGGCCCAGGCGCGCGAAGTCTATGATGTATCGGGGGCCGGCGATACCGTGATCGCCACGCTGGCCACGATGATCGGTGCCGGCGTGCCGCTCAAGGAAGCCGTGCAGCACGCCAACCGGGCCGGCGCCATCGTGGTCGGCAAGCTGGGTACCGCCGTTGTCACGTATCCCGAACTGTTCGGCGCCTGAGGCGCGTGTCGTAAAAGTCCGAAATTCGAGTCTGAAACTACCATGACCATCATCGTGACCGGCGCCGCCGGCTTTATCGGCAGCAACCTCGTCAAGGGCTTGAACGAGCGCGGCGAGACCAATATTGTCGCGGTCGACAACCTGACCCGCGCCGAGAAGTTCGGCAACCTCGTGGACTGCGAGATCGCCGACTACCTCGACAAGTCGGAATTCGTCCAGCGCTTTGCGCGGGGGGACTTCGGCAAGGTCCGCGCGGTGTTCCACGAGGGCGCGTGCTCCGACACCATGGAGACCGACGGCCGCTACATGATGGAGAACAACTACCGCTACACGCTGGCGCTGATGGAAGCCTGCCTGGAGCAGGGCACGCAGTTCCTCTACGCCTCGTCGGCGGCCACCTACGGGGCGTCGACGATGTTCCGCGAGGACCGCGAGTACGAGCGCCCGCTGAACGTGTACGGCTATTCGAAGTTCCTGTTCGACCAGGTGGTGCGGCGCCGGCTGCCGGCGGCCCACTCGCAGATCGTCGGCTTCCGCTACTTCAACGTGTACGGCCCGCGCGAGTACCACAAGGGCCGCATGGCCTCGGTGGCGTTCCACCACTTCAACCAGTTCCGCGCCGAGGGCTCGGTGAAGCTGTTCGGCGAGTACAACGGCTACGCGCCGGGTACGCAGAGCCGCGACTTCGTGTCCGTGGAGGACGTGGTCAAGGTCAACCTGTACTTCCTCGATCATCCGGAAAAGTCCGGCATCTTCAACCTTGGCACCGGCCGCTCGCAGCCGTTCAACGACATCGCCGCCAGCGTGGTCAACACGCTGCGCGAGATCGAGGACAAGCCGCCGCTCTCGCTGGAGGAGATGGTGCAGGAAGGGCTGGTCGAATACGTGAAATTCCCCGACGCGCTGCGCGGCAAGTACCAGTGCTTCACGCAGTCCGATGTGTCGCGCCTGCGGTCGGCGGGCTATACCGCCCCGTTCCTCACGGTGCAGGAAGGCGTCTCGCGCTACTGCAAGTGGCTGCTCGAGCGTAACGGCTGACCGTTTCGGATGTTTCCGACCGCCGATTGCAACATCCTCGTTGCAGTTGGCCACACATCCGCGCGGATGTTGTGAACGATTGTGGCCGACTACGCGTCTAGCCGTCACCCGCTCCTATCCTGACAAGGCTCCGTCGCCATCCCGGCACGGAGCCTTGAGTCCAATAAGGAAAGGAGTTTTCTGATGCGCAATCCCTTCGATGTTTCCCTGATCCAGTGCATGCGCCGGATGTTCGTGGCGCTGCTGGTGTCGCTCGCGTTCGGCGGCGCGGCCTATGCCAACGTGGACGTCAACGTGGCGGACGAAGCCGCGCTGACCGGCGTGAAGGGCATCGGGCCGGCTACCGCCAAGCGGATCCTCGATGAGCGCGAGAAGCATGGCGCCTTCAAGGATGCCGGCGACCTCGCGGACCGCGTGCCCGGCGTGGGGCCGAAGTCGGTGGCCAACCTCGAGGCCGCCGGGCTGACGTTCGGCAAGGCTGCGCCGCCCCCTCGCAAGGATCCCAAGGCAAAGGCCAGCGCGGCACCATCGACGCAGAAGGCGGCCCGCTGACGCCATGCGGCAGACCAGGCCCGGGGCGTCAACAGCCCGGGGCTGGTATGCGTTGTGCTTCCTTGTCGGCCGGCGCCGGCCCGGTCGCTTCGCGGCCAGGGCGGCGCGGAGTATCATGCGCGACGTCGATAACAGGGAGAAAACAACATGGCGAATGGCGAGGACACGGGCTTCCTACCGAAATGGCGGCTGAAGACATCGGGCGTGATCGGCCCGGACGAGCGGCTGCCCGCGGGGCAGACGATTCTGGCGGGCATCCAGCACGTAGTGGCGATGTTCGGCTCCACGGCCATCGCGCCGATCCTGATGGGCTTCAATCCGAATATCGCCATCCTGTTCTCGGGCATCGGCACGCTGATTTTCTTCCTGTTCGTACGCGGGCGCGTGCCGAGCTATCTGGGATCGAGCTTCGCGTTCATCGCCGTGGTCATCGCGGCCACCGGCTATGCCGGCAGCGGGCCGAACCTGAATATCCCGGTGGCGCTCGGCGGCATCATCGCGGCGGGGGCGGTCTACACATTGATCGGCCTGATCGTGCAGGCGGTCGGCTACGCCTGGGTGGAGAAGCTGATGCCGCCGGTGGTGACCGGCGCCATCGTTGCAGCGATTGGCCTGAACCTGGCGCCGGTGGCCGTCAAGGCCGTCAGCGCCGCGCCGCTCGATACCTGGATCGGACTGCTGACCGTGCTGGCCGTGGGTCTGATCGCCGTGCGCGCGCCGGGCATGGTGGGGCGCCTGCCGGTGCTGCTGGGCGGGCTGGCTGGCTACCTCGCGTATTACATCGCCACCAATGTGATGGGCATGGGCAAGGCCATCGACTTCTCGGGCGTGATTGCGGCCGGCTGGTTCGGCCTGCCCGCGTTCACGGCGCCGGTGTTCGAGCCGAGCGCGATGCTGCTGATCGCCCCGGTGGCGATCGTGCTTGTGGCGGAGAACCTCGGCCACATCAAGGCCATCGGCGTGATGACGGGCCGCAACCTGGACCCGTATATCGGTCGCGCGTTCATCGGCGATGGCGTGGCCACGATGCTGTCCGCCTCGGGCGGCGGCACGGGCGTGACCACGTACGCGGAGAACATGGGTGTGATGGCGGTGACGCGCATCTACTCGACGCTGATCTTCGTGGTAGCGGCGGCGGTGGCCATTCTGCTCGGCTTCTCGCCGAAGTTCGGCGCGCTGATCCTGACGATTCCGGGCCCGGTCATCGGCGGCCTGACCATCGTCGTGTTTGGCCTGATCTCGGCCACGGCCGGGCGGATCTGGGTGCAGAACGGCGTGGATTTCTCCAGCTCGCGCAACCTGATCACGGTGGGGGCCACGCTGACCGTGGCCGCTGGTGACCTGACGCTGAAGCTCGGTGGCATGACGCTCGGTGGCATCGGCACGGCCACGTTCGGCGCCATCCTGCTGTATCACCTGCTGGGCAAGGGCCGCGACGAAGGAACCGCGCTGCCGCACTGATTCGGCGGCATGGCGGGGCCGGCTGGGGTGGGGGAATGCCCGCCCTGCCGGTGCGGGTAAGGTGGGTGCATTACAATGACCCGCGACAACAAAGACATTGGCGACACCCCCTCCCGCGACATTCCCCTGCACCATGGCCTACAAGACGATCGAAGACACCATCGGCAATACGCCGCTGGTCAGACTCCAGCGCATCCCCGGCGCCGCCATCGAGGCGCGCGGCAATGTGATTCTCGGCAAGCTCGAAGGCAATAACCCGGCCGGTTCCGTCAAGGACCGTCCCGCGCTGTCGATGATCCGTGGTGCCGAGGCGCGCGGCCGCATCAAGCCGGGCGACACGCTGATCGAGGCGACCTCGGGCAATACCGGCATCGCGCTGGCCATGGCTGCGGCCATCCGCGGCTACCGCATGGTGCTGATCATGCCGGAGGACCTGAGCCTCGAGCGCCGGCAGAGCATGTCGGCCTATGGCGCGGAGATCATCCTCACGCCGGTCAAGGGCGGCATGGAGTACGCGCGTGACCTCGCCGAAGCCATGGAGCGCGAAGGCAAGGGTGTGATCCTCGACCAGTTCGCCAATCCGGACAATCCGCTGGCGCACTACGAGACCACGGGCCCGGAACTCTGGGCGGAAACCGAGGGCCGTATCACGCACTTTGTGTCCGCGATGGGCACTACCGGTACGATTACCGGCGTCTCGCGCTTCCTCAAGGAAAAGAACCCGGCGATTCAGATCGTCGGCGCGCAGCCGGCCGAAGGCTCGCGCATCCCCGGCATCCGCAAGTGGCCGGAAGCCTATCTGCCGAAGATCTACGATCCGAAGTACGTAGACCGCCAGGAGCCGGTGTCGCAGGCCGACGCCGAGCACATGGCCCGCCGCATGGCGCGCGAGGAAGGCATCTTCTGCGGCATTTCCGCCGCCGGCGCGCTGTGCGTGGCGCTGCGCGTGGCCGAGGAAGTGGAAAACGCGACGATCGTGTTCGTGGTCTGCGACCGTGGTGACCGCTACCTGTCGACCGGCGTATTCCCGGCCTGATCGGTCCCGCGTTTCTCGTACGAGTAAAGGCCCCGCGCGTTTGAACTGCACCCCAAAAGTTGGACACCAACTTTTGGGGTGTTTTCATGTATCGGTACTCGGAGCAGTTCAGGCTGACAGTTATCCAGAGCTACCTGGACGGTCAGGCAGGCTATGGTGAGATCGCCAAACGCCATGAAATAGACAGCGGAACAGTACGGCGCTGGGTGGCGGGATACCGCCTGCATGGCGCGGCGAGCATCAAACGGAAGTACACGCACTACAGCGCCGAGTTCAAGCTTGCCGTGCTGAAGCGGATGCGAAGCCAGCGGTTGTCGCATCGCGAAGTCGCAGCATGGTTCGATATTCGCAACTTCGGTGCGA
>NZ_FOWM01000008.1:0-236604 GCF_900115455.1 Cupriavidus sp. OV096
CGCGTAAGCCGAAGCCGGGCGACGAGCGGTTCCACGATGAACTCGTAGCCGTGGAAGTCCCGCGTCTGCTGCGTCTCGGTGAAACGCATGATGCAACCGGCGAAGGTCCGCGGCGCTGACCCGTCCCCAGGGTCCATGATAAAGCTGGCCGCCTTGCCGAGATAATCGGCACGATCCAGTTCGGCAGGGTGCGTGAGTTGAACCGTGACGGCATAGGGTTCGCCTAGCCGCTCC
The DNA here is from genome assembly GCF_900115455.1 of Cupriavidus sp. OV096. NCBI lineage: Bacteria > Pseudomonadati > Pseudomonadota > Betaproteobacteria > Burkholderiales > Burkholderiaceae > Cupriavidus > Cupriavidus sp. OV096. The sequence goes on from NZ_FOWM01000008.1 coordinate 235, forward strand.
ACAGCCTCGAACGACACCACCGACAATGCCCCGGCGCTGGCCGCGCCGGGAACCTTAAGGAAGTACTGCTGCTGCCCGCTCAACGTTGCGCCGAGCGCGTCGAAACCCTCTGCCATCAGTCATCGCTCCGTAGCCGCCGCAGTGTCTGGCACTGCGCATGCGGCATACTAAAAGCGACGAATTAACCTCTACAATCGTAATTCCCTGAAACTGCTGGATGCGGGTTCAAAAGGCTGCGCGATAAATCCCCAGCGCGTCCGCCTCGCTCACTTCGCGCGGATTATTGACCAGCAGGCGCGTCTGCAGCATGGCGTCGCTGGCCAGGCGGTTCAGGTCGCCTTCTTTCACGCCGACTTCGCGCAGCGTGCGCGGGATGCCGGTGGCCAGCACCAGTCCTTCGATATGGGCGATCAGCGCGGCGGTCTTGGTTTCGCAGCTGCCGGTCGTGCCGGGCAGCACCACGTCGGTCAGTTCCGCGTAGCGCTTGCTGGCGGCGTCGGCATTGAACTTCATCACGTGCGGCAGCACGAGGGCGTTCGAGAGGCCGTGCGGCACATGGAAAATGCCGCCGATTGGGTAGGCCAGCGCGTGCACGGCGGCCACCGGCGAGTTGGCGAAGGCCTGGCCGGCGAACATCGCGCCGAGCAGCATCGCCTCCCGGGCATTGCGATCGTTGCCGTTGTCGCAGGCCAGCATCAGGTTGCGCGAGAGCAGATCCAGCGCGCGGATGGCCAGCATGTCCGAGACCGGATTCTTGAGGTGGGCGCTGGTGTAGGCCTCGATGGCATGCACCATGGCGTCGATGCCGGTGGCGGCCGTGGCCGCGCGGGGCAGGCCGAGCGTCAGTTCGGCGTCGAGGATCGCGAGGTCGGCGAACAGCTGCGGCGCCACCACGCCCATCTTGGTGGTTTCGCCGGTCGTGACGATCGACACCGCCGTCACTTCGGAACCGGTGCCGGCCGTGGTCGGCATCTGCACCAGCGGCAGCCGGGCGCCGGTGACCTTCTTCACGCCGTACATGTCCTTGAGCGCCTGCGTGGCGGGCAGGAGGACGGCGATCAGCTTGGCCACATCCATCGACGACCCGCCGCCCAGCCCCAGCACCACCTCGGCATCGGCCTGGCGCGCGCGCTCGGTGGCGTCCAGCACGATGTGCTCGGGCGGATCGGCAATGACATCGTCGATCACGGTCACCTCCCAGTCATGCTTGGCGAGGTCTTCCAGCGCCGGCGCGAGCAGGCCGCTCTTGGCCAGGAAGCCGTCGGTCACCACGCACAGGCGCCTGGCCTGCGGGAACGACTCGCGCAGCAGGGCGCCCAGCCGGCGCGCGGCGCCGAATTCGACGATGACCGTCGGCACGGTCTGGAAGCGGAACGGGTTCATGTTGTCTCCGGGAGTTCGGGGCAGGCGGGGCGATCGGGGTCGCCCTTGCTCAGCAATGGGTGCCATAAGGCGGATCGGCACAGTATGCACCGGCCCGCCCGCCTGCATCACATCTGCAGGCAGAGGTACTTGATCTCGAGATATTCGTCGATGCCGTGGCGCGACCCTTCGCGGCCCACGCCCGACTGCTTGATGCCGCCGAACGGCGCCACCTCGTTCGAGATCAGGCCGGTGTTCAGGCCGACCATGCCGTACTCGAGCGCTTCGGCGGTGCGCCAGGCCCGCGCGATATCGCGCGTATACAAATAGGCGGCCAGCCCGTATTCGGTGGCGTTGGCGGCAGTTACTGCCTCGGCGTCGGACTTGAAGCGGAACAGTGGCGCCACCGGCCCGAAGATCTCCTCGCGGGCCATGCGCATGTCGGCGGTGGCGTCGGCGATGACGGTGGGGGTGTAGAACGTGCCGCCCAGCTTGTGCGCGGCGCCGCCGGTCAGCACGTGGCCGCCCTTGGCGCGGGCGTCGTCCACAAGCGATGCAACCTTGTCCAGCGCGGCGTCCTCGATCAGCGGGCCGATCGTCACGCCGTCTTCCAGCCCGTTGCCCACGCGCAGTTGGCCGGTGCGCTCGGCCAGCTTCGTGGCGAAGGCGTCGTAGATGCCGTCCTGCACGTAGAAGCGGTTGGCGCAGACACAGGTCTGCCCGCCGTTGCGGTACTTGGCGGCGAGGGCGCCTTCCACGGCGGCGTCCACGTCGGCATCGTCAAAGACGATGAACGGTGCGTTGCCGCCCAACTCCAGCGAGAGGCGCTTCACGGTGGGCGCCGACTGCGCCATCAGGATGCGACCGACCTCGGTCGACCCCGTAAACGACAGCTTGCGCACGATGGGGCTGCCCGTCAGCACGGCGCCGATGGTCTTGGCATCGCCGGTCACCACCTGAAGCACGCCGGCGGGAATGCCGGCCCGGTGCGCCAGTTCGGCCAGCGCGAAGGCGGACAGCGGGGTCAGCTCGGCCGGTTTGATGACGATGGCGCACCCGGCCGCCAGGGCAGGGCCTGCCTTGCGGGTGATCATCGCTGCCGGGAAATTCCACGGCGTGATGGCGGCGCAGACGCCCACGGGCTGGCGCAGCGTGACCAGGCGCTTGTCTGCGGCCGGCGTGGCCAGCACTTCGCCGTCCACGCGCTTGGCTTCCTCGGCAAACCATTCGATAAAGCTGGCCGCATACGCGATCTCGCCGCGCGCCTCGGCTAGTGGCTTGCCCTGCTCGCGCGTCATCAGGTAGGCCAGATCGTCCGTATTGGCGATCATCAGGTCGAACCAGCGGCGCAGCAGGTTGGCGCGTTCCTTGCCGGTCTTGGCGGCCCAGGCGCGCTGCGCTACCTCGGCGGCGGCGACGGCGCGCTCGGTCTCGGCCGCGCCCAGGTCGGCCACCTTGGCGATCACCTCCCCGGTGGCCGGGTCCGTGACGTCGAACGTGGCGCCGGAGTCGGCGCCAATCCATTGGCCATCCACATAGGCCAGCTGTTTCAGAAGCGAGGGATCCTTGAGTTGCATGGCGGCTTTCCTGAGCGGGTTGATTCATATCGTTCAATAGATGGAACGATATTCGGTATGTCGAACGTGAGCGTATGATACGCCCATGCACGGCAGACTGCCAACCGCCCGGAAGCGTTCCGCGCAGCCGGTACAATCCGCCCAACTCTTCCGTATTGCCCAATGCCCAAGTCCGCCTACAACGCTCCCGCCGATGATGCCGCGCCGTCGCTGAAGTCCACGTCGCCGGCGGTGGTGCGCGCGGTACATGTCATGGATGCCGTGGCCGCCGCCCCGGAACCGCTGACGCTGGCCGACCTGACCCGGCTGACCGGCGCGCCCAAGAGTTCCCTCCACGGCATGTGCGACACCCTCGTGCAGCTGCAACTGCTCAAGCGCCTGCCCAACGGGGCGATGGCGGTGGGCCCGCACGTGATGGCCTGGGCCAACGCCTTCCTGTCGCAGACGCAGATGACGAGCGAGTTCCGCGCGCTCTGGGAGCAGACCGATGCGTTCCACGACGCCACGGTCACCTTGTCGATGCTCGATGGTGCGGAGGTGGTCTACCTGGCCTGCCAGAACGGCGACCGCCCGCTCGGCGTCACGTTCCGCATCGGCATGCGCCTGCCGGCGCCCTACACGGCCACGGGCAAGGCGATGCTGAGCACGCTGCTGCCGGCCGAGGTGCGCGACCTGTTCGCGCCGGGCATGCCGCCGCCGCTCACGCGGGCCAGCGTGGCCGATGTGGATGGTTTGCAGGCCGAACTGGCCCAAGTGCGGGAGGTGGGATATTCAACCGACAACGGCCAGATGCGCGAGGGCATGACGTGCTTCGGCGCCCCGGTGTTCGACGCGGCCGCCCCGTGCGCAGCGGGCGCCATCGCGGTCAGCTACCTGACCAACGAGATCGATGCGGCCACCGGCGACCGCATCGGCCAGCAGGTACGGGCGCTGGCGGACCAACTGTCGGCAAGGCTTGGCGCCCGGCGGTAACGTCCGCCACCGGGGAAGCCATCACGCGGTCAGGCCATGCTCGACCGCAAACACCGCCACCTGTACGCGGCTGGCCAGATTCAGCTTCTTGAGGATGTTCTGCACGTGGATCTTGACCGTGCTCTCGGCCACACCGAGGTCGCGCGCGATCTGCTTGTTGCTCTCGCCCCGGGTCAGCCCGCGTACGATCTCGCGCTCCCGCACGGTTAGCCGCGCGCCGTTCTCGGCACTCGGAGAAGGCGGTGCGGAAGGCTGCGCCGGCGCGCGGAACTGCGCCACGAGCTTGGCCGTCATGCCATCCGAGATCACCGGCTCGCCGGATGCGGCGCGGCGGATGGCCGAAGCCAGGAAATCCGCCTCGATATTCTTTAGCAAATAGCCCCGGGCGCCGCCGCGCAGCGCGCTGGCCAGTTCCTCGGCTTCCTCGGAGACGGTGAGGATCAGCACCGCCGTGTCCGGCAGGTCCTGCGCCAGCAGGGCCAGCGTCTCCAGCCCGGACAGCCCGGGCATGTTCAGGTCCAGCAGGACCACGTCGGGGCGATGCTGCTTGGCGCGCTTGAGCCCCTCCACGCCATCGGCCGCCTCGTCCACGACGGCAAAATCGGGCTGGCGCTGCAACAGCGCGCGAATGCCTGAACGGAACAGCGTGTGATCGTCGATCAGCAGGATGCGGATGGTCATGGCTGGAGACTCGCTTCGTTGATTTCGTTGGGCGCTGTGGCTTCGTTGGCTTCGCCGGCCACATGGGCGCCGGGCACGCGCAGGGCCACGCGGGTGCCGCGCCCGGGCGCGGAATCGATCGACAACTGCGCGTTGAGCCGCGCGGCGCGCTCGCGCATGATGTGCAGACCCACCTGCATCTCGCAGCGCGTGGCGAGCCCGGCGGCATCGAAGCCCTCGCCATCGTCCTGCACCACCAGTTCGAGGTCGCGCCCGCCTTGCAGCCGCACCAGCACGTGGCCGGCCTGCGCGTGCTTGCGCACGTTGGAGAGCGCCTCCTGTAGCACGAACAGCACCTGCAACTGGGCATCGGGCGGCAGCGGCCGGGCGTTGTCGTAGCCCTCCACCTCCAGCCGCACCTCGGTGGCGCACTGCCGCCGGAAGCGCGCCACGGTGTCTTCTGCCGCTTGCCGCAACTCGCCCTGCGTGAGCCGGGTGCGGAAGTTCAGCAGCAACTCGCGCACATCCTGGTAGCTTTCGTCCACCCCGCAACGGAGCATCGGCACGATCGCCGCCACATCGGCCAGCGCCCCGCGCGAGACGGCATCTTCCAGCAGTTGGGCTTGCAGGTTCAGGTAGTTCAGACCCTGGGCGATGCTGTCGTGCAAGCCCTGCGCCACGAGGTTGCGCTCCTGCACCACGGCCAACTGGCGCGCGGTGGCGGACAGGCGCTGGTGTTCGAGCGCCACGCCCAAGTGCTGCGCCAGCGTCTCCAGCAGTTGCCGGTCGGATGCATTGAGCACCCGTGGCGAGCGGAAGTGGAGCGAAAACATGCCGATCACCCCGCGCGGCGTGTCGATGCGGAACGCCGCGAAGCCGCCGAAGCCGCAGGCCATCGGCGGCGAGGGCAGTGCGTGGGTTGCAGACGGCCAGGCGACCACGCGCTGCCGCGTGGCCGCGCCGCAGTGGCAGGCATCGGCCGCCATGCGCTGTTCCTGCTCGACCAGCGTGGCGGGCAGCCCTTCGGAAACCACCATGTGGAGGTTCTCCGGCACTGCATCGAGCATGCGCACGCTGCCGCCATCGGCGTCCAGGCGCCGCATGATCCGGGTCAGGAAGCCCCGGCACAGCGCCTCGGCCTCGTTCGGCTGGTTCAGGTAGGCGGCGATGTCGTAGAGCGTCTCGAGGTCGCGGTTGCGCCTGGCCAGTTCGGCGGTCTTCTGGGCCACGCGGGCTTCGAGCCCCCGGTAGAGTTCCTGGAGTTCGGCCGCCATCCGATTGAAACCGGTGCTCAATGTGCCGAATTCGTCACGGCTGGTGACCGGCAGGCGCAGCGAGAATTCGCGGGCCGCCATGCGGCGCAGGCCATCCTGCAGCGTCAGCACGGGCAGGATGATCCAGAGATAGAGCAGGTAGATGACCGCGACGGTGCCCATGCAGGCAATGGCGGCCAGTGCGGCCTGGGACATGCGCAGCAGGTCCGTCTTGCGCGCGTTGTCGGCCTCGATCATGCGCACCAGATGGTCTGCCTGCGCGACGAAATCCGACAGCGCGGCCACATAGGTGAGCGATGTGCCGTCGGGCGCGTTCAAGTCCTGCTCCGCCAGCGGCTTCATCCGGTCGTCCCATGCCCGTGCCACGCGGTCGAGCTGGTCGTGGATGGCCGGCACGGCGGGCAGGAACAGCGGTCGTGTGGCGTCGCCCCGGCGCAGTTGCGCCAGCGTCTCGTCCAGCTGGGCGATCCGTGGCACAAGAGCGTGGGGTTGATGGGCGCGAGCGCGGGTCAGTTCGATCGCCACCGAGTTGGCGCGCATCCGCACGCTGCCAGCGTCGTTGATCGCCGCGCCGGCGCCTTCGAGGTTCCAGGAGAGCCACAATGTGCCGCCGATCATCGTCAGGACAACCAGCAGCGAGATCAGGGACAGCGAGATGATGCGGGTGGAGAGGCGGTGGCGCAGCCCCGGCAGCCCGACCGCCGAGGTGGCATGGGGGTCCGCGTGCGCATCGAACGCGGTGTCAGGAAAGGGGGCTGGCATGTTGTGGGGGCGAGGGCAGGGCGTGGGGACAGCTGCCATTCTGGTACCGGCGATTGCGCCGTTTCCTGCGCTGGATCAAATCGCCGACGGATGGGACGGGAACTTACGCGGGATTCGCATTCCGGCAACAGCCCAATCAGGCCGGCGCGACCCCCGCCGGCTTTTCGCCCGACATCAGGTAGTGGATCAGGTCCGCCACGGGGCGGATGGCGTCGCCAAACGGCAGCGTGCCCTTACCCCGGAAGAACAGGCCACGCTCCACGTCGCCCTTGAGCGCCTGCGAGAGCTTGCGGTCGATGCAGAACTGGCCGATGCGCGCCACGCCGTCGCGCAGGCCGCACGATTGCAGGCAGTCGAAGCCCTCCAGGCACTCGCGCACCTTGGCGCGCGCCTGGAGCGCCGACTCCCGGGAGAGATAGCGCTTGAGCCACGGCGTCAGCACCGCGCGCGCCGGCAGTCCCGCCACGCTCGTGAATTCGCCGATCTGTTCCTGCGGCGCGGAAGCCAGCACCTGTTTGAAAGCCAGATGCGCATCGCATTCCTCGGTCACGGCAAAGGCGGTGCCGACCTGCACGCCGGCCGCGCCCTGCGCCAGCCAGTGATGCAGCTTGCCGTGGTGGCCCAACCCGCCGGCCAGGATCAGCGGCACGGACTCCCAGGCCAGCCCCAGGCTGGCGAACAGCGTGCGGCATTCGTCCAGCACGCGCGCGAACGAGAATCGCTCATCGCCAATGTCCTCCATGCGCGAGGCGCCGAGGTGCCCGCCGGCATGCGCGGGATGTTCGATCACGATGGCATCGGGCAGCCGTCCCTTCTTCATCCACTTGCGCAGCACGAGGCTGACGCCACGGGCGTCGGACAGGATCGGGATCAAGGCCACCTTCGGGTGATTGGCGGTCAGTTCGGGGAGGTCGAGCGGCAGGCCGGCGCCCATGACGATGGCATCCGCGCCGCTATCGCACGCCTGCCGGACCAGCGCCGCGTGGGCGCCAACGGCCTTCATCACGTTGACGGCGACCATCCCTTGCCCGCCCGCCAAGTCCTTCGCCGCGCGCACCTCGCGGTCCAGCGCCACGAGGTTGGCGTGTTCGATGGCCGCCTTGTCGCGTTTGGCCGTGGCGGCCATCAGGTCGGGGTGATGATGGCGCAGGTCGATGCTGGCGATGGTGCCCATGGCGTTGTGGCGGGCCACCGTGCCGGCCAGCCGATGCGCGGAGATGCCCACGCCCATGCCGCCCTGCACGATAGGAAGCAGCTTGCGGCCGGCCAGGTTGAGCCATCGATGTGTCATGAGGAAATCCGAAGTCAGGAGGGGCAAAAAACGGCCCAGCGTCTCACGCGCATCGGGGTGGCAGTTTGCGCCAGATCAAATTGCGGGGGATCGGCGGCCCGTTCCGAGGACCTAGTTCGGCGGAACGAGACGGGTAGAACACAGCCGGGGCTTGCGCGGGGTCAAAGGTTCCCTCGATGGGCATGACTAGCATCCTTGATCGATCGCTACCCCATGCGCCGCACCGCGCATTTTCGCCATGGATGCCTCCCCGCCCGACGTGCATGATGTGCCCGATGCGCCAACACCCCCAACCGAGCCATCGCGCCGCCAGCCCCGCCGGCCCCAACTGGTGGCACCCGCCGGCTCGCTCGCGGCCCTGCGCATGGCGCTGCAGCACGGCGCGGACGCCATCTACCTCGGGTTGCGCGATGCCACCAACGCGCGCAACTTCGGCGGCCTGAATTTCTCCGAGGACGACATCCGCACCGGCGTGGCAGAAGCCCGCGCGCGCGGCGCCGAAGTGCTGTTCGCCATCAACACGTTTGCGCAGATGGGGCAGGTAGACCGCTGGCACCGCGCCGTGGACGCCGCCGCCGCGCTGGGCGCCGACGCGGTGATCATGGCCGATCCCGGCCTGATGGCCTACGCGGCGGACAAACACCCCGACCTGCGCCTGCACCTGTCCGTGCAGGGCTCGGCCACCCATGCCGATGCCATCGCGCTGATGCGCGAGCGCTTCGGCATCCGGCGCGTGGTGCTGCCGCGCGTGCTGACGCTGGCGCAGATCGCCAAGCTGGCCAGGCAGACCGATGTGGAACTTGAGGTCTTCGGCTTTGGCAGCCTGTGCGTGATGGCCGAGGGCCGCTGCCTGCTGTCCTCGTACGCGACCGGCGATTCGCCGAACAACCGTGGCGTCTGCTCGCCGGCCCACGCCGTGCGCTGGGACGAGGCGGACGGCACCATGCACGCGCGGCTGTCCGGCATCCTGATCGACAGCTACGCGCCCGGCGAGCCGGCCGGTTACCCCACGTTGTGCAAGGGCCGTTTCACCGTGGAGGGCGAGCACGGCTACGTGCTGGAGGAGCCCACCAGCCTCAACGCGCTGTCGCTGCTGCCGGCGCTGATCGACATCGGCATCGCCGCCATCAAGATCGAGGGCCGCCAGCGCAGCCCGCGCTATGTGGGCGATGTGGTGGGCGTGCTGCGCGCCGCCATCGACGACGCCTGGCGCGACCCCCGGCGCTTCGTGCCGCGCCAGGAATGGCAGGCCACATTGGGGCGCCATGCCGAGGGCGACCAGGTGACCCAGGGCGCCTATGACCGTCCGTGGCGCTGAAACCGTCCGCACCCCACCCACCATGACCACATCCACTTCCCCCTATTCCTTGACCATCGCGCTCGGTCCGCTGCTCTACTACTGGCCCCGCGCGGACGTGCTGCGCTTCTATGCCGATGTGGCAGACGCCCCCGTGGAGCGCGTCTATCTTGGCGAAGCCGTCTGCACACGCCGCCACGAATTGCGCCATGCCGACTGGCTGGACGTGGCGCGGATGCTGCGCGATGCCGGCAAGGAGGTGGTGCTGTCCACCCCGGTGCTGGTCGAATCGGACAGCGACATCGCGGCCATGCGCCGCGTCTGCGAGCAGGACGAGTTCCTCGTGGAGGCCAACGATCTTGGCGCGGTGCGCGCGCGGCGCGGGCGGCCGTTCGTCGCCGGGCCGCATCTGAACGTCTATCACGCCGATACGGCGACGTGGCTGGGCTCGCTGGGCGCGCGCGGGGTCGTGGCGCCGGTCGAGATGGACCACGCGGCGCTGGCCGCGCTGGCGGCGGCGCGGCCAGCCGGCATGCAGATCGAAGCGATGATCTGGGGCCGCATGCCGCTGGCGATCTCCGCGCGTTGCTTCACGGCCCGGCATCACCGCCTGCGCAAGGATGCCTGCGAGTTCCGTTGCCTCGACTACCCGGACGGGCTGGTCGCCCGCACGGGCGAAGGGCAGCCGTTCTTCGCCCTGAACGGCATCCAGACTCAGTCCGCAAGCTGCCTGGACCTGTGCGCGCACCTGCCGGAGATTCAGGCGATGGGCGTGGATGTGGTCCGCGTCAGCCCGCACGCCGTGGGCACGCTGGACGTCATAGCGCTGCTAGACGCCGTGCGTCATGGCCGCACCGGCGCCGCGCCCAGCGGCATCGTGCCCGCCGGCGCCTCGGCGAGCAACGGCTACTGGACCGGCCAGCCCGGCATTGCCTGGATAGCCGGCGCGCCCGCATGACTGCCCCAAGACCATCGATGAATTCTTCTTCCCTGATTGCCCGCATCCATCGCCGCCTGCCCGCCCCTGCGCAGGCCCTGCCGTTCGTGATGGCGCTGGAGTCCGCGCGCCGCGCCGGCTGGTTGCAGCCACCGTCCGCGCTGGACGGTCATGCCTTCCTGCTCGTGGTGGAAGACCTCGGGCTGGACCTGCGTTTCCGCTGTGCAGGGGGCGTGTTCCGGATGGGGCCGTTCGATCCTGAACCCGCCCCGGCGCTGACGCTGCGCGCCCGCGCCGCCGATTACCTGCAACTGCTCGCCGGCCATGCCGATACCGACACGCTGTTCTTCCAGCGCCGGCTCTCGATTTGCGGGGACACCGCGCTGGGGTTGGAGGTCAAGTACTGGCTCGACGCCACGCCGCGTCCGGCCTGGGTCGAGCCCTGGGTGGCGCGGCTAGCGGTGCTGTTTCCCGAAGTCCGTGCCGCGTGAGAGCGACGGGCTGGCCCGTCAGGCCTCGGGCGCCAGATCGCCGTAGCGCACGCCGCGTGGCTTGAAGCAGCAACGGGCGCGGAGCACGGCACCGGGGAGGTTGGCGAGCGCGGGCATCGCCGTGAAGCCATCGAGCGTCGCCTGGAGGTCTGCCGCGCTGCGCGCCCGCACCACCGCGAACAGGTTGAAGGGCCATGCCGCACCTCGGCGCGCGCGCCGGTAGCAGAGTGCCACCGCGGGCAGGCGGGCCAGCCGCTTGCCCAGCACATCCACACGTGCGTCGGGCGCATTCCATACGCACATCGCGTTATGCACGAAGCCGAGTTGGCCCGGCTGGAGAATGGCGCCGAAGCGGCGGATCACGCCGGCCTCGCGCCAATGCGCCAGCCGGCGCCAGAGTTCGTGTAGCCCGATGCCCGTGCCACGCGCCATGGCGTGGTAGGGCTCGGGCGTCAGCGGCAGGCCGTCTTCCAGCGCTGCCACCAGCCGCCAGTCGGCATCGGTCATCAGGGGCCGCAGTGGCACCCCGGCATCGACGTGGTATTCACATTCCAGTGGCAGTGCGAGCGGCGTCTGGTGGACATCCGCGCCAATGCCGTCGAGTACGGTCGCCAGGTGGTCGGCATCGCGCGCACCGGCCACGAACCAGAGGTTGTAGCGGTGGCCGGTTCTGCAGTAGTGATGGCCGATAGCCGGGTCGGCGTTGAGTCGCCGCGCCACGCTCTCCAGCCGCGCCGCCGGCACGGACAGCGCCGCGAGCGTGGTGGCGCCGATGGCGTTCGGCGCGAAGCGGGCGCCGACATGGCTGATGCGGCCGCTGCCAACGTCGCGCGCCAGCAGCGACAGCAGGCCATGCTCGGACAGGCCGAGCGCCCGGGCCAGGCACCGGTAGGGCCGTGGCTCCAGCGGGAAATCTTGCCGAAGGCGTTGGTAGAGTGCAGTCTCGTCGATCATGGCGATATCCGGAGCAGCGGGCAGGATTGCGTGCCCGCCATGATGAGCCGGATACCCGGCCGCCCCGTTGACCCCCATCAAGCGCGGATCAGCGCCCCCGCACGAGCTGCCAGGCCCGTCCGAGGTAGGTGACCGAGGCGAAGCCGCTCCACACATGCACCAGCCGCGTGAACGGGAAGATCGCGAACAGCGAGATACCGAGGAACAGATGCACGCGGAACAGCAGCGGGGCATCGGCGATGAAATCGGGCGCATCGGCGCGCAGCGTGACGATGTGCTGGGCCCAGGTCATCAGCTGCACCATCATGTGACCGTCCATATGGCCGGCGGACACGAAGATGGTCGAGAGCCCGGCCAGCAAGGTCGCCAGCAGCCAGAGCAGCAGCACCTTGTCGCCGGTACGCGTGACCGCGGCAACCCGGGCGTTGGTGAAGCGCCGATGCAACAGGATCAGCAGGCCGATCAGGCAGATCGTGCCCATGACTCCGCCGGCGCCCATCGCCACGGCCTGCTTGAGCGTGTGGGAGACACCGAGCGCGTCCCACACGGCCACGGGTGTGAGCAGGCCCGCCAGATGGCCGAAGAACAGCCCGAGGATGCCAACGTGGAACAGGATGCTGCCCAGCCGCAGGTTGCCGCGATAGAGCAGTTGGGAGCTGTCGGCCTTCCAGCCGTACTGCTCGCGCTCGAAGCGCGCCAGGCTGCCGAACAGGAACAGGGCGGCGGCGATATACGGGTAGATGCCGAAGAGGAACTGGTGGGCGAATGACATGGTGGTCGCCTGCGTCGTCAGGGAGGTCATTGGGGGGAGGGGGCGCGCCGGTCGTGGAAGCGCACCACTTGTTCAGCCGGCATGGCCGCCGCCAGCAACGGCTCCACGCCATCCGTGCCGGGGCCGAACAGTTCCAGCGCTTCGTCCATGTCGCGCACGGGCGGGTCGGTCCGGGCCTCGGGCTGCACGCTGGTCATTGAGCGCAGCACCGTGAACACGGTCGCGTACGGGCTGTCGTGGCGCGCCAGCCGGTCGCCGATGGCCGCCAGCACGTGGATGGCCTCGCCCAGCAACTGCTCGGCGCGCTGCGCCTGCCCGTCATCGGCCAGCGCGCCGAGGAACTCCAGGAACAGCGGCACGTAGTCGGGCAACTCGTTCGCCACGGGCTCGAAGCCGGCGCGCCGGTATTCGTCGATCAGATCGACCATGGCTTGCCCCCGGTCGCGGGACTCGCCGTGGACGTGCTCGAACAGGTGCAGCGAATGCGCGGGATTGCGGTCGAAGGTGGCCACGTACTGCTCCTGCAGCGCGATCAGCGGGCTGTCGCGCAGCGGGCCGGTCAGCGGGGCCAGCCCCGCGCGGGCGGCGGGCCAGGCGTCGAGCGCCTGTTCGATCTCGGGCATGGCCGCCTGCAGCGGCGCTTCGGGGTAGCCCAGCAAGGCGCTGAGCACGGGATAGAGGGTCATGATGGATCCGTTGTTAGCAGGTGTCAGCAGGTTTCAGTCGGCTTCTTGCGCGACTTGGGCATGTCCGCGAAGACCACGCTGCCCTGCGGCTTTTTGCCGAACAGCGAGCCCTCGGACGTACCGCCCGAGCAGCCGTTGCCGAACGTGAAGCCGCAGCTGCCTTTCTCGTTGAAGCTGTCCTCGACCATTTCCTTGTGTGACGATGGAATCACAAAACGATCCTCGTAATTGGCGATGGCCAGCAGGCGGTACATGTCCTCCACCTGCACCGGGGTCAGCCCCACCTGCCGCAGCACGGCGAGGTCCGCCTCGCCATCCACGACTTCCGAGCGCTTGAACGCCCGCATGGCCAGCATGCGCTGCAGGGCGGTCAGCACTGGCGCCACGTCGCCGGCGGTCAGCAGGTTGGCGAGGTACTTGAGCGGAATGCGCAGGCTCTGCACGTCCGGGATCATCCCGTTCATGCCCATGAAGCCGCTTTCCGCTGCCGACTGGATCGGCGAGAGCGGCGGCACGTACCAGACCATCGGCAGCGTCCGGTATTCGGGATGCAGCGGGAAGGCGATCTTCCATTCGCAGGCCATGCGGTAGACCGGCGACTTGCGCGCGGCATCGAGCCAGCTCTGCGGAATGCCCTGGCGCAGCGCCTCGGCCTGCACGGTGGGGTCGTTCGGGTCGAGGAAGACGTCGAGCTGGGACTGGTACAGGTCGCGCTCGTCCTCCACGCCGGCGGCGCTGGCGATCCGATCCGCGTCGTACAGCATCACGCCGAGGTAGCGGATGCGACCGACGCAGGTCTCGGAGCAGACGGTCGGCTGGCCGCCCTCGATGCGTGGGAAGCAGAAGGTGCACTTCTCCGCCTTGCCGCTCTGCCAGTTGAAATAGATCTTCTTGTATGGACAACCAGAGATGCACATCCGCCAGCCACGGCACTTGTCCTGGTCGACCAGCACGATGCCGTCGTCCTCGCGCTTGTAGACCGAGCCGCTCGGGCAGGACGCCACGCAGGCCGGGTTCAGGCAGTGCTCGCACAGACGGGGCAGGTACATCATGAAGGTGTTCTCGAAGGTCGAGTACATCTCCTTCTGCACGTTCTCGAAGAGCTGGTCGCGGCTGCGCGAGGCGAACTCGCCGCCGAGGTCATCCTCCCAGTTCGGCCCCCATTCGATCTTCTCCATCTTCTTGCCCGTCAGCACGGACACCGGCCGGGCGGTAGGCGGCGTCGGCATCAGCGGCGCCTTCTGGAGGTGCTCGTAGTCGTAGGTGAACGGCTCGTAGTAGTCGTCGATCTGCGGCAGGTTCGGGTTGGCGAACAGGTTCGACAGAATGCGCGCGCGGCCGCCCTGGCGTGGCGTGAGCGAGCCGTCGGGCTGGCGCTGCCAGCCGCCGTTCCACTTGCGCTGGTTTTCCCATTCCTTGGGGTAGCCGATGCCTGGCTTGGTCTCGACGTTGTTGAACCAGGCGTACTCCACGCCGTCGCGGCTGGTCCAGACGTTCTTGCAGGTCACTGAGCAGGTATGGCAGCCGATGCACTTGTCGAGGTTCAGCACCATGGCCACCTGGGCGCGGATCTTCATCGCGGGGCTCCTTCTTCTTGTGCGGACTGGGGCAGTGGGGTATCCATCCAGTCCACCTTGTTCATCTTGCGCAGGATCACGAATTCATCGCGATTGCTGCCGACCGTGCCGTAGTAGTTGAAGCCGTAGGCCAGTTGCGCGTAGCCGCCGATCATGTGGGTCGGCTTGGTGACCGCCCGCGTGACCGAGTTGTGGATGCCGCCGCGCATGCCGCTCATCTCGGCGCCTGGCACGTTCACGATCTTTTCCTGCGCGTGATACATCAGGCACATGCCTTGCGGCACACGCTGGGACACCACCACCCGGGCGGTCAGCGTGCCGTTGACGTTGAAGACCTCCACCCAGTCGTTGTCCCGGATGCCGTTGGCGCGCGCCTCGGCCTCCGAGATCCACACGTGCGGCCCCCCGCGCGAGAGCGTGAGCATGCGCAGGTTGTCCGAGTAGGTGGAGTGGATGCCCCACTTCTGGTGCGGGGTGATCCAGTTCAGCACCAGCTCCGGGTTGCCGTTGGGCTTGCGGCCCAGCATCGGCGCCACCGTGCGGGTGTCGATGGCCGGCTTGTAGACGCAGGCGCCCTCGCCGAAGTCGAGCATCCACCGGTGGTCCTGATAGAACTGCTGGCGCCCGGTCAGCGTGCGCCAGGGAATCAGCTCGTGGACATTGGTGTAGCCGGCGTTGTAGCTGACTTCCTCGGATTCCAGCCCGGACCACGTCGGCGCGGAGATGATCTTGCGCGGCTGGGCCTGTACGTCCCGGAAGCGGATCTTGTCGTGCTCCCGACCCAGTGCCAGGTGGGCGTGCGGGCGGCCCGTGATCTTGGACAGCGCCTCCCACGCCTTCACCGCCACGTGGCCGTTGGTCTCGGGCGCGAAGGTCAGGATCATCTCGGCGGCGTCGATGGCCGTCTCCAGCCGGGGCCGACCGTAGCTGACGCCGGGCGCGGTCACGGTCTGGGTCAGGTGGCCCAGTTCGGCCACCTCGTGCCTGGTATCCCAGCCGATGCCCTTGCCGCCGTTCCCGAGCTTGTCCAGCAGCGGGCCCACGGAGGTGAACTTCTTGTAGAGATCCGCGTAGTTGCGCTCCACCACGGTCATCGACGGCGCGGTCTTGCCGGGGATCAAATCGCACTCGCCGTGCTTCCAGTCGCGCGGCTCGAAGGGCTGGCCCAGCTCGCCCGGCGTGTCGTGCAGCAGCGGCGTGCAGACCAGATCCTTGCGCGTGCCCAGGTACGGGCCGCCAATCTCGCTGAACTTCTCGGCGATGGCCTTGTAGATCTCCCAGTCGGTCTTGCTCTCCCACAGCGGCTGCACGGCCTCGGAGAGCGGGTGGATGAACGGGTGCATGTCCGACGTGTTCAGGTCGTCCTTCTCGTACCAGGTGGCCGTGGGCAGGACGATGTCGCCGTAGAGGCAGGTCGTGCTCATGCGGAAGTCGAGCACCGTCAGCAGGTCCAGCTTGCCCTCGGCGGCCGGGCGGACGTTGACCTCGCTCGGGCGGATGGCGTCGCGCTCGTCGCTGAACACGGCGTTCTGCGTGCCGAGCAGGTACTTGAGGAAGTACTCGTGGCCCTTGCCCGAACTCCCCAGGATGTTGGAGCGCCACACGAACATGTTGCGCGGGAAGTTGGCCGGGTTGTCGGGGTCGTCGCAGGCGAATTGCAGCGCGCCGGACTTGAGCTGGTCGACGGTATAGGCTACCGGGTCCTGCCCGGCGCGCTCGGCGGCGTCCACCACATCGAGCGGATTGGCGCCCAATTGCGGCGCGGACGGCAGCCAGCCCATGCGTTCCGACTTGGCGTTGAGGTCCAGCAGCGACAGCCCGGCGTAGCGCGCCTTGTCCGCCGTGGGCGCGAGGATCTCGTCCACGGCGAGCTTCTCGTGGCGCCACTGGCTGGTGTGGTTGTAGAAGAACGAGGTGCCGTTCATCTGGCGCGGCGGGCGCGACCAGTCCAGCCCGAAGGCCAGCGGCGCCCAGCCGAACTGGGGCCGCAGCTTCTCCTGCCCCACGTAGTGCGCCCAGCCGCCGCCGCTCTTGCCGATGCAGCCGCACATCATCAACAGGTTGATGATGCCGCGATAGATCATGTCGTTGTGGTACCAGTGATTCAGCGCGGCGCCGACGATGACCATGCTCTTGCCCTGCGTGCGGTGGGCGTTCTCGGCGAACTCGCGCGCCACCTGCGTCACCAGGCGGGCCGGCACGGTCGTGTGCTTCTCCTGCCAGGCGGGGGTGTAGGGCACGTCGTCATCGAAAGAGGCCGCCACGTTCGGCCCGCCCAGGCCCTGGTCCACGCCATAGTTGGCCAGCTGCAGGTCGTAGACCGTGGCGACCAGCGCCGTGCTGCCATCGGCCAGCGTCAGGCGGCGCACCGGCACGCGGCGGCGCAGCAGCGCGTCATGCTCGCCGCCGAAGTAGGGGAAGCCGACTTCCGCCACGGTGTCTTCATGGCCGAGCAGCGACAGGCGCGGATCGATCGTCTTGCCGTCCTGGCTGTCGCGCAGCTCCAGATTCCAGCGGCCGGCCGTGTCGTCGCCGGGCGTCCAGCGGAAGCCGATCGAGCCGTTCGGGGCAGTCACCTCCCCGCTGGCATCGTCGATCAGCAGCGTCTTCCACTCCGCATGCCGGGACTCGCCGAGACTGCCGTCGAGATGGGAGGCGCGCAGGAAGTGATCGGGCACCAGCGTGCCGTCCTGCTCGCGCAGCCGCACCAGCATCGGCATGTCGGTGTACTGCTTCAGGTAGTCGCGGAAGTAGGCGGACTTGCCGCCCACGTGGAATTCCTTGAGTACGACGTGGCCCATGGCCATGGCCAGCGCGGCGTCGGTGCCCTGCTTGGGGGCGAGCCAGATGTCGCCGAACTTGACCATCTCGCCGTAGTCGGACGAGACCGCCACGGTCTTGGTGCCCTTATAGCGCACCTCGGTGTAGAAGTGGGCGTCCGGCGTGCGCGTCTGCGGCACGTTGGAGCCCCAGACCATCAGGTAGGTGGCGTTGTACCAGTCGGCGGACTCGGGCACGTCGGTCTGCTCGCCCCAGGTCTGCGGGCTGGCCGGCGGGAGGTCGCAGTACCAGTCGTAGAAGGACAGGCAGGCGCCGCCGAGCAGGCTCAGGTAGCGCGCGCCGGCCGCGTAGGACACCATCGACATGGCCGGGATGGGCGAGAAGCCGATCACGCGGTCCGGGCCGTACTGCTTGACCGTGAACGCGTTGGCGGCGGCGATGATCTCGGTGGCCGTGGCCCAGTCGGCCCGGACAAAGCCGCCCAGCCCGCGCACGCTCTTGTAGCGGGCGGCGCGTTCGGGGTCCTGGCTGATCCAGGCCCAGGCGGCGATCGGGTCCATGGTCTGGCGCGCCTCGCGCCACATGGCCATCAGCCGGCCGCGGATCATCGGGTACTTCACGCGCTGGGCGGAGTAGACGTACCAGCTGTACGAGGCGCCGCGCGGGCAGCCGCGTGGCTCATGGTTGGGCAGGTCCGGGCGCGTGCGTGGGTAGTCGGTCTGCTGGGTTTCCCAGGTAATCAGGCCGTTCTTGACGTAGACCTTCCACGAGCAGGAGCCCGTGCAGTTGACGCCGTGGGTGGACCGCACCACCTTGTCGTGCTGCCAGCGGGTGCGGTAGCCGTCTTCCCACTTGCGGTCTTCGTTGACCACGGCGCCGTGGCCGTCGGCATAGGTGGACGTGACGCGCGACAGGAACTTCAGTCGATCGAGGAAATGACTCATGGTTTGGCTCCAGCAGGGACACTTGCAGCTTACGGAGCGCGTGCCGCGCAGGCCATTCGCTGGTGGAGCAGGGGAGACGACGGCGATCGGCCTAGGCGGGACCCGTCGGCATCGTCCGGAAGAACTATGCCGACGGGCGGGGTTGACGCGCGGGTGAAGCAGGAATCAGCAGGGCATGGCCGCGTTGCGGCGCGCGTAGCACCACCAGGTAATCGCGGCGCAGCTGATATAGAACAAGATGAAGAGATGGAGCGCAGCGTCCGGCGCGCCGGTCATCTCCAGCGCGGTGCCGAAGCTCTTGGGGATGAAGAAGCCGCCGTACGCGCCGATGGCGCCGGAGAAGCCGAGCACGGCGGCGGATTCCCGGGCGGCGTCCTGCACGGCCACCCGCTGGGCGGGCGCGCCCGGGCCGGCGGCGCGCAGGCGCTCGGTCAGGAAGATCACCGGGATCATGCGGAAGGTGGAGCCGTTGCCGATGCCGGTCAGCGCGAACAGCACGATGAACGCGCCCAGGAAGCCGCTGAAGCTGCCGCCCGTGCCGTTGTGCGGCAGCGCCGCCAGCACGGCCACCACGCCGCCGATCATGCCGAGGAAGCTCCACAGCGTGACCCGCGCGCCGCCGAGCTTGTCTGACAGCCAGCCGCCCACCGGGCGCGTCAGCGCGCCGACCAGCGGGCCCAGGAAGGCGTAGGCCGTGGGGTTCACGTTCGGGAACTGCGACTTGGTCAGCAGCGCCAGCCCGGCCGAGAACCCGATAAACGAGCCGAAGGTGCCCACGTAGAGCCAGCACATCAGCCAGTTGTGGCGGCGCCGGAAGATCACCGCCTGCTCCGCGAACGAGGCGCGCGCGTCGGCAATGTCGTGCATGCCGAACCACGCCGCCAGCGCCGACACAGCGATAAACGGCACCCAGATAAAGCCCGCGTTCTGGAGCCAGAGCTGTTGCGTGGCGCCGTTGGCCGCGTATTCCTGCCCGGCCCCGCCCAGCGCGCCGAACACGGCCACCGACACCACCACCGGTGTCACGAACTGCACGATCGAGACGCCGAGGTTGCCGATGCCGGCGTTCAGGCCCGTGGCCAGCCCCTTGCGCGCCTTCGGGAAGAAGAAGCTGATGTTCGCCATCGACGAACTGAAGTTGGCGCCGCCCAGCCCGCACAGCAGGGCCAGCCCCAGCAGCGTCGGGTAGCTGGTGGACGGGTCGCGCAGCGCGAAGCCCATGCCGAGCGCCGGAATCAGCAGCAGCGCGGTGGAGATGGCGGTGAAGCGCCGCCCGCCGAAGATCGGCACGAGGAAGGAGTAGAAGATGCGCAGCGTGGCGCCGGACAGCGCCGGCAGGGCGGTCAGCCAGAACAGCTGGTTGCCGGTGAAGTGGAAGCCGGCGCGGTCCAGGTTCACGGCCACCACGCTCCAGAGCATCCAGACCACGAAGGCCAGCATCAGCGCGGGAATGGAGATGCAGAGGTTGCGGTAGGCGATGCGCGCGCCCTGGTATTTCCAGAACGCCGGGTCTTCAGGTTCCCAGCGGGTCAGTACGGAGGTGCTCATGGCGTTATCTCGTCGAAGGGGGGAAGGTGGGAAAGATTCAGGCCACCGCCGGGGCGGCGCCGCGATGGCTGTAGTGCATCCACACCAGACTCACGCAGACGGTGCCGTACATCAGCATGAAACAGCTGCTGCGCACGCCGGTCAGGTCGGCCAGCGCGCCGAACAGGATCGGCAGGATGAAGCCGCCGAGCCCCCCGGCCAGCCCCACCACGCCGGAGACGGCGCCGATGTTCTGCGGGAAGTCATTGGCGATGAACTTGAATACCGACGCCTTGCCGATGGCGAACGCGATGCCCACCGCGAACAGCAGCACCGTGAACAGCGTGGGGGACAGGCCGAGGTGGAAGGCCAGCGGACCGTTGGCGGTCTGGATCACGAGGTCGGTCTGCGGGTAGCTGAGCAGGAAGAAGCCAACCCAGCTCACCCACATCACCCACCAGGTGGTGCGATGGGCGCCGTAGCGGTCCGAGATCCAGCCGCCGATGGCGCGCAGCATGCCGCCGGGCAGGGAGAAGCACGCGGCCAGGAAGGCGGCGATGCGGATGTCGAACCCATATTCGCCGATGTAGTAGCGCGTCATCCACAGCGCCAGCCCCACGTAGCCACCGAACACCACCGAGTAGTACTGGGAGTAGCGCCAGACCCGTGGGTCGCGCAGCATGGCCATCTGGGCACGCCAGCCGGCGCTGCTGGCGGCCACGCGGTGCGCCGGGTTGCTGGCCGAGAAGACCCAGAACAGCAGCGCCGTGGCCAGCATCGCCACCGCGTAGACCTTCGGCACGATGGTCCAGGTGCCGGCGGCGGCGATCAGCGCCGGGGCGACGAATTTGGTTAGTGCGGCCCCGGAGTTACCGGCGCCGAAGATGCCCATCGCCAGCCCCTGCCGATGGCGCGGGAACCAGCGCGCCACATAGGGCGTGCCCACCGAAAACGAGCCGCCGGCCAGCCCGAGCAGCAGCCCAAGCGCCAGCAGCTGCCAGAGGGTGGTGGCATAGGCGAGCAGCCAGATCGGCACCACGGTGGCCAGCATCAGCAGGAAGAAGACGATGCGGCCGCCGTAGCGGTCGGTCCAGATGCCCAGCGGCACGCGGATCAGCGATCCGCTCAGCACCGGCATGGCGGCCAGCAGGCCGAATTCGGTGTCGTTCAGGCCAAGCTGCTGCTTGAGCGGAATGCCGAGCACGGCGAACACCATCCAGACAGCGAAGCAGATGGTGAACGCGAACGTGCTGGAGGCCAGCACGCCGTTGGCGCGCAGGGAGATCGCCGGCGCGTCGTGCAGGACGGCGGAGGAGGGGGGAGAGGACGAGGATGAGGGGGAGGCCATCGAGAGGTCCAAATGGACAACAAGGGATGGCCCCCAGCGTAGGCACGGCTGCCTGCCGTGCCTATTCGCCGGCCGGGGAGCGGGCGGGGCGGGTGGCCCCTGTCGATGGAACTAGTCCGGTTGGTGGTTATCGATCGGACAAATTCGAGAACGCGGGTCAGGCAGTCACGATGCCTCCGGGGCCAGCCCGGCGGCCTGACCGCCATCGCTCCGCCGTTCGGCCCGCACGGCCAGCAGCGCGATGCCCAGCGCGCCCAGCGGCGCCAGCGCCGCGATCCACGGCAGCGCGGTCAGCCCCGGGCCGTGGTCGACCACCACGCCACCGAGCCACGCGCCAATGCCGTTGCCGAGGTTGAACGCGGCGATATTGAAGCTCGACGCCAGGTTCTGGCCCGCGCCGTGGGCGTGGCGCAGCACGCGCAGCTGCAGCGGGGAGACCGTGGCGAACGCGGCCACGCCCAGCGCGCCGACGAACGCCACCACCGCCACTGGCTGGTGGAGCGCCAGCGTCATCGCGGCCAGCACCAGCGTCAGCACCGTCAGCGAGCCCAGCAGCGCACCCGTGGGACGCCGGTCCGCCATGCGTCCGCCGAGGATATTGCCGATGATCATGCCGCCGCCGAACAGCAGCAGGATGGGCGACACCGCCGCCTCGCCGTAGCCCGAGACCCGGGTCAACAGCGGCTGCACATAAGTAATCACCGCGAAGATACCGACCGATTGCAGCACCGTCATCAGCAGGCCGAGCAGCACTTGGGGGCGGGCGATGGTGCGCAGTTCGTCGGCAAGGCGGGCCGGCGCGGCGTCGTCGCGGCTGCGCTGCACCAGCAGGGCGATCACCGCCAGCGAGGCCAGGCCGATCACGGTCATCGCCCAGAACGTGCTGCGCCAGCCGAAGTGCAGGCCGAGCCAGGCGCCGGCGGGCATGCCGAGCAGCGTGGCCAGCGTGAGGCCGGAGAACATCACCGAGATGGCCGAGGCGCGGCGGTTGGCGGGCACGAGGCCGGTGGCCACCACGGCGCCCACGCCGAAGAACGTGCCGTGCGTGAGCGAGGTCACCACGCGCGCAATCATCAGCGTGGTGTAGTCGGGCGCCAGCGCGCAGGCGGCGTTGCCGATGGTGTAGATCGCCATCAGCACCAGCAGCACGGCCTTGCGCGGCATGCGGCGGGTGAGCAGCGTGAGGACCGGCGCCCCGGCGAACACGCCGAGCGCGTAGCCGGAGACCAGCATGCCGGCGGCGGCGATGGTCACGCCGAGGTCCCCCGAGACCTGGAGTAGCAGCCCCATGATGACGAATTCGGCACATCCGATGCCGAACGAGCCGGCGGTCAGGGCATACAGCGCCACGGGCATCCGCGAGGACGGGCCGGTGGCGGGGGGGGAAGGGAGGGGCGCGGCCATGTCGGGAAGTTGGGGACGGATTCTGGAAGGCGCCAGTGTCGGCCTTTCGCAGCTTCCGAAAAACGGGCAAGATCCAGAATCAGTTTCAAGAAATCATTGAGAATCGGATCGGATCATGGACCGGATTGGCGACATCGGCTTGTTTCTGCGCGTGCTGGACCTCGGCTCGATCAGCGCGGCGGCGCGCAGCCTCGACCTCTCGGTGGCCGTGGCCAGCCAGCGGCTGCAACGGCTGGAGCGCGACCTGGGCGTGCGCCTGCTGCATCGCACGACCCGGCGGCTGCATGCCACCCCCGAAGGCGCGGTGCTGGCGGAGCAGGGCCGGGCGCTGGTGGAAGACCTGGAGGCGTTGTCCGGCTCGCTGCGGCAGGCGGGCGCCGGCGTGACCGGGGTGCTGCGGATTACCACCTCGGCCTCGTTCGGCCGGCAGTATCTGTCGCCGCTGCTGCCGGATTTCCTGCGCGCCCATCCCGGCGTGCGCCTCAGCATCAGCCTGACCGACCATGTACTCGATCTGGTCAGCAGCGGCTTCGACCTCGCCATCCGCATCGGCACACTGGCGGACTCCACGCTGGTAGCGCGCAAGCTGGCGGACAACCAGCGTCTGCTGTGCGCCTCGCCCGACTACCTGGCGCAGCATGGCTGGCCGCAGACGCCGCAGGACCTCGCCCATCATCAATGCCTGATCCTGGTCGGCAGCCAGGGCCGCTCCGATGTCTGGCGGATGGGCGATGGCGCCGGCGGCGAGGTGGCCGTGCGCGTGCAGGGCCGGGTGGAGGCCAATACGGGCGAGTTGCTGGCCGATGCGGCGCTCGCCGGCTTCGGCATCGCCATGCATTCAGTCTGGCATGTCAGCGCCGACCTGCGGGCTGGCCGGTTGGTGCCGGTGCTGCCCGACTACCCGCTGGCCGACAGCGGCATCTACGCGGTGATGCCGCAGCGCCGGCTGGTGCCGCCGCGCGTGCGGGCCTTCGTCGATTTCCTCGCCGAACAGTGGGGCGACGCCCCGCCCTGGGCGGCCGGCTGGGTCGATGGCGGGGTGGATGGCACCCGGGCTGGGTGATGGTCACGAGACAAACTGCTTAAATCTTGAGCAGTCCGGTGGGGTAACGCACAGACGCGGCCCCGGGGGCGCGACGCCACAGGATATCCACAGAACCTGTGGATATCCTCAACGTGGGCCAGACCACGCCCCAAAAGCGCCTCCTGCGGCTATGCTGTGCCACCATCCTCGGTCAACTGTCAGCTTCGTGCTTCCTATGCGCAAGATCCGGCTTGTTGCGGCAAGGGTTTTCCCGATGTTTCTCGTGGTTGTGGCTGGCGCCGGCCTGTCCGGCTGCGTGGCCCAGTACCGCGTGCCCTCGGGCGCCCCCTATGCCAGCGTGCGGCTGCTGACCAATACCGATGAGAACACCACCTTCAGCGTGGTGGACCCGGCGAAGTGCCCGACGCCGGCCCGGCCGCTGGTGCTGGCCGGCATGGGCAAGCAGCTCGCCGCGATGGGGCGAGACCGGGGGCTGGACATGGCAGGCAGTTCTCCCGAGCCGCCCGCGCAGACGCGCGAGCGCAAGGTGGCGGTCGGCAAACGGGTGTATGTCGCGGTGACGTCGATGGCGGCGCCGCCGGCCGAAGAGATACGCTGCGCGGCGGGGGTGTCATTCATTCCGCAGTCAGGCGCGCAATATGAAATCCGCTATACGCGCGATGAAGCGGCGAGCCAATGCGCGGCGCGCGTGCTGCGCCTGCAGCCAAGGCCCGATGGCGGGGCCAATCTGGTGCAGGAAACCAGCCAGCAGGGATTCCGGGCGTTGCGAAAGGAGTTGATTTGCGACGCGCCGGGCGTTGAGCCGGCGCGCGCAGGGCAATAAGCGTCAGCGCTTATCGAGAGGAATATCGAACTCAGGCTTGTTCGATCAGGAAGCGCTCGGGGCGCTTGCCCAGCCATGCCGGGGCGCGGCCACGGCCCGACCAGGTCTTGCCGGTTTTCGGGTCCTGGTATTTCGGGGGCAGCGCTGCGGTCTTGCGTGCCGGGCTGGCACCGCTGCCAGCGGGACGACCACGACGGCGCTTCGGCGCAATATCGTCGACCGTCAGGTCGTAATCGGCCATCAATTGGCGAATCTGCGCCACGACGCCAGAGACTTCATTGGCGCGCACCTCGCTGAGTTTGGCTTCCAGTGCTTCTTTTTCAGCCAGTAGTTGCTTGTAGGTCGGCATTTTGGATCCCCGTTCAGATTGTTGTTCGCGGCATGTTACAGGACATTGCTGACTATTGTCGTGACTAGTCGTCCCATAAAATATTACAAAAGATAAACGGATTTTCCTAATGAAAAACGTTTGTTCCAGATGTGGGATCTGAATCGGACTACGCAAGTCCGTATTTTCGGATTTGAACGAATTTCAATGTCGATGCATTTCGACGAATGCCGACGAATCTCGACCAATGCCGAAATCGTGGAGCGAAAATCGCCGCGCATGACAGGCGCCGCGCAGGATTGGCGGCACTGATATTTTTGGCGACTCGGCAAGAAAAAAACCCCCGGAGGGAAAGACTCCGGGGGCTGCGAATTCCACTGGTTACCCAGGGTGGTACTGCACACATCGTTGACCGATGGGATCGGACATTTCTTAGATTGCCCAGCCTCCGGCATAGAAGGCGGCCAGCGCCACGGCAATGGCCACGGTGCCGATATTGAGCTTGCGCCATTCGCCCGAGACGATTCGGCCAATCACCAGCGTGCAGAAACCGAGCATGATGCCGGTGACGATATTGCAGGTCAGCACGATAAAGACCGCGCAAACCAGACCGGCCATGGCATCGACCAGATCGTCCATATGCAGGCGGCTGACGCTGGACAGCATCAGCAGGCCCACGTACATCAGCGCAGGCGCCGTGGCGTACGACGGCACCAGCCCGGCCACCGGCGAGAAGAACATCACGGCCAGGAACAGCACGCCGACGGTCACCGCTGCGAGGCCGGTGCGCGCGCCGGCGGCCACGCCCACGGTGGACTCGATATAGGCCGCCGCCGGGGCGCCGCCGAACATCGCCGAGAAGATCGAGCTGACCGAGTCGGCGGTCAGCGCGCGGCCGCCGTTATGGATGCGGCCGGTGGCGTCGAGCTGGTTGGCCTGGCCGGCCACCGCGCGGATCGTGCCGGTGGCGTCGAACACGGCGGTCATCACCAGCGCCAGCACGCTGGGCAGCACGGCGGCGGACAGCGCGCCGCGGATGTCCATCGCACCGATCAGCGAGGCATGGCCGGGCGTCGACAGGCTCGGCAGCGCGAACACGCCGGTGTACTTCACGGCCGGGTCGAACATCAGGCCCAGCGCCGAGATGACGATGATGACCAGCAGGATGCCGCCCGGCACGCGACGGCGCTCCAGGCCGAAGATCGCCGCCAGCCCGAGTACCGACATCACCACCGGGAACGCCGTGATGTGGCCCAGTTGCACGGGCAGGCCGGGGCCGGGATTCTTGACCACCAGGCCGACCTCGTTCGAGGCAATCAGCAGTAAGAAAAGTCCGATGCCGATCCCCGCGCCATGGGCCACGCCGGCCGGCAGGTTGCGCAGGATCCAGGCGCGCACGCCGGTGACCGAGATCGCCGTGAAGACCACGCCCATCAGGAACACGGCGCCGAGCGCCACCTCGGGAGAGAGCTTCTGTCCGAGCACGAGGCCGAAGGCCATGAAGGCGGTGAGGGAGATGGCGCAGCCGATGGCGATGGGCAGCTTGGCCCAGAGCCCCATCAGCAGCGAGCCGAACGCCGTGGTCAGGCACACGGCCACGAACACCGCGCTGGTGTCGAAGCCGGCCTTGCCGAGCATGCCCGGCACCACGAACACGGCATAGACCATCGCCATGAAGGTGGTGGTGCCGGCCACCACCTCGCGGCGCCGCGTACTGCCGCGTGCGCTGATCTGGAAATACTCGTCGATTTTTCCCGCGCGGCCGGCGCGCGTGCCCTGCGCGTGCGCTACGTCATCCACGTCCGTGACGGACGGATACGGCTGTTCGATCATGATGGTCTGCCTCCTTGCAGGGGCGCCGCGCCGGTCCGCGTACGGATACGGCGTCAGCTTGTCTCACGTGGTTCTGGGTGCGAGGGCGGAGGTCCCGGTGGCATCGGTGCTCGGGGTGCGGGCGTCTCTTTCCTCGGTGTCCGGCCCGGGGGCCGGTGGCCGGTCGGCTGCCTCTGGCGGGCAGGATCCGGCGAGGCTCAACGGTAGGGGAGCGCTGCGCCGCTTTCATCATCGGGGCGCGATGCGGAACATGCGGGGCGCCGAATAACCACGGGTTTGCGGTGCTCCCGGAGGCTCAGGGATTTCCCTCGGTGGACGGCCGGACGGCGATTTTGGCCTTCGATGGGCCCTGGAAGGTAGGTTCCGGTCACATGGCCGGGGCATCCTGCCGGAAAGCGGGCGGGATCGCTAAAGGTCCCGGCGGCGGCGCCGATAGACCTTTGGCAACACCTGTCCATTTACCCATAGTCACCCCCAGCCAGCAGCGGAGCAAGCACGATGACCAGCGCGATGAGAGACATTGACGAGCGCACGAACCTGACCAACAACAATCAGTTCGAACTGCTGTTGTTCCGACTTGGCGACGCGGCGAACAGCGGGCAATCCGAACTGTTCGGCATCAACGTATTCAAGGTCCGCGAAATCCTGGTGATGCCGTCGGTGACCACCGTGGTGGGCGCCGAGCCGTCCATCCTCGGCATGGCCGACATCCGGGGCCAGGTGATTCCCGTGATCGACCTGCCGCGCCTGCTGGAGTGCCAGCCGAAGTCCGGCCTGAACATCATGCTGGTGACGGAGTACGCGCGCTCCACCCAGGGCTTTGCCGTGGAAGCCGTGGAAGAGATCGTGCGCCTGGACTGGAGCCAGGTGATCTCGGCCGAGACGAGCGTCAAGGGCGGGCTGGTGACCAGCATCGCCAAGCTCGATGTCGGCGGCGAGAACCCGCGTCTGGTGCAGGTGCTCGACGTGGAGCAGATCCTGCGCGATGTGCTGCCCACCCGCCAGCCGGACGTGGACCCGGCCACCGTGGGCCCGGCGCTGAACCTGCGCCCTGGCACCAAGGTGCTGGCCGCCGATGACTCGGCGCTGGCGCGCGGCCTGATCGAGAACGGCCTGAAGGCGATGGGCGTGCAGGTGGTGATGACCAAGACGGGCCAGGAGGCATGGGAGATGCTGGGCAGCATCGCCGATCTCGCCGCCTCGCAGGGCAAGACCATCCGCGACGAGATCGCGCTGGTGCTGACCGACCTGGAAATGCCCGAGATGGACGGCTTCACGCTCACGCGCAAGATCAAGAGCGACGCACGGCTCAAGTCCCTGCCGGTGGTCATCCACTCGTCGCTCTCCGGCGAGGCCAGCGAGGAGCACGTGCGCAAGGTCGGCGCCGATGCCTATGTGTCGAAATTCCTGGCGAAGGATCTCGCGGACACCATCCGCGGCGTGATGGCCCGCCATCCGTAAACGCGTCTTTTCCCCTCTCCCTTTGGGAGAGGGGCAGGGGAGAGGGCCGGCGGTTCAACATGCAGTGTCGCATCGAGAACCACTTGCCCTCTCCCCCAACCCCTCTCCCGCAAGCGGGCGAGGGGAGCAACGCCTCCCCTCTCCGAAACCAGTTGCATAAAAATCGGGCAGTCCAGCTCTTTCCAATGCTGGCGCGGGTTTGCGGGTCGCGGGGTGGGCGATTATCCACTGGAACTGTGGATAGCTCTCGTTCGCATTCTTCGCCCGCCCGCCCCGGCTCTCCGCTGTTTACATCAGTCGCTTACTTCGGCTGCTCCACCGTACGCAGGTACGGCTTCAGCGTCTTGAAGCCCTGTGGATATTTCTTCTTCGCATCGTCGTCCGAGACCGATGTCGGGATGATCACGTCCTCGCCCGGTTTCCAGTTGACGGGCGTGGCCACGGTGTGCTTTGCGTTGAGCTGGAGCGAGTCCAGCAGGCGCAGCACCTCGTCGAAATTGCGGCCCGCGCTCATCGGATAGACCAGCATGGCCTTGACCTTCTTGTCCGGGCCGATCATGAACACCGAGCGGATCGTGGCGTTGTCCACGGCGGTGCGTTTGCCGCCGCTAGCCTCGGGGTGAATCATGTCGTACAGCTTGGCCACGTGCAGGTCCGCGTCGCCGATCATCGGATAGTTGACCGCGCTGCCCTGGGTCTCCTCGATGTCCTTGGCCCAGCGCTGGTGGTCGTCAACCGGGTCGATCGACAGGCCGATGATCTTGGTATTGCGCTTGTCGAACTCGGGCTTGAGCTTGGCCATGTAGCCCAGCTCGGTCGTGCAGACCGGGGTGAAGTCCTTCGGATGCGAGAACAGGATCGCCCAGCTGTCACCCATCCATTCGTGAAAGCGAATCTTGCCTTCCGTGGTATCAGCGGTGAAGTCAGGGGCTTCTTCGCCTAGTCGAATTGCCATGTCGCACTCCTTGTTTCAGTCAGGGCCAGGTGGATGATTGGGCTGCCGGCGTCGCCGGGGAACTCCAGTATAGGAATTACACGGTGAAAAAACTCCCTCCACGGGCGTATGGTCGGCGTAGTCTCGGCGTCACATTTCGGAGGGGGAAAGGGGCGGCGCTACGCCGGCCGTTCCAGGTCCGCGATCACCGCGCGCAGGAAGCGCGCCGCCTCCCCGCCCGTGACCACGCGGTGGTCGAAGGTCAGCGAGAGCGGCATCACGCGATGCACGGCGGGCTGGCCGCCGGCCGCCACCACTTCGTCACGTATACGCCCGGCGCCAAGGATGGCCACCGTGGGCGGCACCACGATCGGCGCCGCGTAACGGCCCGCGATCATGCCGAAGTTGGACAGCGTGATGGTGTTGCCGCGCATCTCCTCCGGGGCGATGGTGCGCGCGATGATGTCCGCGCGCATGCGGTCGAGCCCGGTGCGCAGGTCGGCGGCGTCGCGCTTGCCGACGTTGCGCAGCACCGGCACGAACAGACCCTCGGGCAGGTCGGCAGCAATGCCGACGTCGATCCGCTCCAGCACATGGCGCCGCCCGCTCTGGCCCTCGTACCACGCGTTGAGCCCCGGCTCGGCATGCACGCCGGCCACCAGCGCGCGCACCAGCCGGATCGTGATGTCGTTGCCCGGGCGTGCATCGTGCTGCCAGGCGTGCAGGTCGGCATCGTCCATGACCGTGGCCGCCGCCACCTCGCTCTGTGCGCGGGCCATGTTCTGGGCCATCGCCCGGCGCACGCCCCGCACCACTTCGGCCGGGCCGAGATCGGCCAGCGTGGTGGCCACGCGCTGCACGTCCGTGGCCGTAATCAGGCCGTCATGGCCGGAGGGCGTAACCATGGCGAGGTCCACCGACAGCTTGCGCGCCAGCGCCCGCACCGCCGGCGTGGCCTTGATGCCGTGCGCGCCACCCGGACCGAGCGGCGCGGCGGCTTCCGCCAGCACCTGCGTGCCGACCTTCACCGCGCCCACCACGGTGCCGGCATCGTCCTGGGCGCTGCCGACCCCCTCGAAGCCCACCAGCGGCGCGCCGAGGTGGACGATATCGCCCGGCTGCGCGAACAGCTTGGCCACCTGGCCGCTGAATGGCGATGGAATCTCGACGATGGCCTTGGCGGTCTCCACGGACAGCAGCGGCTCGTCCGCCGCCACGCTGTCCCCGGGTTTGACGTGCCACGCCACGATCTCCGCTTCCTGCAATCCCTCGCCCAGATCGGGCAGCTTGAAGGTCCGCATGAACGTCTCCTAGGCCGCCAGCGCGCGCCGCGCGGCATCGACAATCCGCGCCACGGAGGGCAGGTAGCTGTGCTCCAGCCGGGCCAGCGGCACCACGGTGTCGTAGCCGGTCACGCGCTGCACCGGCGCGCTGAGCGAATAGAGGCCGGCATCGGCCAGATTGGCCGCGATCTCCGCGCCGAGCCCCGCCGTGCGCGGCGCCTCGTGCACGATCACGCAGCGGCCGCTGCGGGCCACGGATTCGAGGATGGTGTCCATGTCGAGCGGCTTCAGCGTCGCCACGTCGATCACGGCGGCGCCGATGCCTTCGTCGGCCAGCTGGTCGGCGGCGGCCAGCGTCTCCTGCAGCATCGCGCCCCAGCTCACCAGCGTGAGGTCGGCACCGTCGCGCAGCGTGAAGCAGGCGTCGAGCGGCAGCGCCTCGCCATCGTCGGGTACCTCCTGCCGGAACAGCCGGTAGAGCCGCGTCGGCTCCAGGAAGATCACCGGGTCCGGATCGCGGATGGCCGCCAGCAGCAGCCCGTAGGCCCGCGCGGGCGAGGATGGCATGACCACGCGGATGCCCGGCATGTGGGCGAACATCGCCTCGGGGCTTTCGGAATGATGCTCGGGCGCGTGGATGCCAGCCCCGCTCGGCGCGCGCACCACCATCGGACAGCCCAGCCGGCCGCGCGTGCGGTGGCGCATGTGGCCGGCGTGGTTGAGGATGTTGTCGATGGCCGGGTAGATGAAGCCCGCGAACTGGATCTCGGCCACCGGCTTGAGTCCCATCGCCGCCATGCCGATGGCCGCGCCGACGATGCCGCCTTCGGCCAGCGGGGTGTCGATCACGCGCGCCTCGCCAAAGCGCGCCTGCAGGCCCACCGTGGCGCGGAACACGCCGCCGTTGACGCCGATATCCTCGCCCAGCAGCACCACGTCCGGGTCATGCGCCAGCGCGTGGGCCAGCGCCAGGTTCACCGCTTCCACCAGATGCAGTTCAGCCATGATGGGCTCCTGGCGGGGTCGTCTGATATTGGCGCGCCACCTCGCGCTGGGCTTCCAGCGCGGCGGGCAGGGTGGCGTAGAGGCAGTCGAACATCGCGCCGGTGTCGGGCGGCGGCAGGGCCAGGTAGGCGTCCACGGCAGCGGCCACGGCCTGCTGGCATTCGCGGATCAGCGCCTCCTCCCGGCCCGGGTCCCAGGCGCCCTGCGCGGCGAGGTAGTCGCGCAACCGCACGATGGGTTCCTGCGCCCAGGCGGCCTTGACCGTTGCTTCGTCGCGGTAGCGCGAGGCATCGTCGGCCGTGGTGTGGTCCCCCAGCCGGTAGGTCACGGCCTCGATCAGCGTGGGGCCGCCGCCGGCCCGGGCGCGGTCGATTGCCTCGCCCACGCGGTGCCGCACCGCGATCACGTCGTTGCCATCGACCTGCTCGCCGGGAATGCCGGCGGCGATGGCCTTCTGGGCGAGCGTCTGCGCGGCGGTCTGCTTGCTGCGCGGCATGGAGATCGCCCACTGGTTGTTGTTGACGACGATGACCAGCGGCACGTGCCACGCGCCGGCCATGTTCATCCCCTCGTAGAAATCGCCCTTGGAGGTGCCGCCGTCGCCGACGATGGTCACCGCCACGCGGGGCTGCCCGCGCAGCTGGAACGCATAAGCCACGCCGGCGCCGTGGCCCACCTGGGTGCCGATCGGCACGCAGTTGCCGAAGTCATGCGGCGCCGCCGCAAAGCCGCTGCCGCGCTCGTCGCCGCCCCAGTACAGCAGGCTCTCGGTCATGGTGACGCCCCGCACAAACTGCGCGGCGTGGTCGCGGTAGGACGGCACCAGCACGTCGTCCGGCAGCATGGCGGAGGCCACCCCGACGCCAATCGCTTCCTGCCCGAGCGCGGACGCGAACGTGCCGATCTGGCCCGTGCGCTGCATGGCGATGGCCTTGAGGTCGAACTGGCGGGTCAGCACCATGGCGCGATACAGCGGCAGCAGCGCGGCCGGGTCGCGGGCGAAGGGGGGAAGGTCTGGGCTGGCGGTGCCCTGGGCGGAAAGGTAGCGGGTAAAGCCGATCTCGAAGCGCGCAACAGTGTCCATGTGGATGTCCCCGTGTTGGAACCCTGTCAGGTTCGCGGTGCCCTGTGCGGCGCAGCATCTTGTGGACGCTGCTGCCTTCGAGTGTAGGGCACGGATGCGGGGAGCGGGCGTGCGCTGCCGCACGGGGCGGCGGATCGGCTTACCGGGGGGACTGAGGACGGCTGACTTCGGCGCCTTACACCGGCTTCCACACCGGCGAGGCCGCCACGGTCACTTTCCTCGGCAGGATGGACTGCGCGGCGAAGGCGTCGGCGATGCGCTGCTGTTCCTCGAGCGAGGCGGCGTCCACGGCCTGTACCTGATAGGTACGGCGCAGGTTGGCGGCCTCCACGGTGGCCGGGTCGAGCCCGATCAGCGGCGCATGCCATGCCGCCGCCGGACCCGGGTTGCGCTTGATCCAGTCGCCCGCACGGCGCAGTTCGTCATAGACCACGGCCAGCACGTCGGGCCGACGCTTCGCGTACGGCGTGGCGGCGAGATAGAAGCGCCGGTAGCTGGCCAGCTTCGTCCCATCGCGCAGGATGCGGGCATTGGCCTGGCGCTGCACTGCTGCGAGGAACGGGTCCCAGATCACCCAGGCCGCCACGCTGCCGCGCTCGAAGGCCGCGCGGGCGTCGGCGGGCGTCAGGTAGGCCGGTTCGATGTCGCGCACGGACAGCCCCGCTTCGGCCAGCGCCTCCACCAGCAGGTAGTGCGCCCCCGCGCCCTTGGCGAATGCCACGCGCTGGCCCTTGAGCTGGGCGACGGTGCGGATCGGCGAGTCCTGCCGCACCACGATGGCCTGCGCCGTGGGCGAGGGCGTCTCGATGGCGTAGTAGGTCAGCTGCGCGCCGGCGGCGAGCGCGAACGGCGGCACCGCGTCCGCCACATCGGCAGTCAGGTCGAGGTTGTTGACGTTCAGCGATTCCAGCAACGGCAGGCCCGAGGTGAACTCGTGCCACTGCACGTTCACCTTCAGCGGGGCGAGGGCCTTCTCCAGGGTCTCGCGCGACTTCAGCCAGATCATCAGCGTGGAGGACTTCTGGTAGCCGATGCGCAGCGTCTCGGCGCCATCGGCCGCGTGCGACAGGCTCGACAGGGTCGACAGCAGCGGGAGCGCGGCGCTCCCCAGGCCGGCCAGGACCAGGCGGCGGCGGGTGGGGTCGCGGGTGGCGTCAGATTCGTGCGACATGGCGGATTTCCTTCGTTCGGGTGGGTGTCTAGCCCGCCAGCCTAGCCGCCAGCGCCCGCGTGGCGAACGAAGCTTCCCGCCTTTGCTTATGCGGATTGGCGCCATATGCGACAACCGCATAACCGCGCGCGATTTCATTCGTTGTTCCGATATCGCCCGCTCTTTACAGTGCATAGCTTGTACCCGGTTCCCCCCGTTCCCCGGTCCCCCAAGAAGCCGAGAAGCGCATTGCCATGACGACTGCCACCCTCCAGGATTTCGAGATCCGCCCGTTCGACGCCGCGCTTGGTGCGGAAGTGATCGGGCTCGATCTGAACCAGCCGCTGTCCCCGACGGACTTCCAGCGCCTCCATCGCGCCCATCTGGACCACCACGTGGTGGTCTTCCGCGACCAGCGCATCACGCCCGCGCAGCAAATCGACTTCAGCCGCCGCTTTGGCCCGCTGCAGATCCACGTGCTGCACCAGTTCCAGTTGCCCGGCCATCCCGAGATCCTGATCGTCTCGAACGTGGTGGAAGACGGCAAGCCGATCGGGCTGGGCGATGCCGGCCACTTCTGGCACTCCGACCTCTCCTATAAGGAGAAGCCCAGCCTCGGCTCGCTACTGCACGCGCGGGAGCTGCCCGAGGAGGGCGGCGACACGCTGTTCGCCAATATGCACGCCGCCTGGGACGCGCTGCCCGCCGACCTGCAACGCCGGGTGGAGGGCCTGCAGGCCGAGCACACCTATCTGGCCCGCTACGCCGAACTGCAGGCGCGCAGCCCGTGGCGGCCCAACCTCTCGCCCGAGCAGATCGCCCAGGTGAAGCCGGTGCTCCAGCCGGTGGTGCGCACGCATCCGGAGACGGGCCGCAAGGCGCTGTTCGTCAGCGAGCACTTCACCACGCGCATCGCCGGCCTGCCGGAGGACGAAAGCCGCGCGCTGCTGGACGAGCTGTTCGCCCATAGCGTGAAGCCCGCGCACGTCTACCGCCACCAGTGGCAGCCGAACGACCTCGTGTTCTGGGACAACCGCTCGCTGCTGCATCTGGCCGCCGGCACGCCCGACCATCTGCGCCGCGTGATGTACCGCACCACCATCGAAGGCGATACGCCGTTCTGAACGCGACACCGAACCGAAATCCATCCGGAGCCCCTGCATGTCCCTGTCCATTCTTTCGACGACCCTGAAACGCCGCGCCGCCGCCGCCGTCCTGACCGTACTGATTGGGCAGTGCGCCAGCCTCGCCCTGACCGGCGTGGCGCACGCCGAGGGCCGCCTGCGCATTGCCGAGCAGTTCGGCGTGGTCTACCTGCTGCTGAACGTGGCCCGGGACCAGCAACTGATCGAGAAGCACGGCAAGCAGCAGGGCGTGGATGTCAAGGTGGAATGGACCCAGCTCTCGGGCGGCGCCGCCGTCAACGACGCGCTGCTCTCGGGCGCCATCGACATCGCCGGCGCCGGCGTGGGCCCGCTGCTGACGGTGTGGGACCGCACGCACGGCAAGCAGAACGTGAAGGGCGTGGCCTCGCTCGGCAACTTCCCGTACTACCTCGTCAGCAACAATCCCAAGGTGAAGTCGATTGCCGATTTCTCCGACAAGGACCGCATCGCGCTGCCGGCCGTCACGGTGTCGGTGCAGTCGCGCGTGCTGCAACTGGCCGCCGCCAAGCAATGGGGCGACAAGGAATTCAACCGGCTCGACAAATGGACCGTGGCCGTGCCCCACCCGGACGCAGCGGCGGCCATCATCGCCGGCGGCACCGAGATCACCGGCCACTTCGGCAACCCGCCGTTCCAGGAGCAGGAGCTGGCCGGCAACCCCAACGCGCGCATCGTGCTCAGTTCGTACGACGTGCTGGGCGGGCCGAGTTCCGCCACCGTGCTCTACGCCACCGAGAAGTTCCGCAACGAGAACCCCAAGACCTACCGCGCTTTCGTCGATGCGCTGGCCGAGGCCGCGCAGTTCGCCACCGCCAATCCGGAGGCCGCCGCCGACCTCTATATCCGCGTGAACAAGGCCAAGATCGACCGCGCGCTGCTGGTCAAGATTCTGCGTAACCCGCAGGTGCAGTTCAAGGTCACGCCGCAGAACACCTTCGCGCTGGCCGAGTTCATGCACCGCGTGGGGGCGATCAAGAACCAGCCGAAGACCTGGCAGGACTACTTCTTCCAGGACCCGGCCACGGCCCAGGGGAGCTGACATGTCTGAACCGCTGCACCCAGGCGCGCATCTGCGCGTGATTCCGGGCCGGTCGCCGTCTTCGTCACCGTCTGCGCCGCTGTTGCAGGTGGATGGCGTCTCGCTCGAATACCGCACCGACGCGCGCGTGGTGCGCGCCACCCACCGCGTGAGCTTCGACGTGCATGGCGGGGATCGCTTCGTGCTGCTGGGGCCGTCCGGCTGCGGCAAGTCCACGCTGCTCAAGGCCGTGGCCGGCTTCGTGCCGCCGGCCGAGGGCGAGATCCGCCTGGAAGGGCGGCGCGTGGCGGCGCCGGGGCCGGACCGCATCGTCGTGTTCCAGGAATTCGACCAGCTGCCGCCGTGGAAGACGGTGAAGCAGAACGTGATGTTCCCGCTGCGACGCTCGCGCGGCATGGGCGCCGCCGAGGCCGCCGAGGTGGCGCTGCACTTCCTGAACAAGGTGGGGCTGGCGCAGTTTGCCGATGCCTATCCGCACACGCTATCCGGCGGCATGAAACAGCGCGTGGCGATTGCCCGCGCGCTGGCGATGCGGCCCAAGGTGCTGCTGATGGACGAGCCGTTCGCCGCGCTGGACGCGCTGACCCGGCGCCGCATGCAGGAGGAACTGCTCGAACTGTGGCACGACGCCGCCTTCACGCTGCTGTTCGTGACCCATTCGATCGAGGAGGCGCTGGTGGTCGGCAACCGCATCCTGCTGCTGTCCCCGCACCCGGGCCGCGTGCGCGCGGAACTCAACAGCCACCAGTTCAGCCTGGCCAGCCAGGGCAGCGCCGATTTCCAGGCCGCCGCGCAGCGCATCCACCAGATGCTGTTCGATCAGCCGGCAGAGACCGCTGGCGAGCGGGGCAGGGCACACGCGTAGCGTTTCGACTTCGTAGAGACGCCCACCCTCTCCCCCGGCCCCTCTCCCAGAGGGAGAGGGGAGGAACACCGCCGGTTTGCTCCCCGTCGCGCAAGCGGGAGAGAGGAAGGAACGCCGCCGCTTTGCTCCCCGTCGCGCAAGCGGGAGAGGGGAAGGAACACCGCCGGTTTGCTCCCCGTCGCGCAAGCGGGAGAGGGGAAGGAACACCGCCGCTTTGCTCCCCTCGCCCGCTTGCGGGAGAGGGGCCGGGGGAGAGGGGCAGCGTCCCCAGCCACGATATCGCCTATATATATATATGACCACCCTCGACACCCCCATCCGCCCTGAATACGAACTGGCGCTCGAGCCGTTCACCGCTGTGCCGCTGTCGCGGCCGCTGCCCTTCCATCGCCGCCTCTGGCAGCAGGGCTGGGTGCGCAAGGCGGTGATCCTGCTGGCGCTGGCGGTGCTCTGGGAAATCCTCGCCCGCATCCAGGACAACGACCTGCTGCTGCCCACCTTCCTGGCCACGGCGCGGGCGTTTGGCGAAGGCATCGCCAATGGCGAGCTGCCGGGCAAGGCGGCGGTGTCGCTGTCGGTGCTGGTGCAGGGCTACGCGGCGGGCATTGCGCTGGCCTTCGTGCTGACCACGCTGGCAGTCTCCACCCGGCTCGGGCGCGACCTGCTCGACACGCTGACCGCCATGTTCAATCCGCTGCCGGCCATCGCGCTGCTGCCGCTGGCGCTGCTCTGGTTCGGCCTGGGCAGCAAGAGCCTGATCTTCGTGCTGATCCACTCGGTGCTGTGGCCGCTGGCGCTGAATACCTACGCAGGCTTTCGGGGCGTGCCTGAGACGCTGCGCATGGCCGGGCGCAACTACGGGCTGCGCGGCCTGCGCTATGTGGTGCTGATCCTGCTGCCGGCGGCGCTGCCGGCCGTGCTGTCCGGGCTCAAGATCGGCTGGGCCTTTGCCTGGCGCACGCTGATTGCGGCGGAACTGGTGTTCGGCGCGTCGTCGGGCAAGGGTGGACTGGGCTGGTACATCTTCCAGAACCGCAACGAGCTGTACACAGACCGCGTGTTCGCCGGGCTCGCCACGGTGATCCTGATCGGGCTGGCGGTGGAGGGGCTGGTCTTCACCACGCTGGAACGCGTGACGGTACGGCGCTGGGGCATGCAGCACTGACCCGGTTGGCCCGTTACCCCGTTGCCTGGCGGCGAGGGGCGGAGTAAGGTACGTGGTCTCGTCCGGAGCCCCCATGACCGCCATCCACAATGCCGCCGCCCAGGGTTTTGCCGCCCAGGCCGATACCTACGCCCGCGGGCGTCCCGAATATCCCGCCGAACTGGCGCACTGGCTGCACGACACGCTGGGGCTCGCCCCGGGCAAGTCCGTGGTCGACCTCGGCGCCGGCACCGGCAAGTTCACCCGCCTGCTGGCCGCCACCGGCGCCAGCGTGGTGGCCGTGGAGCCGGTCGCCGAGATGCGCGCCCAGCTTGCCGCCAAGCTGCCGGACGCCACCGTGCTGGCCGGCACCGCCGAAGCCATCCCGCTGCCCGACGCCAGCGTGCACGCCGTGGTCTGCGCGCAGGCCTTCCACTGGTTCGCCAACCCCGCCGCCATGGACGAGATCCGCCGCGTGCTGCGCCCCGGCGGCAAGCTCGGGCTGGTGTGGAACGTGCGCGATGAATCGGTCGACTGGGTGGCCCGGCTCACGGCCATCATGACCCCGTTCGAAGGGGATGCCCCGCGCTACTACCGGGGTGACTGGAAGCGGGTCTTTCCCGCCGAAGGCTTCGGGCCGCTGCGCCTGACGGAATTCCCCTACACCCACACCGGCGCGCCGGAGCAGGTCATCGTGGACCGCGTGATGTCGGTCAGCTTCATCGCCTCGCTGCCCCCGGCGCAGCAGGACGCGGTGCGCGCCCAGTTGCACGACGTCATCGCCACCGACCCGGCGCTGCGCGGCCAGACGGCGGTGGCGTTCCCGTACACCACAGCCGCCTATTGCGCCGAACGGGGCTGAAACCCTTAGCCCGGGCGGATTGACAAGCCCCGGGCCGTTCTATACGGTGGACGCCCATTCCAACCGGCCGTCCGCCGCTCCCTCATGCCACGTAAAGCCGCCCAACTCTCCGAAGCCGACAAGCATGGCGCCGCAGGCGGCGCCGTGGCCGTGGACCGGGCGCTGTTCGTGCTCTCGGTCTTCCGGGAAGGGGATACCGCGCTCGGCCTGGCCGAACTGGCGCACCGGAGCGGTCTATATAAGAGCACGCTGCTGCGGCTGCTGGCCTCGCTCGAGCATGCCCGGCTGGTGCAGCGGTTGCCCGATGGCCGCTACGGGCTCGGCCCGGAAGTCGCCCGGCTCAATGCGGTCTACGCGGCGTCGTTCTCGCTGGAACAGGTGGTGGTGCCCGCGCTGCGCGAGCTGGTGCGCGACACACGCGAATCGGCCGCCTTCCACGTGGAGCAGGGCGAGCATCGCCTGTGCCTGTACCGCGTGGATTCCCCCCAGCCCGTGCGCGACCACATCCGCGCCGGCGATCTCCTGCCGCGCAACCGTGGCGCCGGCGGCCGGGTGCTGCGGGCGTTCTCGGGCGCACGGGGCGAGATCTACCAGCGCATCCGCGAGGAAGGGGTGATTGCCATGGTGGGCGACCGCAGTCCGGACATCGCCGGGGTCTCCGCGCCGGTATTCGGCCCGGCCGGGGAACTGAAGGGGGCGCTGACGCTGACCTGCCCGACGCCGCGTTTCTCCGAAGCCTTCCGCGATCAGGTGCTCGCGGCCGCGCGCCAGCTTACGGCGGCGCTTGGCGGCACCTTCCCGGAAGTCCAGCCGGCCCGCGCCCCGGCGGTGCCCGCAGGGCAGAACGTCCCATCTGACGAAGACTGATCCGCACGGATTTCCGTAGTAATTTCAAAACGTTGCGTGCGCGCTAACCCGGCTTAACGGGGGTGCCGCCGCACGCCATGCACGGGCTATGATGCGCCTCTCCGGTCGCAATTCCCGTTATCAGCGGGCATCTTGCGGCCAGGATCAGGGTAAACCGCAATAACGGCAGCCGCCCCCGGTAGCTTTAGAGGATGTTGAATCCGTGCACCTGGCCCAGCAGACCATTCTGGTCGTCATGATGGTGGTGTTCTCCAGCACGCTGGTAATGGCGGCGGGGCTGGTGCTCGCGCTGCGCGCCAACGAGGCCGGGCGGCTGTGGGCGAGCGGCCATGTCATCGCTTCCGGGGCCGGGCTGGTCGTGGCGGCCAGCGTGGGCGCCGGGTCGCTCCAGCTCGGGGCGCTCGGCGCGGGTGCCTATATCGTCGGCCGGCTGGCGATCTATCGCGGCGTGCGGGTCTATTACGGCCTGCCCGAGCGCGCCATGCTGCTGCGGGCCACCGGCGCCGTGGTGATGGTCCTGATGGTGCTGATGAGCGGGCTGGCGGACGGCCCGCTGCTGATCCACGCCATCGGCTACGGCGTGCTGGCCATGACGTCGTTCACCACCCTCATTACCCTGCTGCGCAGCGCGCGCGGCCGTACCAGCATCGGCGGGCCGCTGGTGCTGGCCTCCCATCTGGTGCTGCTGGGCTCCCAGGTGGCGGCGCTGGGGCAGGCGGCGTCATTCCACGGGCACGTGATGGTGCCGTTCTTTGCCCAGACCGCCTCGTCGGTCTGGCCGCTGGCGCCGCTGGTGGCGGTGCTGCTGGGCCTGTTCGGCTTCAGCCTGATGGCGATGGAACAGATCATCGCCCGGAACGAGAGCGGGGCGCGGGTCGATGCACTGACCGGCCTGCTGAACCGCGGCGCGCTGGACATGACGGCCATGGGCCTGGTGGCGCGCTGGCAGCGCGAGCGCGAGGCGCTGTCCTGCCTCGTCATCGACGTGGACCACTTCAAGCAGGTCAACGACACCCACGGCCACCACGCCGGCGACAACGTGCTGCGCGAGATTGCCGCCGCGCTGGACAACTCGCGCCGCGCTTCGGACATCGCCGCGCGCTACGGTGGCGAGGAATTCTGCATCCTCTGCCCCCACACGGACGAACAGCAGGCCACGGCGCTGGCCAACCGCATCCTGCGCAAGGTGCGGGCGATCGAACTGCCGGGGCGGGGCGGGCATGCCAGCGTCAGCATCGGCGTGGCGCAGCTGCACGGCGGCGCCACGAGCCGCGAGTCGCTGTGGCGCAACCTGTTTTCCGAAGCCGACCGCGCGCTCTACATGGCCAAGCAGCGGGGCCGCGACCAGTTCGTGCTCGGGTCGAGCATGGTGATCGACGAGACCCCGGAAGCGCCCGCACCGGCGCCGACGTCGATGGACTGCGTCACCGCCGCCTAGGCGGGCCTACCCCAGCGCGCCCCCGAAGCGATACCGCTTGCCCGGGTGCCACAACACCACCAGCGAGGCCACCGCATCGCGCGAAAACGTGCGGCGGCGCAGCACCAGCGCCGGCTCCGCCTCGCCGATGGCCAGCATCTCCGCCACCTCGGCCGTGGGCAGTTGCGCCTCGATCTGGTACTCGGCGCGCTGTAGCGGCGCCACCCGCATCAAGTGCTCGTTGGGCGTGACCGCGCCAAAGTCGATTTCCATATAGCCCGGCGCCAGCGCCGGATTGACCCAGCGGTCTTCCACCTGGATCGGCGCGTCGTTCTCGTAGTGCAGGATCACCGAATGGAACAGCATGCTGCGCTCGGCCACGCCGAACTGGGTGGCCAGCATGCGCGTGGCGTGCTGGCGTTCCAGCCGGAACAGCGCGCTGCGGTGGCGGTGGCCGCGCGCGCGGATCTCCTCGGCAATGCTGCGGATCTCCACCACGGTGGCCTGGTAGCGCTGCGGCGCCACGAACGTGCCGGCGCCCTTGCGCCGCACCAGCACCTGTTCCGCCTCCAGCTCGTTGAGCGCGCGGTTCACCGTCATGCGCGAAACGCCGAACTGGGCCGCAAGCCGCAGTTCGGGCGGGATGGCGTCCCCCTCGCCCCAGGTGCCGGCCTCGATCTCCCCCTGCACATAGTCCTTGATGCGCTGGAAGGCGGGCGTCGGCGTGGCCGACGAAGGGGTCGATGACATGCAGGCTCCTGGCTCTCTGTAATGGTGCGCGCGGTCCGCTTCGGTGAAATGCGGCGCCGGCCACCCCTGACGATGCCCGCGCATTGTGCCGCATCGCACCAACGCCGTGCGCGACACAGGGATGACGCGGGGATTGCGCCGCTTATGCGGAAACCGCTTTTCGATCTGCAAAAAGTTGTCTATACAGTATCAGACAGGATCGATAAGATCAGTCTATACAAGCTGCTGCCGAAGACAAGCCGGAAGCGCTGTCACGGCGGCAGCATCGCGATCGCAAAGCACGGGGAGCCCGCAGTGAATCGTCATCTTTTCAGGCTGGCAGCGGCATGGCTGCTGCCGGTAGCGCTGTCATGGGCGGCGCCAGCCAACGCGCAGCCGGACACCCATTCGACCTATCCCGCCAAGCCGGTGCGGATCATCGTGCCATTCGCCGCCGGCGGCGTGGCGGACGCGCTGCCGCGCCTCATCGGCCAGAAACTGGGCGAGAAGTGGGGAAAGTCCATCGTGGTGGACAACAAGCCCGGCGCCGCCGGGAATATCGGCATGGAGGCCGTGGCCCGCGCCGCGCCGGACGGCTACACGCTGGGCCTGGCCCCGGCCGGCAACCTGACCGTGAACCCCATCCTGTTCCCGAAACTCGGCTATGAGACGCGCGACTTCGTGCCCGTGACCATGCTCGCGGCGTCGCCGAACGTGCTGGTGGTGAATCCGGCCGTCCACGCCCGCTCGCTGAAGGATCTGGTGAGCTACGCCAAGGCCCACCCGGGCGAACTCAATTTCTCCTCGCCCGGCAACGGCAGCGGCGCGCATCTGGCGGGCGAGCTGCTGAACCTGGAGGCCGGTATCAAGATGGTGCACGTGCCCTACAACGGCATGGCGCCCGCGCTCAACGACGTGCTGGCCGGGCAGGTGCAGATGATGTTCGGGGGGATTTCCACGGTGTTGCAGCACATCCGCACCGGCAAGCTGGTGCCGCTGGCCGTGGCCAGCCCGCGCCGCCTGCCGCAGTTGCCGAACGTGCCGACGGTGGCGGAATCGGGCTATCCGGGCTTCGACGTGACCTCGTGGTACGGGCTGGTGGCGCCGAAGGGCACGCCGGACGCCATCGTCCAGAAATGGCAGGCCGATGTGGCCACCGTGCTGCGCCAGCCCGATGTGAAAGAAAAACTCGACGCGCTGGGCCTGGAGCCCGTGGGCAACAGCGCGCAGGCGTTCGGCGGCACCATCGCCGCCGAGACGCTCAAATGGCGCGCCATCGTGCACCGCGCCAACATTCCCCCGATGCAGTAAGGAGACCGCCGTGAAAGAGTTGTACCTGACCTACCTGAACGGGCCGGACGTGGCCGAACTGGCGCTGACCGATGCCGAGATCCTGGCGGCGGTGGAAGGCGCGCTGGCCGCGCAGGGCCGCCGCGAGACCGTGATCGAGCCGCGCGTGCACCTGGTGCCGGAGTCGTCGGACAAGGGCCATTTCAACGTGCTGCGTGGCTTTATCAAGCCGCTGCATGTGGCCGGGGTGAAGGTGGTTTCGGACTATGTCGATAACTACAAGCAGGGCCTGCCGTCGGAAATGGCGCTGCTGAACCTGTTCGACCCGGACAACGGCGTGCCGCTGGCCGTGATCGACGCCACGGCCATCACCGACATGCGCACCGGCGCCGTGACGGCGCTCGGCGCGCGGCATCTGGCGCGCAAGGGCAGCAAGATCCTCGGGCATGTGGGCGCCCGCGGGACCTCGTACTGGAACGTGCGGCTGCTCGATTCGATCTTCGATTTCGACGAAATCCGCGTCCATTCGCGCCGCCCGGAGAGCCGCGACGCCTTTGCCGCCCGGCTGACGCGCGACCTCGGCAAGCCGGTGATCGTGACTGACGACTGGGAGTCCTGCGTGCGCGGGGCGGACATCATCGTGGAAGCCTCCCGCCTGCCGGCGCCCACGCCGATGCTGCTGACCGAATGGATCAAGCCCGGCGCGCTGGTGATTCCGTACGGCACGATGAGCGCCGTGGAGCTGTCGCTGACCGACATCATGGGCAAGATGGTCGTGGACGACTGGGGCCAGTGCCGCAAGGGGCTGCCGTTCGGCGCGCTGCGCCAGCACGTGGACAGCGGGCGGCTGAACGAGGAAAACCTCCATGCCGAACTGGGCCAGATCGTGGCGGGGCTGAAGCCGGGCCGCGAGCGCGACGACGAGACCATCCTGTTCTGGCACCGCGGGCTGTCCACCACGGACATCGCGCTCGGCCATGCCATGCTGACCAAGGCGCGGGCGCTGGGGCTCGGCCAGACGCTGCGGTTTGCCTGAGATGACGCACGGCGTTGCCTCGACGCGCATGTACAACGCCACGCCGGCAGTGGCCGAGGCGTGGCAGCGGCTGTTCGTGCAGGTCTTCGCCGATCTCGACTGGCCGGTGCGTGTGATTCCGCACGCCTGGCCGGCCTCCCTGAAGGCGCTGTGGCAGCGGCGCGACCTGGTATGCGGCTTCATGTGCGGACTGCCGTTCGCGGAACACGTCGCGCCCGTGGTGCCGCTGGTGGCGCCGGTGCCGGCGGTGGAGGCGTACGGCGGGCTGCCGCGCTATCGGAGCGAACTGCTGGTGCGGCGCGAATGCGGCTGGCGCAGCCTGCCCGATACCTTCGGGCAGCGCTTCGGCTGGATGGTGCCGCATTCGCAGTCGGGCTATCAGGCGGCGCGGCTGCTGCTGGCCCCGTACGCGGGAGAGTCGGGCAGCG
The DNA here is from genome assembly GCF_900115455.1 of Cupriavidus sp. OV096. Lineage (NCBI taxonomy): Bacteria > Pseudomonadati > Pseudomonadota > Betaproteobacteria > Burkholderiales > Burkholderiaceae > Cupriavidus > Cupriavidus sp. OV096. The sequence continues at coordinate 44,640 of NZ_FOWM01000008.1, forward strand.
CGCTGTATTCGGCCTCGGTCGGCCCGCTCGACACGCCGCCGCGCGTGCTGGAGGCGTTGCAGGGGCGACAGATCGACGTGACCGCCCTCGACAGCTATTTTCTCGAACTCGTACGAAAGCATGAGCCGGCGTGGCTGGCCGGGGTGGACACCATCGCCGTCACGCCGTGGACGCCGATCCCGCTACTGGTAGCCGCCCAGACCCTGCCGGCGCCGGACCGGGAGCGGCTCGTGGACAAGCTGTGCAGCCTGCACGAGGACGCCCGCTACGCCGGATTGCTTGAGGCGGTGGTGGTGCAGCGCTTCGTCGTGCCCGACGTGGCCGCCTACGACAGCCTGCCGCTGGCAGCGGCAGGGGCGACGCAGTATCCGGAGATCCGCTGACGGCGTCTCGGGCTATTGCGCGCCCGGCACATCCCGCTGCGGCACGCCGTCGTACGTCCAGATGAACTGGCGGGGGATCGGGCCCTTATTGCGGCCACCTTGCTGGGTTTGTTCCCAGGCGTGGGAGAGGATGCCGACCGAGCGCGACAGGCAGAACAGGCCGCGCGCGAGCGGGGCCGGGAAGCCCAGTTCGGCGTAGATCACCGCCGTGGCGCCGTCGATATTCATCGGAATCGGCTTCTCCCGGCCGGCGCCGAGCGCCTGCTCCACCGCGCGGGCGATGCCCGCGTAGCGGCCGGAGACCACACCGGCGGCGGCCGCCTGATCCACCAGCGCCAGCAGGCGCGGCGCACGCGGGTCGAGCGGGTGGAAGCGGTGCCCGAAACCCGACACAAACTTGCCGCGCAGCTCCCGGTAGGCCTGCAGCGCCGCCGCCACGGCTGCCTCGCGCGTGGCGCCGGCATCCTCGCGCTGCGCCACGTCCTGATACAGCTCCACCGCCTGCTCGCCGGCGCCGCCGTGCACGTCGCCCAGCACGTTCACGGCCGATGCCATCGCGTTGTTCAGCCCCACGCCGCACGTGGCCGCCATGCGCGCAATCGCGATGCTCGGCGCCTGCGGGCCATGGTCCACCGCCGCCATCAGCGCGGCGTCGAGCAATTCGCCCTGGCCGGGCCCCGGCAGGTCGCCGCGCAGCATCAGCCAGATCATCTGGGCGAAGGAGACATTGCCAATCAGTTGCTCGATGGGGTAGCCGCGATAGCGGATCTCGCCCGGCTTCATGTCGATGATTTCGGTGTGCCACCAGTCCTGCGAGGCCTGCTGGCCGGCGTCGATCGTCTTGTCGCTCATAGCGCGCGCTCCTGTTTCAGGGTGTCGATGTCGGCGTCGGCGTAGCCGAGTTCGACGAGGATGTCGCGGGTGTGCTGGCCCAGTTCGGGCGGCGGGGTGTCCACGGCGGGTGCCTGCCCGTTGACCTTGAAGCCGGTGCGCACCAGCCGGATGTCGCGGCCCACGCCGGGCACATCGGGGAAATCGCCGATCATGCCGCGGTCGCGCACCTGCGGATGGGCCAGCGTGTCGGGCACGTTCAGCACCGGCCCGGCCGGCACGCCGGCCTCGTTCAGCCATTGCCACCAGACCGTGGCGGGCTCGCGGGCCAGTTCCGCCTCCAGCGCCTCCGTCAGCGCGCGGCGGTTGGTCAGCCGGGCCTGGCGCTGCGCGAAGCGTGCATCGGTGGCCAGTTCGGGGCGGCCCACCACGCGGCACACGGCCTCGAACTGCTCCTGCTTGTTCGCGGCGATGTTGAGCAGGCCGTCGCCGGTGCGGAAGGTGCCGGACGGGCTGGCCGTCATGTTCTCGTTGCCCATCGGCGAGGGCGCCTTGCCGGCGATCAGGTGGTTGGAGACCACCCAGCCCATCGTGGCGAGCGTGGCTTCCAGCATCGACACGTCGAGGAAATAGCCCTCGGTGCGCGTGGTGTCCGCCAGCGACGCCGCGATGGCGAAGGCCGCCGTGATGCCGCCGATGGTGTCGGAGACCGGATAGCCCACGCGGTACGGCGCGGTTTCCGGGTCGCCGGTGATGCTCATCACGCCCGACATGCCCTGGATGATCTGGTCGTAGGCAGGCAGGTCCGAGAGCGGGCCGTCCTGGCCGAAGCCCGAAATCGCGCAGTAGATCAGGCGCGGATTCACGGCCTTCAGGTCTTCATGGCCAAGGCCGAGCCGCTTCATCACGCCGGGCCGGAAGTTCTCGACCAGCACATCGGCGCTGGCCACGAGCTTGCGGAACACCTCCTTGCCGCGCGCGTGCTTGAGGTTGAGCGTGATCGAGCGCTTGCCCGGGTTCTGGGCGAGGAAGGACACGCCCATCAGGCGCTGGTTCAGGTCGGCATCGGCGCCAAGCTGGCGCGCGAGGTCGCCGGTGCCCGGCGTCTCCACCTTGATCACCTCCGCGCCCATGTGCGCCAGCTGATGGCAGCAGAACGGGCCGGCCAGCACGTTGGTGAGGTCGAGCACGCGGATGTTGCGGAGCGGCTTGTTCGGTTGCGGGTGCGGGTGCGGTTGCATGACGGGTCCTGCCTTGAAAAGATTACTCAGCCTTGGCGCCGGACTCACGCACGATGGTGCCCCAGCGCGTGTTCTCGGCCTTGATGACGCTGGCCAGGTCGGCGGGGCTGCCGCCGCGCGGCTCGCTGCCTTCCTCGCGCAGCCTGGCCACGGTGTCCGGGTCCTTCAGGGCCTTGTTCACCTCGGCGTTCAGGCGTTGCACCACCTCGGCGGGCGTGCCGGCCGGGGCCACGAGCGCCTTCCAGTCCTCGGCCTGGAAGCCGGCGTAGCCCTGTTCGGCCACGGTGGGCACGTTGGGCAGCAGCGGCAGGCGCTTGGCGGAGGTCACGGCCAGCGCGCGCAGCTTGCCGGCCTTGAGCATCGGCAGGGCGATGGGCGGCGTGGCGAAGTAGAAGTCGGTCTGGCCGCCCATCAGGTCGGTCAGCGCCGGGGAGGCGCCCTTATACGGCACGTGCAGCGCCTTGATGCCGGCGCGGCGCTGGAACATCTCGCCGGTCAGGTGGCCCACGGTGCCGGTGCCGGCGGACGCCATCGACAACTGCTTGGCCTTGCCCGCCGCCACCAGATCGGCCAGCGTCTTGAACGGCGCATCCTGCCGCACGATCACCACCACCGGCTGGGCGGATACCAGCACCACGGGCGTGAAGTCGCGGACGGCGTCGTACGGCATCTTGGGATAGAGCGACGGATTGATGGCGAGGTTGGCGGTCTGGCCCATGCCGACCGTGTAGCCGTCCGCGCGGGCCTTGGCCACCGTATCCAGCCCGATATTGCCGCCGGCGCCGGCGCGATTCTCGACCACCACGGTCCAGTGCGTGGCCGCCCCGACCTTGTTGAAGACGAGGCGCGACAGCACGTCCGTGCCGCCAGCCGGCGGGAACGGCACCACCAGCCGCACGGGCTGGTTCGGCCAGGCATCGGCGGCCAGCGCGGCGGGAGCGCCGGTCAGCAGCGGGGCCGCAAGCAGCGTCACCGCCAGCGCGCGGGCCGGCAACGGAAGGCTGGAACGGAGGCGGGAACGAAGGCGGGAACGGATCGGGGCGGAACGGAACATGCGGGTGTCTCCTGCGGTTTTCGTGTGTCCGGATGTGCTTTGAGAAGTTCTGTAAGATAGAACATCGATCTTAAAGAAGGAACACGCGAAGGATAGGAGGACGCGACGGGGCATGTCAAGTCGGCAATGACGAGGGGGTGGGCATGGCCATTGCGTCTGCCTGAGCCGTCCGGCTCCACTACAATAGCGGCCCAGAATTGAAAGGTAGGCAGAACAATGTCCCACGCTTGCGGTCTCGACTTCGGCACGTCCAACTCCACGGTAGGCTGGCTGCGCCCCCACCAGCCGGTGCTGTTGCCGCTGGAAGATGGCAAGACCACGCTCCCGTCGGTGATCTTCTTCCATGCCGAGGACCCGCTGGTCAGCTATGGGCGCGCCGCGCTGGGCGACTATCTGGCCGGCTACGAGGGCCGGCTGATGCGCTCGCTCAAGAGCCTGCTCGGCACGTCGATGATGGACGACAGCACCGAGGTCATGGGCCAGGCCATGCCCTTCCGCCAGCTGCTGGCCCATTTCATCGGCGAACTGAAACGCCGCGCCGAACTGGCGGCCGGCACCACGTTCACCAAGGCGGTGCTGGGCCGGCCAGTGTTCTTTATCGACGAAGACCCCAAGGCCGATCAACTGGCCGAGGACACGCTGGGCGAGATCGCCCGCGCGGCGGGCTTCCAGGAGATCGCGTTCCAGTACGAGCCGATTGCCGCCGCGTTCGACTACGAGGCCGGCATCTCGGGTGAGGAACTGGTGATGGTGGCCGACATTGGCGGCGGTACGTCCGACTTTTCGCTGGTGCGGCTGTCACCGGACCGCGCCAAGAAGCTCGACCGCAAGGCCGACATCCTGGCCAACGGCGGTGTCCATATCGGCGGGACCGACTTCGACCGCGCCCTGAGCCTGGCCAGCGCCATGCCGCTGCTGGGGCTGGGCAGCCAGCTACGCAACGGCAAGGAAATGCCGTCGAGCCAGTATTTCGATTTGGCGAGCTGGCACACCATCAACCTGCTCTACACGCGCAAGGCGTGGTCGCTGGTGATGGATAACTACCGTGACGCCGCCGAGACCGAGAAGCTGGACCGCCTGATCCGGCTGATCAAGGACCGCGCCGGCCACTGGCTCGCCATCCAGGTAGAGGCGGCCAAGATCGCGCTGTCCGAGGAAGAAAAGACCTGGGTGGACCTGCACCGCATCGCCCCGGACACCCAGCTGCTGATTACGCGCGATGACTTCGATGGCGCCATCGCCAAGCTGGTGACGAAGACCGAGAGCACGGTACGCCACATGCTGGACACAGCCGGCGTGACGGCGGATCAGGTCGATACGATCCTGTTCACCGGCGGCTCCAGCAGCGTGCCGCTGCTGCGCCAGCGCCTGGCGGAACTGCTGCCGGGCGCCAAGCGCGTGGAAGGGGATCTGTTCGGCGGCATCGGCTCAGGCCTCGCGCGCGATGCGGCGCGGAAGTTTGGCTGAGTTGGTTGGCCGGTTCGCCGGTTAGGACGAGTCCTAAGCCAGCGCCGACGCAGGCAAGCCGAATTCCTCGCCCAGCGCCCGGCGGGCGGCTTGCAGCGCGCGGCGGGCTGCCGCGGCGTCCTGGCCCAGGCGCAGCAGGCCGGGCAGGTGATGGGGGGCCTTGAGCAGGCCGATGAGGATGGCGCCGATATCGGTGCTGCCATCGGCGCCCATGCCGGCCACGGCCAGCGGTGGCACGGGGCGGTCGGCCGGGTCCACCACCACGCGCAGCGCGGTGAAGGGCAGGCCGTGCGCGCGGGCTATGCGGGCGGCGATGTGCGATTCCATGTCTACCGCCAGCGCGCCGTGCAGGCCATGCAGCGCGGCCTTGTCCGCCACGGTGGTCACGGCGGTGTCGGCGCCGGCCAGCAGGCCGGGCACCGCCTGCGGCAGCGCGCGGCGTAGGGCGGCGCTCCAGAACGGGTCGGTGCGGAACGATTCGGCGCCAGCGCGCACGCCGGTGGCCACGATGACCGTGCCCGGCGGCAGCGTCGGGTCGAGCCCGCCCGCCACGCCAAAGCTGATCACCCCCGCGAAGCCGCCCGCGCGGCCATGCTTCAATGCCTGGTCGAGGGCCCGCGCCAGCGCGGCGTCACGGCGGCCGTACAGCGTTTCGATACCGGGGCCGGCTGCGATCTGCGCCTCGAAGCGCATGCCGCTCACCGCCAGCACCGGGGCGTGGGCGGGGCTCACAGGCCCCACGCCACGGCGTGGTTACCCTCGCGCAGCAGGTTGCGGAAGCGCGCCAGCGCCCACAGCGGGAAGAAGCGTGCATAGCCGTGGTAGCGCAGGTAGAACACGCGCGGGAAGCCCACGGCCGTGAAATACGGCTCGTCCCAGAAACCATGGCTGGCCTGCGTGCGCAGCAGGAATTCCACGCCGCGCACCACCGCCGGATGGTCGCCGGCGCCGGCTGCCATCAGGCCCAGCATGGCCCAGGCGGTCTGCGAGGCCGTGCTCGGCGCGCGCTCGTAGCCGCGATAGGCGATCTTGTAGCTGTCGCCCGACTCGCCCCAGCCGCCGTCCGGGTTCTGGATCGACAGCAGCCACTTGGCCGCGCGCTGCACTTCGGGCGCGTTGGCGCCGATGCCGGCGGCGTTCAGGCCGCACAGCGCGCTCCACGTGCCATAGATATAGTTGGTGCCCCAGCGGCCGAACCAGCTGCCGTCCGCTTCCTGCTCGTCCAGCAGGTAGCGCAGCGCGCGCGCGGCGGGCTCGCTGTTGGCCGGCATCTGGCCGAGCTGGCAGAGCATGGCCAGGCAGCGCGCCGAGACATCGGCCGTGGGCGGGTCCAGCAGCGCGCCGTGGTCGGCGAACGGGATGTTGTTCAGGTAGAGATGGGTGTTCTCGGGCTCGAAGGCGCCCCAGCCACCGTTGCTGCTCTGCATGCCGACGACCCACTCGCAGGCACGCGCCACGGCGGTCTTGTAGCGGTCGGTCCGGTCGCCCTTGTCGGCGCGGTCCATCGCGGCGGCCACCACGGCGGTGTCGTCCACGTCCGGATAGTGGGCATTGGCGTACTGGAAGGCCCAGCCGCCGGGCCGCACGTCCGGGCGGCGCACGATCCAGTCGCCCTGGAGGTCGAGTTCCTGCAGCGGCACCAGCCAGTCCAGGCCGCGCACGGCGGCGGCGATGGCGCGCGGCTCGCCCACTTCCAGCAGCGCGTGGCTGGCCAGCGAAGTGTCCCAGACCGGCGACAGGCAGGGCTGGCAATAGGCTTCATCGTCGCGGACGACCAGCAGCTTGTCGATCGAGCGGCGCGCAATGGCGCGGTTCGGGTCGCTCTCGGGCACGCCGAGCACGTCGAACATCAGCACCGAGTTGACCATCGCCGGGAAGATGGCGCCGAGGCCGTCTTCGCCGTTCAGGCGCTCCACGGTGAACGTGCGGGCGCGCTCGATGGCCCGCGCGCGCAGGCTGCGCGGGAACAGCGGCTCGGCCACGCGCACCACGGCGTCCAGCGCGCGGAACACGCCCACCCAGAGCGGGCTCTGGTGCGGCGCGCGCGCCGGCAGCCGGGTGGACTGGGCCGGGCGCAGGAACAGTTCGTCGATGCCGATCTTGCGCGGGTTGCGCGCCCGCGGACGCAGGCTGTTCAGCACCAGCAGCGGCACGATCACCGTGCGCGCCCAGTACGAGACCTTGGAGAGATGGAACGGGAACCACTGCGGCAGCAGCATGATTTCCACGGGCATCATCGGCACGGCCTGCCACGGCATCACGCCGTACAGGGCCAGCAGGGTGCGCGTGAAGACGTTGCTCGCCTCGGCGCCGCCCATCCCGTGGATGGCGGCGCGGGCGCGGCGCATGTGCGCGGCCTCGGGGTCGTCCCCGGCCATCTTGAGCGCGAAGTAGCCCTTCACGCTGGCGCTGATGTCGGAGGCGCCCGCGTGGAACAGCGGCCAGCCGCCATCGGCGTTCTGGATGCGGCGCAGGTAGTTGGCGATCTTGCCCTCGAGCACCGGGTCGGCCTGCTCGCCGAGGTAATGCACCATCAGGATGTATTCGGCCGGGATGGTGGCGTCGGCTTCCAGCTCATAGACCCAGTGGCCATCGGCCTGTTGCTGGGCGAGCAGGGTATCCACGGCATGGGCGATGCCGGCGTCGAGCGGGTCCGGCAGGGCAGGCTGGGCGAGCCGGTTCACGCTGGCAGCCAGCGCGTCGGTGGTGGCGAATTCGGGGCGGGTGATCGTTGCGGCCTGGTTCATCAATTCTGGGGGCACTTCTCTCTCTGCGGATGGCGCGCCGGGCGGCGGCCCATCCTCTTCCATATTAGGTGTGTCGGGTCAGGCAATGGCATGCCGGAGCAGGATCCACACGAGCTTGGCCTTGGGCACGCGCACACGCGTGCGCGGCGGCTGCCAGCCACGCGCCAGCAGGCGCGTGAGAATGCCGTGGTAGACCTCGAACATGATGCGCGGCGAGCGCACCACGCGCGCCGGGCAGCGCGCCATGATGGCGGCGGAGGCGTCGTAGTGAGCCTGCGCTTCCCGCGCCAGGCCCTGGCAGACCGTGCCAATGGCGGGGTGATGGATCACCGCGTGCGGCGTGCCGATCGGGATGCCGGCGGCGGCCAGCGCCTCGGCGGGCAGGTACAGGCGGCCGATGCCGGCGTCCTCGTCGATATCGCGCAGGATATTAGTCAGCTGCAGCGCGCGGCCCAAATGGTGCGCCAGCGCAATGCCGGGTGCTTCGTCGATGCCGAACACGCGTACGGCCAGCCGGCCCACGGCGCTGGCCACGCGGTCGCAATAGGTGTCCAGCGTGGCGGCGTCCGGCGCGACGATGGTCGACACGACGTCCATGATCATGCCGTCGATGACGTCGCAGAAGTCTTGCTGCTGGAGGTTGAATGCCTGAATCTGCACATTCAGCGGCTCAAGTGCGGCGGGCGCCCGGCCGGCGTAGCAGGCGGCGATGTCCGCGCGCCATTGATCGAGCGCGGCCAGACGGTCGGCGTGCTGGGTGTCGCCATCGGCAATATCGTCCACGGCGCGGCAAAACGCGTAGATCTCGAACATGGCCTGCCGCTGGGAGGCGGGCAGGATGCGCATGGCCGTGTGGAACGAGCTGCCCGATGACACGGCGGCTCCCGCGAGCGGGGCGCCTGGCGTTGCGATTTCAGTACCGGCCACGGGTTTCCTCGGCACGCTTGTCGGGTCCGCGGGGCCTGTCAGACGCCGTCCGGTGGACTGCCATGGAAACTGCGGGATGGCGCTGTGCGGACGGAGCCGCGGGCGGGGCGCGGATTCGGAGTTTTTTGAAGTCGGGCGATTATAACAACTTCATTGCAAGCGAGCGATGTGGCGAAATCCGCACTATATGTGGATGGACGATCACTCTTGCGGCGTGGACTCGCGTACCGGCGCTGCCCGGCGGTGCATCGGCCAGATAACCTGGGCGGCCTCGCCGTCCAGGCGGTAGGCGTGGCAGGTATCCAGCACCCAGGGCTGGGGCAGCGGGGTGCTGCCGTGGAGCTTGGTGTGCCAGGGCGTTTCCTCGCGCTGGATCGACATCATGGTCTGCATCGCCGTGGTGGCCAGCGGGCCGAGCAGGTCGGTCAGGTGCGTGCAACCGCGCACGCCGGCCAGCCGTTGCCGGGCTGCCTGATGAAAGCCCTTGCCGATGCGCAGCCCGATCAGGGTGGCGTAGGCGGCGTTGATCTCGGCGCAGTAAGGCGTGGGGCCGGTCTCGGTACGGGCGGCGAAGTGGTGGATCACCATGCCGGCATCGACGGTCATGGTCAGGTGCATCCGGTGCAGGTGGCCGCCGGCGGGCAGGTCGGTGAACGGCAGCTCGGTGGCGACGGCGGAGATGTCCTGCATCTCGGCCTCGATGTCGTAGCGCCCATCGTCGCGCAGGTAGCCGCGGCACAGGATGCTGCGGGTATGCCGCAGCGTACGGAAGGGGGGCGTGGTGGCGTCTGGTACGGCGTTGGCCATGGTCGTCATCCTTGGGACTGTGGGGGTCTGTCAGGGATGATGCCGTTCCCGGGGGGGTGGGGGTCCCCCCCAAGAACGGGTGGCCGGGGGGCGGTCAGAAGATCTGGCGCACGCCGATCGTGACGCCGACCATGTTCTGCTGGCCAGACATGGTCGGGTACTTGAAGGCGTAGGCCGTGGCCAGGCCGTCGAAGCTCAGCCCGCCGTTGTGGGCGTAGCCGACCGACATATAGACGTCGGTGCGCTTGCTGAAGTTGTAGGTGGTGGTGAAGGTGACCTGCTGCATATTGGGCGGATTGGTCTCGGCCGCCGTGGCCGTGGCGCGCGCGCCCTTCACGTCCGCGTAGTAGTAGGCCAGCGAGAGGCCCCAGGCCGGCGTGGCCTGGTAGTTCACGCCCGCCCACCAGTAGTCGTCACGCAGCAGCGTGGCGCCGCTGGCGAACTCGCCCTTGTTGTAGCGATAGCCAAGCGTGAACTTGAACGGGCCGGTGTTGTAGAGGCCCGCCGCGCCGAGCTTGGTCATCTTGCCCGGTGCGCCGACCTGCGCCGCCGGGCGCCATTCGTCGGCAGCAATCGCCAGGCCCAGGCCGGTGCCGTTCAGGTACATCAGCGAGGCGCCGTAGCCGGTGTTGTCCTTGAAGTTGCCCGGCACCTCGCCGGCGCCGCCGTTGGCCAGGGCGATGGCGGCGTTCTGCACGGCCACGCCGGTGCCGAACGAGAAGTGCGCGGCGGCCTGGATCGGGCCCCACTTGCCGATGTACTTGGCCATGTTGTCTTCGCGGTAGTTCAGGCCCATCCACCAGATGCCCGGCTCGTACGTGGCGGCGAAGCGCATCGGCGCGAAGTTGGCCATGCCCTCGAAGAACGAGGTGTACTGGCGGCCGAAGGTCAGCTTGCCGAAGGCATCGTTCTGCAGGCCGACGAACGACTGGCGATTGAACAGCGGTACGCCCTGCAGGGAACCGCTATCCCACTGGAAGCCACTTTCGAGCACGAACAGCGCCTGGTTGCCGGCGCCGAGGTCTTCCACACCACGCAGGCCCCAGCGCGAGGCGGACAGACCGCCCACGGAGGGCATGCCGACGCGGCTGCCGCCCTGGTTGGGCGTGGCGGCCGAGGCGGCGACCCGGTTGACGTACTCGATGGAACCATCGACCACGCCATACAACGTGACGCTCGTCTGCGCATGGGCCGTGATCGCGAGCGGGGCCAGCGCTGCCAGGGTAATGAACTTCCGTTTCATGCTTGAGGGTCTCCTTATCGTTCTAGGAACCAGCGCATTGGCTGGCTGCGCGTCCGCTTTCACGGCGCACGCACAGTAAAGCGCGGATGCCCTTCAAACCTGCCCACTCCCGATGGGCGGACTGTGGCATTTGCGCACTACCCATCCGTGCAGACCCTTACCTCCTTCGCACGCTGTCTTGCCCAACGTCGCCCAAAAAAAATCCGACCCTGAGGTCGGAGTAAAGGCCATCGCCGGAACCGACATCCAGCGATGGAGGGCCTGTTCAGGAAAGCTTCAGCGGTACAGCGGGGCCGCATGCCGGGCGGGTACCACGGCCCAGACGGCAAACGGTTCGAACGGGGGCACGCGCCGCACCCATTGCGTGGCGCAGGTGCCGCAGCGATACCGGCATTCGGCCGCCCCATGGGGCCGGGGCGGCTCGTTGACGCCGTCCCGCGCCAGTTCGGCATGCGGGGTATAGCGGCGGATGTCCTGGCGCAGGTCGTCGCAGTCGCCACACATGTCGGGCGCGACGGCTGGCGATGTCGATGGCGCTGCCACAGACGTCGCCGGGGTGTCGTCGCGCATCGGACGGCTGCCCGGCGCGCGGCTCCATCGCTGCACGCTGGCCCAGTAGAGCGCGCGCAGGGCGCGGTCCGTGGTGCCGGCGGCGGTGCGCCGGCCGATCTCCAGATGCCCCTGCTGGAGCAGCCCCTGCTCCGCGCCGCAGGCCAGGCAGACCAGTTGCCGCCGGCCTTGCGCCTGCCGGATCCACTGGTCGAGCAGCCGCGCGCGCGAGGCCGCCGCATCGCGGCTGGGCATGCCATGCCGCGCCAGCGTGCGGTCCAGTTCATCGCGCACCGCGCGCACCTCCGCGATCAGGGCGGACAGCTTCGGCTGGAGGCGCCCGGCCGGTTGCGGCGCGGCGCCGCGTTGGGTTGCACTCGCCATCACAACGCTCCGCTCAAGCCTTGGCGGAAGAACGCCAGACGCTGGCGGCGCCTTGCGCCAGCCCGGCCGCGATTTCGGCCGTATGCTGACCGTGCGTCGGGATGGCGCCGGGCTGGCGCGCTTCGCCGTCGAAGCGCGGCGCCGGCGCGGCCTGGAGCCGGCCTTCGCTCTCCACATAGACGCCACGCGCCACGTTGTGCGGGTGCCTGGCCGCTTCCTCGGGGCTCAGCACCGGGCCGAAGCAGACGTCCGTGTTCTCCAGCAGCGCGCTCCATTCGGCGCGGGTGCGGCTGGCGAACAGTTCCGCGAAGTGCCGGTGCAGTTCCGGCCAGCGCTTGCGGTCCCACTGCCGTGCGAAGCGCGGATCCTCGGCCACGCCGAGCTTTTCCAGCAGCAGCGCGTAGAACTGCGGCTCGATCGACCCGACCGTGATGCTGTGCCCGTCCGCGCAGCGGTAGGTGGCGTAGAAGTGCGAGCTGTCGAAGATGTTGTCGCCGCGCTGGCCGGTGACGAAGCCCTTGGCCTGCGTGGCGAGCAGCAGTTGCAGCATGTGCGCCGAGCCGTCGACGATGGCCGCATCGACCACCGTGCCCTTGCCCGTGGCGCGCGCGTTGAGGATGCCGGACAGCAGGCCAATCGCCAGATACAGCGCGCCGCCGCCGATGTCGCCCACCACGGTGATGGCGGAGGAGGGCGGCTCGACCGGCCCGCCGTTGTAGTACAGCGCGCCCGACAGCGAGATGTAGTTGTTGTCGTGCCCGGCGGCCTGCGCCATCGGGCCGGACTGGCCCCAGCCGGTCATCCGGCCGTAGACCAGGCGGGGATTGCGCGCGTGGCAGGCATCGGGGCCCAGGCCCAGGCGCTCCATCACGCCGGGGCGCATGCCTTCGATCAGCGCGTCGGCGTCCTCGATCAGGCGCAGCACCAGCTCGCGGCCTTCCGGCGTCTTGAGGTCGGCCACGACCGAGCGCTTGCCGCGGTTGATCACGTTGCCTGCGGGGGGTGGCGTGCCCGTACCCGTGCCCGCGGGCAGGCTGCGTTCCACCGCGATCACATCCGCGCCGAGGTCTGCCAGATGCATGGCGCAAAACGGCCCGGGGCCAATACCGCAGATTTCCACGATCCTGATGCCAGACAACATGTGTTTCTACCGTTGGATGAAAGGAGGGGCCTAGGTTACGGTCAGGCCCTCCCACCCCCTCCCCCCCGCATCGGGTAGGTAGCGGGGTCAGTCCAGCCGGGCGCCCGTGCTCATCACCAGCCGCTGTTGCACCGGGTACATCGCCTCGTAGTTGGCCAGCGCCTGCTTGCTGCTGTTGCCGATCGGCTCCATGGCGATGGCGCGCATGCGGGCGCGGATCGGCTCCGAGGCAATCGCGGCGCGTGCAGCACTTTCCAGCTTTTCGACGACCGGGGCGGGCGTGTTGGCCGGCACCATCATCACCACGCGGCCGGTGACCTGGAACTCCGGATCGGTCAGGCCGGCCTCGGCCAGCGTCTGCACGTTGGGCAGGCCGGGCAGGCGGCGGTCCGACGCCACCGCCAGCACCTTGAGCTTGCCGGTTTCGACGAACGGCTTGGCGGCGAAGGCGGAGACGAAGGCGAGGTCGATCTGGCCGCCCACGAGGTCCTGGATCATCGGTGCCTCGCCCTTGTAGGCTACGTGCGTGATGTCGGCCTTGCGCGTGCGGGCCAGGTGCGAGCTGACCAGATGGCCGTAGGAGCCCACCCCCCACGAGCCGAAGCTGGCGTGGTGGTGCGCGGTCCAGTCCAGCAACTCCTTCATGTCCTTGGCCGGCACGTTCGGGCTGGCCACCAGCAACACGCCGGCGGTGCAGATCTCGGTGACGAAGGCCAGTTCCTTGCGGGTGTCGTACGGCAGCTTCGTATACAGGAACTGATTGTTCAGGATCGCCTGGGTCAGTGTGATGCTGACCGTGTAGCCATCGGCAGGTGCCTTGGCCACCACATTCGTGCCGATCATGCCGGACGCGCCGGGACGGTTTTCGACGATGACCGGCTGGCCGAGGCGCTTGCCCATGTCATCGGCCAGCGCGCGCGAGACAATGTCGGCGGCGCCGCCCGGGGTGAACGGCAGGACGAAGGTGATCGGGCGGTTGGGGTAGGGCGCTTGCGCCGCCGCGGCCTGGGCGAGGCATGCCAGTACGAGCATGCAGGTCTTCTTGAACATCGTGTCTCCTGGTCGGCGCGGTCAGGCCGCGCATCGTGATTTTTGGCGCTGCGGCGGGAAGGGGATCCCTGCCGCCGACGCCATCATGCACGGCGCCTGCGCGTCACGACCCACCCGGTCCGGGTGGACGTTGGGGAGGCCCGGGCCCCCGTGCGCGCCGGAAACCCAGGCGCGGCGCGGCCTCCAGACTGACCCCGATGGTCCGGGTGCTGGCGCGTCTCTATAATGCGGGGTTCCCATCGCGCAGAATCCTGCCTGGGTGACGAGCCCGGCACAATCGACACACATGTCTTCGTATGACCCGGCGCCGAAGCCATTGTCGGAGGCTTCCGCGCGCAACTTCGAGCCCATCGCCGGTACCAAGCTGGTACCGCCACGGCCCGCCCGCCGCCCGCTGGCGCGGGAGGCCCTTGCGGCGCGCCTGCTCGAAGCGCGGCACAAGCGCTGCGTAATCGTTCAGGGGCCGGCCGGGTGCGGCAAGACGTCCGCGCTCGTCAGCTGGCGTCAGTCGCTGGTGTCGCTCGGCTTCGAGGTGGCGTGGCTGTCCTTGTCCGAGGAGGACGACGATCCGGCCCGCTTCTTCGATTGCCTGCTCGCCAGCATCGGCTTGATCGATGCCGACATCGTCCGCGACGCGGCGTCGCTGGTGGGCGACGGCAGCGATGCCTCGGCCATCGAGCATTGGGTGGTCACGCTGATCGAGGCCATTGCCGCGCAGCCGCGCGACCTCGTGCTGATCCTGGACGATGTGCACCTCCTAGAGGACGCCCGCATCTGGCAGATGCTGCAATGGCTGTTCGACTATGCGCCGCCGCACCTGCACATCGTGCTCTGTTCGCGCGCCGCGTTGCCGCTCTCGCTGGCGCGGCTCGATTCGCAGGGACTGGTGGCCACGCTGGACCTGCGCGACCTGCGCTTCAGCCCCGAGGAGTCCGAAGCCTACCTGCGCGACCAGCTCGGCGAGATCTCGCCGCGTGACGCGCGCCGTCTGCACGAGCTGACCGATGGCTGGATCGCCGGCCTGCAGCTGTTTGCGCTCGACATCAAGGCCAAGCACGGCACCGGCACGCCGGGCTTCTTCCCCGGTTCCACCAGCACGCTGCGCGACGCCAGCGCCTTTGCCGATTATTTCGAGCACGAGGTGCTGCGCCAGCTTGGCACGGACGACCAGGAACTGCTGACCTGCGTGGCCATCTGCAGCCGCTTCTGCGCGCCGCTGTGCGCCACGCTGGTGGGCGAGCCGCGCGCCGTGGCGCGCATGACCACCCGGTTGGTGCGGCTGGACAGCAGCAACCTGTTCATCATCCAGGTCAGCGGCCACGACCATGAAAGCTGGTACCGGCTGCACCCGCTGTTGCGCGAGGTGCTGCTGGCGCGCGTGGCGCGCATGCCGCAGGCCCGGCAGCATGCGCTGCACGCGGCGGCGTGGCGCTGGTTCGAGCAGCGCGGGCAGGTGGAGGAGGCGGTCCGGCACGCGGTGATGGCCGGCGAGGCCGGCGCGGCGGCCGACGCGATCCAGACCTGCGCGCCCGAGTTGCTTGCGCGCGGTAGTTTCCGCCAGTTGAGTGGCCTGCTGCGCCTGCTGCCCGTCGCGCAGATCGAGTCGCGCTTCGCGCTGCAGCTGATGCAGGCCCACGTGGATTTGCGCTCGCTCAGGCTGGACGCCACCGCGCGGGCCATCCCCCGGCTGGAAGCCCAGGCCGCCGCGCTGGGCGCCCGCGAGCGCTTCGCGGTCATCGTGCTGCGCGGGGCCATGGCGCTGATGCGCGACGATATCGGCGCGGCGGTGGCCCTGCTGCCCGAACTCGAAGCCGCCCCGCCCGATGCCGACGATTTCGTGCTGACCTCGCGCGCCAACGTGCTGGGCTGGCTGCACATGCATCGGGGCGAGTACGAACGCGCCCGCCAGATACTGGCCGATGGCACGCATCACGGCGGTGGCGGCATGCTCAGCAACCTGATCGGGCGATGCCTGTCCGGCCTGAGCCTGTCGATCGAAGGCAGGATGCTCCAGGCCGAGCCCGTGTTCCGGCAGGTGCTGCACGAGGCCGACCAGCTTGGCGCCGAGTACGTCGGCGTGGCCCACATGGCGGCGGTGCTGCTGAGCGAGACGTTCTACGAACTCAACGAGATCGACGCCGTCTGCACGCTGCTGGAGCGGTGGATTGGCCAGCTGGAAACGGTGTCGGTGCCGGATGCGACGCTGCGCGCGCTGCTGATGCTGTCGCTGTCGCACCGCGTGGCTGGCCGGCGGCTGGAGGCCGCGGCCTGCCTGGACCGCCTGGAGGACTACGCGGTACGCAACAACCTCGACCGCCTGCTGGTGATGGCGCTCAACGTGCGCTCCCGCTGGCAGTTGCGCGAAGGCGAGACCGATCTGGCCGAGGCGACCATCGAGCGCGTGCGCAAGCTGGCCGCCGTCAACGCGGGCCGGACCGATGTGTGGGAGATCGCCGCGCACGCGCAGTTGGCCTGCATCGGCCTGGGCCTGCATCGGCATGATTTCGACGGGGCGCTGGCCCGGCTCCACCCGATGCTCTCCAGCCCGGTGCTGGCGTCGCGCGGCCGGCATGGCGCCATCGTCCATATGCAATGCGCGGTGGCCGAGAACGGCCGGGGCAATGGCCGTGCCGCGCGGGAACATCTGGTCGAGGCGCTGCGCCTGGGCCACCGGCTGGGCCTGCTGCGCAGCCTGCTCGATGCCACCTCGGGCGGCGTCACGCTGCTGCGCACGGTGCTGGCCGAAGGCACGCTCGATCCCGTACTGGCGTTTTATACGAAGCGGCTGCTCGAGGCATCGGGCCGCTGGCGCGAGCGCGAGGCGCCCGCCGCGCCGGCCCGCCGCTCCGCGCCGATCAAGGCCCTGAGCGAGCGCGAGACCGAGGTGCTGACCTTGATCTCCCAGGCGATGTCGAACAAGATGGTGGCGCGCACGCTGGCAGTCTCGCCCGAGACCGTGAAGTGGCACCTCAAGAATATCTTCATGAAACTGGGCGTGAGCGGACGCGACGAGGCGGTGGCGCTGCTGCGCGACCTCGCCGCCGATGCGCCCGCCAGCGGCAAGCCGTCCGCCAGCCGTCCGTCTTCCCAGTAGTTCCGCCGTACCGCTGCACCGCCACCCCCCACCCCCCCGTACCGGGGAGGGGTGACGCCGTCGCACCGCTGTAACGTCCAGATCCGTGGGCGGGCGTCCTTCCGGCATCTCTTTCGGCATGCCCGCCTGTTTGTCCGTCCCATCGCATTTAGAGGTTCAGCCATGAAAGCTGCGGTATTCCATCGTCCCGGCCAACCCCTCAGTATCGAGGACATCGCCATCGCCAAGCCCGGCCCGCGCGAGGTGCTGATTCGCACCCGCGCCGTCGGCGTCTGCCATTCCGACCTCCATTTCGTCGACGGCGTGTTTCCGCACCCGGCGCCGGTGGTGCTGGGCCATGAGGCCGCCGGCGTGGTCGAGCAGGTGGGCTCGGAGGTGCGCACCGTCAAGCCGGGCGACCACGTGGTGACCTGCCTGTCGGTCTACTGCGGCCACTGCGAGCACTGCCTGACCGGGCACCTGTCGCTGTGCGAGTCCCCCGACACCCGCCGGTCCAAGGGCGACGAGCCGCGCCTGGCCTACCAGCACAAGCCAATGCCGCAGTTCGCCAACCTGTCGGCCTTCGCCGAGCAGATGCTGGTGCACGAACACGCCTGCGTGGCGATCCGGCGCGACATGCCGCTGGACCGCGCCGCGCTGATCGGCTGCGCCATCACCACGGGCACCGGCGCGGTGGTCAACACCGCCAAGGTGGCGCCCGGCGAGACGGTTGCCGTGATCGGCTGCGGCGGCATCGGGCTGGCCGCGATCAACGGCGCGGCGCTGGCCGGCGCCGGGCGGATCATCGCCATCGACATGCTCGACAGCAAGCTGGAACTGGCGCGGCAGTTCGGCGCCACGGACCTGATCCAGGCGAAGGACATCGACGTGGTCGCGGCCGTGCGGGAGCTGACCGGGCAGGGCGTGCACCACGCTTTCGAGTGCATCGGCCTGAAAGCCACTGCCGAGCAGGCCTTCGGCATGCTGCGGCGCGGTGGCACCGCCACCGTCATCGGCATGATCAAGCCGGGCACCAAGCTGGAGATCGATCCCTTCCATCTGCTGTACGAGCGCCGCATCCAGGGCTCGATGATGGGGTCCAACCGCTTTCCGGTGGATATGCCGCGCCTCGTCGATTTCTACATGGCGGGCAAGCTGCATCTCGACCAGATGATTTCACGCCGCCTGCGGCTCGAGCAGATCAACGAGGCCTTCGACGAGCTGCGGCGCGGCGAACTGGCGCGCTCGGTGATCGTGTTCGACAGCTAAACCGCCCCGCACGTCCGCGCGGGGCTGCATTCCCACGACGATAAAACGAGGAGACAACCATGCAACCTGCAGCAACCGCCGTCGCCGAAGACGCGCCCCCCGCGCGGACCCCCGCCCAGGACACCGAAGCCTGGCCGTTTGGCGTGCGCCGCTCCACCCCGACGATCGGCGCCGAGATCACCGGCATCGACTTCGCCCGGCCGCTCGATGAAGAGACCCACCTCGCCCTGCGCCGCGCGCTGCTGCTGTACAAGGTGCTGTTCTTCCGCGACCAGCACATCACGCCGGCGCAGCACGTGGCCGCCGCGCGCCGATTCGGCGAGCTGGAGGTCCATCCGATGATCCCGCACCATCCGGAGCACCCGGAGCTGGTGGTGTTCGGCCGTGACGGCAGCGCGCGTGGCCGCGAAAACCTCTACCACTCCGACGTGACGTGGCGCCAGGTGCCGTCGATGGGCTCGATGCTGCGCTGCGTGAGCTGCCCGGAGGTGGGTGGCGACACCATCTGGGTGAACATGGTGGCGGCGTACGAGAACCTGCCGGACGAGGTCAAGACGAAGATCGCCCGACTGCGCGCGGTGCATGACGCCATGCCGACCTTCGGCCAGGCCCTCTCCGACGCCAAGGTCGAGGAACTGCGCAAGCTGTATCCGCCGATGGTGCATCCGGTGGTGCGCACCCATCCGGAGACTGGCGAGAAGATCCTGTTTGTCAATGAAGGCTTCACCACCCATTTCGACAACTTCAGCAAGGTGCAGCCGTACCGCATCGGCTCTGATTTCCGTCCCGCAGAGCTGGACCTGCTGCAATACCTGTTCCGCCAGGCCGCCGCGCCCGAGTATCAGGTGCGCCTGAAGTGGGAGCCGGACACCATCGCGCTGTGGGACAACCGCTCCACGCAGCACTATGCGGTGCAGGACTACTTCCCGGCGCCGCGCCATATGAACCGCGCCACCATCATCGGCGACCGCCCGGTCTGAGCGCGCGGGGCAGGGAATGAAAAACGGGGCGCATGCCGCAGTGGCATGCGCCCCGTTCTCATTGGAGCGAGGGGATCAGAACCCGCCGCGCCCACCGCCGCAGATGATGGTCTGGCCGGTGACGTAGTCGGACTCGGGGATGCAGAACATGAAGACCGAACCGGCGGCTTCCTCGGGCGTGCCCGGGCGGCCCAGTGCGATTTCCTTGCTGGCCTGCACGATGCGGTCCGGGTTCACGCCGACCTTGATGTCGCGCCCTTCGATGCTGACGGTCTTCTCTTCGGCGGTCGGCTCGGTCAGGCGCGTGGCGATGAAGCCGAACGCCACGCAATTCACGTTGACCTTCATGCGGCCCCACTCGCGGGCCAACGTCTTGGTCATGCCCATCACGCCGGCCTTGGCGGCCGAGTAGTTGACCTGGCCGGCGTTGCCCTGCGTGCCGGAGGTCGACGAGATATTGACCACCTTGCGGAACACCTCGCGGCCGTCCGCCGCCTCGGCCTTGCTGGCCTCGCGGAAGTAGGGCTGGGCGGCGCGCAGCAGGTTGAAGGGCGCCTTGAGGTGGCAGTCAAGAATCGCGTCCCACTGCTCGTCGCTCATCTTCTGGATCACGTTGTCCCAGGTGTAGCCGGCATTGTTGACGATGATGTCGATGCCGCCGAACGATTCCAGCGTGGCCTTGACGAGGCGGTCGCCGAAGTCCGGCGCCGTGACGTTGCACGGAAAGGCCAACGCCTGGCCGCCGGCGGCGCGGATCTCCGCCACGACTTCGTTGGCCGGGGCGGCGTCGAGGTCGTTGACGACCACGCTGGCGCCCTCATTGGCGAATTTCAGCGCGATGCAGCGGCCGATGCCGCGTCCCGCACCGGTGACGATGGCGACCTTGCCTTCCAGTTTCCTGCTCATGGTGTGACTCCTCTTGTCTCTTGTAGATGGGTAGCGTCAGTTCTTGCCGTAGAGCGTGACCACGCACGCACCGCCAAGACCGAGGTTGTGTTGCAGGGCCAGGCGCGCGCCTTCCACCTGGCGCTTGTCGGCCGTGCCGCGTAGCTGGTGGGTCAGTTCGTAGCACTGGGCCAGCCCGGTGGCGCCGAGCGGGTGCCCCTTCGACAGCAGGCCGCCGGACGGGTTGGTCACGACCTTGCCGCCATAGGTGTTGTCGCCGTCCATCACGAACTTCTCGCCCTCGCCGGTGGGGCAGAAGCCGAGCGCCTCGTAGCTCAGCAGCTCGTTCTGGGCGAAGCAGTCGTGCAACTCGCATACGTCGATGTCCTGCGGGCCGATGCCGGCACGCTCGTACACCTGCTTGGCGGCGGCGCGGGCCATATGGCCGCCGACGTAGCTGATCATCGAGGGCGGATCGAACGATTCCACCGGGTCCGTCGTCATCGACTGGGCCACGATGACCACATCCGAACGCAGGTTGTGCTTGCGGGCGAAGCGCTCCGAGACGATCAGCGCGGCGGCGGCGCCGCACGTCGGCGGGCAGGCCATCAGGCGAGTCATCACGCCGGGCCACATCACCTTGTCGTTCATCACGTCTTCGGTGGTCAGCACGTTGCGGAACAGCGCCAGCGGGTTGTTGGCGGCGTGGCGGCTGGCCTTGGCGCGGATGGCCGCAAAGGTCTCCATGCGCGTGCCGTAGCGCTGCATGTGCTCGCGGCCCGCGCCGCCGAAGCTGCGCAGGGCCTGGGGAATGTCCGTGACGTCCTCGGTCAGCTTCTTCAGGATCGGCTGGAAACGCGCGCGCGTGGGCGGGCGGTCGTCCCAGTGGGACTTCAGCGCGCCGGCCTGCATCTGCTCGAAGCCGAGCGCCAGCACGCAGTCGGCATCGCCCAGCGCCACGGCCTGGCGGGCCAGGTACAGCGCGGTGGAACCCGTCGAGCAGTTGTTGTTGACGTTGACGATGGGAATGCCGGTCAGGCCCACCTCGTACAGCGCGGTCTGGCCGCAGGTGGAGTCGCCGTAGACGTACCCCGCATAAGCCTGCTGGACCAGCTCGTAGCCGATGCCGGCATCGGCCAGCGCGCGGCGCACGGCTTCGGCGCCCATGTCGGTGTAGCTGGCGCTCGCGCCGGGCTTGGCGAACGGGATCATGCCCACGCCGCCGATGATGACTTTCTCGCTCATATCTATCCTCTCTCTATAGGGGGGAGCCGCCCGCCGTTACAGCTTGCGGGCAATCAGGTCGCGCATGACCTCGTTGGCGCCGCCCACCACGCGTGAGACGCGGTAGTCGGTAAAGGCCCGCGCGATGGGGTACTCGAGCATGTAGCCGTAGCCGCCATGGAGCTGGACCATATCGTCCAGACACTTCCACAGCGTCTCGGTGGCGTGCATCTTGGCGATGGCCGCCTCGTTCACGGTCAGCTTGCGGCGCAGGTGCTCGCCGAGGTAGTAGTCGACCATGGTGCGGATGGCCACGGCATGCGCCTTGGCGTCGGCCAGCTTGAAACGGGTGTTCTGGAAGTCCCAGATCGTGCCGCCGAAGGCCTTGCGCTCCTTCACATAGTCCACCGTGATGCCAAGCAGGCGCTCCAGCGCCACGGCGGCGTAGAGCGCGATGATCAGGCGCTCCTGGGCCAGCTCCTGCATCAGGTAGCCGAAGCCCTGGTTCACCTCGCCCAGCAGGTTGCTGGCCGGCACGCGTACGTTGTCGAAGAACAGTTCGGCGGTGTCCGCGGCGGGCTGGCCCACCTTGTGGAGCTTGCGGCCCCGGCGGAAGCCCTCGCGGTTGGTCTCCACCATGATCAGGCTCACGCCCTTGGCGCCGGCCGCCGGATCGGTCTTGCAGATCACCATGATCATGTCGGCGCTCGTGCCGTTCGAGATGAACGTCTTGCTGCCGTTGATGACCCACTCGTCCCCATCCCGGACTGCCGTGGTGCGGCAGGCCTTGACGTCGGAGCCGCCACCGGGCTCGGTGATCGCCACGGCGAGGATGGTCTTGCCGGCGCAGATGTCGGGCAGCCAGCGCTGCTTCTGTTCCTCGGTGCCCAGCCGCGCGATGTAGGGCGCGACGATGTCCGAGTGCAGGGAAAACCCCGAACCCGAGATCCCGGCGCGGTGCGTTTCCTCGAGCACGACCGCCGAGTGGCCGAAATCGCCGCCGCCGCCGCCGTATTCGGTGGGGATGGCCACGCAGAGCAGTCCTTCGCGGCCGGCCTTCAGCCAGCTCTCGCGGTCCACGCGGCCGTCCGCGTCCCACTGCGCCTGGCGCGGGGCGCATTCACGCTCGAAGAAGCGCCGCGCGCTCTCACGGAGCATTTCGTGGTCTTCACGGAAAACGGTACGGGTTACTTCCACGGCACACCTCCTCTTCTGGTTATGGTCGGCGCGGCGTTGGGGGCACGCGCGGCCTGACGGAGATGATGGAGGGGGGGAAGGGGGGTGCGGCCTCCCCGGTTTGGGGAGGGGCGCGGCGCCGGGGGGCAGGGCGGTGGCGACTACCCGATTCGGGGAGGGGTGGTGCGCAATGCGGCCCCGCATCATTTCGCTCACCGCAGGCAGCCCGGGAGCCGCCAGGCGCTTGTCAATTCCGAACAGGAGAGTCTTCGTGGAAGTCGTTCGTAATGTTTATCGTGAAGATCACGAGCAGTTCCGCACCACCGTGCGCCGTTTCCTCGAGCGTGAATGTCTGCCGCGTCAGGAATCCTGGCTGGCCGACGGCATCGTCGACCGCGAGACCTGGCTGAAGGCCGGGCGCGAAGGCTTGCTGGGCACGTCCCTGCCGGAAGAGTATGGCGGTGGCGGTGGCGACTTCGGCCACGCGGCGATCATCGCCGAGGAAATGGCCGACGTGGGCGTCAGCGTGAGCTTCGGCCTGCATTCGGACATCGTCGCGCCCTACATCGCGCGGCTGGGCACGGAGGAGCAGAAGCAGCGCTGGCTGCCCGGCGTCTGCGCCGGCGAGACCATTCTCGCCGTGGCGATCACCGAGCCCGGCGGCGGCTCCGACGTCAAGGCCTGCCGCACCACGGCGGTCCGGGACGGCGACGAGTGGGTCATCAACGGCAGCAAGACCTTCATCTCCAACGGCTTTATCTCGGACATGGTGATGGTGATCTGCAAGACCGATCCCGCCGCCGGCGCCAAGGGCGTGAGCCTGATCATGGTGGAGACCAACCGCGAGGGCTTCCGCCGGGGCCGCAAGCTCCACAAGGTGGGCATGCACTCGCAGGACACCGCCGAGCTGTTCTTCGACAACGTACGCGTGCCGGCCAGCAACCTGCTGGGCGAGGTCAACAAGGGCTTCGGCTACCTGATGCACGACCTGGCGCAGGAGCGCTTCATCATCGCCGTGGGCGCCGCCTCCAAGCTGGAGCGTCTGCTCGCCCAGACCGTCGAGTATGTGAAGGACCGCAAGGCCTTCGGCGGCACGATCTGGGACTTCCAGAACACCAAGTTCAAGCTCGCCGATATCAAGGCGAATGCCGTGGCGCTGCGCACGATGGTGGACTACTACCTCGGCGAGCACATGCGCCGGGGCCTCTCGGGCGAGGAAGCCGCGATCGCCAAGCTGTACTCGACGGAGGTGCTGTGGAAGTGCATCGACGACATGGTGCAGCTGCACGGCGGCTACGGCTACATGCTTGAGTACCCGATCGCCCGGGCGTTCGTGGACATGCGCATCGCCCGCGTCTATGGCGGGTCCAATGAAGTCATGCGTGAACTCATCACGCGCAAGATGTAAGCACAACAAGACCAGCGAGGAGACAAGGCAATGTCAAAGCATGCAGTGGTTGCCGGGGTCGGCATGATCCCGTTCAAGAAGCCGGGCCAGAGCGAGTCGTACAGCGTGATGGGTGCCACGGCGGCGAAGCTGGCGCTCGAGGATGCGGGCCTGCCGTACGACAAGATCCAGCAGGCCTTCGTCGGCTACGTCTATGGCGATTCCACCTGCGGCCAGGCCGCGCTGTACAAGGTGGGCGTGACGGGCATTCCCATCGTCAACGTCAACAACAACTGCTCGACCGGCTCCAGCGCGCTGTTCCTGGCGCGCCAGGCCGTGGAGTCGGGCGCGGTGGAATGCGCGCTGGCGCTGGGCTTCGAATTCATGCAGCCGGGCGCGCTCAAGGGCAAGTGGGATGACCGCGAGGGTCCGCTCGATGGCTTCACCGCGATTGGTGGCCACCTGATCCAGGACGCCGTGGATGCCGGCGTACCGCGCGCGCTGACGCTGTTCGGCGGCGCCGGCCGCGAGCATATGGAGCAGTACGGCACCAAGCTGGAGACCTTCGCCCGAATCCGCGCCAAGGCCAGCCGTCACGCCGCCAACAACCCGCTCGCTGTGTTCCGCGACGTGGTGACGCCGGAAGACGTGATGAACGAGAAGGTGATGTGGCCGGGCGTGATGACGCGCTCGATGGCCTGCCCGCCGACGTGCGGCGCGGCCGCCGCCATCGTCTGTACCGAAGCGTTCGCGCGCAAGCACAACCTGCGTACCGACGTGCGCATCCTGGCGCAGTCGATGACCACCGACGTGCCGGACAGCTTCGCGCCGCCGTCGATGATCCGCCTGGTGGGCTTCCACATGGCGCAGAACGCCGCCAAGGCCGTCTACGAGCAGGCTGGCGTGAGCCCGTCCGATATCCAGGTCTGCGAGCTGCACGACTGCTTCGCGCACAACGAGCTGCTGACCTATGAGTCGCTCGGGTTCGCCAAGGTGGGCGAGGCCGAGAAGATGGTGATGGACGGCGACAACACCTACGGCGGCAAGGTCGTCACCAATCCGTCGGGCGGCCTGCTCTCCAAGGGCCATCCGCTGGGCGCGACGGGTCTCGCCCAGTGCTACGAACTGACCAACCAGCTGCGCGGCACGGCCGACAAGCGCCAGGTGGAGAACGTGCAGCTCGCGCTGCAGCACAACCTCGGCCTGGGCGGCGCCTGCGTGGTGACGCTCTACGGCCGCGGCTGAACCGTCCAATCGAAGAGGAGACAAGAACATGGCAGACAAGAGCATGATCGGGCTCGGCCTGGGCAAGGGCTCGATCGAGGTCGAGAAGGGGCGCCTGCGCTTCTTCGCCAAGGCCATCGGCGAGACCGATGCGATCTACACCGACGAAGCCGCCGCGCGGGATGCCGGGCATCCCACGCTGCCGGTGCCGCCGACCTTCCTGATGTGCCTGAACAGCGACGTCTCGGCAGGCGTGGACCGCATGGGCCTCCTGAAGCTGGACCTCGCGCGCATCCTGCACGCCGAGCAGGCGTTCGACTATCACCAGATGGCCTACGCCGGCGACACGCTGCATTTCGAAACCACCGTGACCGATGTGTACGACAAGAAGGGCGGCGCGCTGCACTTCGTGGTCAACACGACGCGTGTGACCAACCAACGTGGCGAGCACGTGGCCGACATGCGCGGCACGCTCGTGGAACGCCGTGGCTAAGGAGACAACGACCATGCAAGCCCCCCGTTTCAACGATGTGAAGGTTGGCGACCAACTCCCGCCGCTGGCCCTGCCGGCGATCAACCGCACCACGCTGGCGCTGTACTGCGGCGCCTCCGGTGACCACAACCCGATCCACATCGATCTCGACTTCGCCCGCAAGGCGCGCATGCCGGACGTGTTCGCGCACGGCATGCTCTCCGCCGCCTACCTGGGCCGCCTGCTGACCGGCTGGGTGCCGCAGACGCAGGTGCGCAATGTGGCCATCCGCTTCACCGGCATCACGCACCTGGGCAACCAGCCCACCTGCACCGGCGTGGTGACCGAGAAATTCGAGGCCGATGGCGAGCAGCGCGTGAAGGTGGCGCTGCGCTGCGCCAACCAGTATGGCGAGGACAAGCTGCTGGGCGAAGCCATCGTCGCCCTGAAGTAAGCCGGCTCCCCATCGCACCCCAGACGAATCGATACAGGAAGAACAGACATGAGCAAACTCGCAGGCAAGTCCGCCATCGTCACCGGCTCGGGCCGTGGCATTGGCCGTGAAGTGGCGCTGAAGCTGGCATCCGAAGGTGCCCGCGTGGTGGTGAACGACCTGGATGCCGATCCGGCCGCCGAAGTGGTGGAGCTGATCCGCGCGCAGGGTGGCGAAGCCGTGGCATGCGTCGGCAGCGTCACTGCTCCCGATTTCGCCGACCGCCTGGTCAAGACAGCCGTCGAGCACCACAAGGGCATCGACATCATCATCAACAATGCCGGCTACACCTGGGACAACGTCATCCAGAAGATGACCGATGAGCAGTGGTATGCCATCCTTGACTGCCACCTGACCGCGCCGTTCCGCATCCTGCGCGCCGCCCAGCCGGTGATCAGCGCCGCTGCCAAGGCCGAAGCGGCCGAGGGCCGCGAAGTGTTCCGCAAGATCGTCAATATCTCGTCCGGCGCGGCGGGCGGCAACCCGGGCCAGTCGAACTACTCGGCGGCCAAGGCCGGCATCTTGGGCATGACCAAGACCCTGGCCAAGGAATGGGGCCGCCTCAAGGTCAACGTGAACGCAGTGGCTTTCGGCCTGATCGAGACGCGCCTGACGCAGGCGCTGGCCGGCGACCAGAGCAAGACCGTCAACATCGAAGGCCGGGAGATCAAGGTCGGTGTGCAGCAGGCGATGCTCGACGGCGTGAGCCGCATGACGCCGCTGGGCCGCGCCGGCAAGCCGGAAGAAGCGGCTGGCGCCGTGTATCTGTTCTGCACGCCGGAGTCGAACTTCCTGTCCGGGCAGGTCGTCTACTGCGGTGGTGGCCCCGGCGGCAATTTCTAAGCCCGGCTGCACCCGGAAGACCCACAGAGCGGCCCGACAAGAGGCCGCTACCGCCCCTCTCGGTTGGTGACGGAGACACATCGCATGTACATGACACAATCGCTGCACAGATCGCTGCAGCAACGGCCGGACAAGACGGCCGTGCGTTTCCAGGGCCGCAGCCAGACCTATGCCGAACTGGCCGACCGCGTGGCGCGGCTGGCCGGCGCGCTGAAAAAGCTCGGCGTGACCGACGGCGAGCGCGTGGCGATGTTCTCGCTCAATTCGGCCCGCTATATCGAGTACTACATGGCCGTGCCGTGGGCCGGCGCGGCGCTCAATCCGGTGAACACGCGCTGGAGCGCGGCCGAGATCCTGTATTCGTTCAATGACTCGGGCACCGCCGTCCTGATCGTCGACGACCCCTTCACGGTCGTCGCCCGCAAGGTGGCCGCCGAATGCCCGACGTTGCGCCACGTCATCTACGCCGGCGACGGTGAGACGCCCGAGGGCATGCTGAACTACGAGGCACTGGTCGCCGACAGTGAGCCGGTGGAGGACGCCTACCGCCACGGCGACGACCTGGCCGGCATCTTCTACACGGGCGGCACCACGGGCTTCCCGAAGGGCGTGATGCTCAGCCACACGAACCTCGTTTCCTCGGCTTGCAACCAGCCGATGACGGGCACTTTCGACGAAACCATCGTGATGCTGCACGTCATGCCGATGTTCCACCTGGCGTGTTTCGCGGCGATCAACGCCGTCTTCCTGGTCGGTGGCACGCACGTGCCGATGACGGCTTTCGATCCGGGCCAGATGCTGGAGACCATTGCGCGCGACCGCGTGACCTCGGTGCTGCTGGCGCCGACCATGATCCAGATGGGGCTCGACTGGCGCGAACAGAATCCGCAGCGCTCGGCCGATCTCGACCTGTCGTCGCTCGGCCTGATCCGCTACGGCGCTTCGCCGATGACGCCCGCGCTGCTGGCCCGTACCCGGGCCGCGTTCCCGAACGCGCAGTTCGCGCAGGGCTATGGCATGACCGAATTGGCGCCAGTGGCCACGCTGCTCGGCCCCGAGTATCACAGCGAGGCCGCCCTGGCGAGCGGCAAGATGCACTCGGTGGGACGCCCCGCGCCGATGGTGGAAGTGAAGATCGTCGACCAGCAGGGCCGCGAGGTGCCGCGCGGCACGGTGGGGGAGATCGCCGTGCGCGGCCCCAACGTGATGCTCGGCTACTGGAACCAGCCGGAAGCGACCGCGGAGGCCGTGCGCAACGGCTGGATGCATACCGGCGACGGCGGCTACATGGACACGGACGGCTTCGTGTTCCTGGTCGACCGCATGAAGGACATGATCATCAGCGGTGGCGAGAACGTCTATTCCGCCGAGGTGGAGCGCGCGCTGGCGAGCCACCCGGCGGTGGCGCAAGTCGCCGTGATCGGCGTGCCGCACGAGAAGTGGGGCGAGTCCGTGCATGCGGTGGTGGTGCTGAAGGCGGGTGCGGAAGCCACGCTCGAGTCGATCCAGAACCATTGCCGGGAGCTGATCGCGGGGTACAAGATCCCGCGCAGCGCCGAGTTCGTCGACGGCCTGCCGCTGTCCAGCGTCGGCAAGGTGCTCAAGAACGAGCTGCGCAAACGCCACTGGAAGTCGTAGACGTCGATGGTCGCGTCTCCCTGCATCCTGCCCAAGATCGTGCCGCCGCGCCCCGCAAGCGACGCGATCTCGCGCGATCGGCTGATCGGCCGGCTGCAGGCCGCCAGCGACCGCAAGCTGGTGCTGCTCACGGGCGGCGCCGGCTTCGGCAAGACGACGCTGATGGCGCAGTGGCGCCAGCGGCTCGACAAGGCCGGCGCGCGCGTGGCCTGGCTCACGCTGGCCATGCAGGATGGCGCATTGCCGACGTTCCGCGCCATTCTGGCCGGGGCGCTCGGGCACGCGGGCCTCGCCATCGAGGCTGGCGAAGGCGGGGAGGGCAGCGAGGCGTTGATCGCGTCGCTGCTGGAAGTGCTCGCGCGCACGCCGGCCGACCTGTACCTGATGATCGACGATTTCCATCATGTGCAGGACCCCGCCACGCTGACGCTGGTGCAGGCGTTGACCGACGCCATCCTGCCCGGCCTGCATCTGGTGATCGCCTCGCGCACCGTGCCTGCGCTGCGGCTCGGGCGCCTGCGGGCCATGGAAGAGTTCGTGGAAATCGACGGGGCCGAACTGACGTTCGACTTCGACGAGACGGCGGCTTTCCTGACGGCGCGTGCCGGCGTGCCGGCCAATGCCGAGGTGGCGCGGCAGGTGCACGAGATTACCGAAGGCTGGCCGGTGGGCGTACGGCTGGCGGGCCGCACGCGCGACGCCGCCTGCGATAGCGCCGGCGATATGCCGGCCCGCGTGGGCGACGGCGGCAACCTGGAGGCTTACCTGTCGGAGGAGGTCATCGACGAACTGCCGGCCGAGTTGCTCGACTTCATGCTGCATGTGTCGGTGCTGCGCAGCTTCCAGGCTGACCTCGCGGCATTCGTCACCAGCCGCGACGATGCCGCGACCCTGATCGACCAGATTCTGGGGCGCCACGTGTTCCTGCGGCGCGTGGACCGCCGCGACGATCTGGCGTGGTATCGCTTCCATCCGATGTTCGTCGCCTACCTGGACAAGCGCCGGGCGCAGGCGGGCATCGACCCGAAGCCACTGCACCGCCGCGCGGCGCTCTGGTTCGTGCAGCAGGGGCGGTTCGCCGACGCGATGCGCAGCGCCGCGCTCTGCGACGACCTGGAGCTTGCCACGCAGCTGGTCGATGGCGGGCTGCCGCCGGCGCATTCGCTGGCGCACCTCGGCGTGGTGGCGCGCTGGACCGAAAGCGTAGGCGGCAACCGCATGGCGGCCCATCCGCGCCTGTTGCGCATGGGCGCGTGGGCGTCCGCGCTGACCGCGCGCATGGACCTTGCCGAACGCTGGCTCACGCGTCTGGAGACCACGGCGGAAGCCGACGGCCTGGCCGAAGACCCCATCGAGCTGCGCCATCGGCTGCTGCTGCGCGCCGTGCTGGCCACCCATGGCGACGACGAGCCCAGCGCGCGCGCCGCCTTGCAGGGGCTGGATGCGATCCCGGCGCGGTCGCTGCCGGGTGGGCTGGAGGATGTTGAACTGGCGGTGCGCCTGCACTGGCTCTCGGCACAGGGCCACCATCTGGCGGCGCGCTGCCTGTACAGCGCCCCGGCGGCACGCGCCACGCGCACCGGCCGTGGCGAGCTGGCGCTGGTGGCGGCGGCCGCGGCGGCCAACGTGGCGATGCGCGAAGGCAACGCACTCGAGGCGGAGCGCATCGGCGCCGCCGCGCTGCGCCGCGCGCGGACCATCCACGGCAGCGGGGCGCTCTGCGCGACCCTTTGCGCCGGCGTGGTGGCGCAGGCATGGTTCGAACTCGACCGCCTGGACGAGGCGTACGCCGCGCTGGCGGCGTGCCGGGTGCGCCTGCGCGGGGCCTCGGCGGAACTGAAGGTGCGCGCCGCGCGCGTCTTCGGCCGCATCCAGGCCCTGCGCGAGGCCCCGCAGGATGCGCTCGCCTACTTCACGCGCGCGGAGGCGCATTTCCGGGCGACGGGCATGGATCGCGGCGTGGTGGCAATGGTCGCCGAACAGCAGCGGCTGGTGCTGTCTTATGGCGACCGCCGTCACGCGCAGGCCCTGCAGGCGGTGCTCGACGGCTACGCGGCACGGCATCCGGGCGATGGCATTCACGATGTGGAGATTGGCGCGACGGCGGCGTTGGGACGCGCGCGGCTGGCGCTGGCGCAGGACGCTCCGCAGGAGGCGCTGTCCGCGCTGGAGACGCTGCGACGGTTTGCTGCCGTGCGCGGGTGCGAGCGCCTGCAGGCCGTGGCCGACCTGCTACAAGCCCGCGCGCTTGAAGCGCTGGGCCGCAGCGCACAGGCCCAGGCTTGCGCGCAGTCGGCCGTGGCCACGTGCTACCGGCTCGGGCTCCATCGCACCTTGATCGAGGAGGGCGCCGGCCTGCACCCGATGTTGCTGCGCGCCGCCACGCATGGTGGCGCGGCGCTGGTCGACCATGTGCGCGCGCTGCTGGGCGAGTCGGGCGGTGTCTCGGCGCCAGCCATGGCCCCCGCGCCCGTTTCGACCGTTTCGACCGCTTTGCCCGCCTCACCCCCGCCGGCACCCGCCGCGCCGGTGCGCACCATCGCCGCCACGCCGGGACTCACCCGGCGCGAACAGGAGGTGCTTGCGCTGCTCGAACAGTCCATGTCGAACAAGCGGATTGCGCTGACGCTGAACATCAGCGTGCAGACGGTCAAGTGGAACCTCAAGAAGATCTTCGTCAAGCTGCAGGTGACCAGCCGCTACGAAGCCATCGTCGCGGCCCGCAAGCTCGCCACCTGCGAGCAGTGAGCCGGGCATCCTCGTTTCAAACACCCGAAGTCCAACCCTCAGGGAGACACAGCGCATGTATCAGCTCGACCATTTCTATATTGGCGGCCAATGGGTGGCGCCAGCGGCGGGCGCCGGCCGCTTCGACATCGTCAATCCGGCCACCGAGGCGGTGATTGGCCACGTGGCCATGGGCGGCGCGGCCGATGTCGATGCCGCCGTGGCGGCGGCCCGGGCGGCCTTCCCGGCCTGGTCGGCCACCACCCGCGAAGCCCGCGTGGACGTGCTGACGCGGCTGATCGCGCTGTACAAGACGCGCATGGACGATATCGCGCTGGCCATCCACCACGAGATTGGCGCGCCGCAATGGCTGTGCAAGGTCAAGCAGGCGCCGCTCGGCCTGCAGATGCTGGAGTCGGCGCTGGCCGCGCTGAAGGAAGCGGACTTTACCCGGCAGCTGGGTGGCACCGAGGTGGTCAGCGAGCCGATTGGCGTGGCCGCGCTGATCACGCCGTGGAACTGGCCGGTGACGACGATCGCCACCAAGGTGGGTTCGGCGCTGGCGGCGGGGTGCACAGTGGTGCTGAAGCCGTCGGAGCTGGCGCCGCTCGATGCGCGGATCTTCGCCGAGATCGTGCACGCAGCCGAGGTGCCGGCGGGGGTCTTCAATATGGTCTATGGCGATGGGCCGACGGTCGGCGCGGCGCTGTCGCGCCATCATGACGTCGATGTGATCTCGATTACAGGCTCCACGCGGGCCGGGATCGAGGTGGCGGCGGCTGCCGCCGGCACGGTCAAGCGCGTGCTCCAGGAGTTGGGCGGCAAGTCGGCCAACGTGATTCTGGACGATGCGGACCTGCGCGCGGCGGTCTCGGACGGCGTGATCAGCTGCATGATCAACTCCGGCCAGACCTGCGTGGCGCCTACACGTATGCTGGTGCCGCGCCATCTGCACGAGCAGGTCGTGGCCATCGCGGGGGCCACGGTCGCCGCGCTGAAGGTGGGCGACCCGACGCAGCCCGACAGCAAGGTCGGTTCGATGGCCAACCGGGCCCAGTTCGAGAAGGTCCAGCGCCTGATCGGCATTGGCATCGAGGAGGGCGGGCAGGTGGTGGCGGGGGGCGTCGGCCGGCCCGAAGGGCTGGCGTCGGGCTATTTCGTGCGGCCGACCGTCTTCGCCAACGTCCGCAACGACGCCACCGTGGCGCGCGAGGAGATCTTCGGCCCGGTGCTGGCGATCATTCCTTATGACTCGGAGGAAGAGGCGATTGCCATCGCCAACGACACCGAATATGGGCTCGCCGCCTATGTCTGGTCGGGCGATCCGGCCCGGGCGCGCCGCGTGGCGGGACGTCTGCAGGCTGGCATGGTGCGGATCAACGGCGCCCAGCCGCACAGCGGCGCGCCATTCGGCGGATACAAGCGGTCTGGCAATGGCCGCGAGTTCGGCAGCTACGGGCTGGCTGAATATATGGAAGTCAAGGCCATCGCGGCCTGACTGGCGCCTGCTCCGGGTCTGGCGCCGGCTGGCGTCGGGCCCGATCTGAGACAGGGGCGCCGAAGATTTCTGTCCCGGCAATGCGCGTAGTCATTCCCGCGACATGGAATATGGGTATACGAGAACTAAAACAGATGCCCCGGGAAACGTTCCCAAAGCCATACATTATCAAGAGTGCAAAAAGCAGAAAGCCCCGCCAGTGGCGGGGCTTCCCAGGCAAGATATTGCCGGGCGCTTCAGGCGGTTATCAAACTGCCTGAATCTTCGTGGCCTGTTCGCCCTTCTGGCCCATTGCCTTGACGTAGCGGACCTTCTGGCCTTCCTTCAGCGACTTGAAGCCATTGCCTTCAATCGCCGAGAAATGCGCGAACAGGTCGTTGCCGCCTGCGTCCGGGGTGATGAAGCCGAAGCCCTTGGCGTCGTTGAACCACTTAACGGTACCGGTTTCCATATATCTTTCCAACCTTGAATTTCAGATGAGCGTAATCGCCCGACGAGGCATGATCTTCGCAACAGCCCGCGTCGAAAAATTCGTTAGAGGGCAGTGCGCATGCGAGGACCCATTCTGCCGGTTTTTTTTCGCGTGTCAATCGGACTAAGCCCCTAACGGTATTTCGGCATGCAAACAGCAGATATTAGAGTTTTCTACATCGAACACGGTTTTGTCTGACATCTCAACACCTTGGACGATGGTAAGACAGGGTTATCCGCATACCGAGTATCGATAGTCGGTACGAATTCGCGCGATTCCGTTCCGCCGGGCAGTTCGGTGGCCCCCTTCCCGCCATGGCGCCGAATGCTTCAAACTCCTGTACTCCATATGGACTATGGCATTTGGCGGAGGATGCCACGACAATTGCCGCCAATAGAAAACAACGTCGTCTGGACACCAGGCGGCGCGCGCCCAAGGCGCAATTTGAACGTAGAACGGGGATTTTCATGTCAATCGAGCCATAGCCTGGCCGACCGGACGTGCATGCGCGCGTCGCCAGGGTCGGCCTGCCTCGGTCCACATCGGCCCATATCCGGGCTGGACGGACTCCCGCCACAATTTTTCACAATCCATTCCCAGCGAATGCCCTAGCATCGCCCCTTGCCCGGCACATTAGGGAAAATCCCGTATCGATGGCCACGGGGACGGGCATCGCGCGGGCAGCGCCGCCAACGGCGCGCCCAAGGCATAACAGAAGAAGCGGATAACAGCCAGTGAAGCAAGTGCAACGTTCAATCCGGGGACTTTTCGGCCATGCCGGCGATGCCAGCCAGGCGCCGTCACGGGCCGCCGCCCCATGGCAACGCGCCATGGCGGTCGTGGCGGTGCTGGCGTCCGCGCTCGGCGTGGTGCTGGCCACGCTGACGCCTTCGACGGCGGTTCAGGCCCAGCCGGCGGCCGATCTGGCCCGGCCGGCCGCGCCCAACGTCGCCTTCCACTACGGCAGCAAGCCCCCCGTGGACGCCCTGCAGGCCTTCGACGTGGCCGTGGTGGAGCCCGACAGCGGCTTCGACCCGCGCCGCGTCTCCTCGCCGCAGACGGCGTGGTTCGCCTACGTGAGCCTGGGCGAGGTGCTGCCCAGCCGGGCCTACTTCCCGGACATCCCCAAGAACTGGCTGGTGGGCAGCAACGACGCCTGGCAGGCACGCGTGGTCGACCAGGCCGCCGACGGCTGGCCGGCATTCTATGTCGACAAGGTCATCGCCCCGCTGTGGGAGCGCGGCTATCGCGGCTTCTTCCTCGATACGATGGATTCCTATCACC
This sequence comes from Cupriavidus sp. OV096, assembly GCF_900115455.1. Lineage (NCBI taxonomy): Bacteria > Pseudomonadati > Pseudomonadota > Betaproteobacteria > Burkholderiales > Burkholderiaceae > Cupriavidus > Cupriavidus sp. OV096. The sequence goes on from NZ_FOWM01000008.1 coordinate 79,109, forward strand.
TCGTGGCCAAGACCGACGCCGAGCGCGCCCGGCAGGAAGCCGGCATGGTGCGTGTGATCCAGGCCATCAAGGCCCGCTACCCCGAGGCCCGGCTGCTGTTCAACCGGGGCTTCGAGATCCTGCCGCAGGTCCACAGCCTGGTCTACGGCGTGGTGTTCGAATCGCTGTTCCGGGGCTGGAACCAGGCGCAGGGCCGCTATACGGAAGTCAGCCAGCAGGACCGCGACTGGCTGCTGGCGCAGGCCCGCGTCATCCGCGAGCAGTACAAGCTGCCGGTCATTTCCATCGATTACTGCCCGCCGACCGACCGCCGCTGCGCCCGTGACACCGCGCGCCGCATCCGCGCGCTCGGCATCACGCCGTACGTGACCGATTCCGGCTTGCAGACCGTGGGCGTCGGCCAGATCGAGGTCATGCCGCGCCGCGTGCTGGTGGTGCAGGAGAGCGAGCCCGGCGTGGCCATCGACAACACGGAAGGCGTGCGTTTCGTCTCCATGCCGATCAATTACCTGGGCTACCGGGTGGACTTCGCCGAGACGCGCGATCCGTTGCCCGAGATTGGCCCGGACCGCTATGCCGGCGTGGTGGTCTGGTCCAACGGCTATTTCACCCAGCAGCCCGGCCGTTTCCTGGCCTGGGTGGAGAAGCAGATCGCCCAGGGTGTGCCCGTGGTCTTCATGAACGGCTTCGGCGCCCCCGTGGCCGGCTCGCTGGCGCGTACGCTGGGGCTCAAGCCGGTGAAGGGGCGCGTTTCCGGGCCGGTGTCGATTGTGTCGAAGGACCCGATGGTGGGCTTCGAGATGCCGGTCGCCCCGGACCGCACGGAGGCCGTGCCGGTGCAGGTGCAGGACGGCGCCGCCAACACGCGGTCGCTGCTGCGCATGCGATCGGGCACGCTGACCTTCGACGCCGCTGCCATCACGCCATGGGGCGGATACGTCACAGGCCCATACGCGGTGCGCCAGAACGTGGCGACCGACCAGGACCGCTGGACCATCCAGCCGCTCCAGTTCCTGCGCGAGGCGCTGCGCCTGCCGCAGATGCCCGTCCCCGATTCCACGACGGAGAGTGGCCGCCGCCTGCTGACCATCCATATCGATGGCGACGGCTTTGCCTCCAAGGCCGAGATCCCCGGCGGCGGTTTTTCGGGCGAGGTGCTGTTCCGCGAGATCTTCGACAAATACCGCCTGCCAATGACGATGTCCGTGATCGAGGGCGAGGTGGGCAAGTCGGGCATGTACCCGAAGCTGACGGCCGAGCTGGAGCCGATCGCCCGCAAGATCTTCGCCCAGCCCTACGTGGAAGTGGCCAGCCACACCTACTCGCACCCGTTCGAGTGGGGCCGCACCGTGCCCGGTCACGAGAACGACGCCCGGATCCAGGAGGGCGACGAAGCCTATCACCTGGCGATTCCCGGCTACAAGATGGACCTGAACCGCGAGATCGGCGGGTCGATCGACTATATCAACAAGGTGCTGGCGCCCCCGGGCAAGCCGGTGAAGATGGTGCTGTGGCCCGGCGACTGCCAGGCCCCGCCCGAGGCACTCAAGCTGACCGAGCAGGCCGGCGTGCTGAACATGAATGGTGGCGACACCATGATCACGCGCAGCAACCCGAGCTGGACCGCGATTGCGCCGCTGGGCATCCACAAGGCCGACAACACCTTCCAGGTCTTTGCGACCAACCAGAACGAGAACATCTACACCAACCTGTGGCACGGCCCGTACTACGGCTTCGAGCGCGTGATCGAGACCTACGAGCTGACCGAGAAGCCGTACCGCTTCAAGGCCGTGAACATCTACTACCACAGCTATTCGGGCACCAAGGTGGCGTCGCTGCGGGCGCTGCGCAAGGTCTATGACTACGTGCTCACGCAGCCGCTGCTGCCGATCCATTCCACCGACTATGTGCTCAAGGTCATCGACTGGCAGGGCATGGCCGTGGCGCGCGAGCTGGGCGAGGGCGCGAATGGTGAGAATGGTGAGATGGGCGCGCCGGCCGCCGGGGCCTGGGTGGTGCGGGGCGATGGCAACCTGCGCAACCTGCGCTGGAACGGCACGGGCGTGCCGGACGTGGCCACCGCGCGCGGCGTGACCGGCTCGTCGCCGGCGCCGGGCGGCGGCACCTATGTCCACCTCGATGGCGGCAATGCACGCTTTCAGATCGTGCCGGCCGCCACGCGCGCCGTGCCCGAGATCCCCGAGGCCAACGGCCTGGTGCGTGACTGGCAGCGCGACGGCCAGGTCACGCGCTTCCGTTTCAGCGGCTACTACAAGCCCTTCTTCCGGCTGGCCAACGCCGGCCAGTGCAGTGTGACGGTCGACGGCAAGCCCGTGGCCGGTGTGCGCGAGCGCAACACGCTGCGTATCGATACCCCCGCGGTGAATGATCCGATCCATGTCCAGCAACAAGTCGAAGTCCGCTGCGCCGGCTGAGCGCGAGCGGCTGTTGCCGCCCGCACTGGTCCTGACCTTCACCGCCATGGTGGGGGTGGGGCTGGCGCTGATGTTCCCGCGTGAAACGCTGCGCGAGCGCCTGCTCGGCCAGGGCCGCACCGTCGACGGCCTGACCGTGGCCTACCTCGAGGCGTGGTCGCGCGTGGCCCCCAACGACACCAGTTTCATGGGTGTGCTGGCGGAGCAGTACGCCCGCAGCGGCCGGCTCGATGACGCCGAGGCCATGCTCGCCCGCATGCAGGCGGTGCAGGGCGCGGACCTGAGCGGCCCGATCCTGCGCACCCGGATCGAGATCTCCCAGCAGCGCGCCTACGCGGCGCTGCCGGAGACGCCCGAGCGCGCGCGGCGGCTGGCGATGATGAACGACCTGCTGAAGGACGCCACCACGCCGGCGCAGATGCGCAAGTGGTCGCTCGCCGATCTGCAGGCGCTGGCCACGCAGTCGCGCCAGATCGGTGCGGCGGACCCGGCCGGCAAGCTGTTCCGCGAACTGGCCGTGCGTGACCCCGGCAACGCGGACTTCTACAACAAGCAGCTCGCCGGCATCGCGCTGGCCGGCGGCAACTATCGCGACTCCGCCCAGGCGCTGTTCGACGCCCAGGCGCGCGCCAAGGACCTGTACGAGCAGCGCACGCTGTTCCTGCAGGCGCTGCAGACGCTGCAATCGGGCAACCTGCTCGACGAGGCGCTGGCGGAAGCCGAGCGTCGGGGCGGCAAGCTGCTCGACGATGCCGAGGTGCTGCGCTACCTGACCAAGCTGGCGCTGGCGGCGGGCAAGCCCGAGGTGGCGGCGAAGTACGTGGAGCGGCTGCTGAAGCTGTCGGCCAACAAGCCGATGGGCGCGACGCTGCTCGCGCAGGCCCATCTGCGCCGTGTCTCCGACACCGAGCCGTGGCTGGCCCGCGAGGTGGTGTTCCTCGACGGCCCGCGCGGCGTGAAGCTGCGCGACAAGCTGGCGGCAGCCGGCGAACTTGGCGTGCGCCACGTGGCGGACACCGGCAATGTCTCGCAGGCCGACGCCCAGGCGGCGGCCAAGGCCGAAGTGGCGGCTGCGGCAGCCGAAGGCAAGGCGTTCAATGCCGACGACTACGATCTCGCCTATCGCGTGTTCCTGGCCGCCGGCAAGCTCGACCAGGCGCAGCGCGTGGCGCAGACCGCCGTGCAGAAGCTGCCGAACGAGCCGGTCTGGCGTGAGCGGCTGGCGCAGGTGGCCGAATGGAACCGCCAGCCGATGATCGCGCTGCAAAGCTGGCTCCAGTACGCCCAGGCCACCAACGACGAGCGCGCGTGGAACAACGTCATGCGGCTGGCCCCGGGCCTGGCCGACGACCGCGCCTATCTGGCGGCGCTGCGGCACCGCGCCGGCGGCGGCGACCTGAAGACCATCGACGAGGTGGTGGCTGCCTACGAGCGGCTGGGCGAGCCCGAGGCCGGCATGGCCTTCCTCGATTCCCTGAGCAGCGGCCCGCACGCCCGCGAGGTGATGGAGCGTAACGCGCAGCTGGCCGAGCGCGCAGGCCGCGACGGCCGTGCCTTCGAGCTGTACGGCCAGCTGCAACAGCGCTTCGGCCCCCGGCCCGAGTACGCGCTCAAGCGCGCCAATATGCTCTACGTGGGTGGCCGGCTGACGCAGGCCATGGACGCGATGCTGCCCGCGCGCGCCAAGGCCGGCCCGCGCGACCTGCTGTACTGGCGCACCTACACGGACCTCGCGCGGCTGACGCAGCGCGACGACCTGCTCGCGGACGGCTACCGCCAGATGATGATCGCGGTCAGCAACACGCACGACGACCATTGCATGACGATGCCGCCCGGCGCCGCGCGCAACGACTGTCTGGCCGAAGTGCGCGATACCGAGGAAGCCGATTTCTCGAACCTGATCCAGTACTACGACAAGACGCCGATCGATGCCGGCCGGATTGCCGAGGCCGGCTGGCGCAAGGGCGGCAAGCGCGAGCAGCTCGAACTGGCCATCTATTACTACACGCGTGCCCATGCCTACGTGCGCGTGGAGCGGCTGTTCGCCAGCCTGACGCCGGAGCAGAAGCGCGACGCCGAAGGATCGGCCACGTTCCTGATGCGCCGCGCCGAATACTGGCGCCTGACCGGCGACCGCGAGCACGCGCTGGCCGACCTGCGCCACGCGGTGGGCCAGCCCGATGCGGACAGCGAGACCTTCGCCGCGCTGCTGTGGGCGCTGGTCGACATGGGCACGGACAGCGAAGTGCGCGCCGTGATGCTGCGCCTGAAGCCCGAGGCCGAGGACGATCCCGGTCTCTGGGGCGCCTACGCCGCCGGCGCCATGCGCTTCCAGGACGGCCGCACGGCGCTGCACTACCTGCACAAGATCCAGATGGGCAAGAGCGCCGATCCGCTCTGGCTGGGCCTGCTGGCCGATGCGTACGAGGCCATCGGCCAGACGCAGATGGCGTGGCGCATCCGCAAGCAGGCGTGGATCGACCTTCACAAAGCGTGGTCGCCTGCCGGGCTGCAGGGTGCCGATGCACCGCAGGCCGGCGAGGAGGACGACGCGGCCACTGACCCCGAAGACGAGGAAAACGCGCAGGGCGCCCCGGCGCGCGCGGACCTGCGCCGCCAGACGGTGGCGCTGGGCCAGGTGTTCGCGTCGGGCGATGTCTCGCGCAGCCTCGTCATCGAAATGCTGCGCCGCGACCGCGCGGAAGTGGCTGCGCGCCGTCAGTCGCCGGGGGATCTGCCGTCGGTCACCGGTGCGTCGAAGCTAGGCGAGGTGCCGGGCCTGCCGCCGCTGGTGGTGGCGCCGCCCGCCGAACTGACCGAGCGCGAGCGCCGTCGCCAGAGCCTGATCTCGGCCGCCAGCCGCGAGGTGGCGCTAGCCTGGGCGATGTCGTCGGAGTCGAACGAGCTGGCCCGCGCGTGGCTGGCGCGGCAGTACGTCAAGACGCTCCAGCGGCCGGCGTACGCCGAAGTGTCGATCGCGCTCGACAACAACGACCTGAACGCGCTGGACCGCATCATGGAGCGCCAGGCGGGCCGCGTGCCCGTGGCGAGCCAGATCGAGGCCAATCGCCAGCTTGACCGCATCTCGGCCGCGCAGACCCAGGCGTTCGAGACCCAGGAGCTGGCCCGCACCGACGACACCCTGCAGGAGACCCTGCAGGATGCGCTGCTGTTCAACGCGCAGGCCATCGAGCCGCGCGTGACCTTCCAGCACCAGAAGCCGCTCGAATACTTCGAATACAGCCTGGGCGCCGGTGCCCGGCTGTGGGACGGCTACGCGGTGGGCCTGCGCGGCGTGTTCCGCGACCAGCGCAGCACCGATCCGACCCAGCTGGCCAACGTGCCGGCGGGCGACCGCCGCGCCGAGCTGACGCTGGACTACCGCGACTCGCAGAAGCGCTGGCTGGTAGGCGTGGGCCGCCGCGACGGCCTGGAGAGCTTCACCACCGCGCGCATGACCGGCCAGTGGAATCTGGAAAGCCGGGTGTCGTTCACGACGCTGGCCGGCTACAACCAGCAGGCCGACGAGTCGTCGCAACTGCGCGTGGGCGGCATGAAGGATGTGCTGGGCGCAGGCGCCACGTGGCGACTGGGCCTGCGCGAGTTCATCAGCGGACGCTTCGAGTACAGCCATTTCTACGGCCAGGACCGCAGCGCGCTGGGCCATGGCCTGCTGTTCGACGTGGAGGCCGGCTACCGCATCCGCACGCAGTATCCGGACTACACGGTGCGCGCCGTGGCCACGCGCGGCATCTACACCCGCAACAGCGGCACGCTCACGCCGGCCCTGCAGCGGCTGATGCCGGCCGATGACGACGAGGCGAACACCGCGTTCTACATGCCGCAGAGCTTCACGCAGACCGGCGTGCTGTTCGGCTTCGGCACCGATCTGCTCGCCGAATACACGCGCAAGTGGCGGCCGTTCGCGGAGGTGGGGGCGCTGTACGACTCGCGCGCCGGCCACAACTTCCACGGGCAGGCAGGCCTGGCCGGGTCGGTGTTCGGCAACGACCACCTGGCGCTGTATATCTCGCACGACACCGCGGCCCGCACCAGCGGGACGCCGCTGACCGAGGTCGGCCTGCGCTATCGCTGGCTGTACTGACGATTGACGACGAAGGTTTTCAAGGTAAACGAGGGGAATCCCATGAAAAAGACAATGACTGGCAAGGGCCGCATCGGGCGGATGGCAGCATGGATCGGTGCCGTTGGCGCGGCACTGTGGCTGGCGGGTTGCGCGGTGACGGATGTGGGCCGTGCGCCGCAAATGTCGCCCGGCGACACGGTGGCGGTGCTGCCGATTGTCAACTACACCGAGACGCCGCAGGCCGGCCTGCGCGCCGAAGCCATCGCCGAATCGCTGCTGAAGACCGGCGGCATCGCCAACCTGAAGCGCTACCCGGCTTCGCTGAACCCGGAAACGCTGTTCGAGCCGGCCGAGCGCGAGTCGGTGGGCAAGGCGCTGGAATGGGCCCGCGGCGAGCGTGCCCGCTACGCGCTGACCGGCGCGGTGCAGGAATGGCGCTATAAAGTCGGCGTGGATGGCGAACCGGCAGTGGGCATCTCGCTGCAACTGATCGACGTGGCCAGCGGCCAGGTGGTGTGGTCGGCCACGGGCAGCGACAGCGGCTGGAGCCGCGCCTCGCTGTCGGGCACCGCGCAGAAGCTGCTGCGCCGCCTGCTGGCACCGCTGATGCAGGGTTGATCGCGTTTTCGGACGCTGTAGAAAAGGACAGGTGACACGCGTGGGGAATTCTGCGGAAAAAAGGCGCCAGGGGCAGGGGATCGGCCTCGGCGGGCGCTATGCGCGCTGGCTGGCGCCCGCGGTGAGCGGGCCGGCTGCGGTGCTGGAGTTGATCGCCACGATGGTGGTCGCGATGGGGCTGGCCTATCTGGTGCTGCCGCAGAACCCGCTGCTGCTCGGCATGGGCTTTCCCTGGGCGTGGCTGCTGCCGGTGATCCTGGCGCTGCGCTATGGCACGCTGATCGGCGTGGGCTCGGTGCTGATGCTGCTGGGCGGCTGGTTTGTCTTCGAAGCGCTTGGCAGCTACACCAGCGCGTTCCCGCGCATGTTCTTCCTGGGCGGCCTGCTGCTGGTGCTGATCTCGGGCCAGTTCGGCGATGTGTGGGGCACGCGGCTGGCGCGCGCTCGCGCCGTCAACCGCTATCTGGACGAGCGGCTGGCCGCGCTGACCAAGAACCACTACCTGCTGCGCATTTCCCACGCGCGGCTGGAGAACGACCTGCTGGCACGCCCGACCACGCTGCGCGACACGCTCTCGCAGATGCGGGCCGTCGCCATGGGCGACGCGGCCCGGGGTGGGGTGGACCAGCCCGAGACCACGCTGCCCGGCGCGCAGCCGATGCTGCAAGTGGTGGCGCAGGCCTGCCAGATCGAAGGCGCGGCGCTGTTCGCGTGTGATGGCGAGCGCATCTCGCCGCAGGCCGCCGCGAGCATCGGGCCGGCCTTCGAACTGAACCTGGACGACCCGCTGGTGCGCCATTGCCTCGACACGCGCGAGCTGGCCCACCTGCGTTCCTCGGGCCTGCAGCAGGACGCCGAGACCCGCTACGTCGCCGTGGCGCCGGTGCTGGCTGGTTCCGACCGCCTGATCGGCGTGCTGGTGGTGGAGCGCATGCCGTTCCTCTCGCTGACCTATGAAAACCTCCAGCTGCTGATGGTGCTGATGGGCTACTACGCCGATGGCGTGGAGCACGGGCAGGCCACGCACGGCATCCAGGCGCTGATGCCGGCGATTCCGTACGCGTTTGCGCTCGACTACGCGCGGCTGTCGCGGCTGCGCCAGGAAACCGGCGTCGAAAGCTCGGTGGTGGCGCTGGTGTTCGACCTCGACGAAGCCCGCGACGCGCTGTTCGAACAGGTGGTGCGCAGCCGCCGGGCGCTGGACGTGGCCTGGCCCGCGCGCAGCCCGCGCCAGCGCGCCATGCTGACGCTGATGCCGCTGTCCGACAGCCAGGCCGTCTCGGCCTATCTGGTGCGGATCGAAGACATGCTGCGCGCGCAGTTCGGCACCGATTTCGCCACCTCGCACATCGGCGTGTACTCGCTGACCGTGCCGGCCACCGGCGCCGAAGACGCGCTGGTGCGGCTGTTGCAGCGTTGCCAGATCGATGGCGCCACGGCGACCGATGCCACGGCGCCGCGCTCGGTGGCCCCCGGCGTGGTAGCTGGCGCCGCCGGCAACAACGCTCCGGTGCCGGCTTCGGCCGGCACGCAGGCGGGCTGACGCATGGGCAAGCTGACCTTCGGCGGCACCGCCTTCCAGATCGCCGCGCTGGCGCTGCTGTTTCAGGGCGGCACGGGCCTGCCGCTGCTGCTGGCATTTTTCGCCCTGCAGGCGGCGGCCTCCGGGTTGCTGGGGCTGGCGCTGTGGCGTCTGCTGCCGCGCCGCTTCCGCGCGCCGTTTGCGTGGACCTACGCCTACCTCGCCGCGTTCTGCTTCTTCGTGCCGCTCGGCGGCACGCTGGTCTGCCTCGGCAGCCTGCTGTTCGCGCGGCTGTTCCCGGGCCGGCGCGATGCGTCCGGCATTGCCTCGGTAGCGCTGCCAGCCTTCGTCACCCACCTGATCCAGCGCGTGACGCACGGTGGCGGGGCGCGCCTGCGCGCGCAGCTTGGCAATACCCGCGCGCCGCTGCCGGAGCGCATGAACGCGCTGGTGGCCATGCAGTCCATGCCCACGCGCACGGCCAGCCCGGTGCTGCGCGAACTGCTGGCCGATAGCACGGACGATATCCGCCTGCTCGCCTACGGCATGCTCGACGGCGCCGAGAAACAACTGACGCAACAGATTTTGGCCGAACTGCCGCGCCTGGAAGCCGCCGACACGCCCCAGGCGCGCGGCGAGATCAACAAGCGGCTGGCCGACCTCTACTGGGAACTGATCTACCAGAACCTGGTACAGGGCGATGTCTACCGCTATACCGCCAGCCAGGTGGAGCGCTACGCCAGCGCCGCGCTGGAGACCGACGACACCAACGCCGCGCTCTGGTACATGCGCGGCCGGCTGGCGCTGACGCGCAATGCGCCGGCCGAGGCGCGCGCGTGGCTCACGCGGGCCGAGTCGCTTGGCTTCGCGCGTGAGCGCGTGCTGCCGCTGCTGGCGGAAGCCGCCTACCTGGAACGCGACTACGCCGCCGTGCATCGCCTGATGGCGGCTTTCGACAGTCCTTCGCCGCTCCCACTGGTGCGGCCCCTGTTGCGGTACTGGCAATCATGAGTGAAATACTGGTCAAGGGAACGTCCGCCGACGTCATGCTGCTGCTGGAAGGCACGTTCCCGTATGTGAGCGGGGGCGTGTCCAGCTGGGTCAACCAGATGATCCGCGCTTTCCCGGACATCCGCTTCGGCATCGTCTTTATCGGCAGCCGCCGGCAGGACTATGGCGAGATGGCCTACGCGCTGCCGGACAACGTCGTGCATCTGGAAACCCATTTCCTGTACGACTTTCCGCCGCCGCCGATGGTGCACGGCAGCGCGGGCGACCCGAAGGCTTTTGAGAAGTCCGACGCGCTGCACGAAATGCTGCGGGAGCCCGGCAAGGAACAGGAGGCGGGGGAGCTGATCCGCGAACTGATGCCGGCGCTGCGCGAGGGCGGGGCGCTGTCGGAAGATGCCTTCCTCTACAGCCGCCGCGCCTGGCAGACGATCACCGAGCAGTATCGGCAGTTCTGCACGGACCCGTCGTTCACGGACTACTTCTGGACCATCCGCATCATGCACAAGCCGCTGTGGCAGCTGGTGCGGATTGCCGACTCGCTGATCCCGGCGAAGATGTACCACACGGTGTCCACCGGCTACGCGGGCTTTCTGGGCGCGATGCTGCGCTACCGCAGCGGGCGGCCGCTGCTGGTGTCCGAGCACGGCATCTATACGAAGGAACGCAAGATCGACCTGTTCCAGAGCCAGTGGATCCGGGACAACCGCAACATCTTCGAGCGCGACATCTCCCAGATCAGCTACTTCCGCGAACTGTGGGTGCGTTTCTTCGAGACGCTGGGCCGGGTCTGCTACGACGCCGGCGACGAGATCGTGGCGCTGTACGAGGGCAACCGCCGCCGCCAGGTGGCCGATGGCGCGGTGGAAACCCGCACGCGCAATATCCCGAACGGCATTAACCTGCCGCGGCTGTCGGCGCTGCGCACGCAGCGGGCGCGGGGCGTGCCGCCGGTGCTGTGCCTGATCGGCCGCGTGGTGCCGATCAAGGACATCAAGACCTTTATCCGCGCGATGCTGACCGTGGTGCGCGAGTATCCGGACGCCGAAGGCTGGATCGCCGGCCCCGAGGACGAGGATCCCGAGTACGCGCAGGAATGCCGCAGCCTGGCGGAAAGCCTGGGGCTCGGCCAGAAGGTCAAGTTCCTCGGCTTCCAGAAGATCGACGAACTCCTGCCGAAGGTGGGCGTGCTGATCCTCAGCTCGATCTCGGAGGCGCTGCCGCTGGTGGTGCTCGAGGGCTTCGCGGCGGGCGTGCCGTGCGTGACGACTGACGTGGGCTCGTGCCGCGAACTGATCTTCGGCCTGCCGGGCGAGGATGCAGCGCTGGGCGCGGCGGGCGGCGTGGTCCGTATCGCCGATCCGGCCGCACTGGCTGGTGCCGCGCTGGAACTGCTCACCGACCCGCCGCGCTGGCAGGCTGCCCAGGCGGCCGGCATCTCCCGGGTGGAGCGCTACTACACGCAGGAACAGATGGTGGGCAGCTATCGCACGCTGTATGCGTCGCTGATGGACAAGCCCGATCACGCGGGGCGCACGGATGGGGTCGCGCCCGCCGGCAATCCGGCAAAGTGCCCCGTGCACGGAGGACGCTGACATGGCCGGGATTGGTTTCGAACTCCGCAAGATGCTCCGGCGCGACAGCCTGTCCGGCATGCTGAGCGCCTACGCCTACGCCGGCGTGATCAGCTCCGGGCCGTGGGTGCTGTCGATCCTCGGCATCCTGCTGATCGGCCTGCTGAGCATCGGCTTCGTGATTCCGGGGATGCTGATCACGCAATTCCAGGTGTCGGTGACCTACCTGATTGCCTGCAGCCTGATCCTGACCGGGCCGATGCAGCTGTCGTTCACGCGCTTCACCTCCGACCGGCTGTTCGAGCGGCGCGACCACCTCGTGCTGTCGAACTACCACGCGGTGGCGCTGCTCTCCACCGGGCTGGCCGGCGCCATCGGCGTGGGCTGCGCGGTCTGGGCGTTCCCGGAGCAGTCGGTGCTGTACCGGCTGCTGATGATCGCGGGCTTCGTGATCATGAGCAATATCTGGATCGCGGCGATCTTCCTGTCGGGCATGAAGCAGTACAAGGCCATCGTGTGGACGTTCTTCGTCGGCTACACGATCACGGTGCTGGGCGCGCTGGCGCTGCGCTCGCGCGGGCTGGAGGGGCTGTTGGCCGGCTTCGTGGTGGGGCAGCTCTGCCTGCTGGTGGGCATGATCACGCTGATCTACCGCAACTACACCAGCCAGCGCTTCATGTCGTTCGAGGTGTTCCAGAAGCGCTACGCCTATCCGAGCCTGGTGGCCATCGGCCTGTTCTACAACCTCGGCATCTGGATGGACAAGTTCATGTTCTGGTACGCGCCGTCCACGGGCCAGCAGGTGATCGGCCCGCTGCACGCGTCCATCATCTACGACATCCCGGTGTTCCTGGCCTACCTCGCCATCATCCCGGGCATGGCCGTGTTCCTGGTGCGTATCGAGACCGATTTCGTCGAGTACTACGACGCGTTCTACAACGCGGTGCGCGGCGGCAGTTCGCTCGAGCACATCGAGGACATGCGCAACACGATGGTCCAGACCATCCGCCTGGGGCTGTACGAGATCGTGAAGGTGCAGGCCATCGCGGCGCTGCTGCTGTTCGTGATCGGGCCGTGGGTGCTGCGGCTGCTGGGCATCTCCGAGCTGTACCTGCCGCTGCTCTATGTCGACGTGATCGGCGCGAGCTTGCAGGTGGTGCTGCTCGGCGTGCTCAACATCTACTTCTACCTGGACCGCCGGCGCGAGGTGCTGCTGCTGACCGGGACCTTCGTGGTGCTGAACTTCGTGCTGACCCGGCTCACGCTGGAGCTGGGCCCGGCCTGGTATGGCTACGGGTTCGCGGTGTCGCTGCTGATCGTGGTGGCGCTGGCGCTGTACCTGCTGGACCGCAAGCTGGAGCGCCTGGAGTACGAGACCTACATGCTGCAGTAGGGCGGAGCGGGCAGGGGAGGGCTGTTGTAGCTTTTACACGCGGTGGGGCGCTTGCGTGCGCCTCGCTAGCCATCGTTTCAAACGTGCCGGCCCCATGTGGCCCAATGTGGCCCTATGGCTGCGCTTGCCGCGCGCCATCCCCCGCCGTCGCGGCGGCGCCGCAACACTGGTGCATGCCCCCCGAACGGAGCCTCGACGCGCCATCGTGCGTTTGGGTAACATGACGCGGCCGCGCCACACATCGGCGGTAGTCATCAGAGGGATGTATGAGAATTGCCTCCGTGGAGGACGACCCCAGCCAGGCCGCACAGATCCGACAACTGCTCGAGGAGGCCGGCTTTACCTGTACGAGCTTCGCCGCCGGATCGGATTTCCTGCGCGCGCTGCGCGACCAGGTATTCGACCTGCTGGTCATCGACTGGCAACTGCCCGACATGAGCGGCTACGAAGTCGTGAACTGGGTGCGCCAGCATGCCGGCCGGCTGCCGCCCATCCTGTTCCTGACCAGCCGGATCGATGAATCCGACATCGTCGCCGGCCTCGCCGTGGGCGCCGACGACTACCTGGCCAAGCCGGTGCGCCCCGCCGAATTCGTGGCCCGGGTGCGTGCGTTGCTGCGCCGCGCCTATCCGGCGGTGCCTCATGACGATCAACTGCTGCGCCAGGGCCGCTATGTAGTGGATGCGCGCCGTCGATCCATCACGCTGTCGGGCACGCTGGTGGAACTGTCGCCGCGCGAGTTCGACCTCGCGCTGTTCCTGTTCCGCAATATCGGCCGGCTGCTTTCGCGCGAGGTGATCGAGCAGGCCGTCTGGGGCCGCGCCATGGAGGCCGGCTCGCGCACGCTGGACACCCATATCTCGCGGCTGCGCATCAAGCTGGAGATGCGGCCCGACAACGGCGTGCGGCTGATGTCCGTCTACTCGCACGGCTACCGGTTCGAGGAGGCCAGCACGCTGGCCGCAGGGCAGCCTGATGCGTAGCCAGGCGCCGCCGTTGCCCCGGTATCTCGACGGCCTCGAGAACCTGCCCGAGGCCACGGTGATCGTCGATATCGACGGTGGCATCCTCGTGGCGAACCGCCGCGCGGTGGCGCTGGCGCCTGCCATGCTGTCCGGCATCGAGGATCTGGGGGCAGGCGCATCCCTCGATTTCCCCGATTTCCCCGAAGATGCCTATGGCGGCCTCGCGCCGCCGGGCCTGCCGGACCTGATCGAAGCGCTGTTCCCGGTGCCGGGCCCCGGCCTCGCCTACTGGGACGGGCTCTGCGCGGTGCTGGATTCCCACGCGCCGGTCATGTCGTCCGACGATTCCCAGGGCGTGGAACTCGCCACCGAGGACGATCGCCGCTTCCTGCTCCACGGCGCGCCGCTGCAGGGCGAGGCGGGCTGCCCGCCCGGGGCCATCGTCAGCCTGATCGACATCACCACGGTGCGCCGCGCCGAGCGCCAGCGCGCCCAGATGCTGCATTTCCTGTCGCACGACATGCGTTCGCCCCAGGCGTCGATCCTGGCGCTGATCGACATGCAGTCGCGGCCCAACCGCGCGCTGCCGCCGGAGGTGCTGCTGGCCCGCATCGCCGAGCACGCTCACCGCACGCTGGCGCTGGCCGATGACTTTATCCGGCTGGCGCAGGCCGACTCGGAGCGGCTGGAATTTACCGAGGTGGAGCTGACCGGGCTGGTGCTGGATGCCACTGATGAACTCTGGGCGCTGGCCAAGGCGCGCGGCATCGAGCTGCAACTGAGTCTGGAGGCGGAGGGTGAGACCCTGCGTGCCGCGCCGGTGCTGCTGGTGCGCGCCATCGCCAATCTGGTCAGCAATGCCATCAAGTTCGGGCCGCCGGGCAAACCGGTGTCGGTGCGACTGCGGCGCATGGGGCCGTTCCTGGCGGTGGCGGTGTCGGATTCCGGCCCTGGGATTTCCTACGCGGATCAGGCACGCCTGTTCGAACCGTTCCGCCGCGTGCATGCGCCGGGCGCCGATGCGCCGGGCGGCAGCGGGCTGGGGCTGGTGTTCGTGAAGACCGTGGCAGAGCGGCACGGCGGCCGCGTCATGGTGGACAGCGCCGCCGGCGCCGGGGCCACCTTCACGCTGTTGCTGCCCTTGCGCCGCCGCGCCGGCTGATCCGGCCGCGCCGACACAATTGTTGGCAATCGGCAGAGCCGAACTTGCCTACGATGGGTGGGGCCACGGACTCCGCATCCGAGGCTTTAGTGTCCGCGCTGGCCTCGGCGCGGACACGGCTTTTTTTACTTCGCCATCCCCGGTGCAGGCGCCGGCGTGGCGGCCGGCACCGGTGGGGTGGGTTCGGGCTTGGCGCCGTCGGCGTCCGGCTTGGCCGATGCATCGGGGGAAGCCGGCGTATCCGGCTTGATCCGCTTCGGCACGTCCGAAGGCGTGCCCTCATCCTCATCGTCATACGACGGCAGATCGTCGCCGCCCTGGCCCAGCAGGTAGCGGCGGCGCTGCAGATAGCCATCCCGCACGAAGGAATACTTGTCCAGCGCCGCCAGCGAGAGCAGGTCCGTCGCGCCGAGCAGGTTCGTCCGCACGTTCACCACGTTGAGCGCGAACAGCGAATTGCGCCATGCCGGGTCGAGGTAGTGCGCCGGGTCGAGGTAGAAGCTGCCGGCCAGCCCGATGCCATCACGCACCGTGCTCGGCCCGAACAGCGGCAGCACGATGTACGGCCCCTGCGGAAAGCCCCACACGCCCAGCGTCAGCCCCAGATCCTGCGAATGGCGCTCGATGCCGGCTGCCGTGGCGATGTCGATCAGGCCTCCGATGCCAAGCACCGAGTTGATCGCCACGCGCATCAGCGTCTCCGCCGCGGCGGTGCCCTTGCCTTGCAGCAGGTTGTTGGCGAAGTTGCCGACGTCGGCGAGGTTCGAATAGAAGTTGGTCACGGCCAGCCGCACCGGCTCGGGCGTCACGGCCTTGTAGCCCTTGGCGACGGGCACGGCCACGTACTGGTCCACCGTGTCGTTGACCTTGAAGGTCACGCGGTTCATCGGCTCGAGCGGATCGTCGGGGTTGGCTTGCGGACCGGAGGCGCAGCCCGTGATCAGGGCGGAGAGGGCGGTAGCGGCCAGCACGCTGGCGATCCGCGAGCGGCCCATCGAGCGGGGAACAGAGGGGGAAACCGGAAGATGGCGGGCGCCGGGCATGAGCGGGAGACGGGAGAGCATGGTGAGACGGTTGGTCTTTCTTGATTTCTTGTGGTTATGGGGGCCGGCCGCCGGTACTTCAAGGGCGGCGGCAGGCAACAATACCGCATCACCGCCACTTACCGCCTGGTATTCCCGTTGTCTGCCCCATGGTGGTTATCGGCGGAATTCCCCAGCGTCGTAGCCACCGTCAAGGGGGGTAGCGAGGGGCCGAGCGGGTCATGGCGCCCCACCGGCGCCCGGCGCGGCCGGCCCATCAGGATCGGCTGGAAGAACACCGCGCCCGCCAGCGTGGTCACCAGCGCCAGCGCCAGCAGCTTGCCCATGCTCGCCGTGCCCGGGTGGTGCGACAGCCAGAGGCTGCCGAACGCCGTGGCCGTGGTGGCGGCGCTGAACAGCACCGCATGCGTCAGGCTCGATTGCAGCAGCTTGGTCTTGCCGTTGCGCCACGCAATCACGTAGTAGATCTTGAACGCGACGCCGATGCCGAGCAGCAGCGGCAGCGCAATCACGTTGGCGAAGTTCAGCGCGATGCCGAACACCACGCACAGCTCCAGCGTGACGATGCCGGACACCAGCAGCGGAATCAGCGTGCGCAGCACGTCGCCGATGCGCCGCAGCGTGATCCAGAGCAGTACCGTGATCGACAGCACGGCCCATAGGCCAGCATGGCTGAACGCGGTCATGATCGTGTCCGCCGAACCGCGGATCGCGATCGGGCCGCCCGTGGCATCGGGCTGCACGCGGGCCATCACGTCCAGGAAGTGGTCGAGCGCGGCGGCGCGCGCGGCCTCGTTCTTGACGCCTGGCGGTGGCAGCTTGGGCGTAACGCTGAGCAGCGCCTTGCCGTCCGGGGCCAGCCAGTCGCGCAGGAGTTCCGGCGGCAGGGTCTGCTGCGACACCGGCTCCGGCTGCAGCGAACGTTGCAGCGTGGCCAGCGCAAGCCGCAGCGGCAGGGCGATGGCGCGCTCGGCACGATCGCGCGTGGCGGGTTCGGCATCGGACAGCTTCTTCAGGGAACGCGACAGATGCGCGGCGGCTTCCGCGCCCGGGCCGGGATGATCGAGCGCGGCCAGGTCGAGCTGGCGCGAGGCGTTGCGCAGTGATGCCACGCGCCGCACATCGTCAGCCGGCGCGGATGGGGTTTGCGTCAGCGCCGGCATCATCGTCTTCGCCAGCCCGGCGATGATCGCCAGCTTCGGCGCCTGGTCGTCAGGGATGAAGGTGCGCAGCGTGACCACGCGCTCCACCTCGGGCAGGGCCTTGAGCTTGTCGGCGGTGCGCTGGGCGGCGGCCAGGGACGGGGCCAGCACCTTCACGTCGTCGGTGCCGGCCTGCGGGGCATCCTTGAGCGCCAGCAGCGTGGACATCGACTCGGAATGCGGGTCCTTCAGGTGCAGCGGATCGAAATCGAACTTCAGGTGCGGCAGCAGCGGGGCGCCGCCGATGATCAGCACCAGCACGCCCACCAGCACGCCCTTGCGATGGCGCTCGAAGAACGCATCGGCCGGGGCCAACCAGCCGAAGCCGGGCAACTCGGCTTCGCCCTTGGGGCGCAGCACGCGGATCAGGGCCGGCAGCAGCGTGAACGTGGTGGCGTAGGCGATGAACATGCCCACGCCGGCGATCTTGCCCAACTCCGCCACGCCCCGGTAGTCGGTGGGCAGGAAGCAGAAGAACGCGGCGGCAGTGGCGGCGGCGGCCAGCGTCAGCGGCGTGCCGACGTCGCGCGCGGTCAGCCGCAGGGCTTCGTCGAGGTCGTCGTGCTCGTGCCGCTCGGCACGGTAGCGCACGCCGAACTGGATGCCGAAGTCCACCCCCAGCCCGACGAACAGCACGGCGAACGCCACCGAGATCATGTTCAGCGCGCCCACCATCATCAGGCCCAGCGCGGCCGTCATCAGCAGGCCGGCCACCAGGCTGGCCAGCACGGCCACGATCAGGCGCGCGGAACGCAGCGCCATCCAGAGAATGCCGATGACCACCACCAGCGTGAGCAGGCCGTTGAGCACGGCACCTTCGCTCACGGATGCGAATTCGTCGTCCGCCAGCGGCTGCGGGCCGGTGAGACGGACGGCGGCGCCATAGCGCTGGTCGAGCTTGAGATCGGCGGCGGCGCGACGGATGGCCTCGCTGGCGCCGGCGCCGGCCTTGAGGTCGCTGAAGTCGAGCACCGGCGACAGCGTGACGAAGCTGAACGCCCGGCCATCGGCATTAGGCTTCAGGCTGTCGTCGACCAGCCCCATCCAGGACAGCGCCACGGGTTTGTTGGCCAGCACGCCGTCCACGGTGGTGGCGCTGGCCGCCAGCAGCTTCTCCATATCGCCCAGCTTGATCTGGCCCAGTTGCAGCGGCAGGGTCAGCGTGGTGGTCAGCAGGTCGGACAGCCCACGCAGTGTGGGGTCATGGGCGAGGTTGTTGATCAGCGGTCGCGCCTGGGTGAGCTTGGCGGCCATGTCGTTGACCGAAGCCGTATCGGCGAACAGCAGGCCGTTGCGCTCGAAGAAGGCGCCCGCGCCGGGCTGGCCTACTGCGCGGAAGCGCTGCGACTGCTGGCGCAGGGCGTCGGCCAGCTCGTTGGCGGCGGCGTCGGCCAGTTCCTTGGCCGGGGCCTGCACCACGGCCAGGATCATTTTGTCGCGCTGCGGAAACGCGTCGCTGATGGCCGCGTCGTTCTGCGCCCACGGCGCGTCGGACTCCAGCAGGCGGCTGATATCGGTATTGATGGCGAAGTTGCGCGCCATGTAGACGCTGCTGGCAATGGTGAGCAGCAGCGAGACGCCGATCACGGTCCAGGCGCGAACGGTGGAAAACTTGACGATACGGGTCAGCGTGGATCTGATCATTTGCGTGGGGTTCTGGCACCCGGCCCGGCCGGGGCGCACGGAGGCGGCAGCCCGGAGTATAGCCGCTGGCAGCGGCTTCTCCGCACCCGCCGCGGTCCGGCCGCGCCGCGATCCGCTATATACTGGGCCGACTGGCCCTGTGGTCGATTATCCCTGCATCGGAGACTCATGAACCGACAATTTCCCAGCGCCATCATTGCTCCCGCGATTGCCCCCGTTGCCGTGGCGATTGCGGCCGTAGCGATGATCGGCACCGCGCACGCCCAGACGTCACCTGACAAGCTCGTGCAAACCGCCGTCGAAGGCGTGATTGCCAAGATCAAGGCCGATCCCGAGACGCGCAGCGGCGATCTGGCAAAAATTACCGCCGTCGTGCAGCGTGAGTTCCTGCCTTACACGGATTTCGGCCGCACCACCCGCCTCGCGGTCGGGAATGCCTGGAAGCAGGCTACCCCTGAACAGCAAAAAACACTCCAGGAGCAATTCACGGCCCTGCTGGTGCGCAGCTACGCGGTTTCGCTCTCGCAACTGCGTGACCAGAGTCCCAAATTTACCTACAAGCCGGCCAAGGCTGGCAGCAGCGCCAACGACTCCGTGGTGGCCACCCGCGTGCTGAACAATGGCGACGAGATGCTGATCGACTACCGCCTCCAACGCGGCAACGACGGCTGGAAAATCTACGACATCAATATGATGGGCGCGTGGCTGATCGAGGTGTACCGCAAGCAGTTCGCCGACATCGTCGCCCGCGACGGCGTGGACGGCCTGATCAAGTATCTGACCAATCACAACGCCCGGGCGGCGGCTTAATCGGTCCTAGGTGGCTTGAGCGGTGAAGGGCGGGCCTCGGTGGCCGTCATCCCAGCAATTGGGGATGATGACCCCGGAGCCAGCCGGTCACGTCATCCAGTAGTTCCGCGGCGCAGGCGATACATTCGCGCACGGCGGACAACGGCACCAGATCCCCTGAATAGTCGGAAAGGTTGCGCTGTTTGCGCAGTGCATCAAGCACGATAAGCCGCTCGGCGGGCAGGCTGATGGTCAAGGCTCAGTCCCAGCAGATTCTCCAAGGTCATCGTCGTTGCCGATCAGGAAAAGCTTCGGTTTCGCAACCACATCCACGACGAACGGATCCCGGCGCTGGACGAGTGATTGCCATTCCTCCGCGGAGAACACCTTTGCGTTGATCTCGCGGGCGAGCGACGACTGTACCGGATACAGTAGCTGAACACTGTCCCGAAAGGTAATAGACCCGATGATGGCGACGTCGATGTCACTGTCGGCCACGTCACGGCCCGCTGCCACGGAACCGAAGATGAACGCCGCCTGGATTGAGGCGGCGACTGGCGCGAGGGCAAGCGTCAAGGCCTCGACTGCGCCGGACGTCTTGCGCATGATCCCGGCCAGTTCCTCGAACACCGGGGAAGCCCGGTTCGCGCGATAAAGCACCTGGTTGCCCTGGGGCGTACGCGTGAGGATGCCGGCTTCCGCCAGCTTGCTCGGTTCTTTATGGAGGGTGCCGGGCGCCGTGCCGGTCAGGCGGGCAATCTCTCGGACGTGATACGACGCCTCCGGGCGCAGCAGGAGCAGGCCCAGAACACGGCGCCGGTATTGGCTGAAGAGGGTGTCGGAAAGAGATTGAAGCATTTTCGGCTACGATTGTAGCCAAAAATGCTTCGACTGCGAGATTGCGCTCAATGCGTCGCTTGCACGGCTTCGGCGCGGCTGCCCTGAGCCTTCTTCAGGTTGCCGATCTCGGCCAGCTTGATCTCGACGTGGCGCGAGAACACGTAGTCGGCCGGGCGTTGCTTGTCCAGCGAGATGTCCGGGGCCATGGCGCCGGTCGTCTTCACGCCGCGCAGGGTCACGCCCAGCGCCTTGAGCGGATGCGAGAACGTGTCGGCCACGGCGGTGGCTTCGAAGCCGCTGTGGACCATGCAGTCGGCGCACTTTTCATAGTTGCCGACGCCATAAGCGTCCCAGTCCGTGTCTTCCATCAGTTCCTTGAAGGTCTTCACGTAGCCTTCGCCCACCAGGTAGCACGGGCGCTGCCAGCCGAACACCGTGCGCGCCGGGTTGCCCCAGGGCGTGCACTTGTAGGTCTGATTGCCGGCCAGGAAGTCCAGGAACATCGTCGACTGGCTGAATGCCCAGTTCTTGCCCGCACGGCCGCGCGACAGGATGTCGCGGAACAGCTGCTTGGTCTTGTTGCGGTTCAGGAAGTGCTGCTGGTCCGGCGCGCGCTCGTAGGCATAGCCCGGCGACACCGTGATGCCGTCCACGCCCATCGCCTTGACCGAGTCGAAGAACTTGGCCACGCGGTCCGGCTTGGCGTCGTTGAACAGCGTGCAGTTGATGTTCACGCGGAAGCCGCGTTCCTTGGCCATGCGGATGGCTTCCACGCAGCGGTCGTACACGCCTTCCTGGTTGACCGAGTGGTCATGCATCTCGCGGTCGCCGTCGAGGTGGATCGACCACACGAAGTACGGGCTCGGCTCGTACTGGTCGATCTTCTTCTCCATCAGCAGCGCGTTGGTGCACAGGTAGACAAAGCGCTTGCGGGCGATGATGCCGCGCACGATCTCGGGCATGTCCTTGTGCAGCAGCGGCTCACCGCCGGCGATGGACACCACGGGCGCGCCGCACTCGTCCACGGACTGCAGGCATTCCGCCACGGACAGGCGCTGGTTCAGGATGGGATCCGGATAGTCGATCTTGCCGCAGCCGGAGCAGGCGAGGTTGCAGCGGAACAGGGGTTCCAGCATCAGGGCGAGCGGGTAGCGCTTTTGCCCGGAGAGGTGCTTGCGAGCAATATAGGCGCCAACGCGGGCGACCTGCAGAAACGGAATGGCCAAGGGGTGCTTCCTGTGAGGGTTCGGCGGTGCGGTTCAGCCTGCCGCCGTCTGGTCGGCGAGGCGCGCATCGCGCTGTTCGGTTGTCTTGCTGGCGGGTTGTGCCAGTGCTGTGTCGGCCAATTCGGCCGGCAGGCGGAATTCCGCGTGTTCCACGATGCCTTCCATGGTCGATACCTCGACCGGCCCGAGTCGGCGTAACGCCGCGATCACGTCTTCCACCATCGCCTCGGGCGCCGAGGCCCCCGCGGTAATGCCCACGACATCGGCGTCCCGAACCCAGGCGGGATCCAGCTCGCTGCCATCGGCAATCAGGTAGCTCGGCACGCCGCTTTCCGTGCCAATTTCGCGTAAACGGTTGGAATTGGAGCTATTTGTCGCCCCGATCACGAGAATCACATCCACCCGCGACGACATCTCGCGCACCGCACTCTGGCGGTTTTGGGTGGCGTAGCAGATGTCGCGCGTGTTCGGCCCGACCAAATTGGTGAAGCGCGCCGCGAGCGCCGCAATGATATTACGGGTGTCGTCCACGGACAACGTGGTCTGCGTGATATAGGCCACGGGGGCATCTATCGGCAGGTCCAGCGTGGCGACTTCCGCTTCATTCTGGACCAGGATCACCTTGCCGGGGATCTGGCCCATCGTGCCTTCCACCTCCGGGTGCCCGGCATGGCCGATCAGGATCACGTGACGGCCGGCCGCAGCATACTGGCGGCCCTGGGTATGCACCTTGATGACGAGCGGGCAGGTCGCGTCGATGGCGTGCAACGCTCGGTGCCGGGCGTCCGCCACGACTTCCCGCGAGACTCCGTGGGCGCTGAAGATGGTGACGGCTCCACCGGGCACTTCTTCCAGTTCCTCGACGAAACGCGCGCCTTTCTGCCGCAAGCCTTCCACCACGTGCTTGTTGTGGACAATCTCGTGCCGGACGTAGACGGGAGCGCCATGCTTGACCAGCGCGCGGTCGACGATCTCGATCGCACGGACCACGCCGGCACAGAAGCCCCGAGGCTGGGCGAGTATTACCTGCATAGGGACGGCCCCCCGACCCACTGACGAATATTCAACATTTTCTTATCTTGGTATGCCGGCATCACTTTCCGGCTCACGGTGGTTACTATATACCGGTGCAGAAATTTCTGTCTGGCACGTTGGCTGCGGCCAACACGGGCTTTTGGGTCACAATGCGCGTGGTTTAGGGCCTTAACGGCCCAAAATGGCAATCTGTAGACAGGGGAACTGAAATTAACAATTGCATTTTGGTGACAGGCGCGTCGGGTTTTCTTGGCTCTTCTGTGATGCGGCAGGCCCTCGACCGGGGTTTCCAGGTCCGGGTGCTGGTGCGGGCCACCAGCCCGCGTGCCAACCTTGCCGGGTTGCCTGTGGAGGTGGTGGAGGGCGATATGCGCGACGCGGCGTCCATGTCGCGCGCGATGGCGGGCGTGCGCTATCTGTTCCACGTGGCGGCCGATTACCGGCTCTGGGCGCCCGATCCCGAGGAAATCGTCCGATCCAACGTGGATGGCACCGTCACCGTGATGGAAGCCGCCCGGCAGGCCGGCGTGGAGCGCATTGTATACACCAGCAGCGTGGCCACGCTCCGGGTGGCCGGCGCCACGGCGCCCGTGGACGAGACGGCTGCCATGGCCGGCCACGAGGCCATCGGCGCCTACAAGCGCAGCAAGGTGCTGGCCGAGCGCGAAGTGGAGCGCCTGGTCGCCGAGGGTTTGCCGGCGGTCATCGTCAATCCGTCCACGCCGATCGGCCCGCGCGATGTACGGCCGACGCCCACCGGGCGGATCATCGTCGAGGCGGCCACGGGCAAGATCCCGGCGTTCGTCGATACCGGCCTGAACCTCGCCCATGTCGATGACGTCGCGACGGGCCACTTTCTGGCGCTGGAGCGCGGCAAGATCGGCGAACGGTACATTTTGGGTGGTCAGGACGTCACTTTGCAGCAGATGCTGCAGGACATCGCTGGCATGACCGGCCGCAAGCCGCCCACCGTGCAACTGCCGCGCTGGCCGCTGTACCCGCTGGCGCGGGTGGCCGAGACCGTGGCGCGTTTCACCGGAAAGGAGCCGTTCGTGACCGTTGACGGCCTGAAGATGTCCCAATACCGGATGTTCTTCACGTCGGACAAGGCGCGGCGCGAACTTGGCTACACGCCGCGGCCGTATCAGGAGGGGCTGCGTGACGCCCTGACCTGGTTCCGCGAGGCCGGCTATCTCAACTAGCACTATTAGATACAGATAGGGCGATCGCGCTCACGAGCGGATCGGCGCCTGGGCGCGGCCTTTCCACTGGCCGCCCCGGCGTAGCCAGTAACGGCGCGCCGAATCCAGCGTCGCGCCCAGATAGAACAGCGCGGTGAGCGGCAGCAGCGGTGCCAGCCAGGCCGGCTGCCGGTATTCTCGCAGCATCGGCCGATAGCTGACCGCCATCAGGATCCACGCCAGCCACGCCGGCCACAGCGCGGCGCCACCGGCCAGCGCCAGCACGGGTGGGGCCAGGTAGGTCAGGATCATGCCGAGCGTGGCGCCGGCCAGCATCCAGGGCGAGTAGTGCAACTGGGTGTAGGCGCTGCGCGCGATCATGTTCCAGAGGCTTTCCCAGTCGTCGTAGGGACGCAGCGAGACGCTGTCGTCCGCCAGATCGAGCCGGATCGGGCCGCCTTCCTTGATCCGCGCCGCCAGGCTGCAATCGTCGATCAACTCCCCGCGAATGGCATGGAAACCGCCGATACGGGCCAGCGCCGAGCGCCGCGCCAGCATGCAGCCACCCGCCGCCGCCGCAACGCGGCTCGACGGGTCTGCCACCCGCGCGAACGGGTAGAGTTTGGCGAAGTAGAAGACAAAAGCCGGCACGATCATGCGTTCCCAGGCTGATTCACAGCGCAGGCGCACCATCAGCGAAACGAGGTCGCGGCGCTCAGCCTCGGCGCGGGCCAGCAGTTCCGTCACCGTTCCCGGGCCATGCCAGATGTCGGCGTCGGTGAGGAAGGCGAACCCGGCGTCGGGCATCTGCACGTCGGCAGCGGCCAACCCTTCGGACTGCGCCCAGACCTTGCCGCTCCAGCCGGCAGGCAGGTCCCGCGCCGCCACCACGGTGAGCTGGTCGGCCTTGCCGATCGACAGGGCGGCGGCCCGCGCGATGTCGGCGGTGCCGTCGCTGCTATGGTCGTCCACCACGATCAGGTGAAGCCGGCCCGCGTAGTGCTGGCCCAGCACGCCGGTCACGGCGCGGCCGATCACATCGGCCTCATTGCGGGCGGGGATGATGCCGACCACGGGCGGCCACGCGGCGGGGCGGGGGGAGGGCGCGGGTTTGCGCACGCGCCAGAAGCCGGCGCGGGCGAAGACCAGCACGCACCAGATCAGCAGGACCAGCAGGGACAATCCAAACGCCATGGCGTGCGTCAATTCCAGATTCATTTGAGAAAGCGGCGCACCAGCCGGGCCAGCCGGGGCACCGTGGTCGGGCGCAGAAGCCGCGCATCATACCCCGCCATGCGCCGCGCGTCCTCGGCCAGGCAGAGGTCGATCATGGCGCCGGGGGAGAGCGTCTGGCCCAATGTGTCGGCGGCGTTCATCGGAAAATTCGCATCCTGGGCGGCGCCGTCCACATCCACGTCAATGCCGCGCGCGATGCCGATGCGCTCGCGGATCAGGAAGAACCAGACCCGCCAGACCTTCCAGGCGAAGGCGGGCTTGCGCCACCACGGCAGGCTGGCGCGGTACCACGCCACCCAGTTCGCAAAAAACAGGATATGGCGGCCTTCTTCCTGGATCACGGGCTCAAATGTCTCGACCAGCTCGGCCGGAAAGAAGCCGGAGTCCTTGGCGGCGGCGAACAGCCCGAACGCGGCGAAGCTGTCGATGCACTCGCTGTAGCCGGTCACCAGCCAGCCCCATTCGGGGTCGGCGGGCGGCAGGTACTCGGGTTCGGGCGCCAGCGTGATGCCATACGCCTCCACCAGCTTGGCCAGCACCACCTTGTGGCGCGCTTCCTCGTCGGCATCCATCTCCAGCGCGCTGCGCAGCAGCGGGTCGCGCACGGTGCGGGCATAGCTGTGCACGCGGATGGACGCACGGCCCTCGGTCTGCACGGCGATGTCCCAGATCGGCAGCGAGGTCACCCGGCGCAGCGCATCGGGCGGCAGCACCGGCCAGTCGATCACGGACGGTTTGTAGGGGTTGTGGGTCTGCAGCAGCATGTTGCAGAACATGCGCAGGTGTTCGGGAGAGCCGATGCGGAGCCGGTCCGGCAAGGGATCGGTCCAGTGGCGCATCGCATGGTCGGCCTGCTCCACCGCTGTGCGGGCGATGGTCGCCGCCACGGCGGCGGCACGCGCCTCAGCGCTGGCGGGGGCAGACGGGCTCGGCGAACTGGCGGTGTCGGCAGGGGCGGATGGCAGGTCCGCGACGCTGCCATCGGCTTCGAAAGCTCTTTTCATTGGCGCTCCGGGCAGGGGATGCGGAGGCCATTGTATCTAGGGCCGGTCAATATCGCAGGCCAGGGTGGCCTGATTTTTTCGGGGGCGCACTGCCGGAAGCGGGATTTCGGCGAATTGTCTTACCGCGCACGCGATTCGTGTCCGGGGCGGCGATGCGGGTCGGGCGGGAATTCGGGGAAGACATCGCATTCGCCCCGCACGATGTTCTCGATGGTGGCACAGATGCCCTCGGTGCCGCGCGGGCCCACGCAGACCAGGCTGCGCGGATGGTCGGAATGCGGCGGGATGGCGTAGACGTGCATCCCTTCACGATAGAGAGGATGCCGGGCGAGCCGCTCGTTCATCAGTTCGACAAAGCGGCGGGGGCTGACAGTGGGCTTGTCCATCGCTTTTCTCCGAGAGGCATACGGGAAAAAACGGGACAAAGCGTCCCGTGCCGTGTGCCGCCACGCTTTCAGACTAGGCCGGCGGCCACGGTGGATCAAGGGCAAACAAGCGCTAACGTCGCTTAATGCCTGCCAAACGGATGTTCGATGCGTCTAATGGCGCATGTCCTTCGGATACATGCCGGGCAGTTCGCTTGCCGCGCGCTGGCCGTCGAGCATGCTGTTGCCGGCGGCCCAGCAGGCCGCTTCGGCCTCAGCCTGGGAGCCGTAGTCGGTGGCCGCCTCGATCATGCTGTCGCATTCGGCGCCTCCGCATTTCTCCTCCACCACGATGCGCCATGTATAGCGTCCGGGTGGGTCTTCCATCACATGCATCACGAGGGTGCGACGGTGGTCGGCGATTGTCGTGGGATGAGCGGACATGGCGGTTCTCCCGGAGGGCAGAGTTACGACCGGTGGTGGACTTTCAACATAGCACCGCATCGCCGCTTTGCCAGTGTCATCTGCCGGCGTGCGGCGCGCGCGGCGCCTGGCGCCTTCCGCCGCCCTGTCATTTCCAGTATCTTGTGTCGCCTGGGCAGTGGCCGCGCAACGCGGCAGCGCCCGCATTTCGCTCACCCCCAATGCTCGCCTCTCCGACACTTTCCGAACGGATCGCCTCGCTGATCGCCCATTTCGACACGGCCATTCTGCCCGCCTGGACCGGTCCCGGCTGGCGGGCAGACCTCCGGCTGGCGCATGAGGCGCTCGATGGCGCCACCAGCCAGCCCTTGCCAGACAAGCGTTTCCGGGCGATGGCCTGCGCGCGGCAACTGTACGTCTTCGCCACCGCCGGCCACCTCGCGCATGCCGATACGCTGTTCGCCTCGCTCCAGCACTATTTCGGTGATGGCGCAGGCGGCTGGATCTACAGCACCGATGCCGATGGCGCGCCGCGCGACACCACGCGCGACCTCTACACCCACGCCTTCGTGGTCTTCGCCTGCGCCCACTACCATCGCGCCGGGGGCAGTGCGGCGGCGCTCGAGACCCTGCGCCGCACCGTGGATGTGATCGAGAATCGATTCGGCGACGGAAACGGCCTCTATCACGCGGCTTTGTCGCCCAACTTTGCGGTCAACGGCGGCGGCGTGCTCCAGAACCCGGTCATGCACCTGACGGAGGCCTACCTCGCCGCGTGCGAGGTCACGGGCGATAGCTGGTTCGCCGCCCGCCTGCCAGAGATGGCGGCGGCCGTGGCGGAGCGTTTCGTCGATCCCGCCAATGGCTGCGTGGCCGAGCAGCCGCAGGGCACGCCCGGCAACCGGATCGAGCCGGGACATCAGTTCGAGTGGTATTCGCTGGTGATGATGGCGCCGGCCCTGTTCGCCGATACGCCGTTGCCGGCCTCGCTGCGCCGCGCGTACGACTTCGCACGCACCCATGGTGTGATCAATGACACACTCGGTGTCAGCGCAGCGCTGGATCTCGACGGCACGCTGCAGGACGGTACCCAGCGGATCTGGGCCCAGACCGAATTCGCCCGCGCGTTGGCCGTAAAGGGCACCGTGGAGCCAGGCGCGGCGCCGCTGATCGAACTGGAGCAGTGGATCGACCGCTTCCGCAGCCGTTTTCTCCATGCCGATGGCTGGCACGAATGCGTGGCGCCGGACGGCGAGGTGGTGCGCGCCGAAATGCCGTCCACCACGCCTTACCACCTGCTCACGGCCTATCAGGCGCTGCGCGCGCTCGGCTGAATCGGCGACGAAGCGGGCTGCTGACGCCTCAATCCAGGCGCGATGCGCGCAGATCACTCTTGCGCAGCAGCGTCAGCAGCGTCTCCGCCGGCTCGGACAGGCGGCCAGCCGCCAGCGAGATAAATTCCACTTCTGGCAGCGCCGGCAACTCCTGACTGTTGACGGGCGGCACCAGCCCGCGCCCCGCCAGCGCATGGGCCCGCACGGTGATGCCGAGCCCGCCGCGCGCGGCCGCGATGCAGCCGGAGTGGCTGCTGCTGGCGCAGACCACGCGCCAGGGCCAGCCGGCCTTGGCCAGCGTGGCGAGCACAATCGAGCGCGTGACGCTGGGCTCGTTCACCAGAATCAGCGGCAGCGGCTGGCGCACGTCGATCACCGTGCCCGGCCGGGCCAGCCATTCCAGCGGCCCCCGGAACAGCGACACGCCGCGCCGGTCGCCCTCGCGCCGCTTGCCGATCATCAGATCCAGCATGCCGGCATCGACCAATTCATAGAGCTTGCCGGTCATGCCGATGGTGATTTCGAGTTCCACGTCGGGATGGGTGTCGCGGAACGCCGCCAGCACATTGGGCAGCGGGCCCTGGGCGAGGTCGTCCGAAGTGCCCAGCCGCACGCGGCCGCGCAGCCGGGGCGCGCTGAACTGCGATTCTGCGCGCGCCAGCGCCTCCAGGATTAGCCGGGCGTGGACCAGCAGCGCTTCGCCATCGGCAGTCAGACGCAGGGAGTGGGTGTCGCGCACGAACAGGCGCCGCCCCACGCTGTCTTCGAGCCGGCGGATATGGTCGCTGACCGACGATTGCGAGAGGCCGAGCTGGCGGCCAGCATCGGTAAAACTGCGCGCCGTCGCCACGGTGGCGAAGGTCTGGATCCAGACGGGATTGAGCATCGGGCCATTGTCATCGGCTTTTCCGATTGCAGTCAATAACGCCAGAGGGGTTCCCGATGGGCAGCCCGGTGTTTACCATAGGGTCCATTGTTCCTGGCCACTGCCGACCAGGGATTACAAAGAATCACCATGACCACCGCTTCAGCCCCCGCCAGCCCAGCCGTTGCCTCGCAGAAGGCCATGCTGTGGATCGTCTTCGCCGGCTTCTTCATGCAGACGCTGGACACCACCATCGTCAACACCGCGCTGCCCTCGATGGCGCACAGCCTCGGCGAAAAGCCCCTCGACCTCAAACCGGTGGTGGTGGCCTACACGCTGACCATGGCGATGCTGACCCCCGCCTCCGGCTCGCTCGCCGACAAGTTCGGCACGCGGCGCGTGTACTTCTGCGCCATCCTGATCTTCGTGCTCGGCTCCATCTACTGCGCCACAGCCCATACGCTCACGCAACTGGTGATCGCGCGGGTGCTTCAGGGCGTGGGTGGCTCGATGCTGCTGCCGATCGGCCGGCTGGCCGTGCTGCGCAATATCCCGGGCGAGCAGTACATCGCCGCGCTGGCGTTCGTGTCGATCGCCGGGCAGGTGGGGCCGATCTTCGGCCCGGTGCTGGGCGGCTGGCTGGTGCAGAGCGCGTCCTGGCACTGGATCTTCCTGATCAACGTGCCGGTGGGGCTGGTGGGCCTGCTGGCGGTGCGCCGCTACCTGCCGGCGGGGGAGGCCGGCGTGGCGCCGCCGTTCGACTGGGTCGGCTGCGGGCTGCTGTCGCTATGCATGGTGGCGTTCTCGCTGGCGCTGGACGTGCCGCACGGCGCATCCCACGCGCTCCTGTGGAGCCTGGGGCTGGCCGCCGTCAGCATCGTCGCCGCGCTGCTTTATATCCCGCATGCACGCCGGCACGCCACGCCGCTGTTCCGGCTGGCGCTGTTCCGCGAGCCGAACTTCAGCGTGGGGCTGGTGGGCAATCTGGTCTGCCGCATCGGTTCCGGCGCGGTGCCGTTCCTGCTGCCGCTGCTGATGCAGTTGCAGCTCGGCTATTCGCCGTTCCATTCGGGCCTGATGCTGCTGCCGGTGGCGGTGGCCGGGACCGTGTCCAAGCGCTGGATCGTGCCGCTGGTCAACCGCTACGGCTACGACAACTTCCTGCTGGTGAACACGCTGATCGTGGGGGCCTCGATTGCCTCGTTCGCGGCGATGTCGCCGGGCTGGCCGCTGGCCCTGTCCATCCTGCAACTGGCCACGTTCGGGGCCTCGAACTCGATGCAGTTCGCGGCCATGAACAGCGTGACGCTGAAGGGCCTCTCGCGCGAGGACGCCGGCAGCGGCAACAGCCTGTTCTCGATGGTGCAGATGCTGGCCATCGGCCTGGGCGTGACGATTGGCGGCGGGCTCGTCAGCCTGTTCTCGAACGAGCTGGGCGTGGCCGCGCCCGCCTATCGGCTGGCCTTCCTGGCGGTGGGCATCATCACGCTGCTGTCGGCCTTCGTGTTCCGGCGACTGGACGGCGAGGCACTCAATCCGGTGCGCCGCGCGGTCTGAGCCCGGTCTGAGCCCTAGCTCTCACTCGGTCACGCCGTTCTCATGAAGCAGCCGTTCGCATTCGTCCAGCATGTCATGGGCGAAGGCGGACTGGTAGTTCGGATCGAGCGCTTCCATCATCTCGTGCGTCGCGTAGAGGCCGGCTTCCCGCGAGAGCGATTCGGACAACTGGCGCGCGAACTGATCGCTCAGCTCCGAGAGCAGGCGCCGTTCCGATAGCGCCAGTTGCAGCTTGGAGCGCGACAGCCACATCCCGGCCAGCGTGGCGCCCTGCGCGTCGGTCATCCATTTGCCGTGTTCGTAGAACGCTGCCAGCCGCTCGGCCGTCAGCGCGAACAGCAGCGCCTTGCGGGTGTTGAAATCGATGCGGGGCGGGGGCGTGGTGGGAATCATGCCAGCCGCTCGCGCAGCCACTGGCCGATATCGGCAATTTCTTCCAGGCAGACCGAGTGCGGCATGCGGTACGTGTGCCAGGCCACCGGCTGCTCCCGCGCGGTGAGGAAGTCCCGGGCGCGCGTGCCCAGGCCCAGCGGCACCACGTCGTCCTCCGTGCCGTGCGCGGCGAACACCGGCGTGGCGGCATTGGCGGGCGTGGCCTCGGCGGCGATCAGGTCCGGCGAGGGGATGTAGGTCGAGAGCGCGATCACTCCGGCCAGCGTCTCCGGGTGCGTCAGCGCCGTGGTGTAGGCGATGGCGCCGCCCTGCGAGAACCCGGCCAGCACGATGTGGCTGGTCGGCACGCCGCGCGCGTTCTCGCGCGCGATCAGCGCGCGGATGGCCTCGCACGAGGTGCGGATGCCCGCCTCGTCGGCGCGCCGGCCGGCTTCGTCGAGCGAATAGATGTCATACCAGGCCGGCATGACGTAGCCGTTGTTGCAGGTGACGGGAATCGCCGGGGCATGCGGGAAGATGAAGCGCACCGCCAGCGTGGCGGGCAGGCCCAGTTCGGGCACGACGGGGACGAAATCGTTGCCATCGGCGCCAAGGCCGTGCATCCAGATCACGCTGTGCGTGGGGTTTGGCGCGGTCTCGAGGTCAATCGCGGGCAGAAGGGTGCTCATGGGCCGGTTCCTTGAAGTCTGGTGCAGACGTGCGCATGCCGCCCCGGAGTGGGGGCGGCATGGCATCGAACGCGGCGAGTATCGCACAGCCGGGCATGCCGGCCGGGCGAAGGAACGGTCAGGCGGCCGAGGGTACGATGGGGACGGTGGTCAGGCCCGGCGCCACGCGCGCGGGCTGCGAGGCCGGCGGCAGGGCGGGTGCCCCGGGGGTCGGCGACATGGCCGCATGGCGACGGTCCGCCACGCCTTCGACACCGGTCGCGCCCACTTCCTCGAGGAACGAGATCATGTTGCGGTAGTAATCGACTTGCATCTGCGCTTCCAGCAGGCGACGCTCTGCCTGAAAAAGCGTCAGCCTCATGTCTTGCAGTTCCTTCTCGGCGATCTTCTCTGGCGTCGGCGGACTGAACAAGTTGGCAAGCGAACGCATGGCAGTTACCTCCAGGGCTGTCTTACGGCTGGGTGATTCGGGATGTGCGCGCCATAGGTCAAATATAGTCGATTCGCCGCGAGGTACACGATGGGTCACCACAATGCATGTGGCGTCGCCCACAAGGATGATTGCCGCCACTTACCTGGATGAGTAGATTGTTCGCCCATTGGCCTCCCGCCCCGTGATTGCGGGGATCCGGGCGCGATCCGGGGCGATTCCGGCGCCATACTTTGTGATTACTACCGGCGGCTGTGTGACGTAATTGCCTGTCATGGTCAACATTGCAAAGCGGACCGCCGGCGCCCATCCGATGAAAAAAACAACACGCGCGTGGGTGGCGCGCAACAGCAGGTGATCTGCACGCATCAAACATACGTACGAATGGCGCGCGGCTGCCGCATCCACTGCGGGTAAAATGCCGGGCCAGCCGCTTCCGCGATGTGCGGTGTGCTGCCCGTCATGCCATCCTGCCCCCTCCGAGTGACTCCCCATCCTGCCGTCGCCCGCTGCCTGCGCCTGTGGCTCGCGCTGCTCTGCTGCCTGCTGCTGCCCACTTCGGTGGTAGCTGCAGTCGCCGCGGTCGCTGCCGCGCCGGTGCGCGTGCTTGTCGTCACGTCGAACGCCCACCTGCTGCCCGCCGCCGAAGCCGCCTTCCGCGCTGCGCACGGCAACGCGCTGGCCATGTTCACCTTCCGCACCGATGCCCCGGACGCCGCAACGCTGGCGCACGCCGATGTCATCTATGCACGATTCGCCCCGACCGCGGTGCTGCGCGCGATGGCACCCGGCGTGCGCCAGGCCGCCGCGCGTGGTGCGCTGGTCTTCGGCGCCCCGGCGGAGAGCGTCGATGCGGCGTGGGGCCCGGTAGCGGCCCGGCGCGATGTTGCCGATGCCGCGCAGCCCTATTGGGAAGCGGGCGGCGTGGACAACCTCGCCGCCTTCCTCGCTCTCGCCGTGGCGGCGCGGCAGCGCATGCAAGGGCTGCCGGCGCAGGACGTGGTCGCCGTGCCCGCCGTGCGCCCTGCGCCGGCGGCCGGCATCTACCATCCCCGCGCGGCGCAGCCGTTCGCGTCGCTGGCGGACTACCTCAAGTGGTACCGGCAGGCCGGCATCGTTGCCGACGGCGCGCCGCTCGTCGGCATCGCCTTCTACGCCACCCACTACCGCCAGCGTGACCTCGCCCATATCGACGCCCTGATCGCCGCGCTCGAGCGCCAGGGCGTGGGCGCGGTGCCGGTGTTCGGCTGGCCGCTTTCCGGGCTCGATGCGCTGGTCACGCAGGATGGCGTGTCGCCGTTGCGCGCACTGCTGGCGCTGAACCTGACCATTCCGCGCGCCGAGGACAAGGACTGGCTGGCGCGGCACGGCCTGCACACGATCAACCTGATTGCCACGCGCGACAGCGAAGCCGGCTGGCGTGCCGATGTACGTGGCATCGCCGGGGAGCGGCTGCCGTTGCTGCTGACCGCGCCCGAGCGCAGCGGGGCGACCGAGCCGATCCTGTTCGCCACGCAGGAAGGCGGGGAGGGGAGCCAGCGCAGCGCGGCGGTGCCCGAGCGCGTGGAGGCCATCGTGGCGCGCGTGCGCCGCTGGATCGCGCTGCAGGACAAGCCGCCCGCCAGCAAGCACGTGGCGGTGCTCTACTACAACAACCCGCCCGGGCGCGGCAATCTCGGCGCCAGCTACCTGGCCACGCTGCCGTCGCTCACGCAGATCCTGCAGCGGCTGCGCGCGGCGGGTTATCAAACGGGCGATGACCTGCCAGACACCGCCACGCTGACCGCGCTGCTGGAAGCGAACGGGCGCAACATCGAGACCTGGTCGCCCGGCGAGCTGGCGCGCATGGTGCGCGGCGGCCACGTCACGCTGCTGCCGATGGCGCAGTACCGGCGCTGGTTCGACGCGCTGCCGCCCGCCTTCCGCGCCGCCGTCACGCAGGCCTGGGGCCCGCCCGAGCGCAATCCGCTGATGGTGGCGCGCGACCCACAGGGCGAGCCGGCCTTCGTGATTCCGGGCCTGCGTTTCGGCAATGTGTTCGTCGGCCCCCAGCCGCTGCGCTCGACCTTCGCGCGCGCGATGGATACCTCGCACGACACCATCACGCCACCGCCGCATTCCTACCTCGCCGCCTATCTCTGGTACCGCCATGCCTTCGGCGCCGATGCCATGGTGCACGTGGGCCGGCACGGCACGCTGGAGTGGCTGCCGGGCAAGCAGGTGGGGCAGGCCGGTGACGACAGCGCCGAAGTGCTGCTCGGCGACCTGCCCAACGCCTACGTCTACATCCAGGATGGCGGCGGCGAGGCGGTCCAGGCCAAGCGCCGCAGCGCCGCCGTGCTGGTGAGCCATCTGTCGCCGCTGCTGGCCAGCGCCGGCCAGCCGCCCGTGCTGGCGCAGCTCGACGAAGCCATCGAGCAGGCCGAGGCCACGCGGGGCAGCTCGCCCGAGCTATCGGCGCAGTACCGGCAGCAGGCCATCGCCCAGATGCGCACGCTGAAGCTCGACCAGCAACTGGGTCTCGATGCCGACGCGCCGTGGGCGCAGATCGAGCCGATCCTGCACGCCTTCCTGCACAAGGTGGAGGCCGAGCCGATGCCGCTGGGCATCCACGCGCTCGGCGAGATGCCGCCCGAGGCCGATCAGGCGGACGCGCTGGCGCTGCTGCTGTCGTCCCAGCTGCGCAATTCCGCCCATGACGCCCGGGTGCACGGCTGGGCCGAGGATCTGGTCGCCGGCCGCGCGCCGTCGCTGGACGGACTGGCCGACGATCAGGCGCCTGCTGTGCGGGCCGCGCTCCAACTCGCCCGGCAATGGCTGGCCGATCTGCGCGCATCGCCCCGGGGCGAACTGGATGGCCTCGTCACCGTGTTGTCGGGCCGCTATCTGCCGACCGGGCCGCTCGGTGACCCCGTGCGCACGCCCGACGGCCTGCCCACGGGCCGCAACCTCCATGCCTTCGATGGCGCGAAGATCCCCACGCCGGCAGCGTGGGCGCTCGGCAAGACCATGGCCGCGCAGACGCTGGCGCGCTATCGGCAGGAAACGGGGCGGCTGCCGGAGTCGGTGTCGATGGTGCTCTGGTACGGCGAAACGGAACGGCATCAGGGCGCGATGGAGGCCGAGGCGTTCTGGCTGATGGGCGTGACGCCGGTATGGAACGCGCGCGGCGGCGTGGAGGACGTGCGGCTGATTCCCGATGCCGAACTGGGCCGGCCGCGTGTGAACGTGCTACTGACGATTTCCGGCATCTACCGCGATGGGTTTGGCGACAAGGTGGCGCTGCTTGACAAGGCCGCGCGGCTGGCCGCTGCCGCCGGCGACAACGCCATCAGCCGTCACGACCGCACGGTGGCCGCCGCGCTGGTCGCCCGGGGCACGGACCCGGACACCGCCGGCAAACTGGCCCGCGCCCGCGTGTTCGCCGCCAAGCCCGGCAACTACGCCATCGGCGTGCAGCAGATGGTGGAGCAGAGCCGCGATGCGCAGGACGGCCCGGACGCCCTCGCGCGGCAGTACCTGCGCTACATGAACTTCGCCTATTCGGCCGAAGGCTGGGGCGCCAGCGCGCCGGATGCGCTGGCGAGCCATCTGGCCTCGAACGAGGCCGTGCTGTTCTCGCGCACCAGCACGCTGTACGGCGCGCTGGACAACGACGATACCTACCAGTACGCCGGCGGCCTGACCGCCGCCACGCGCGCGGTGCGCGGGCAGGCGCCGCGCTTCTGGCTGCACAACCTGCGCCGCGCCGGCGAGACGGATACCGTGGATGCCCGCACATGGCTGGCCACGGAGTTGAATGCGCGGCAATGGAACCCGAAGTGGATCGGCGCGATGCAGCGCTCGGGCTATGCCGGCGCGCGTGAGATGTATAAGGAGATCGAGCATCTTTACGGCTTCCAGGCCACCGTGCCGGAGCAGATGCCGGGCGAGTTCTGGCAGCGCACCTATGACGTCTACGTGGCCGACAAGCTCGGCCTCGGCATGGACGCCTTCTTCCGGCAGGCCAATCCGCACGCGCAGCAGGGCATCCTGGCGCGGCTGCTCGAGGTGGACCGGCAGGGCAGCTATCGCTTCACGGACGAAGAACGCGCCGAGCTGCTGCGGCGCTACGCGGATGCCGTGCGGCGGGACGGCCTCTCGTGCACGGCCAATACTTGCGGCAACCCGGTGCTGATGGCGCACATCGCGCAGGCGGGCCGGGCGGCGCGGGTGGACCCGGCGCTGCTGCACGCGCTGGGCCGGGAGTTGGCCGATGCGGTGGTGGCGCCGGGGCCGGTGGCGCGGCCGTCGATGACGGCGAAGGCTGCGCCGACGCCGACGCCGACGCCGACGCCGACGCCGACGCCCGCGCCAGCACCCGCCCCATCGCCACAGGCCGACCGCGCCCAGTCGGTGACGGGTCGACACCTCGTTCCGCGCGTGGCGCCGGTAGCGGCGGCATCGCCCGCCCGCTCGCACCATGGCCCGATAGCGCTGGCGCTGGCTTTGCTCGCCATCGCGCTGGGCGCCTTCCGGGAATGGCGTCGGGCGCGGCGCGCGGCGCCATCACCGTCGTCCGCCGCCGATGGACAGCCACCCCACATCTCTTTATCCTGATCGCCTTCACGCGACCCGCCCCGCCACTGGATTCCGCATGCACACCGCCATGATCCCCGCCACCCTCGTCGCCGGCTTCCTCGGCAGCGCCGCGCTGTCGGCGCGCTGACCCATGCACCTGCTGTCCACCCGGCCCGGCGGCTTTGTCGAGGACAGCGCTGTCGTGCTGCGCATCGCGCAGACGCCCGGCGAGATCGTCGTCCTGAGCGCGGCAGATACCACGCTGTCGCTGCTGGCCGGCGCGGTGCCGCGCCTCGGCCCCGGTTACCCGTCCGTGCGGCTGGCCAACCAGATGTACCTGCGCCAGCCGGCCTCGCTCGATCTCTATATCGACGAAGTGCTCCAGCACGCGCGCGTGGTGGTGGTGGACCATCTGGGCGGCGTCAACGACTGGGCTTACGGGCTGGAGCGGCTGCCGGAACTGGCCCGCGCGCGTGGCCAGTTGCTGGTGATGGGGTCCGGCGATCTGGCCGAGGACGACAACCTCGCCCGGCACGGCAACGCGCCCGCCGCGCTGTCCCATCAGCTCTGGCACTACCTGCGCGAAGGCGGCGCCGGCAACGCCGAGCAGTTTTTCCGCTGTCTGGCTCACCATGCCTTCGGCTGGGGCACACCCGCGCTGCCGCCGCAGGTGCTGCCCGAAGCCGCCATCCATCACCCGGAACGGACGGTCGCCACCGTCGAGGACTGGGCCGCGCGCTGGGCCGCCCACGGGCTGGCCGACGACGCCCCCGTGGTGGCGCTGCTGTTCTACCGCTCGCACCTGCAGGCCGGCAACACGGCCGTCTTCGACGCCATCGCCGATGCCTTGCTCGATGCCGGCCTGCGCCCGCTGCCGCTGGCGGTGACCTCGCTGAAGGCACCGCTCTGCCGTGAAGTGCTCCAGCGCCTGTGCGATGCGCACGAGGTGGCGCTCGTCCTCAACACCACGGCGTTCGCCGTCGCCTCGCTCGACAGCGTCGATGGCGAGGCGGACGCCCCGCTCGCCAACGATGCCCCGGTACTCCAGGTGATCCTGAGCGGCGGCAATCGCGAGGACTGGCTGGCCGACAGCCAGGGGCTGGGCACGCGCGACGTGGCGATGCACATCGCGCTGCCCGAGGTCGACGGGCGGATCATCACGCGCGCGGTCAGCTTCAAGGGGCTGGCCTACCGCTGCCCGCACACCGAGGCGGACATCGTGCAATACCAGCCGGACGCGGAGCGCGTGCGCTTTGTGGCGGAACTGGCGCACCGCTGGTGCCGGCTCCGCACGCTGCCCAACGCCGGGAAGCGCGTGGCGCTGGTGCTGGCCAACTATCCGGCCAGCGAAGGGCGCATCGGCAACGGCGTGGGGCTCGATACGCCGGCGTCGGTCGTGCACATCCTGGCCGCCCTCCATGCCGAGGGCTACGCCATCGACGCGCTGCCGGAGAACGGCGATGCGCTGATGCAGGGCCTGACGCGCGGCATCACCAACGACCTCGACCAGCACGCCGTGCGGCCCGCGTTCCAGAGCGTGACGGTGGACGACTACCGGCGCTGGCTGGCGGCGCTGCCGGCGGCGCTTCAGGACGCGATGACCGCGCGTTGGGGCGCGCCCGAAGCCGACCCGATGGTGCGTCAGGGCCGCTTCATGATCGCCGGCGTGCGCACCGGGCAGGTGTTCGTCGGCATTCAACCCGCGCGCGCCTATGGGGTGGACGGCGATGGCCTGGATGGCTACGCCAGCTATCACGATGCCGAACTCGTGCCGCCGCACGGCTACCTCGCGTTCTACTTCTGGCTGCGCCACGTGTTCGGCATCGACGCCATCGTGCACGTGGGCAAGCACGGCAACCTCGAATGGCTGCCGGGCAAGAGCGTGGCGCTCTCCGACGCCTGCTGGCCGGACGCCATCCTCGGTCCGCTGCCGCACCTGTACCCGTTTATCGTCAATGATCCGGGCGAGGGCGCGCAGGCCAAGCGCCGCACGCAGGCCGTGATCATCGATCACCTGATGCCGCCGCTCACGCGCGCCGAGAACTACGGGCCGCTGCAGGATCTGGAGCGGCAGGTGGACGAGTACTACGAGGCGCTGACCGTGGACGCGCGCCGCGCCCGGCTGCTGCGCAAGGAGATCCTGGCGACGATTGTCGGCCAGCAGTTGCACACGGAACTGGGGCTGGCGGCGCCGGCCGGCGGCGAGGAGGAAGACGCGCTGCTGAATCGCACCGATGCGTGGCTGTGCGAACTCAAGGAGTCGCAGATCCGCGATGGCCTGCACGTGTTCGGCCAGTCTCCGGCCGGCGTGCAGCGCCGGGACACGCTGGCGGCGCTGGCGCGTTTTCCGGTGGGCGATGGCCGGGACGCCCGGGCGGGGCTGCTGTCGGCGATGGGCGCCGACCTCTCGCTGGGCGACGACTTCGACCCGCTCGACGCCGATTGGGCCGCGCCGTGGCTGGGGCCACGCCCGGCGCTCCTGGCGGACATCGACGCCGGCCCGTGGCGCCACCATGGCGACACGCGCGAGCGGCTGGAAATGCTGGCACTGCGCCTGCTTGACGGGGGGCTGGACGACGAGGCACCCCTGCCGCACACCGCACAGGTTCTCGCCCGGCTGCGCCAGGAAGTGGCGCCACGGCTGGACGCCTGCGGCGCACAGGAACTGACGCAGCTAATGCGCGGCCTCGCCGGGCGCTTCGTGCCACCCGGCCCGAGCGGGGCGCCCTCGCGCGGCCGGCCGGATGTGCTGCCCACCGGCCGCAACTTCTATTCGGTGGATACCCGCGCGGTGCCCACGCGCACGGCGTGGACGCTCGGCCTGCGCGCGGCCAACCTGCTGATCGAACGGCACCTGCAGGAACACGGCGAATATCCGCGCGCGGTGGGCCTGTCGGTCTGGGGCACGGCGACCATGCGCACCGGCGGCGACGACATCGCCCAGGCCATGGCCCTGCTCGGCGTGCGGCCCAAGTGGGCGCAGGGCAGCCATCGCGTGGTGGACTTCGAGATCCTGCCGATGGCCAACTTCGGCCGCCCGCGCGTGGACGTGACGCTGCGCGTGTCCGGCTTCTTCCGCGATGCCTTCTCCAACCTCGTGG
Source organism: Cupriavidus sp. OV096 (assembly GCF_900115455.1). Classification (NCBI taxonomy): domain Bacteria; kingdom Pseudomonadati; phylum Pseudomonadota; class Betaproteobacteria; order Burkholderiales; family Burkholderiaceae; genus Cupriavidus; species Cupriavidus sp. OV096. The sequence continues at coordinate 118,769 of NZ_FOWM01000008.1, forward strand.
CGCTGTTCGACGCCGCCGTGCGCGCCGTGGCGGATCTCGACGAGCCGGCGGACGTCAACCCGATCCGCGCCCGCGTGCTGGCGGAGCAGGCGCGGCTGCAAGCCGAGGGCGCCGCGCCGGACGAGGCGCGCGAGCGCGCCGGGTGGCGCGTCTTCGGCGCAAGACCCGGCGACTACGGCACCGGCCTCCAGGCCCTGATCGACGGCCGCCAGTGGCAGGACGACACGGACCTCGCCCACGCCTACCTGCACGCGGGTGGTTACGCCTACGGGCAGCGTGCCGATGGCATCGACGCGCGCGACGCCTTCGCCACCCGGCTGGCCGAGATCGACGCCGTGGTGCAGAACCAGGACAACCACGAGCACGACCTGCTCGACGCCAACGACTACTACCAGTTCCAGGGCGGCATGGTGGCCGCCGTGCGGCATCTGGGCGGCGAACAGCCGGCGATCTATCACGGCGATCACGCCAACCCGGCCGCGCCGCGCGTGCGCACGCTGGGCGAGGAAATCGCCCGCGTGATCCGGGCGCGGGTGGTCAATCCCAAGTGGATGGATGGCGCGCGCCGGCACGGCTACAAGGGCGCGTTCGAGATGGCCGCCACCGTGGACTACCTGTTCGGCTACGATGCCACGACGCGCGTGGTGGGCGACCACCAGTACGCGCTGGTGGCGGACGCCTACGTCCACGATCCCGTCAATCGCGAATTCCTCGCCCGGCACAATCCGCGCGCGCTGCAAGGCATCTGCGAGCGGCTGCTGGAGGCCATGGAACGCGGGCTCTGGCAGGAACCGGGCGCCCAGCGCGGCCGGATCGAACAACATCTGCTCGATAACGAGCAGCGCATCGAAGGTCAATCCTTATGAGTCCCGTCACCGTCGTGCGACATCCGTTTCCGTTCAGCGCCCTGGTCGGCCAGGCGCGGCTGCAACAGGCGTTGCTGCTGGCTGCCGTCGATCCCGGCATCGGCGGCGTACTGGTCACCGGGCCGCGCGGCACGGCCAAGTCCACGGCGGCGCGCGCGCTGGCGGAGCTGCTGCCGCATGGCCACTTCGTCACGCTGCCGCTGGGCGCCAGCGAGGAACAGCTAACCGGCACGCTGGACCTGAGCCACGTGCTGCAGCAGGGCGAGGTGCGCTTCGCGCCGGGCCTGCTGGCGCGCGCGCACGAGGGCGTGTTGTATGTGGATGAGGTCAACCTGCTGCCGGACCCGCTGGTGGACCAGCTGCTCGACGTGGCGGCCAGCGGCGTGAACGTGGTGGAGCGCGATGGCGTGTCCCATCAGCACGCGGCGCGCTTCGTGCTCGTCGGCACGATGAATCCGGAGGAGGGCGAGTTGCGCCCGCAGCTGCTCGACCGCTTCGGCCTCGCGCTGGCGCTCGACAACTACGCCGACCCGGCCACGCGGCAGGCCATCGTGCGCGCCCGGCTGGCGTTCGATACCGACCCGGAGGCGTTCCGCGCCGCCGTGGCGACGGCCCAGCAGGCGCTGGCGGCGCAGGTCGCCCGGGCGCGCGGCGCGCTCGGCGGGCTGGATTTCTCCGATGCCGTGCACGCCCATGTCAGCGCGCTGTGCCTGGCGGCGGCGGTGGATGGCGTGCGGGCGGACCTCGTCATGCTGCGCGCCGCACGCGCGCTGGCCGCGTGGGACGGCGCCCCGGCGGTGACCGTGGCGCATGTGGATGCCGTGGCGGAGCTGGTGCTCCATCATCGTCGCCATGCGGGGTCGCCGGCATCCCCCGAAGCTGGCCAAGTGGAATCGGCCGGGGAGCGTGCCACGGCGCCCGCGCCGCAGGACAACCCGTGGGGCGCCATGCCGCCCCCGGCTGACACCGCCGCCGGCATCGCCAGCATCAAGCCGCTGCGCGCCTTCGGGAATCGCCCGCCAAAAAAAGCCTGAGCCACCGGCAGGCCGCCGGGCAGGTCCGGCAAGGCGGCAACCGGTGGCAGACTCCGCGTCCGATGCCACGTCCCGCCACACCGGGCGCGGGCGTGCCCGGGGCGCGCATCCACTGGCCGCGCACGCTGGCGGCCAAGCGGCAGGCGCGGCTGGCCGCCGAGCACCTGCGCCACCGGCGGGCCGATGCACGCGCTGGCGTGCTCCACTGCGTGGCGCTCGACTGTTCCGGCTCGATGACGCAGGGCGAGCAGCTCGCGCTGGCCAAGGGCGTGCTCGTGCGGCTGCTGGAGCGCGCCTACCAGTCCCGCGCGGACGTGGCGCTGGTCTGCTTTGCCGGACAGCAGGCCGAAGTGCGGCTCGCGCCGTCGCGCGCACGGTACTGGAACGCCGACTGGATCCGCCCGATTGCCGGCGGCGGCGGCACCCCGCTGGCGCTGGGCGTGGCGCGCGCCGGCCAGTTGCTCGAGGCGCAGGCCCGCCACCGGCCGATGCAGCGGCGCTGGCTCTGGCTGCTGACCGATGGGCGCAGCGGTGAACTGCCGCCCCGGCCCGCCTGGGCCGATCACGTGGTGGTCGTCGACGTGGAGCGACGCGCCGTGGCGCTCGGCCGCTGCCGCGCGCTGGCCACGGCGTGGGACGCCGACTACCGCGACGCCGCCGCATTGATCGACTAAGTTCGACTAAAAGCCACCCTTGCGCCACATCCCCCTTCCGTGGGGCATGCCCGGCCTAAAGTCCCGGACCCGACTGGCCGTTAGCCCATCGATAGCCCCGACACGCAACGACGAACAGCGGGGCACTACGAGGAGCGGACGGCATCATGGCTTGGGACAACTTGAGTATGCGCACGCGGCTGGGCGCCGCGTTTGGCGTGGTCGTGCTGTTGGTGGCGGTCATGATGACACTGGCGCTCGGGCGCATTGGCGAGCTGGAGCAGCGCGCGGCGGCCGCGCCGGACAAGCCCGCCGCCACGGCTCAGGCTGTGCCCCCGAACGAGGACAACACCCGCACCTGGATTTGGGGCCTGGGCGGCGCCGTGCTGCTGGCTAGCGTGGTGTGCTGGTTCCGCCTGACGCGCGCCATCGAGATCCCGCTCAAGGAGGCCGAGTTCATCGCCGAAACCGTGGCGGCGGGCGACCTCAGCAAGGAATTCGAGACCGAGCGGGGCGGCGATTTCGGCCGCCTGCTGGGCGGGCTGGGCGAGATGGAGGACATGCTGACGGACCTGGTCACGCGCATCAAGGCGTCCAGCGATTCGATCTCGTCGGCGTCGCACCAGATTGCCGCTGGCAATACCGATCTGTCCCAGCGCACCGAGGAACAGGCCGCCACGCTCGAGGAAACGGCATCCAGCATGAGCGAGCTGACCGCCATGGTGAAGCAGAACACCGAGCGCGCACGCACGGCCAACGGGCTGGCGGCGTCCGCGTCTGGCGTGGCCGAGCGCGGCGGCGCCATCGTCGGCAATGTCGTGGAGACCATGCAGGCCATCAGCGCCAGCTCCCGCAAGGTGACGGACATCATCGCCGTGATCGAGGGCATCGCCTTCCAGACCAATATCCTGGCGCTGAACGCCGCCGTGGAAGCGGCACGCGCGGGTGAGCAGGGGCGCGGCTTCGCCGTGGTGGCGGGCGAGGTGCGCACCCTGGCCCAGCGCAGCGCGGCGGCGGCCAAGGAAATCAACGTGCTGATCAACGATTCGGCGCGGCAGGTGGAGTCGGGCTCGTCGCTGGTGGGGCAGGCCGGTCAGACCATGGCGGAAATCGTCCAGTCGGTGCGGCATGTGACCCAGATCCTGGGCGAGATCGCCGAGGCCTCCGAGCACCAGAGCGGCGGCATCGAGCAGGTCAACGAGGCGGTGGCGCAGATGGACGAGGTGACGCAGCAGAACGCCGCGCTGGTGGAAGAGGCCGCCGCGGCGTCTGCGGCGCTGGCCGAGCAGGCCCAGCAACTCCAGCATGTGGTGGGCGAGTTCAAGCTCGACGACGAGCCGGTCCGGCCGGCGGCACGCCAGTCGCTAGGCGTCCAGGCCAGGCTGGCGCGCGCCTGACTTTACTCATATCTGATACCTAATATCTAAGGGGCGACGTCCGGCGCGGCGGCGACGCCCAGGTCGCCGCTCTGGAGATAGGCGATCACCGGCGCCCAGAACGCCTGCGCGTGCGCAGGTTCGATGGCGGCGTTGTGGGGCAGGTCCTCGAAGATCTCGAGCCGGCTCGGCGCGCGCGCCATCCGCGCCAGATATTCGCCATGGCTGAACGGGATGGTCTGGTCCTGCCGGCTGTGGATCAGCAGCAGCGGCATGCGCAGCTTGCGGATGCGCGCGGCGTTGTTCCACGGCTCCGGCAGCATCCACGCCAGCCACGCGGGCACCCGCCCCGTGACCACCGCCGCCGCACGCGCGGAGCGGAAACCGGCGCCAATCACGGCGCCGTCCGGGCTGGGCCGCAGCCGGCCAATCACATCGAGCAGAATCCCACTTCCCAGCGAATAGCCCATCACGTGGCGCCGCGCCGCAGCCGGCGTGGCGGCGATGAACTGGAGGTAGCCGGCCAGCGCGTCCTGACGCAGGTTGCGCACCGAGGGCCGCCCGGTACTCGCGCCATAGCCGCTGTAATCGAACACGAAGGAGCCGATGCCGGCCGCGTGGAGCATGGCCTGGACCGGCGCCCAGTCGGTCAGGGATTCGGAATCGCCGTGAAACACGCACAGCGCCGGGCCGCTCGGATCGGGCGCGGCGACGAACGAGGCGTGCAGCGAGCGATCCCCGCTGGCGAAGGTGTACTGGCGGGACGGCACGCCGAGGTGGTCGGGGGTGACATCCCCGATCGGGATGGTGACGAAAGCGTCACGTTCCATCGCCCGGAAGACCAGCCAGCGGCCTAGACTTGCGGCCACTGCGACGCCAGCCACGCCGGCAACCCAGCGTTTCAGGGGACGGGAGCCAGCAGCGGGCGGGGTGGGCAGCGGGGCAGACATGGCGGGCCGGGGGCGCGGGGGATGTGATAAGCCTAGCACCCGATGGGCCGGGGCGCCGGCCGCAAGAGAGACAGGCTATCGGCCTCATAAATAAGTTTTCGGCGCGATCCCCAGATTCGCCTTGCTTGTCTATCTACCAGTAGATATTATCCAACCCATGGACTCGCCGCACAAACCAAGCGGTGGTCTGAGCAAGACCTCGAACGGGGCCTTCCAGAGCCAAAACATCTATCTAGTGGTAGATAGCATCGGAAGGTAGCCCCGGCAAACGCAGCCAATACAAGGAGCTTCACCATGAACGCCAAGACCATCCTCAGTGCCGCCGCTCTCGCCGCCGCCTTCGTCACGGGCGCTGCCCAGGCCGCTCCCGCCAGCAACCAGACCGGTGAAGCCTACGGTTACGGCTACCGCGTGAACGACGCACGCAGCCCGTACAGCGACGGTGCCCGCGACGTACATCGCCCCCGCAACCCGTTCGTGGACGGCGCCCGCGTGAATGATCAGCGCAGCCCGTTCTCCGATGGCGCCCGCGCCGGCAAGTTCGACCCGTACACCGACGGCACCCACACCGTGGCCGGCCGCGACCGCACCGGCGTCTCCGCCGAACCGGGCCGCGCGGATGATTCGGCTGTCGAAACCGCTTAAAGCATTTCTACCATCGCCCCGCCGCGGATCGCGGCAAGCGGTACCGGCCGGCGCCCCAAAAGGGTGCCGGCCTTCCTGACGTTGACATCGGGGTAATCCCGGTTGAGTATCTATCTGCGTGTAGATAAACTTTGCCCCATGAAAACCCAACCCGTCCGTGAGCAGCTGCTCGAACACACGCTGGTACTGATTCGCCGCCGTGGTTTCAATGGCTTCAGTTACCGCGATCTGGCCGAGCTGGTGGGGGTCAAGACCTCCAGCATCCACTACTACTTTCCGTCCAAGGACGACCTCGTCCTGGAAGCGGTGAAGGAATACAGCGCGCGCATCGTCGAGCGCCTGCGCAATATCGACCCCGAACTGCCGGTGCTGGAACAGGCCCGCCAGTACCTGGAGCCGCTGCGCGCCACCTGCGGATCTGACCAGATCTGCCTGGCCGGCATGCTCTCCACCGAGGTGCTGTCCCTGCCCGAGCCCGTGCACAAGGTGCTCAAGGATTTCTATCACATCAACGAGGCCTGGCTCGCCAAGCTGCTCGAACGTGGCCAGGAGCAGCGCGAGACCTTGTACCCCGTGCCGCCCGAAATGCTCGCGCAAGTACTGTATGGCGCGCTCCAAAGCGGCCTGATCGCCGCGCGCCTGTTCGGCACGCAGGAGCGCCTCGAAGCCGCCGCCGAAACCCTGCTCGGCGCCCTGTGCAACAAACGCGCCGCCGCACTGCTCGGCAAGACCTGCGCCTGACGTAGTCGCTGCATAAAAAACCGCCGGATGGCCGCAAGGCCTCCGGCGGTTTTTGTTTCTCGAACTGGGAATTGCACCCGAACAGGCAACGCGCCTCGACGCCGTGTCCCGGCAGCAGATCAAAGAGGACCGTTCTTCTCGACCATCGCGCACAACCACCCCCCATCGTCATGCGGCAGGTCATGTCCCGCCCACGGGTGGCGGAGGTGCTGCGCCTGCCAGGCCGCCGCGATGCGGGTCGAGCAGATCGGGTTGACCAGACGGTCGGCGTCCGAGGAGAGGATCAGCGTGGGGCAGGGCGGGGCGGAGGGGGTTGCCCGGTAGCGGGCGGCTGCCAGCAGTTGGCGGAGGGCCGCCGAGCGGATGACCGGGGCGGATTGGCCGATGGTGACCCACTCCGCCAGGTCGGCGTCGCGGGTGTCCATCCGTTCGCAGGTCAGCCGGTGGACCGTGCGCTCGCAGCGGGCGCGGTCGTGCCAGTGGTTGGCCATGCCGATGAGCGCGGCCCAGTTCTGGGGGCGCAGGCGCTGCGGCATGGTGCTGAAGGGGCGCATGCTGGTGTTGATCAGCACCAGTCCGGCCACTTCCCCGGGGTAGCGTTGCGCCCATTCGGTGGCGACCATGGCGCCGAGCGACATCGCCAGGATGCGGCATGGCGCGGCCACCCCGCCGGCGCGGGCCGTGGCGCGTACGGCTTCCATGATGCCGCGCACGTCGACGGGCACCATCGCGTGGCGGGCGGTGCCGTTGCCGGGCAGGTCGATCAGGGACGGGTGGCCCAGGCCGCGAGCGGTCCATAGCGCCGGCAGGTCGCCCCAGTGCCGCGATTCGCGGGTGAGGCCGCGCAGGAAGATCCACGGGTTCATGGTGCCGGTTTCCGGTCTTGCCAGTGCGCGCTTGCCTGCGCCAGCAACTGCTGTCGATGGTCGCCCCGGGGCAGCCATCGCTCCGGGGCGAAGGCGGTGCGCCCGAGGAAATCGAACAGGCTCACATGCCGGCGCAGCACGCGCGCCGTGCGGTGGGCCTTGATCGGATTGAAAATGCCCGCGCGCGAGAAAAGCTGGCGGGGATTCTTCTTGATCCACAGCCACGAGCCCAGCTCCAGCGTCATCGGCAGGAACAACGTGCCCGCCGGCGCGCGGTCGTAGGCGTAGTCCCACAGGTCGCCGTGCAGCAGGTACTGATGGCTCTGGGGTTCGAAGGCGTAGCCGTGGTGCGGGTGGGCCTGCTCGAACATGGTCTTGAGCAGGTACATCTCGGGCAGGTGCGCCATCGGCGCGTGGGTGCGCGCGTAGGGGAACCAGATGCTGTCGCGCCAGCCATAGCCGGAATGGCAATCCACCGCGAAACTGAGCGGCCGGCCCAGCAGTTCGTCCTCCACCACGCGCAGCAGCGCGGCAGCCTCGGGCTCCATCGGCGCGCCGGCGCGGCCGCGATACCACGGCAGCCAGGCGCCGAGGCGCTGCCCGCCGGCCAGGAAGGGCACGCGCGCATCGGCGTTCTGCGGCGCGTTGCGCATCAAGTCCACACCCCGGGGATTGGCGCGCGTGGCCGCGTACATGCCGCCGGGGTTGACGATCGGCATGAAGACCAGCTTCACGGCCTGTAGCTCGCGGTGGAGCAGTTCGTCCCATTGCAGGCGGCACAGCAGCGAGCGCATGTAGTCCAGCACCAACTGAGTGCCGATGCGCTCGAGCCCGTGAATGCCGCCGAAGATGCCGATGGCCGGCGCGTCGGGCGCGTCCGTGCCCAGCGCCGCCACATGGACCCCAAATGAGCGGCCGTCCACGGTTACCTCGCACGCCACGCGCGACCGGAACCACGGGGCGCCCAATTCCAGCAGCGTCAGCAGCTGGTCGTACTCGGGAAAGCTGGGGCGGCCCGGGTCGGTCATCGGCGGAGGGGGTCCTTGGGGGCGGTGCGGTGGGGGCGTGAGGCTCAGGTCAACTCAGGTCAACTCAGTCAACTCAGGTCAACTCAGTTCAATATAGGTGCAGGTTGCAGAACCTCGCAATGCCGTTGCGCCGCGCTGCCCGGCAGGACCAGGCAATCCAGCAGCGCGCGCACCAGCCGTGTCCCGCTGCGAATCTTGAGGCTGTAGAGATATTCGTGGATGACCGGCGCCTGGCTGGCGAAGGGCACCACGCAGAGCGCGGGGTCGCGCGGGACCTCGCCCACGGGCATCACGCTGGCACCGAGGTTGTGCCGGATCGCCTCGCAGATGGCTTCGCGGCTGCCGATCACGGTATGGGGCGGGAGGTCGATGCCCACCGCGCCCAGCGCCGCCTCGGTGGCCTCGCGGGTCATCGACCCTTGTTCGCGCACGATCAGGTGGCAGGTGGCCAGTTCGGCCACCTCCACGCGCGGACGGCGCGCCAGCGGGTGGAGCGGATGGGCGACCAGCACCATCGGGTCGGCGGCGAGCATGACGCGGGAGAGCCGGTCGTCGTCCACCGCGTGCGACGACACCGCGGCATCGATCCGGTATTCGAACAGCGCGTCGAGCATCTGCCGGGAATTGCCGATCTCGATGCTGATCGCCACGGCCGGGTAGCGCTCCCGGAACGCGGCCACGCTGCGCAGGATGTAATAGGGGCCAGTGGCGCCAATCCGCAGGCTGCCCAGCCGCAGGTTGCCGGCGTTGCGGAGCAGGAAATCGGCCTCGCCCTCCTGCTGCATCATCTGCTCGGCCAGCGGCATGAGGGCCACGCCGACGTCGCTGAGGTCGAGCCGGCTGGCGCGGCGGTGGAACAGTTCCACGCCGTAGAGCACTTCCAGCTGGCGGATGCGGCCGGTGACGGTGGGCTGGCTGAGGCGCAGTTGCCGGGCCGCGCTCGTGATGCTGCCTTGTCGCGCCACTTCATAGAACGTCATCAGCAGATCGCCAAGCATGGGGCTCCCATCGAGTTCAGGACGAACCCGCGAGCCTAGCCCGGCAATGTGACAGTGGTGAGTATGACGGCGTTCCCCCCTCCCCAAAGGGAGAGGGGAGAACGCCGGACGCTGGTTTAGCTCCCCATCGCCGGATCGGACACCGTGTGGGTGCCGTTCTCCAGGCGGCCGGCAAAGCGGCGCGAGAAGCCGCCCTGCTGGGTGGTCACCGTGAAGTCATACCAGTTGCCCTGCGACTTCACCGGGAAGGGCTGGTCGAGTTCCTTGCCGGCGGGCAGCTCGAAGGTCCACGGGCCGTCCGTGCGGTAGGCGTTGGGCACCACCGTGAACGTACAGGCCGTCGTGCCGCGGTTGATCAGCGTCAGCCAGACCTTGGGCTCGTCGGATTCCTCGTAGCACACGCGGATCTCCGGCGCGGCGCCGCCGCCGGCTTCCTTCTGGGCGCTCACGTCGCCGATAAAGGCGCGATGGTAGCCATTCGGGCCCAGTACCCAGAGGTCATAGCGGCCGCTGTCGGTGGCGTAGACATCCCAGGTGGCGTCGATGCCCTTGCCCGCCTCCACCGCATAGCGGCGCGGCACGCTGCCCAGGTGCAGGCGATCGTACACATGGAACACTGCGGCCTGCGTGCCGTCATTGCGGAACTTGAGGACCATGGCGCGGTTGACCGGATCTTCCAGCCCGCTGGTGTGCAGCGTGTACGGCAGCGCGCGCGAGGGCCGCGTGCCGCTGGCCTGCGTCGGCATGGTCTGCGCCGCCACGGTCGGGGTGGGAATCTGCGCCAGCGCTTCCTGCTGGGTGCGCTGGGCGTCCGCGCCGGTCTTGTCGAGGCCCGTGAAGGAGATCGACGTGGTGCCGTTCGGGTTGATGAAGTCGAACGCAGTCATCATGTCGCCCATCACCGCGCGGCGATAGGGGCTGATGTTGGTCTCCTGCACGCCGAATCGCTGTTCGAGGAAGCGCAGCACCGAGGTGTGGTCGAACGCCTGCGAGTTGACCCAGCCGCCACGGCTCCACGGCGACACCACGTACATCGGCACGCGCGGACCGGGGCCGAACGGGGTCTTGTCCACGCTGTAGTACTCGGTGGCGGCGTCCATCGTGGTAGCGCCGACGGGCTTGCCCGCCGCATCCAGCGCCGGCGCGCAGGGCGGCGGCACGTGGTCGAAGAAACCGTCGTTTTCGTCGAAATTGATCAGCAGGACGGTCTTGCTCCAGATGTCCGGGTTGGCCGTCAGCGCGTTGAGCACCTCCTGGGTGTACCAGGCGCCCTGGACCGGGCTCGACGGCCCCGGGTGCTCCGAGTACGTGGCCGGTGCCACGATCCACGATACCTGCGGCAGCGTGCCGGCGGCGATGTCGTCGCGCAGCGCCTGCAGGAAGCCGCCGTCCGGCATGGTGTTGGCGATGCCTTTGAACAGCGGGTTCACGGTGTCGTCGGCCGCCGTGTAGGCCGGGTAGGGCGCACCGTTGGCCGCGTTGCCGAGCGCGGCGTTGGCGGCGCGGTACTGGGCGAAGCCGGCCAGCGGGTTGTCGGTGAAGTTGTCCGGCATGTTCTGGTAGACCTTCCAGGTCACGCCGGCGGTCTGCAGGCGTTCCGGGTAGGTCGTCCAGGTGTAGTTGATGCCGGTGGCGTCGAGCGAGTCGCCGCTGTTGTCGATCACCGGGCCGCCCTTCTGGCCGAACGGGTCGTTGGTGCCGGTCCAGTGGAACAGGCGGTTGGTGTTGGTGCCGCCGTGGAAGCTGCAGTGGTAGGCATCGCACAGCGTGAAGGCGTCGGCCAGCGCGAACTGGAATTCCACCTCCTTCTGCTTGTAGTAACCCATCGACTGGCGCTGCTTGGAGGTCGGCCAGGCGCTCATGCGGCCCAGGTCCCAGGCGGCCTGGCCGTCCGGCTGGCTGTGCGGGGTGCCGCTCACGCGCTGGGCGTTGCCGGCGGTGCTGTCCAGGTGGTACGGCAGCACCACGCGGTTGGTGTTGCCGTTGGCGTAGGTCTGCTGGAAGACGTTGCGGCCGCCCGGCAGCGGGATCGGGAAGCGGTCACCGAAGCCCCGCACGCCCTTGAAGGTGCCGAAGTAGTTGTCGAACGAGCGGTTTTCCTGCATCAGGATCACCACGTACTGCACGTCCTGGATCGACTTGTTGACGTTGTTGGCCGGAATGGCCAGTGCGCGGCGAATAGCCGGCGGAAACGCGGCGAGCGCGGCGGTTGCGGCGGCACTGCCGCCTGCCATCTTGAGAAAATTGCGTCGGCTGCTGGAGTTCATGTCGAGTTCTGCCCTGAGCGGTTCTGGATTCGAGGAGGTGGGATCGCGGCGCTTCAGGGCGCGCACTTCATCTGGGGCTTGACCGTGGGCTCGCCCGGCTGGGTCGGGGTGCCGCCGCCCGGTTGTCCGGGGGTGGGCGGGGTGTCGTCGCCGCCACAGGCGGTCAGCGCCGCGCAGAGCAGCAGGGCGGCGGCCAGCCCGGCCAGGGGGCGCGGGGCTTTGGGTGGCCGCACGTGGGCAAGGCGTGCAAGGGTGCGGATGTCGTGCATGGTCTGGATTCTCTTGCGGTGGGGAGGGACGGGGGCCGTCAAGCGCCCTATGCGTTGCTCGCGTCGTTCGCGTGGCTCGCGATGCGCTTCGCAGCGTACGGTCCCGCCTTGTCCCGGCGGTGACATATGCCCCAAGAATCCTGATACGGACATTCGCGGATTTGGCCCCAAAGGGCGCCTGACGCACATTTGACGGCGTCAGTTGCTGCGTCGCACCAAGTCCTGTGCTATGGTGTTTGGAAGGTTTCCTCCAATTTGCCCCCGAATCCCGTTTACCTGTCAGACTGCCGGACTCGGGAAGATCCTTGCCCAGACCGGGCTGCAGGACCGGCACATTGGATAGCCCCCCACAAACGCATTTTTGTTGCACTTGCAACGTGGCATGACCTTGCTTGTTAGCAAGGCTTTCCGCCCCCATTCTGCAATGCGGAAGGGCTTGCAGGAGCGGTACATGAACACCGAATCACGTTACGTCTGGCATTACACCGTGGGTACGCCACTGGCCGCAATTGCGCGGTCGGGACGGCTGCGGCCCGCGATGGCCCACGGCCGTCCCGCGCGTCCGGGCGAGCACGACATCCTCTGGTTTTCGCGCAATCAGCAATGGGATCCATCCGCCACCCAGGACGATGGCCTGAGCGAGGCGCGTCACGCGCTCTCGCGGGCTGCCCTGCATGCGCGCTTTGGGCTCTACCGGTTTGGCATCGCCGCCAATGACTCGCGCCTGCTGCCGTGGCCGACGGTCACGCGCGTGGCCGATATCGAAGTGCCCGATGCCATGGCGATGGTCGCCGCCGGCCTGCGCTGCGGCGCCGCGCCCACCGACTGGATCGGCACGCTGACCGAGATTCCACTGTCCGAACTGCGCTTCGAGGCGTGGACCGGCCGCGAATGGACCACGGCCGATCTCAACGAGCTGGCCGCCCAGCTCGCCTAGCTCACCCCGTCAGCGGCTGAAGCCGCGCGCGGCCACCGGCCACACCGCTTCCACCACGCCGCCGCGCACCGTCACCAGTGCATCGTAGAGATTGAGGGTCGGGTCGCAATGACCCGGCACCAGCAGCACGCGGCTGCCCAGCGCCGGCAGGGCGGCGACGTTGCCCGCCTGGCGGGGTTTGACGATGCCATGCTCGTCGTTCGCCGCCACGTACTCCAGCGCCTCGGACGCCGCGCCATCGGCCCAGATCCACGGCAACCCCGAATCCACCGCCATCGACTTCAGCCCTGCATCGAGGATGACGCGGTCGCCGGCGGCCACGCTCATCACCGTCGTGGCGATAAACAGGCTGTGTTCGAAGCGCAGCGCACCGGGATAGGCGTTGCTGCCGTAGTCGGCATCCATGAACACGTACGAGCCCGGCTGGATCTCGGTGTAGACGCCGCTGCCGAGGTCGAACTCCACGCTGCCGCTGCCGCCCCCCGTTACCACCTCGCACTGCACGCCCGCTGCCGCCAGCTTCGCCAGCACGGCGCCGGTGCGTTCGGCAGCTTGCGCGGCGGCGTTGCGGCGGGCCGCCCAGTCGCGCAGATGCTGGATACCGCCGTGGTACGCCTGCAAACCGCGCAGGGACAGGCGGGGCTGGGCGGCGATTCTTTCCGCCAGCGCGATGGCCGCCGGGGCATCGGCCACGCCGCAGCGGCCCTGGCCGACATCGATCTCGATGAAGACATCGAGCTGTGTGCCGGCGGCTACGGTGGCTACCGCCAGGACGTCAATTTGTGATGCATCGTCCACACACACGCTGAGGCGCGCATGGCGGGCCAACTCGGCCAGCAGCGCCGCCTTGGCCGGCGACGCAATCTCGTTACTGATATGGATGTCCGTCACGCCGGCCGCCACGAAGGGCACGGCCTCGCTGACCTTCTGGCAGCAGATGCCCACCGCGCCGCGCGCGATCTGCGCCAGCGCAATCTCGGGGCACTTGTGCGCCTTGGCGTGCGGGCGCAGCTTCACGCCGGCGCGGTCGGCGGCGTCCTGCATCCGCGCCACGTTGCGCGTGAAAGGGTCGAGGTCGACGATCAGGGACGGTGTGTCGATGGCATCGACGGACTGGCCAGGGGTGGCGGCGGGCGGCAAATCGAAAGGCAGGGGCATGAGCAGCGAAGATGTGATGAATGGGGCCGGAGCGGAAGCGTAGCACGCGCGATTCCACTACGATGAGGAAGTCCGCGCCGATGCGGACCCAAACCGGGAGGGCGCCATGGCACATGATGCAAGAGGCCTGGAGGTCACATCTGATCATCCCGAAGCGCTCGCGCACTACGAGACCGGGCTGGCGCTTCTGCATGGCTACTACGGCGATCCACTCGCGGCGGTCGATGCCGCCCTGGCCGAACACCCCGACTTCGCCATGGGCCACGCGCTGCGCGCCGCGCTGATGGTGACCTCGGGCGACGGCACCGCCGTGCCGCTGCTGCGCGAGAGCGTGGAGGCAGGCGAGGCATTGGGCGACCGCGCCAACCCGCGCGAGCGCCGCCATCTGGCCGCCGCGCGCGCCTGGCTGGATGGGCGGTTCGCCGAGTCGGTGCAGGCCTACGGCGACATCGCCATCGACTATCCGCGCGACATCCTCGCCGTGCAGGTGGCTCATCTGGGCGATTTCCTGCTCGGCCAGTCGTCGATGCTGCGCGACCGCATCGCGCAGGTACTGCCCCACTGGGATAAGCATGTGCCCGGCTACGGCTACCTGCTCGGCATGCATGCCTTCGGGCTCGAGGAATCCAATCGCTATGAAGACGCCGAGGCGCGTGGCCGCGAGGCGGTGGCGCTGAACCCGCGCGATCCGTGGGCGATCCACGCCGTGGCGCATGTGATGGAGATGCAGGGCCGGCTGGACGATGGCGCGGCCTGGCTGCACACGCGCGTATCGGACTGGTCCGAAGACAACATGCTGGCGGTACATAACTGGTGGCATCTGGCCCTGTTCCTGCTCGAGCAGGAGCGCTACGACGAGGTACTGGCGCTCTACGACGCGCACCTCAACCGGCCCGCGCCGGCCATTGCGCTCGATCTGGTCGATGGTGCCGCGCTGCTGTGGCGCCTGCACCTGCGCGGTGTGGACGCGGGCGCGCGCTGGGCCGCGCTGGCCGACGACTGGTACACGCGCGGCGCCGCCGGCTACTACGCCTTCAACGATGTGCACGCCATCATGGCGTGCCTGGGCGCGGGCCGCGAAGACGCCGTGGCCGAGATCCGCGCGGCCATGGCGGGCGCGGCGATCGGGCAGGGCACCAATGCGATGATGTCGCGCGACGTGGGCCTGCCCGTGGCCGACGCGATGATCGCCTTCGCGCGCGGCGACTATGCCGCCACGGTGACGCTGCTGATGCCGGTGCGCATTCTCACCCATCGCTTCGGCGGCAGCCATGCCCAGCGCGACGTCTTCGCGCTGACCCTGATCGAAGCGGCCCTGCGCGGCCGCCACGCCAACCTCGCCGCCGCGCTGGTGGCCGAGCGTGCCGCGCTGAAGCCGATGAACCCGAGCCTCGCCGCGCTGGCCGGCCGCGCACGGCGGACGTCGCAGGCGCAGGCAGCCAGTTCGACGCTGCACTGATCCATCCACCCTGTATCTACCCGTAGTCACCCTGGAGGTCACCATGCATCTACCGACGTTCCGCTCGAAGCCCCTGCGCCTCGCCGCCGTCCTGCTCGCGATGGCCAGCCTGCCGGCCATCGCCCATCATGGCTGGTCCACCTATGACCAGACCAAGCCGCTGACCGTGACCGGCAAGGTGGTGGAGAGCCACTACGAGAACCCGCACGCCACGATCCGCGTGGATGCGGAGGGCAAGCGCTGGTTCGCCGTGCTGGCGCCGGTGTCGCGCATGGAGTCGCGGGGCGCCACGCAGGAGAAGGTGGCCGCGGGCAAGCAGGTGACCATGGTTGGCTACCAGAGCAAGGAAAAGGCCGACGAGATGCGCGTGGAGCGCATCACGCTCGACGGCGGCCAGACCGTGGAACTGCGCTGAGTGCCGATGGAGGCACTTGGCGAGTGGGGCGCCACGCTCGCCGCGTGGCCGATCTCGGTGGCGCTGCGCGCGTCGTCCTGGGCGTATCCGATCATCGAGATCGTGCATCTGGCCGGCATGGCGCTGCTGTTCGGGTCCATCGTCGTGGTGGACCTGCGGCTGGCCGGGCTGGGGCGCCAGTTGCCGGTCACCACGCTGCTGCGCCATGCGCTGCCGGCCTCGGTGGCGGGCTTTCTCGCCGTGGTGGCCAGCGGGGCGCTGCTGTTCCTGGCGCATGCCGATGAACTGATCGTCAATCGCGCCTTCCTGATCAAGATCGTGCTGATCGGGCTCGGGCTGGCCAACGCGCTCTGGTTCCATCAGGGGCCTTACCGGCAGTTGCATGCCGCGCCCGCCGGCGCGAGTTGGGACATCGGCCGGCCGCCGCCCACGGGGGCGCGCGCCTGTGCCATGGTGTCGCTGCTGACCTGGGGGCTGGTGATCTGCGCGGGCCGGCTGATCGCCTACGTCTGAGCGGTTTGCAACCTCGCAATTTGATGTAACGCAAATGGCGTGCAGGCGTCGCTCAAGGTTTAAGGGGGTGGGTCGTTAAGCCTGATCGGTACTCCATCGATCCAACGAACAACCTGCCCCATGAATAACCTCAGTATTCGCCATGGCCTGCTGGCCACCCTGGTGGTCTTCGGACTGATGATCCTGTTTGGCGCCGCGCTGGGCGTGACCGAGCTACGTGCAGCAAGCGGCGCTTCCGAGCGCATTCACGTGGTGGCCACGCGCGCGCTGCTGATCAACGACGCCTATAAGGACATGACGCGCGCGCGCTCGGCCCTGACCCGCGCGTACAGCTCCGCCAAGGAGTCCGGCGCGGTGAACGCCGACGCCATCGCCAGCGCCGAGAAGTCGATGCGCAAATCCGCCGATGAGCTGAACGCCTTCGAGAAGGCCGCGCCCATCGAGGGCCTGGAAGCCGGCGCGCGCGACGAGATCATCGGCGCCGGCCGTGCCCATATGGATGCCGTCCAGCGCGCGCTCGAGGCGCTGCGCAACAATGATCCGGCGGCCTACGCGGCGATCAACGACAAGGACATCACCGCTTCCGGCGGGAAGTACTCGGCCGGCGTGGAGCGCTTCCAGAAATTCGCCGAACAGCATAACGACGAGGCCGTGGCTACGGGCCGCAACCGCTTCCAGCGCGTGCTGGTGCTGGTGGGGATTGGCCTGGTGGCGTCGGTGTTGCTGATCGTGGCGGTGCACGTAGCGCTGCGCCGGCTGGTGGTGGCGCCGCTCAACGCCGCCTGCCAACTGATCATGCGCGTGGCCGATGGCGACCTGACCATGACCGTGCCGCCGGCTGGCCGCAACGAGATTGGGCAACTGCTGGACGCGCTCGCCCGCATGCGTGCCGGCCTGACCGAGACCGTGCGCAAGGTGCGCGCGGGTTCCGATGCCGTGACCACCGGCGCGCGCGAGATCGCGGCGGGAAATACCGACCTGTCCTCGCGCACCGAGGAACAGTCGTCGGCGCTGGAGCAGACCGCCGCCAGCATGGAGGAACTGACCTCCACCGTGGGCAATAACGCGGAGAGCGCCACCCGGGCCAGCGCGCTGGCGCGCGACGCGGCGGACCTCGCCCAGCGCGGCGGCGACGTGGTGCGCGGCGTGGTGCAGACCATGAGCGACATCAACACGAGTTCGCAGAAGATCGTCGACATCATCGGCGTGATCGACGGCATTGCCTTCCAGACCAACATCCTCGCGCTGAATGCCGCCGTGGAAGCGGCGCGCGCGGGCGAGCAGGGCCGGGGCTTTGCCGTGGTGGCGGGCGAGGTGCGCGCGCTGGCGCAGCGCAGCGCCGGCGCCGCCAAGGAAATCAAGGCGCTGATCGATTCGTCGGTGGAACGCGTGGACGCCGGCAGCACCCAGGTGGAGCAGGCCGGCAACACCATCGGCGAGATCGTCGGCGCGGTGCAGCGGCTGGCGGCCACCGTCAACGAGATCTCGGCGGCGTCGCAGGAGCAGTCCAGCGGCATCACGCAGGTCAGCGAGGCGGTGTCCCAGATGGAGCAGGTCAACCAGCAGAACGCCGCACTCGTGGAGCAGGCCGCCGCGGCGGCCGACTCGCTCGAAGCGCAGGCCAACCAGCTGGCGGCGGCCGTGACGGTGTTCCGTCTGGCGGCTTGAAACTGTATTAATTAGCAGGCATTACGCCGCCAGCCGTTCTTCGACGAACAGCAGGCGGTCGTTGCCCCAGAACAGCTCCCCATCGACGATAAAGCTGGGCGCGCCGAAAATGCCGCGCGCCACGGCTTCCTCCGTCACCCGCTTGAGTTCGGCCTTGACTTCGGGGTCATCGAGCATGGCCAGCGCCTGCCGGGGATCCATCCCTGCATCGACCAGCACTTTTCCGATCTCCTGCGGATCGTTGAGGTTGCGGCCGTCCTCCCACATCGCACGGAAGATCGCGTCCACGTAGCGCGCGAAGGCGTCCGGGCCCTGCCGCTGGTAGCCGATGGCGCCGCGCATCAGCGCCAGCGTGTTGATCGGGAAATGGGGGTTGTGGCGGAACGGCACGTCGTAGCGGCGCGCCCAGTGCTCGGTATCCGTCTTCGACCATTGCGACTTGAGCGGGATGTCGGCCGGGCTGTGGTTGCCGGTCGCCTTGAACACGCCGCCCAGCAGCATCGGGCGCCAGACGATGGTGGCACCGGTGCGGGCCGCCACGCGCGGCAGTTCCTTGTACGCCAGGTAGGAATAGGGGCTACCGAAGTCGAAGAAGAACTCCACCTGCTTGGTCATCGCATGTCTCCGTTGTAGTTTGTGACGGTTGTCCGGGGCGGCGGGGTGGGGCTACCAGTGCTCGATCCACGGGCGGATGTCCAGCTCGTGGGTCCAGGCATCGCGCGGCTGCTGGTGCAGCATCCAGTAGGTATCGGCGATGTGGTCGGGATTGACGATGCCGTCGCGCGCCTTGGCCGCGTAGCGGTCTGGAAAGGTCTCGCGGATAAAGGCGGTGTCGATGGCGGCATCGACGATCAGGTGCGCCACGTGAATGCCCTGCGGCCCCAGTTCGCGCGCCATGCTCTGCGCCAGCGCCCGCAACGCGTGCTTGGCGCCGGCGAACGCGGACATCCCATCGCGCCCGCGCACGCTGGCCGTGGCGCCGGTGAAGAAGATCGAGCCCCGCTGGCGCGGCAGCATCGCCCGCGCGGCCTCGCGGCCCATCAGGAAGCCGCCGAAGCAGGCCATCTCCCACACCTTGAAGTAGACGCGCGAGGTGGTCTCCAGGATAGGGAAGTTGACGTTGGCGCCGATGTTGAACACGGCCACTTCCAGCGGGGCGATGTCGTGCTCGATGCGCTCGATCAACGCCACGGTGTCTTCTTCCTTGCGGGCGTCGCAGCCGAATGCGTGGGCCTCGCCGCCTTCGGCGCGGATCTGGTCCACCAGTGGCGCGAGCTTGTCCGCGCTGCGCCGGGTCACGCAGGCGATATAGCCCTCGCGCGCAAAGCGGCGGGCAATGGCCCCCCCTGTGGCGTCTCCGGCACCGACTACCAGGATGGCTTTCTTGTCAGGCATCGCGTCTCCTCCGTGGTTTGCGTCGCATTGTGACAGCAAAGGCAGAATCGCTTTTGGCTTGACTTTATATCGTACGATATATATCTTACGATACGTCGTACGATATATTCGTACCCAAGCAACGGAGTGCAGCATGCGACATCTCTTTGGATTTCCCTTCGGTTCTCCCTTCGGTGACCACCATCATCACCGCGCCCACGACGGCTGCGGCCACCGCTTCGGCAAGCACGCCATGTCCCGCCGGGGCGGCGGTTTCTGGTCCCAGGGCGGTGGCCCGGATTTTGAGGG
The DNA here is from genome assembly GCF_900115455.1 of Cupriavidus sp. OV096. Lineage (NCBI taxonomy): Bacteria > Pseudomonadati > Pseudomonadota > Betaproteobacteria > Burkholderiales > Burkholderiaceae > Cupriavidus > Cupriavidus sp. OV096. The sequence goes on from NZ_FOWM01000008.1 coordinate 138,295, forward strand.
CGGCGATGGTTTCGATGGCGATAGCTGGCGCCGGGGCCGCAAGTTCAGCGCGGAAGACCTGCAATTGCTGCTGCTGTCGCTGCTCGAGGAAAAGCCGTCGCACGGCTACGAGCTGATCAAGGCGCTGGAGGCGCGCACCGGGGGCTTCTACAAGCCGAGCCCGGGCGTGGTCTATCCCGCGCTGACCTTCCTCGAAGACCTCGGCTACGCCACGGTCATCACCGAAGGCAACAAGAAGCGCTATGAACTGGCCGATGCGGGCCGCGCCTATCTGGCCGAGAACCGCGAGCGGCTCGAGCACATGGTCGCCCGGCTGCGCCACGTGGCGCGCAAGATGGACTTCATGCGCCGCGCCATGAGCGGCGAGCCCCAGCGCGAGCCGGAGCAGGGCGGCTGGCTGCCCGAGTTCGTCGAGGCGCGCCTGCGCATCAAGCGCGCGCTGACCCAGCGCAGCGAGGCCTCCGCCGACGAACAGCGCCGCATCGCCGCCATCCTGGCCCGCGCCGCCGACGAGATCGAAGCCGGCCAGCCCTGAACCCTAATACAAGGTATTCCATGACGATTTCCCGTGACCTGACGGTCCAGCGCGTGCGCCATCCGCTCAAGATGCGCCTGCTCCAGGTGCTGCGCACCCAACTGCTGTCCCCGCAACTGCTGCGCGTGACGCTCGGTGGGGACGATCTGGCCGATTTCACCTCCAGCTCCTTCGACGACCATATCAAGGTGTTCTTCCCCGCGCCCGGCGCCGAGCGCCCGGTGCTGCCGGTGGTGGGCCCGGACGGCATCGTGTTCCCCGAAGGCCAGCCGCGCCCGCAGGCGCGCGACTATACGCCGCGCCGCTACGACCCCGTGGCGCGCGAGCTGGACATCGAATTCGTGCTCCATGGCGATGGCCCCGCTTCCACATGGGCGGCGCAGGCCCGGCCGGGGCAGTATCTGGGCGTGGGCGGCCCGCGCGGCTCGTTCGTGATTCCGACTGAATTCGACTGGCACCTGCTGATCGGCGATGACACGGCGCTGCCGGCCATCGCCCGCCGCGTGGAGGAACTGGGGCCCGATGCCCAGGTGATCGTGGTGGCCGAGGTGCCCAGCGCCAAGGCGCAGATCCCGCTCGCCGTGGGGCCGCGCGCGCAGGTGCTTTGGCTCCATCGGGAAGACCAGCCCGAAGGTAGTCTGCTGGCGCCGGCGCTGCAATCGGTGGACCTGCCGGATGGCGAGGGCTATGTCTGGGCGGCCGGCGAGGGCGCCGCGATGCGCGCCGTGCGCCAACATCTGGTGGGCGAGCGCGGCGTGGACAAGGCCCGCATCCGCGCATCGGCCTACTGGAAGCGTGGCAACGCGGCGGTGCACGAGACGCTCGACGATTAAGCGGGTCGGGTTTGGCCGGGCGGCGGGCCTCGCCTACACTGGCGGCATGCCAACCGCCCGGGATGTGCCATGCCGCTGAAGCGCCCAACCTTGCTGTCGATTGCTGCTGTGGTGTCGATGACCGTGGCCGCCTGCGCCCCAGACGCCGTGCGCAATGTCGAAGCCAAGGGCTTCAACACCTATCTCGATACGGTGCAGAAGGCATGCGCCAATACGCGCCTCGGCTCGCACCCGCTGGGCGAGTGGCTGCGCAGCGGCGGCGACGACAGCGACAGCGACTACGTGTTCTGGCTCGACCAGACCTCGCGGCTCTACTACCAGCGCATCAGCGTGCCGCAGTACCGGAGTTCCATCGCCGGCGCCATGGGTGGCGACAAGGCCAACGCCGCCGCGCTCGACTGCATCGTCCGGCACCTGCCGGCGGATCGTCCCACCAAGGTGCCCGGCGGGCTGCTGTAGTAAAAAAGCCCGTTGTGCAAACGGGCAAGGCTGGATAAGATCGATTCCCGGTGGCCGAGACAACGGCCGCCGACGTCGCTCGGACGGTTCCGGGCGCTTACGTAAAGGACTCCCGCCATGACTGCCGATTCCGGCAAGCGCCGCTTTGCGCGCATCGATCGCCTTCCCCCGTACGTCTTCAACATCACCGCCGAGCTCAAGATGGCCGCCCGCCGCCGTGGCGAGGACATCGTCGACATGAGCATGGGCAACCCCGATGGCGCCACGCCGCCTCATATCGTGGCCAAGCTCGTGGATGCCGCGCAGCGGCCGGACACGCATGGCTATTCGGCCTCGAAGGGCATCCCCCGGCTGCGCCGCGCCATCTCGCACTGGTACCGCGAGCGCTATGACGTGGAGATCGATCCGGACAAGGAGGCGATCGTCACCATCGGCTCGAAGGAGGGCCTCGCCCACCTGATGCTGGCCACGCTGGACCGGGGCGACACCGTGCTGGTGCCGGACCCGAGCTACCCAATCCACATCTACGGCGCGGTGATCGCCGGCGCCGACATCCGCTCGGTGCCGCTGTCGCCCGGCATCGACTTCTTCGCCGAACTGGAACGCGCCATCCGGGGCAGTTATCCCAAGCCCAAGATGATCGTGCTGGGCTTCCCGTCGAACCCGACGGCGGCCTGCGTGGAGCTGGACTTCTTCGAGCGGGTGATCGCGCTGGCGCGCAAGCACGACATCTTCGTGGTCCACGACCTGGCCTACGCCGACATCGTGTTCGACGGCTGGAAGGCCCCGTCGATCATGCAGGTGCCGGGGGCGAAGGACATCGCGGTGGAGTTCTTCACGCTGTCCAAGAGCTACAACATGGCGGGGTGGCGCATCGGCTTCATGGTGGGCAACCCGGACCTCGTGGCCGCCTTGACGCGCATCAAGAGCTACCACGACTACGGCACCTTCACGCCGCTCCAGGTCGCGGCAATTGCCGCGCTGGAGGGCGACCAGCAATGCGTGAAGGACATCGCCGCCCAATACCAGTCCCGCCGCGACGTGCTGGCCAAGGGCCTGATCGAAGCCGGCTGGCCGGTGGAGATCCCCAAGGCGTCGATGTACATCTGGGCCCGCATCCCCGAACCCTACCGCGCGCTGGGCTCCCTCGAGTTCGCCAAGCAACTGCTGGCAAAGGCCAAGGTATCGGTATCGCCGGGCATCGGCTTCGGCGACTACGGCGACGAATACGTCCGCTTCGCCCTGATCGAGAATGAATCCCGCATCCGCCAGGCGGTGAGGGGCATCAAGTCGATGTTCCGGGCGGATGGGTTGGTTGGGGTGGGGGGGTAGCCCCGCCAATCAATCGATCCGCGCCCCCGACTGGATCACCACGGGCTTCCACTGTTCGTATTCCGCCAGCACGAATTTGCCGAAGGCTTCCGGGGCCAGTTGCATGGCCTCGGCGCCTTGCTGGGACATCTTCGTGCGCACTTCCGGCTTGTTCAGTGCATCGTTGACCGCCTTGTTGAGCGTGGCGACGATGGCCTTCGGGGTGCCCTTGGGGGCGAACAGCCCGAACCACGCACCGGTGACCAGGTTCGGCACGCCGGCTTCGGCCATGGTCGGGATCTCCGGCAGGGCGGCGGAGCGCTTGCGCGAGGTCACCGCCAGCGGACGCAGCGCGCCGCCGCGGATGTGCGAGATCACCGACGGAATCGTCGCGAACATGAACTGCACGCGGCCGGCCAGCAGGTCGTTCAGGGCATCGGCGCCTTTGTAAGGCACGTGAGTGGTCTTCACGCCGGTGCGTTCGTTGAACAGCACGCCAGAGAGGTGCGCCGCCGTACCCACCCCCGTCGAACTGAAATTCAGGGTGTTGGGGTGGGCCTTGGCGTAGGCCACCAGCTCCTGCATGGTCTTCACCGGCAGCGTGGGGCTGACCACGAGCACATTCGGCACGTCCGCGATGGGTGCCACGGCCGCGAGATCGGTCTGCGGATTGACCTTGAGCTTGCGGTAGAGCGTGGGATTGATCGCCACCGGGCCGACCGAGGTGGCCAGCAGCGTGTAGCCGTCCGGGTCGCTGCGGCCGACGTAGTCCGTGCCGATATTGCCGCCGGCGCCGGGCCGGTTCTCCACCACCACGCTCTGGCCGAGCGTCTGGCCAAGCTGCTGGGCGACTTCGCGCGCCAGGATGTCAGTGGTGCCGCCGGCGGTGAAGGCCACCACCATGCGCACCGGCTTGGACGGGTAGGGTTGCTGGGCGCCCGCCGTGGCGGCGCAGCACAGCAGCAGGCCGGCGGCCGTGCGCCGCAGGATCTTGTTCATGGCTGTCTCCGAATCGTGTCGTTATGTCAGCCATGTTAGGAAGCCGCCAGCCGCCAGCTTTGAAAAAAGAGCAACGCAGCGTTCTTTGCGCGCATGGCGGAAAACCCTGATCGGGCCGCCCGGGGGAATGCCCCCTACCTCGGTTTCTGGAAGTGCTGCTCCATCGCCGCGCACCGGCTCAGGTACTCCAGCAGCCGTCCCACGCCCGCCGGCAGGCAGTCCTTGTCGCGCACGCACACGTAGAAATCCCGCACCGCCCAGGCATCGTTCAGCGTCAGCAGGGACAGGCCCATCATCGCCAGATAGTTTCGGGCGATGCCCTCGGGCACCACGGCGATCCCGAGCCCCTCGCGCACCATGCGGCAGCGCGCCTCGAAGTTCGACACCTGCGTCTTCACGGTCAGCGGCCGGGAGATGGTGCCGGACACCAGCGTCAGGAAGGCATCGAAGGTATGCCGGGGGAAGTAGCCGAGAAAGTCGTAGTCGAGCGCCTCTTCCAGCAGCAGCGCGCCCTTGGCCTCCAGCGGATGCCCGCGCGGCACCACCAGCCCCACACGGTCCTTGCGGTACGGCAGCGAGTACACGCCGGGGCTGGGGCTGCGCGCGTGATAGATGCCGATGTCCACGTCGCCGTTGGAGACCATGCGCGGAATATCCATGCTGAAGGACTCCACCAGGTCGATGCGCGCCTCCGGGTCGTGCTTGAGATAGCCGCTGATGTCGGTCGGCAGGAACTGGAGCACTGTGGAACGGTTGGAGGCCAGGCGGATCTTGGCGATGCCGTCGGTGGAGTAGGCCGCCAGCGCATCCTGCGCGAGCTGCACGCTCCGCACGATGGCCTTGGCGCGCTGGTAGAGCATGGCGCCGGCCGGCGTGGGCTCCACGCCCCGGCCATGGCGGCGCAGCAGGGCGGTGCCGGCGCGGCGCTCCAGTTCGGCAATGCGCTTGCTGGCGGCGGAAGTGACGAGGTTCTCGCGCTCCGCGGCGCGCGAGAGGCTTTTTTCCTCGACGGCGGCGATCAGGATGGCGAGCGAGGGGATATCCATGTCCATGGGCGCGGGCGTTCTCCAGACGGAAAGGGTTCCGGGGCGCGCGGCCGGGCGGCGGATCTGGCGATGCGGGTTTTCCCGGAATCGCACGGCATCGGCGCACGGCGCGCCTGCGGAGTATGCACCGGCCCCGCACGCCCCGGAATACACGGCGCGGCGCGGGAGCGTTCTCCAAATGTCAAAGCTCGCGCCGGCGGCGTCCCTACCATGTGAGGCATTGAGGCGCCCCGCTTTTCTCCCCTCTCCCGCTTGCGGGAGAGGGGCCGGGGGAGAGGGCAGGAGCGGAATGCGCGGTATCGCATCGACGATACGCCGTCCCTCTCCCCCGACCCCTCTCCCAGAGGGAGAGGGGAGAAAGGCGCCCCGGAACAAGGAGACAACACATGCTGATAGACGAATTCGCCGCCTACGTGAGCCGTGCCGCCACGGCGGAGCTGCCCGCTCCGGTGCTGCATCATGCACGCCGCGCGGTCATCGACTGGTTCGCCGCGCTGCTGGCTGGCGTACCGATGGCGCCGGGGCAGCCGCTGGTGCGGGCCCACAGCGCGGAACTGGGCGTGGGCGCGTCCACGGTGGTCGGCCACGCCACCACGGCGTTTCCGGCGCTGGCGGCGTGGATCAATGGCAGCGCGTCCCACGCGGCCGAATTCGACGACATTTTCCGCGATGCCGTCTATCACCCGGGCTGCCCGACCATCGCGGCGGCGCTGGCCCTGGCCGAGCAGGCCGACGCCAGCGGCACCGATTTCCTGCGCGCCGTGATCGCCGGCTACGAGGTCTCCACGCGCATCGGCGCCGCGATCCAGCCGGCGCACTATCGCTACTTCCACACCACCGGCACGGTGGGTTGCCTGGGCGCGGCGGCGGCCGGCGCGCTGCTGGCGGCGCCGGGCGATGCACGCGTGGCCGCCGACGCCATGGCCACCGCCACGACGTTCGCCTCCGGCCTCCAGCAGGCGTTCCGCTCCGATGCCATGACCAAGGCGCTCCACGCCGGCCACGCCGCGCAGGTGGGCGTGCAGGCAGCCCAGGCCGCCGCGCATGGTGTGAACGGCGTGCACGACATCCTTGAGGGCGACGCCGGTTTTGGCGCCGCGCTGTGCGGCAAGCCCGACTGGCGCGACGTTACCGCCGGCCTCGGCACCGACTTCAATATCACGCGGATCACCCAGAAGAACCACGGCTGCTGCGGCCACACCTTCGCCGCCATCGATGCCGCGATGCAGATCGTGCGCGACCACGGGCTCGATCCGGCTCGCATCGCCGCCGTACGCGTGGCGACCTACCAGGTGGCGCTCGACGTCACCGGCAATTTCCAGCCGACCACCGCCTTCGAGGCCCGCTTCAGCCTGCCCTACGTGGTGGCGCACGGGCTCTTGCACGGCGCCGTGCGGCTCGATGCCTTCCAGCCCCAGCGCATGGCCGACCCCGCCATCCGCGCGCTGATGGCCCGCATCACGCTGACCGCCGACGCCGACCTGACCGCCGCCTTCCCGCGCCAGCGCGCCGCGCGCGTGGAGATCGAGATGGCCGATGGGAGCCGGTACACCCACTTCGCCCCGTACCGCCGGGGCGACCCCGAGGCGCCGCTCGACGACGCCATGCTGACCGACAAATTCATGGAACTCGGCGCGCCCGTGATCGGCGCCGGCCCCGCCGCACGCCTGCTCGACGCGCTCTGGCAACTCGGCGACCGCCCGGTGCGGGCGCTCGGCCTCGGCCAGCTGCGCGCCGGCTGACCCGCAACCCTACAGACAGATACCGATATGACGAGAGTGGACGAACACGTGGCGCCGGACGCGACGGTGACCGGCAGCGCGCTGGCCCGGGCGCTGTTCACGCCAGCCGCCGTGGCGCTGGTGGGCGCCTCGGCCGACGAGAGCAAGAACACCGCCCGGCCGCTGCGCTTCATGCGCAAGCACGGCTATTCGGGCCGCATCTTCCCGATCAACGCGGGCCGCACCGAGGTGATGGGCCTGCCCGCCTACCCGAGCGTGGCCGCGCTGCCGGAGACCATCGACCATGCCTTTGTGATGGTGCCGGGCCGCCACGTGCCCGAGGTGCTGGAGCAATGCGCCGCGCGCGGCGCCAGCGTGGTGACGGTGTTTTCCGATGGCTTTGCCGAACTGGGCGAGGCCGGCATGGCCGCCCAGCAGGCGCTGGCACTGCGCGCCCGGGAGCTGGGCGTGCGGCTGCTCGGCCCGAACAGCATCGGCGTGGTGGACGTGCACAGCGGCGCCATCCTGTCCGTGAACGCCGTGCTGGAGACCGACACCCTGCACGCGGGCGGCATCAGCGTGATTTCGCAGAGCGGGTCGATGCTGGGCGCGCTGCTGTCGCGCGGCGCGGCGCGCGGGCTGGGCTTCGCCAAGCTGGTGTCGGTGGGCAACGAGGCGGACATCGGCGTGGGCGAACTGGTCGACCTGATGGTCGATGACAGCGCCACCGAGGTGATCCTGCTGTTCCTGGAGACTATCCGCGACGCCGCCGTGCTCGGCCCGGCCCTGCGCCGCGCCCGCGCCGCCGGCAAGCCGGTGCTGGTCTACAAGCTGGGCCGCTCCGCGCAGGGCGAGGCGCTGGCGCAGTCCCACACCGGCGCGCTGGCTGGCAACGACGCCGCCGTGGATGCCTTCCTGCGCAAGCACGGCGCGATGCGCGTGGAGATGCTGGAGACGCTGTTCGAGGCCGCACCGCTGGCGCGCCGCTACGCCAGCGCCATCCCGCCGCTGGACCGCAATCCGCGTATCGCGGTGGTCACCACCACGGGCGGCGGCGCGGCCACGGTGGTGGACCGGCTCGGCCTGGCCGATGTGGAGGCCGTGGCGCCGCCCACGGCGTTCATCGAACACATGGCCGCGCGCGGCCTGAAGATCCGCCAGACGCCGATTCTCGACCTGACGCTGGCCGCCTCGCCGGCGCAGTACCGCGACCTCGTGGAGCAGATGCTCCAGAGTGACTGGTGCGATGCGGTGCTGTGCGTGGCGGGTTCGTCGGCGCAGTTCCACCCGGCGTACGCGGTGCGGCCGATCGTCGAGGCCTCCGCGGTGCAGGGCAAGCCGCTGCTGGCCTTCCTGGCCCCGGAGGCCGGACAGTCGCTGACGCTGTTGCAGGAAGCCGGCGTGCCGGCGTTCCGCACGCCCGAATCCTGCGCGGACGCCCTGGCCTGCCTGTTCCGCGCCGCACGCACGCCGCTGGACGCTGGCACGCCGCCCGAGCCCGTGGCGTGGCCCGCTAGCTTGCCGACGCATGGCGACCTGTCCGAGTTCGAAGCCGCCGCCGCGTTTGGCGAACTGGGCGTGCCGATCGCCCCGATGGCGCTGGTGCAGCCCAACGCGCTGCAACACGCGGTGCCGTACCCGGTGGTTGCCAAGATCTGCTCGCGCGACATCCTGCACAAGACCGAAATCGGCGGCGTGGAAGTGGGCGTGCGGGACAACGAGGAACTGGCCCGCGCGGCGGCGCGGCTGGTCGACAACGCCGGGCGGGGCGCCCCCGCCGCGCGGCTGGACGGCATTCTGGTCCAGCGCATGGAACACCGGCTGCTGGAACTGATGCTCGGCTATCGGCACGACCCGCTGGTCGGCCCGATGGTCATGCTGAGCGCGGGCGGCATCACGGCGGAATTGCACCGGGACGTGAGCCTGCGGCCGGCGCCGGTCAGCCTTGAAGAAGCCCGCGACATGATCGGCGAGGTGCGTTCCACACGCCTGATCCGTGGCTTCCGGGGCCTGCCCCGCGGCGATGTGGATGCGCTGGCGCGCGCCATCGTCGATTTCTCGCGGCTGGCAGTGGTGCAGGGCGTGCGCATCGACGAAGCCGAGATCAACCCCTTGTTCGTGCGCGCCGAGGGCGTGGTCGGTGTCGACTGCGTGCTGCGGCTCAGCGCCACGCCAGATGCGTCGTAATCATCACAAATTTCTAAAATTCGGAGACTGAACATGAATTTCACACTCACCCCGGAACAGCAGGAGTTTCAGGACGCCGTCAGCCGCTTCGCCGAGAAGGAACTGCGCCCCGGCGCCCACCAGCGCGCCCATACCGATGCCTACCCCTGGGACGTGGCGAAGAAGATGGCCGCGCAGGGCCTGCTCGGCATCACCATTGCCGAGGCCGACGGCGGGCAGGGTGGCACGCTGATGGACGCCATCATCGCCATCCAGGCCGTGGCGGCGCACTGCCCGCGCAGTGCCGACGTGATCCAGGCCGGCAACTTCGGCGCGATCCGCGTGCTGGCCGAGTACGGCTCGGCGGTGCAGAAGGCCAAGTGGCTGGCCCCGCTGCTGGAAGGTAGCGCGCTGATTTCGGTGGGCATGACCGAGCCGGAGGCCGGCTCCGCCGTGACCGAGCTGAAGACGAGCGCCACGCCGGACGGCGCGGGCTTCCGCATCAACGGCAGCAAGGTCTTCACCACACACGGCCCCCATGCGGACGTGATCCTGGCCTACGTGCGCTTCGGCCCGGGCGTGGGCGGCATCGGCTCGGTGCTGATCGACACCAAGGCGCAGGGCGTACGCATCGGCCAGCGCTCGAAGTTCATGTCGGGCGAGGAGTGGGCACAGATCTATTTCGACGATGTGTACGTGGCGCCCGAGGACGTGCTGCTGGGCGAGGGCGGCTTCAAGAAGCAGATTGCCGGCTTCAACGTGGAGCGGATGGGGAACACGGCGCGCTCGCTGGCGCTGGGCCGCTATGCCTACGAGGAAGCGCGCCAGTGGGCCATGCAGCGCAAGCAGTTCGGACGCCTGCTGTGCGAGTTCCAGGGCCTGCAATGGAAGTTCGCCGAGATGAAGATGAAGCTCGACGCCGGCCAGCTGCTGCTCTACCGTGCCGCCGCCAATGCCGACAGCGGCATCCCGTCCGCCGAGGAAACCGCGATTGCCAAGGCGTTCTGCAACCAGGCTGGCTTCGACATCGCCAATGAGGCCATCCAGGTGATGGGCGGCATGGGCTACAGCCAGGAAGCGCTGGTGGAGTACTGCCAGCGCCGCTGCCGCGGCTGGATGATCGCCGGCGGGTCGATCGAGATCCTCAAGAACCGCATCGCCGAATCGGTGTTCGAGCGGACGTTCTCGCAGCGGCCCGAGAAGGCACGGGCCTGATCGCTTCGTCCGTTCGATCAGAAATAGCCGATAAACCGCGCCATGATTGGCGACAGGGCGCCGGCGCGGTGGGCCATCAGGACCCGGCTGCCGGCGTCCGGGCCGGCCAGCGGCAGGTAGGCCACGCCGGGAATGCCGGTGCGCGCGTAGATCTCGGGCAGCACCGACACCCCGGCGCCGCTGGCCACCAGCCCGATGATGGTCGTGGCCTCGCGCGCCTCCTGCGCGACGTTGGGCGCGTAGCCGGCCCGGTTGCACAGCGTGGTCACATGGTCGAACAGCCCGCAGCCCAGCCCGCGCGGGAATAGCAGGAAGCGCTCGGCGGATAGCTCGGCGATGTCGATACCTGCCGCGCCATCCCGGTCATCGCTCCCTTCGCGCGCCAGCGCATGGCTGACCGGCAGTACGGCCACGAGGCGGTCTGCCAGCACCTCCCGCACCGTGATGCTGGCCGGTGGCCGAAACTGTGGCGACGGCCGCAGGAAGCCGATATCGATCTCGCCCTGCTCAAGCTGCTGCAGTTGCTGCCCGGTCGACATATGCACCAACTGGAGGGTGGCGTTGCAGTGTGCCTCGCGGAACTGATGCACGGCGCGCGGAAAGACGTCATGCATCGGCACGGATGCCGTGAATCCCACCCGAATCTCCCCGGCATCGCCCGATGCCACCTGCTTCACCACCTCGCGCGCCTGATCCAGCGTGGCCAGCGCATCGCGGGCCTTGTCCAGGAACAGCGCCCCGGCGGGCGTCAGCGCCACGTGATGGCGGGAGCGTTCGAGCAGCGCACTGCCCAATTCCTCCTCCAAAGCCTTGATCTGGATGCTGAGTGGCGGCTGGCTCACATGCAGCTTGCGGGCGGCTTCACTGAAGCTCAACGCCTCGGCGACGGCCACGAAATATCGGAGTTGGCGAAAGTCCATGATTCGAAATCGAAATAACAAGCCATCTGAAAACATATTGGACAGTATCACGACGGCTGCACAGAATGGGCGCACTTAAAAGAAACCTGGAGAAGACAATGCGCGGGTCCGCTCGTCGTCGTGTTTCGCAGGGCGCGCGCCGCCCGTTCTTGATCAACTCGCTCGCCACGCTGCTGGCCGCCACCCTTGGCCTGGCCGTCTCGGCCCCGCAGGCCGCCGAGGCGTATCCGGACAAGCCCATCCGTCTGGTCGTGCCGTACGCCGCTGGCGGCGCGGTGGACATCGTGGCGCGCGCCGTCGGCCAGAAGATGAGCCAGGCGCTCAAGCAGCCGATCATCGTCGACAACCGCCCGGGCGCCAGCACCAATATCGGCCTGGACATCGTCGCCAAGTCGCCGGCTGACGGCTACACGATCATGATGGCGTCCAACAGCCTCGCCACCAATTCGGCGCTGTTCGCCAAGCTGTCCTTCAACCCCGCCACCGACTTCGCGCCCGTGGCGCGCGTGGGCGAGGCCTCGCTGGTCGTGGTGGTGCCCGCCAAGTCGAAGATCGACTCGCTGAAGACCCTCGTCGCCCAGGCCAAGGCCCAGCCCGGCAAGCTGGCGTACGCGTCCGCCGGCAACGGCAGTTCCGGCCATCTGGCCGGCGAAATGCTCAAGGACACCGCCGGCATCGACGTGCTGCACGTGCCGTACAAGGGTGGCGCCCCCGCCATCACCGACCTGCTCGGCGAACGGATCACCTTTATGCCGATCAACCCGCTCGAGGTCATCACCCATATCCACGCCGGCACGCTGCGCCCGCTGGCCGTGGCCAGCGCCAAGCGTTCGGCCCTGCTGCCGGACGTGCCGACCTCGCGCGAGGAAGGGTTGCCCAACTTCACCGCTTCGGTCTGGTGGGGCCTCGTGGCGCCCGCCAAGACGCCGCCCGCGATCATCAAGCAGCTCAATGCCGCCGCCAACACCGCGCTGGCCGACGCCGACGTGCGCAAGCAGCTCACCCAACTGGGCGTGACCATCCTGCCCGGCACGCCGGAAGCCTTCGGCCAGTTCGTGCGCACCGAAACCACGACCTGGGCGGGCGTTATCCGCAAGGCCGGTATCACGGCCGACTGAGTCTCACCCTGACTGGTATTAGGTATGTCCCAAAACACTGCTCCTTCCACTGCCACGGCCGCGGCTACCCAGCCGTCCATCCTGGTTGTCAGCGCCCACGCGGCTGACTTCGTCTGGCGCGCCGGCGGCGCCATCGCGCTCTACGCCGAGCGCGGCTACCACGTGCGCATCGTCTGCCTGTCGTTCGGCGAGCGCGGCGAATCGGCCAAGATGTGGCGCCAGCCGGGCATGACGATGGACCGCGTGAAGGCCGCCCGTCACGAAGAGGCCCAGCGCGCCGCCGAGATCCTCGGTGGCACGCTGGAGTGCTTCGACCTCGGCGACTATCCCATGCGGGTGCCCGACGAGGCGCTGCTCCGTCTGGCCGATATCTATCGCGACATCCGTCCCGAACTGGTGATGAGCCACTCGCGCGAAGACATCTACAACTTCGACCATCCGCTCGCCACACATGTGGCGCAAGAGGCGCGTGTGATTGCCCAGGCCCACGGCTACAAGCCCGAAGTGCCGGTGATCGGCGCGCCGCCGGTGTTCCTGTTCGAGCCGCACCAGCCCGAGCAGTGCAACTGGAAGCCGGACGTGCTGCTGGACATCTCCTCTGTCTGGGAGAAGAAGCAGCGCGCGTTCACGACCATGGCCGCGCAGGAGCACCTGTGGGAGTACTACACCAGGGTGGCGCTCCAGCGCGGGGCGCAGGCCACGCGGAATTCCGATCGCAAGGTGCAGTACGGCGAAGGCTATGCACGCGTGTTTCCCCAAGTTTCGGAGGTGCTGGCATGAAGACGATTGCCTACCGCAATATCCTGCGCGCGGCACCCGCCGCGATCGAGTCGCTCGGCAAGCTGGGCGTGGCCACGGTGCATGAGGCGCAGCGCCGCACCGGCCTGATGAAGCCGTACCTGCGGCCGATCCAGTCCGGCACGGCGATCTCCGGCAGCGCCGTGACCGCGCTGATGCACCCCGGCGACAACTGGATGATCCACGTGGCCGTGGAAATGATCCAGCCGGGCGACGTGCTGGTGGTGGCCCTGACCAGCGACTGCACCGATGGCCTGTTCGGCGACCTGCTGGCCACGTCGCTGAAGGCACGCGGCGCGCGCGGCCTGATCATCGACGGCGGCGTGCGCGATGTCAGCACCCTCAACGCGATGGGCTTCCCGGTCTGGTCCCGCGCCGTGCACGCGCAGGGCGCCGTGAAGGAAACCGTGGGTGCCGTGAACGTGCCGGTGGTCTGCGCCGGCGCCACTGTGCGGCCGGGCGACGTGATCGTGGCGGACGACGACGGCGTGGTCGTGGTGGCGCGCCCGCAGGCGCAGGACATCGCGCAAAAGGCGGCCGAGCGCGAGGCGCTGGAGCTGTCCAAGCGCGACAAACTCGCCTCCGGCGTACTCGGCGTGGACATGTACAACATGCGCCCGGCCCTCGCGGCCAAGGGTCTGGTCTACCTCGACCAGACCGTGGACTGGTACAGCGGCGCCGACGAAGCCTGACGGCGCCCGGGGTGCCCGCGCCACGCGCGGCCCCCGTACATCTGGTATAAGACCCCGGAACAACAGGTCGAATCCCGCCGGCGCGGCAGGGATCCGCGAGAACGGGGGAGACCGATGGAACTGCGCCAGCTTCAGTATTTCGTCCGGGTGGTCGAGCTTGGCAGCATGAGCCGTGCCGCGCTCGAGCTGGACATGGTGCAGTCGGCCGTCAGCCAGCAGATCAGCCGGCTCGAAGGCGAGCTTTCCACCCGGCTGTTGCGCCGAACGCCGCAGGGCGTGACCCCCACCGAGGCCGGCCTGGCCTTTTTCCACGAAGCCCAGCTGACGCTGCGCCATGCCGAGCAGGCGCGGCGCGCGGCCCATCACGCGCGCCTTTCCGGCACCGTGAGCGTGGGGCTGGCGCCGACCACGGCGTCGGTGATCGGCGTGCCGCTGATCCGCGCCATGCGGGAGCGTTACCCCGATGTGCGCCTGCATATCGTCGAAAGCCTGTCCGGCCACCTGACCGCCATGCTCAACGCCCGCCAGCTCGACCTCGCGGTGCTTTTCGACACGCATGCCGCCCGGCGCTGGACCGTGCTGCCGCTGCTGGAGGAGACGCTGTTCCTGATCCAGTCCCGGCAGGCGCTGCCCCAGGGCAAGGCGGAGCCGCCCACCCAGCTTGGCATGGCGGACCTTGCCGAGGTGCCATTGATCATGCCGACCGGCGTGCACGGCCTGCGCAGCACGCTGGACGCCGCGTTCGCCCGCGCCAAGGTGGCGCCGCGCGTGATCCAGGAGGTGGACTCGCTGGCGATGCTGATGTCCGCCGTGGACATGGGCTTCGGCGCCACGCTCCAGCCCTGGGCGGCGGTAGGACGGTACCCGGACGCCGCCACGCGCTTCCACCTCGCCCAGATCGACGACCCGAGCGTGGGCCGGCGCAACCTGCTGTGCAGCCTGTCCGACGACGAACTGTCGCCCGCCGCCCTGGCGCTGCGGGTGGTGCTGGCCGACACCGCCCGCGGACTGGTGAAGTCCGGGGGGTGGAGAGGGGCGCGGTTGATCGAGGGGTGACATGCGGCTCAGTCTGGAACGCGGCGGAAGCCAGGCACGCGTGACGCGCGCCTGTCGAACGTGTAGATGAATCTGCATCTCATGCTCTGGCAGCTTTCCAGAATGACGCAATCGCCGAAGTCGATGCCTGTCTTCCCGTAGCGGACCATGGCACGGCATACGGTTGCGTACGATTCCAGGACGATCCAGTGGGATTCGAGGAAGGCCACCAGCACGCGCGTGATGCGCTTGCGGGTGAAGGCGTATCGCTTCTTGAGCACCCAGACGAGTTCAACGAGGGCGGCCAGCGGCACAAAACCGCGGCACCCACTGGAAAACGATGCGATCACGCGGCTGGCGTGTCGAGCCTGAGGGGTATCGTCTTGCGTGAAGTGCCGGACTAGCACACAAGTGTCGAGTTCTATCATTGGCGCTCCTCCGCAGCATATCTCTGCAACACCTTTTCCAGCCGCGCCTCAATGTCCGCGATTTCCTCGGGGCTCAGCGGCCCGTCGTCCGGGTCGTCCTCGTACGGCCCATTGAGTTTCCGGAGCACCGATTCAACAATGGCGTCGCCGATGGCATCGTCTATTTCCTCAATCGTCAAGGGTTTGGGCGGCTCGGGAAGGGTGGCCGGGTCGGTGGGATGTTCGTTCATGGTCTTGGACTCCAAAAGTCGGGGAAGCGGGCACCTGGAAGGTGCCGCCAACGCAACTTTCCCCCACCGCGAGCCCCTTGCCTATGAGACAGCTCTGAAATTTCCCCGGACCCGCCCGGAACTTCCCCGGACCCCCATCACAAATCGTGATACCCCCATGCCCGTCAAGGGGTTAGCAGCGGTCCGGCGGGCGGATACAGTCCGGCTCAGACTCCCGAAGCCATAGAAAAAGTCGTGTCCAACCCCACTCAAACACCCCGCGAGGGCGCCCGGCCATGATCGACGTCCTTGTGATTGGCGGCGGCAACGCTGCCCTGTGCGCCGCGCTGATGGCCCGCGAGGCCGGCGCCAGCGTGATGCTGCTCGAATCCGCCCCGCGCGAATGGCGCGGCGGCAACTCCCAGCACACCCGTAACCTGCGTTGCATGCATGACGCGCCGCAAGACGTGCTGATCGATGCCTACCCCGAGGAGGAGTACTGGCAGGATCTGCTCAAGGTCACCGGCGGGCTGACCGACGAGCGGCTGGCCCGGATGGCCATCCGGGCCTCGTCGAACTGCCGTGACTGGATGCGCAGCCATGGCGTCCACTTCCAGCCGCCGCTCTCGGGCGCGCTGCACGTGGCGCGCACCAATGCCTTCTTCATGGGCGGGGGCAAGGCCCTTGTCAACGCCTACTACCGCAGCGCCGAGCAGCTCGGCGTGCAGATCCGCTACAACGCGCCGGTCGATGCCATCGAGCTGGATGGCGGCCGCTTCGTGGCGGCGCGCATCGGCGCCGAGCGGATCGAGGCCCGCGCCTGCGTGCTGGCCGCCGGCGGCTTCGAGTCGAACCGCGAATGGCTGCGCGAGGCCTGGGGCCAGAACGAGCGCGGCGAATGGCCGGCGGACAACTTCCTGATCCGTGGTACGCGCTTCAACATGGGTGTGCTGCTGAAATACATGATCGAGGCGGGCGCGGATGCCATCGGCGATCCGTCCCAGTCGCACTGCGTGGCCATCGACGCCCGCGCGCCGCTCTACGACGGCGGCATCTGCACGCGGATCGACTGCGTGTCCCTGGGCGTGGTGCTGAACGCCAATGCCGAGCGCTTCTACGACGAAGGCGAGGACTTCTGGCCCAAGCGCTATGCGATCTGGGGCCGGCTGGTGGCCCAGCAGCCGCAGCAGATCGGCTACTCGATCATCGACGCCAAGGCCGTGGGCCGCTTCATGCCGCCAGTGTTCCCGGGCGTGAAGGCCGACACGCTGCCGGAACTCGCGCGCAAGCTCGGCCTCGACGAAGCCACCTTCATGCGCACGATCAACGACTACAACGCCGCCTGCCGCGTGGGCAAGTTCGACCACACCGTGCTCGACGACTGCCACACCGAGGGCGTGACCCCGTCCAAGACCCACTGGGCCCGCCCGCTGGATACCGCGCCGTTCTACGGCTACGCGCTGCGCCCCGGCATCACCTTCACCTACCTGGGTTTGAAGGTGAACGAGGATTCGGCCGTGCATTTCGGCGGCCAGCCCAGCGACAACCTGTTCGTGGCCGGCGAGATGATGGCCGGCAACGTGCTCGGCAAGGGCTATACGGCCGGCGTGGGGATGGCCATCGGCACGGCGTTCGGCCGCATCGCCGGCACGCAGGCAGCCAAGGCGGCACTCGCCCCGGCAAAGGGCCAACGCGCCCGTGCATCACAGGAATTCGACCATGCAACATCTTGAAGCGCTGACGCGCGAGGCGGCGGCGCTGGCACAGGGCGTGCTGCCGCTGACCGCCGACGAGGGCGAAGTCGCCCGGACCCTGCAGATCTGCAACGCCTGCCGCTATTGCGAGGGCTTCTGCGCCGTGTTCCCGGCCATGACGCGCCGGCTGGAATTCCCGAAGGCGGACATCCACTACCTGGCCAACCTCTGCCACAACTGCGGCGCCTGCTACCACGCCTGCCAGTACGCGCCGCCGCACGAGTTCGCGGTGAACATCCCCCAGGCGATGGCCAAGGTGCGCGTGCAGACCTATGGCGACTACGCGTTCCCGGCTGCGCTGGGCGGGCTGTACCGCCGCGCCGGCCTGACCACGGCGCTGGCGCTGTCCGGCGGGCTGGCGCTGTTCCTGCTGATGGTGCTCGCCATGCGCGGCAGCCTGCTGCATGCACCGCTGGCCGGCAATTTCTACGCGATCTTCCCGCACAACCTGCTGGCGGCGATGTTCGGCGTGGTGTTCCTGTTCGCGATCGGCGCGCTGGGCGTGGGTGTCACGCGCTTCTGGCGGCAGGTCTCGCCGGGCACGCGGCCGGGCGAGTCACGCGGTTCGGCTGTTGGCGGCGCCGCGCACGACGCGCTGCGGCTCAAGTACCTCGACGGCGGTCATGGCCAGGGCTGCAACAATGCCGACGATGCCTTCACGCTGGCGCGCCGCCGCTTCCACCATTTCACGTTCTACGGCTTCATGCTGTGCTTCGCCGCCACCACGGTGGCCACGCTGTACCACTACCTGCTGGACTACCACGCGCCGTACCCGGTGACGAGCCTGCCGGTGCTGCTGGGCATCGCGGGCGGCATCGGGCTGCTGGTCGGCCCGGCCGGCCTGCTGTGGCTGAACCTGCGCCGCGACCCCAACACGGGCGATGCCAGCCAGCGCCCGATGGACCGTGGCTTCATCGCGCTGCTGTTCCTGACCAGCGCCAGCGGCCTGGCGCTGCTGGCCTGGCGCGACACGTCCGCCATGGCCGCGCTGCTGGCCGTGCACCTGGGCATCGTGATGGCGCTGTTCCTGACGCTGCCGTACGGCAAGTTCGCCCACGGCATCTTCCGCAGCGCGGCATTGCTGAAGTGGAATATCGAGAAGCGTCGGCCTAGCGATCTCGCGCTCGGCGCAGACTGACAAGCTCGCACAGAATCCAACCATCCCCAAAGGAGACTCATCATGACAAAGCCCGGTGTGCTGAACATTCCGTCGATGCGCGGCCAGTGCAGCGAGGCGGAGTGGCAGGCCCGCGTGGACCTGGCCGCCTGCTACCGCCTCGTGGAGTTGTATGGCATGGCAGACATGATGGCCAACCATATCTCCGTCCGCGTGCCGGACGAGGAGAACGCCTTCCTGATCAACGCCTACGGCATGATGTACGAGGAGATCACCGCGTCCAGCCTGATCAAGGTGGACCACGACGGCAAGATCCTCGCCAAGCCGGACTTCGGCGACCTCGGCTACGGCATCAACAAGGCCGGCTACGTGATCCACAGCGCCGTCCACCACGCGCGCCCGGAAGTGGCGTGCGTCATCCACACCCATAGCTGGGCATCGATGGCCATCTCCTCGCTCGACTGCGGGCTGCTGCCGATCACCCAGACCGCCATGCGCTTCCTGAAGATCGGCTATCACGAGTACCAGGGCGTGGTGCTGGACACCGCCGAGCAGGAATCGCTGATTGCCGACCTGGGCACGGGTGAGGCGCTGATCCTGCGCAACCACGGCGCGATGACCGTGGGCAACACCGTGGGCGAAGCCTTCAACTGGATGCACCGCCTGGAGCTGGCCTGCCGCTCGCAGGTGGCCGCGATGTCGTGCAGCACGCCGCTGCGCGATGTGCCGGCAGACGTGCTGCAGGAAACCTGGAACAACTACCAGCCCGGCACGCGCCGTCCGTACGGCGTGATGGAATGGCCGGCGCTGCTGCGCAAGCTCGATCGCCTGGACCCCAGCTACCGCGACTAAGACGTAAATCAGACGGCGGCGGAGTCCCCCAGGGGCCGCATGGAACGGGATTGCAGGGCGGCCTCGCCTTGAACGATGAATCAGGTCAGAAGAAAGCCCTGAACGGAGTGAGATGTATGAAACGCAGAACCCTGCTGGCGCAAATGCTTGCGCTCGGCGTCGCCCCCTATGTCATGTCGGCCCGCGCGCAAGGCGGCCTGCCCAACAAGCCGATCACGCTGGTCGTGCCGTTCGCCCCGGGCGGCAACCTGGACGTGGTGGCCCGCGCCATCGCCCCGGCGCTGGAGCAGAGCCTCGGCCGCAACGTCATCGTCGATAACCGGCCCGGCGCTGGCGGCGTGATCGGCGCGACGGCGGTCTCCCGCGCCGAGCCGGACGGCAGCACGCTGCTGGTGACCACGCCCAACGCCATCGTGGTGCTGCCGAAGATGACGCGCACCAGCTTCAAGCTGGCCAGCTTCAGCCCGGTGGGGCTGGTGTCCACCACGGCGCTGGTGATCGTGGTGAAGGGCAACGACACGCGTTTCAAGGACATCGGCGCGCTGCTGGCCCACGCGCGTGCCAACCCCGGCAAGACCACCACCGGCCACGCCGGCCCCGGCACCACCAACCACATGGCCACGCTCCAGCTCGAGGACGCCGCCAGGATCCAGTTGAACGAGGTGCCCTACAAGGGCTCCGCGCCGGCGCTGATCGACCTCATGGGCGGCCAGATCGACATGGTGGTGGACCAGCTCACCAGCTCGGCACCGCATATCCAGTCCGGCGCCCTGCGTGCGCTGGCCGTGATGTCGCGCGAGCGCGATGCCGCGCTGCCGAAGGTGCCCACGCTGCGCGAATCCGGGCTGGCCAACTTCGAGGCGACCACGGCCACGGGCCTGCTGGCCCCGGCCGGCACGCCGGCAGCGGTCATCGAGACGCTGAACAGCGCGCTGCGCAAGGTGCTGGCCGAAGGCGCCGTCAAGAGCCGGCTGCTGACCGTGGGCAGCGTGGCGCAGGCCTCGTCGCCGCAGGAACTGCTGGCCTCGCTGCAACGCGAGGATGCCCGCGCGCAGACGCTGGCCGCCGCCGGTCGCCTGAAGGCCCCGGAATAACGCCGAACGTATCGACCGGACGCCATCGACCATGACCCGCCCCTGCCTGCCCCCGCTCCAGACCCTCACCGCACCGGTGTTCCGCGCGCCCGCCGGCGCCTGTGACAGCCATGCCCACGTGTTCGGCCCGTTCGCGCGCTATCCGCTCGCGATGGACCGCAGCTACACGCCGGCCGAGCATCCCGCCGACGCCTTTATCGCCCATCTGGACGAACTCGGGCTCACGCGCGGCGTGCTCGTCACGGCCAGCGCCAGCGGCACCGACAACAGCGTGGTGACCGACGCCCTGCGCCAGTACCCCACGCGCCTGCGCGGCATCGTGGTGCCGTCGCCGGACACCACGGACGCCGAGCTGGACGCCTGGCACGCCGCCGGCGTGCGCGGCGTGCGCATCAACCTGTATCAGGTGGATGGCCACGCCGTGTATCGCAACGGCGTGGGCATCGAGGTGCTCGAAGCGCTGGCCCCGCGCCTCGCCGCGCGCGGCTGGCACGCGCAGATCTGGATCCATGCGCCGGACCTCGTCACGCTGGGCCCGCGCCTCAAGGCGCTGGGCCTGCCGCTGGTGATCGACCACATGGGCCGCATGGCCACCTCGCGCGGGGTAGCGGACCCCGGCTTCCAGGCGCTCTGCGCGCTGCTGGCGGAAGGGGTGGCCTGGACCAAGATCTCGGGCGCTGACCGGCTCCAGCCCGCCGGCGCGCCGTACGAACAGGTCGATCCCTTCGTCGCGGCGCTGATGCAGGCCAACCCGGAGCAGGTGGTGTGGGGCTCCGACTGGCCGCACATCAACTACTTCGAGTCCGCCCAGATGCCTGACGACGGCGTGCTGTTCAACCTGCTGGCGCGCTGGCTGCCGGACGCCGCCAGCCGCGAGCGCGTGCTGGTGCACAACCCGGCACGGCTGTACGACTTCGGCTAAGCATTGATTTTTGCGTCTTATCACCACGACGGCGGCCGCGAAGACGGCTGCCGCATCAACAGGAGAACCAACATGCCTCGATTCGCCCCCGGTCGATGGTTGACCCCCTACCTGAGCGCGGCACTGGCTGCCGGCGCCGCGCTGGTCACCCTGGCCGCCCCCGCCCAGGCCGCCGACGAATACCCGACCAAGCCCGTGCGCGTGGTGGTGGCCTTCACCGCCGGCGGTACCACCGACATGCTGGCCCGCAGCGTGAGCCAGCACCTGGGCCAGCGCTTCAAGCAATCGTTCGTGGTGGAAAACCGCCCCGGCGCGGGCGGCAACATCGGCACCGAGTACGTGGTGCGCGCCCCGGCGGACGGCTACACGCTGCTGGTGGACTCGGTCGGCCCGATCTCGATCAACCAGACGCTCTACAAGAAGCTGAACTACGACCCGCTGGCGGACCTCGTGCCGGTGGTGCAGATCGCCGACGTGCCGAACGTGCTGGTGGTGCATCCCTCGGTGCCAGCCAAGACCTTCGAGGAGTTCGTCGCCTACATCAAGGCCAATCCGGGCAAGCTGAACTATGGCTCGACGGGCGTGGGCACCTCGTCGCACCTGTCCGGCTTCATGCTGTCGGAGCGCATCGGCGCGCCGGCCACGCACGTGCCCTACAAGGGCGCCGATGCCCTGAACGACCTGCTGTCCGGCCGCATCCAGTTCATGTTCGCGACGATTCCGTCGGTGATCTCGCACATCCAGGCCGGCAAGCTGCGCGCGCTGGCGGTGACCAGCGCCAAGCGCTCGCGCTCGCTGCCGGAGGTGCCGGCAGTGGCCGAGAAGGGCTTCCCGGGCTTCGAGGCCGGCTCGTGGTTCGGCATCTTCGCGCCCAAGGGCACGCCGAAGACCGTCATCACGCAGGTGAATCAGGCCGTGAACGAGGTGCTGCCGTCGCTGCAGGCGCAGATGATCCGCGAGGGCGCCGACCCGGTGGGCGGCACGCCCGAGCAGTTCGGCAAGTTCACGCGCAAGGAGTATGACAAGTGGAAGGTGGTCGTCAAAGCCTCGGGAGCGACGGTAGACTGACGCCATGACTGCATCCGCTGCCTCCTCCGCCTCCGCTGCGCCCGTGCGCATCCTGCTCTCCGAAGCGGCGCTGCGCGCCCATGGCGACGCGATCACCGCCACCATCGCCGCCGCCATGGCAGGCCGGGACTGGGTTCCCGTGGCCCCGCCGGCCGTGGACGACGCCCGGCCCATCGACGCCGACATCGCCTTCGTCTCGCGCGATGTGACGGGGCGCTCGACCAAGCACGAGGTGCAACCGGCCACGCGGCGCTTCTACACCGCGATGCTGGAGGCGCCCTCGCTGCGCTGGACCCACACGCACTCGGCCGGCGCCGACCGCCCGGTGTTCGGCGAACTGCGCCAGCAGGGGGTGACGGTGACGACTTCGTCGGGTGCCAATGCCAGCGTGGTGGCGCAGACGGCGCTGGCCGGGCTGCTGGCGCTGGCGCGGCACCTGCCGCAGATGCTGGCCACCCAGCGTGAACGCCGCTGGGCCCCGCTGATGGGCGCCGACATGCCGCGCGACCTGCACGGCCAGACGGCGACCATCGTCGGCTGGGGGCCGATCGGCCAGCAGATCGGCGCGGTGCTGCGCCTGTTCGGGATGTCGGTGGTGGTGGTGCGCCAGCGCGCCACGCCGGCGGGGGAGGGCTTCGAGACCGTGACCTTCGCCGATGTGCCGGCGGTGCTGCCGCGCACGGACTGGCTGGTGCTGGCCTGCCCGCTGACGGATGAAACGCGCGGGCTGCTGAGCGCCGCCGCGCTGGACAGCCTGCCGAAGGGCGCGCGGCTGGTCAACGTGTCGCGTGGCGAGGTGGTGGACGAGCCGGCGTTGATCGCCGCGCTGCAGGGCGGCCGGCTGGCGGGTGCCTATCTCGATGTCTTCGCCCACGAGCCGCTGCCTGCGGACTCGCCGCTCTGGACGCTGCCCAACGTCATCGCCACGCCGCACAGCGCTGGCTTTTCCGATGGCAACGCGGCGCGCGTGGTCGAGATCTTCCTCGACAACCTGGGCCGCTGGATCACGCAGACGCCGCTCCGCAACGCGGTGTCGTAACAAATCGGACACCATCTTCGGAAATTTCCGCAGCCATTTGCAGAAATTTCCGCACCTCTGCGGCGACTTCCGCAGGCAGGATGACAGCATGTTCTGCCACCTGCCTGCCGCCGCCGTGCCTGCCCCCTCCCAGTCTTCCCAGCTACCCGTTCCCCGCATCGTCGTGGCCGAGGACCATCCGGTCAGCCTGCTGGTGCTGGAGGACCAGCTCGCCGGCATCGGCGGCTGCGTGGCCCAGCCCTGCCGCTCCGGCGAGGAAGCGTGGGCCGCCGTGCAGCAGGACCCACGGCCCGCCTTGCTGCTGACGGACCTGGGCCTGCCGGGGCTGGACGGACTGGCGCTGGCCCGCCGGATCCGGGCGGCGGAGGGCGGCAAGCGCGCCGGGCGGCTGCCCATCGTCGCCATCACGGCCACGGCCGGCCCGGAGGCGCGGCTGGCCTGCCTCCGGGCCGGCATCGATACGGTGCTGTCCAAGCCGGTCAGCTTCCAGACCCTCCGCGCCGTGGTGAGCCGCTATCTCTCTATATAGATATAGAGAGCGGGGCGCGCGCGGGCCTCAGCCGTGCCAGTGCGAGCAGCGGATCACGCTGCAGAAATTGCCGCGATGGAAGTGCGGGTCCTTGTCGGCCAGCACATCCGCCTTCACGTTGCCGAACGTGGTGTCCGGCTTGTGGCGAATGCCATCGTAAAACGCTTGAATAATGTCTTCCTTGAAGTGCGGGGTGCGCGGATACGCCTGCACCACGCGCTCGCGGTCTTCATCGGCAAACGTCTCGTAGCGGATGCCCAGCACGTCCATCTCCACGCCAGCCGTCACCAGCGCCACTACCGGGTCCATGAACTCGGGAATGCCGGGCGTGGTGTGCAGCGCGATACCTGTCCAGACTTTGTCGATGTCCGCCTGCGCGATGCCACGGCTGCGCAGGAAGTCCGCCGCCGCGTTGGCACCATCCACCTCGAAGCGCTTGTCCGGGCTGCTGTGCGCCGGCGTCAGGCCCATGTCGTGGAACATCGTGCCCGCGTAGAGCAGTTCGGGGTCGTATGGCAGGCCACGCTGCTTGCCGGCCAGCGCCGCGAAGTAGTACACGCGGCTCGAGTGGTTGAACAGCAGCGTGGATTCGGTGTCGCGGACCAGTTGCGTGATGTCGCGGGCCAATTGGCTGTCAGGGATGGCGATGTCGCCCAGGGTGAATTGCATGGCTGGCTCCTTTCGTTTGGGGTTGAAACGAGTGTAGGAGCGGGAGTACCATGTCTTCAATCGTCGTAGTGCGACGTTTTGGGCCAAACCGGACGGATCGCGACACGACAGCAATGCTCAGGGATTTTTCACCATGACCACCCCCCGCACCATCGTGCTGCTGGCCATCGAAGGCGTGCAGTTGCTGGATGTCTCCGGGCCCCTCGACGTCTTCGCGGAAGCCAATGCCCAGGCCGGCCGGCAGGTCTATGCACTCCAGGTGGTTGGCGTGCGGCGCGGGCCGATCCGGGCCTCGTCAGGCGTCCGGCTGCTGGCGGATCTGCTGGTCGAGGAAGACCCGCTCGGGGCGGCGCTGCCCCGTCCCCATACCGTGCTGGTGGCGGGTGCGCCACATGCGGGCGAGACCCCGACCGAACCGATCGTGCTGGACTGGATTCGCGCCGTGGCGCCGCGCGCGCGCCGCTACGGCTCGGTGTGCAGCGGCGCCTTTCTGCTGGCCGATGCCGGCCTGCTGGAGGGGCGGCGCGTAACCACGCACTGGGCGGGCGCGGACCGGCTGGCGGCGCGTTTCCCGGGCGTGACCGTGGATGCCGACGCCATCCACGTGCGCGACGGCAAGCTGCGCACGGCGGCCGGCGTGACGGCGGGGCTGGACCTTGCGCTGGCGCTGGTCGAAGAGGATCTCGGGCGCGAACTCGCCATGCGCGTGGCCAGCCAGTTGGTGATGTTCTTCAAGCGGCCCGGCGGGCAGGCGCAGTTCCGCCGCAGTGCGGCGCCCGCGCTGGCCAACCGCTCGGCCTTGCAGGAACTCCAGCGCTGGGTGGCCGCGCATCCGGCGGATTCCCACGATGTGCCCAGCCTCGCCGCGCGCGTCGGCGTGAGTCCGCGCCACCTGACGCGGCTGTTCCGCGAGGAAGTCGGCGTCACGCCGGCCAGCTGGGTAGAAGCAGCACGCGTGACTGCCGCGCGGCAACTGCTGGAGGCCGGCCACCTCGCGCCCAAGCAGGTAGCGGGTGAGTGCGGCTTTTCGAGTGTCGATACGCTGCGCCGCGCGTTCATGCGCGTGGTGGGGGTGACGCCTGCGGACTATCGCAAGCGTCACGCCTCGACCGCCGATTGACGGCAGGCGCGGTCGGTCGCCCCAGCAACCGCCACGCCAGCACCGCCGACCCCGCCACCACGACTGCCGCCGCCACGCCGATCCATGCGATGCCGGGCCCGTCGATCACGCGCCCGCCCAGGATGGCCCCGATGCCGATGCCCGCGTTCGCGCCCGAGATATTGAGCGCGGAGCCCAGCGCCTGCGCCGAGGGTGCCGCCTGCATCAGCCGGACGTTATTGACGATAAACAGCGCCGATTGCGCGATGCCCCAGACCGCCAGCACCGCGAACAGGGCGGGCGACCACGGCGCGGCCCACGCCACCAGCGCCAGGCTGAGTGCCAGCCAGCCGCTGAACACCAGCGTCGCGCGCAGGGCGCTGCGGTCCACCAGCCGGCCGCCGAAATGGTTGCCGACCAGCCCCATCGCGCCGAACGCCATCAGCGTCCAGCCCACCGCCGGCCCGGACAGCCCGCCCAGCCGCTCCAGGAAATCGGCCAGATAGGTGTAGGCGATGAACATCCCCGTGAACGACAGCACCGACAGCGCCACGTGCCCGAGGATGGCCGGCTGCCGCGCCAGCCGTAGCTGCGCCGCGAACGGCAGCGGCGGGGTGGCGGCGGCGGTGGGCGGCAGGCGCGTCAGCAGCAGCGCCTTGACCAGCGCCAGCGCGGCCAGCACGCCGAAGGCGGTGCGCCAGCCGAAGGCATCGCCGATCAGCGTGCCGAGCGGAATGCCGAACACGGTGGCACCGACCATGCCATAGGCCATGATCGACAACGCCCGCCCGGCCCGGGCCGCGCCGAGCGCCGCCACGGCGGTCTCGCAGGCGAGCGACCAGAACACGGCCACGCCGAGCGCCGGCACCAGCCGCGCGATGGCCAGCACGCCGAGGTTCGGCGCCATCGCCGCCAGCGCGTTCGAGAGCGCGGTCAGCACGAGGATGACCACGAACACGCGCCGCCGCGCGTGCGGGCCGGTGTGTGGGCCGGTGTGTGGGCCGATGTGCGCCGCCACGCGCGCGGTCAGCAGCGGGCCGGTGACGGCCACCGTGAAGGCGAACAGCGAGACCAGCAGCCCGGCCTGCGCCACGCTGACGTGGAGGTCGCGCGCAAGCCCGGGCAGCAGGCCCACGATCAGGAATTCCGTGGTCAGCACGGTAAAGCCGGCCGCAGCCAGCAGCAGAATCGGCAACAACATGGGGGAGGAAACTCCTGAGGGGGATGGCGGCGTCAGTCGGTGAAGCCGCCATCGGTAAGGATCGACCGCCCGGTGACCCAGGCCATGTCCGGAGACGCCAGCGCCACGATCACACGGGCAACGTCCTCCGGCTCGGCCAGTCGGCCCAGCGGGGTTTCGGCGGCGAGGTGCCGCCGTTCGTCGTCGGGAATGCCCGCGGTCATGTCCGTGCGCGTGATAAACGGGGCGACGGCATTGACGCGGATGCGGCGCGCGCCAAGCTCCATGGCGAAGGCGCGGGTGAGGGCGTCCACGGCGGCCTTGCTGGCCGAGTAGACACTGGTCGGCGCGGTGGGCGCGTGCGCGAGGTTGCTCGACACGTTGACGATGCTGCCGCCATGATCCCCAAACAGCGGGGCGAAGGCTTGCGTCGTCAGCATCACGCTGAGCGCGTTGTTGTCGAACTGTTCGGCAAAGAATGCCGCATCGAGTTCCGCCAGCAACCGCGCGCCGAACACGCCGGCGTTGTTGACCAGCACGTCGATGCGCCCGTGCTGTTGCCCCACCGCCTGCGCCAGCGCGCGCACCGAGGCCGGATCGGCCACATCGGCCTGGAAGGCGTCCGCCTGCCCACCGGCGGCCCGGATCGCGGCCACCACGGCCTCCGCCGCCGCGCGTTGCGCCTTGTAGACCACCGCCACGTGGGCGCCGCGCGCCGCCAGCGCCAGCGCCGTGGCCTTGCCGATGCCGCGCGAGGCGCCCGTGACCACCGCTACCTTGTCTTGCAGGGACATGATTGTTGCTCCGTTACCAGGTTGTCGATGACGGACAAGGTAGCGGGGCGCCCCCGGTGCGGGAAGCCGGAAGACTGGAACGTCGCGTTCCGATTCTGGAACGGGTGGGCGAGGGAGTCAGCCCTCGTCGGGCCACTGCTCCCGGAGTAGGGCCAGCAGGGCGCGCACGGCGGAGGTCATGCCGCGCCGGCTCGGGTACATCGCGTAGATCGTGGCATCGCGCGAGCGTACCGCGCCGAGCACCGGCACCAGCGTGCCGGCTTCGATGGCGTCCCGGCACATCGTCATCGGCAACTGCGCCAGCCCGGCGCCGCGCATCGCCAGTTCGCGCATTGCCATCAGGTTGTCCACGGCAATCGCAGGCGTGATCGGCCAGTCGAACGGCTCGCCGGCATCGTCGACGAACTGCCACGGGCGCGGCTGCGCCAGCGTGCCTTGCGCCAGGCAGGGGTAGCCGGCCAGGGCGTCGAGCGAGGCGGGCAGGCCGGCGTCGCGGAACAGGTCAGGATGGCCGACCACCAGCGAGCGCGACGTGGCGACCGGCGTCGCCACCACGTCCTCCGAGGCCAGCGGCACCACCGCCGCGCGGATCACGAGGTCGAGCCGCTCCTCGGTCAGGTCCACGAAGCGGTTGGACAGCGTGAGCTGCACGCGCACCTGCGGATGCGCCCGCGCGAACGCGGCCAGGATCGGCGCGAGCGTGGTCTCGGCAATCAGTACGGAGGTGTGGAGGTGGATCACGCCGGACGGCTCGGCCAGCGACTGGCGCGTCAGCGCGCCAATCTCGGCCACATGGGCCGCCGCCTGGCGCGCATGGCCGGCCACGGCCTCGCCCACGGGCGTCAGCCCGAACGCCTGCGTGGACCGGTGCAGCAGCCGCACGCCCAGCGAGCGCTCCAGCTCGGCCACGCGGCGCGAGAGGCGGGATTTGGCGATGCCGGTCTGGCGCTCGGCCGCGCTGAAGCCGCCGGCCTCCACTACGTGGAGGAACAGCAGCAGGTCGTCGAGGTGGGTGGCTGGGGGCGGCGGAGCGGTCTTGGCGTCCATGCCCCGCAGCTTATCACCGGGCCGCTACATGTTCAGCGCACGCTTCTGCACCGCCAGCGCGGCCTCGCGCATCACCTCGGACAGCGACGGATGCGGATGGCTGATCATGCCGATGTCCTCGGACGCCGCCTTGAACTCCATCGCCACCACGCCCTCCGCGATCAGGTCGGACGCATTGGCGGCGATGATATGCACCCCCAGCAGCTCGTCCGTCTTCGCGTCGGCAATCATCTTGATAAAGCCGTCCGGCCGGCCCATGCCCAGCGCGCGCCCGTTGGCCGACATCGGGAACTGGCCGGTGCGGATCTCGCGGCCCTCGGCCTTGAGCTGCGCCTCCGACTTGCCCACCCAGGCAATCTCCGGCTCGGTGTAGATCACCCACGGAATGCAGTTGTAGTCGATATGCGGCTTCTGGCCGTCGATCACCTCGGCCACCATCACGCCCTCGTCCTCGGCCTTGTGGGCCAGCATCGGGCCGCGCACCACGTCGCCAATCGCGTAGATGCCGGCCACCGATGTGCGGCAGTGATCGTCCACGGGGACGAAGCCGCGCGCGTCGGCGGCCAGCCCCACGGCCTCCAGCCCGAGGTTGTCCGTGTTCGGCACCCGGCCGATGGAGACGATCAGCCGGTCCGCGTCCAGTGTCTGCGCTTTGCCGTCCTGGTCGGTGTAGGCGATGCTCACGCCCTTGCCGCTGCGCTTGATCTCGCCGATCTGCACGCCGAGGTGGATGGCGAGCCCCTGCTTCTTGAACTGCTTGGCGGCCTCCCGGGCGATGGCTTCGTCCACGGTGCCGAGGAAGGTCGGCAGCGCCTCAAGAATGGTCACTTCCGAACCCAGCCGGCGCCACACCGAGCCCAGTTCCAGCCCGATCACCCCGGCGCCGATCACGGCGAGCTTCTTGGGCACCGAATCGAAGGACAGCGCGCCCTCGTTGTCGGAGACGATGACGTTGTCCACCGGCACGTTAGGCAGGTGGCGCGCCCGGGAGCCGGTGGCGATGATCACGTTGCGCGCGGTGTAGGTCTTGGCCTTGGCCGCCCCCTCGCCCCCGCCCCCATCTTCACTGGCTTCCACGGTGACCACGCCGTTGTCCGCGCGGCTCTGCAACTTTCCGTGGCCCTTGATCCAGGTGACCTTGTTCTTGCGGAACAGGAACTCCACGCCGCCCGTGAATTTGTCCACGATGGCGGCCTTGCGCGCGATCATCGTGCCGAGGTCCAGCGTCACGCCCTTGACCTGCACGCCGTGCTCGGCCAGCCCGTGCTGGGCCTGCTCGAAGTGCTCGGACGAGGCCAGCAGCGCCTTCGACGGAATGCAGCCCACGTTCAGGCAGGTGCCGCCCAGCCGGGGCTTGCCGGCCGGGTCCTTCCATTCCTCGATGCAGGCCACGGTCTTGCCGAGCTGCGCGGCGCGGATGGCGGCGATGTAGCCGCCGGGGCCGGAGCCGATCACGATCACGTCGAAGTCAGCGGTGGCGGAAGCGGCAGCACCGGCGCCGCCGCCCTGCACGGCCGGGGCGGAGGCCGCAGCGGGAGCGGGTGCGGCCTTGGGCGGCGCTGCGGCGGTAGCCGGGGCCGAAGTCACCCCCGGCTTGCCTTCCGTATCGATGGTCGCAATCACCTCGTCGGCGTGCACGGTCGCGCCGTCCGGGTGGACGATGCTGGCCAGCACGCCGCTGGCGGGCGCAGGCACCTCCAGCGTGACCTTGTCCGTCTCCAGTTCCACCAGGATCTCGTCGCGGGTCACGGCCTCGCCGGCCTGCTTTTTCCATTGGATCAGCGTGGCTTCGGAAACGGATTCGGAGAGCTGCGGCACCTTCACTTCGATCGCGGCCATGGTCTTCCTTTTCTAGATGGAGTGACAAAGACCTTCAGTCTAGGAGAGACGCGAGACAGACATGTCGCCGACGCGGCGAGCGTTGCTAGGGGTTTACCCTGGATCAAGCCGCGAACTTGTCCACGAGGAAATCGACGAAAGCCCGCACCCGGCGCGAGACGTGGCGCGCGTGCGGGTAGAGCAGCATGAAGGGCCGCGTGCAGCCACCGTAGGCCTGCAGCACCTCCACCAGCGTGCCGTCGCGCAGGTCCTGCTCCACCACGAAGCGGTAGGTCTGGAACAGGCCGGCGCCGGCGCGGGCCAGCGTGGCGCCGCCCAGCGCGTCCTCGGCCGTGCCATAGGCGCCGGCGGTCACCATCTCCAGGGTCTCGCCCTCCTGCTGGAAGATCCACGGCAGGCGCCGGCCGCTGCTCGGGACATCGAACTGGATGCATTCGTGCGCCGGCAGGTCGTCCGGCGTGGCCGGCGTGCCGTGCTTGCGCAGGTAGGCGGGCGTGGCCACCACCACCATCTCGGCGTCTTCCAGCTTGCGGGCGATCAGCGTGGAGTCGTCGGGCGCCCGGCCGCGCACGGAGAGGTCGAAGGTGTCATCGGCAAAGTCCACATTGCGGTTGCTGATATGGATCTCGACGTCCACCTCGGGATAGCGCTCGCGGAAGGCCGGCAGCACCGGCAGCACGCGATAGTGGGCGTAGGGCGTGGGCAGGCTGATGCGCAGCCGCCCGGCGGGCGTGCCGTGCTGGCCGCTGATCTGGCGCTCGGCGTCCACCAGCTGCGCCAGCGCCGGCCGGCTCTGCTCGAAATAGACCCGCCCCTCGTCCGTGAGCCGGATCTGCCGCGTGGTCCGCACGAACAGCCGCACGCCAAGGCGCTCCTCCAGCCGGGACACACTGCGGCTCACCGCCGCCGGCGTGACCCCCGCCGCCACCGCCGCCGCGGTAAAACTGCTCAGTTCCGCGGCCAGGCAGAACAGTTCGATGCTGCCGAGCTGGAGATCGTCGAATTGGCGCGTCATAAGCAAATAGGGTGGGGGTTAGCGGCGAATTAGCGAGCCAGCACGTCGAGAATGCGTTGGCCGATGTAAGGGCCATGCGTCTCCAGCGCGAAGTGGCCGGTGTCCAGCAACTCCACCACGGCGGTCGGGTTGTCGCGGCGGAACGCCTCGGCGCCGGGCGGGATGAAGAACGGATCGTTGCGGCCCCAGATTACCAGTGTAGGCACCTGCGCCTGGCGGAAGAACGCCTGGAAATCGGGGTAGCGCTTCAGGTTGTTGGCGTAGTCGAGGAACAGGTCGAGCTGGATGTCCTTGTTGCCGGGCCGTTCCAGCAGCGCCGCGTCCAGCGTGTACGACTCGGGCGCCACGCTGTCCGGGTCGGCCACGCCGTGCACGTACTGCCACTTCGTGCCTTCCAGATGGAGCATGGCGTCGTGCAGCACCTGCCGGTTGGCCGTGCTGGGCTCGGCCCAGTACTGGCGGACCGGCGCCCACGCATCGCCCAGCCCATCGAGATAGGCGTTGCCGTTCTGCGAGACGATGCCCGTCACGCGCTCGGGGTGGGCCACGGCCAGCCGGAAGCCGGTGGGCGCGCCGTAGTCGAACACGTACATCGCATAGCGCTCCAGCCCGAGGGCATCGACAAAGGCGCCGAGCGTGGTGGCGAGGTTGTCGAAGGTGTAGCGGTACTGGCGCGCGGCCGGCACCTCGGTAAAGCCGAAGCCGGGCAGGTCTGGGGCGATCACCCGGAAATGGCTCGCCAGTTGCGGAATCAGGTGACGGAACTGATGGGACGAGGTCGGAAAGCCGTGCAGCAGCAGCATCACGGGCGCCTGCGGGTCGCCGGCTTCACGGTAGAAGACGCGCACGCCGTCGGCGTCGGCGTAGCGGATGTGGACCTGAGGGCTGGCAATCATGGCAATTCTCCGGAAGCGAAAGCGGAAGCGGGAACGAGGGCCGTCATCGGCTTGGTTCCGAAGTGTATGCCAATCTGGTAACCTGTCAAACTTAATTTTAACGGTTACCAACGAATGCCCGATGGCATGGCGTCATGCAGCGTCCTCATCGGCAGCCGCCTCGCGCTTGCGAAAGGCGGCGACCTTGTGGCGATTGCCGCAGACCGCCATGCTGCACCAGCGGCGCCGGTGCGACTTGGTGCGGTCATAGAACCAGAGCGTGCATTCGTCGCTCTCGCATTGGCGGACCCGCCCGAAGTCGCCGTGGGCGAGCAGGTCGGCGGCGGCTTCCGCCAGCGGCACCAGGCATTGCGCGGCGTTACCGGCGGCGTGGATGCGGGCGATGCGGACGCCGCCGTCGGGCAGCGGATGCACGGCCAGATGGCTGCCGCCGGCCGCCAGCGCGTCATTCAGCGGCGCCAGATCCGGTTTGCCGCCGGCCTTGCCGTCAGCCTTGCAGGCCACGATCAGCCGGACGGCCTCGCGCAGCGCGCGTGCCGCCGTCGCCAGCCCCTTGGGCGGCGCGGCGCGATCGTCGCCGGGCCAGAGCGCCACCTGTTTCAGCCAGGCGAGCACATCGGCATCGGTCTGCCAGTGGTCGCGCGGCGGGGTGTCGGCCCGTTCGATGGTATTGAGCAGGTCCAGCGCAACGTGATCGGCCAGCAGGCGGGGGCCGGTTTCCGGGGTGGCCGCGGGATTGGCAGGTTTGGGGGGAGGGGTGTTCGAGGCGGGCATGGCGTTCTCCTGTGCCGATCCAATGTAACCGATTAAAAGCCGGCTTCCAAGTTACGCTTATTTGGGGGCTGAACCGTTCAGCGCCAGCAGGCGCCGTCGTGCCGTGTCGAAGGCGGCACCTTCGGCCAGCAGCCAGGCTTCGACCTCCGCCACCTGTGCGGAATGAGTCGGCGTGTGGGCGCGCACCAGGTGGTAGGCGGCCTCGCTGCGCACATGCAGGCCCCACAGGTCCACCAGTCGGCCCGAGGCCAGTTCGTCGAGGACCAGCGCCGTGCGGCCCATGGCCACGCCCTGGCCGGCCAGTGCCGCGCCGATGGCCAGTTGGGACAGGTTGAAGTGCTGGCCGCCCGCCATGTCGGGCAGCGTCACGCCCGCGTGCCGCAGCCAGACCTGCCATTCGTGGCTCTCGCCGGCGCCTTCCCACGGGCTGGCGTCGTGCAGCAGCATCGAGGCGCGCAGGCCGTCCGGCGAACGGAGTGCCGGGTGGGCCGCCAGATAGGCCGGGCTGGCCACCGGCAGCAGCCATTCGTCGAGGAAGGGCGTGGCGCGGAGGTCGGGGTAGTGGCCGGGGTCGAAGCGCACGGCGGCGTCGATGCCCTCGCGCAGCATCCGCGAACGATCCAGCGCGTGGAACTCGCCATGCACGCGCAGGCCGATCTCCGGGTGCTGGCGGAAGAAGTCGCCCAGGCGCGGCGTGAGCCAGACCATGGCGAACGAGGGCGAGCAGGACAGCGCCACCGGCGGGCGATGCCCGGGTTTGCGCAGTTGCGCCAGCGTGCTATCCAGCGCCTGGAACGACTCGCGCGCCACACCGCGCAGCCGCTCGCCCTCGGGCGTCAGCACCAGCGCACGCGGCGTGCGCACGAACAGTGGCCGTTCGAGCCACTGTTCCAGCTTGTTCACCTGCTGGCTGACCGCGCCCTGCGTCACGCACAGCTCCCGGGCGGCCAGCGTGAAGCTGCCATGGCGCGCCGCCGCCTCGAAGCAGCGCAGCCAGCTCAGGACGGAGGCGTTGAGGGTGTTTGTCATCAGCAAAACTAATGGATGGATCAGTACAAATCGTTTGTCGGGCGGGGCGGGGGCGTCAACAATGAGTGGTCTCCTTCCCGTCCCCCTCCCCATGACGCTCCATCTGTCCTCGATTTCGGCTGCATTGCTGGCCGACCTGCAAGCCGCCCGACCGCTGATGTGGACGAATCCGCACCGCAGCGCGGAGGCCGACGTCCAGACCGTGGTGGATGGGCGGCGCATTAGTCTAGCTGATATGCGTGCAGCACAGGCGCGGTTCGCCCGCTTCGCGCCGCTGCTGGTGCGGCTGTTCCCGGAGCTGGAGGCCAGCGCGGGGCGGATCGAATCCGATCTGCTGGGCGCGCCGGACATGCAACAGGCGCTCGGCCTGCCCACCCGCCACGGCTCGCTGTGGATCAAGGCCGACCACAGCCTGCCCATCGCCGGGTCGATCAAGGCGCGCGGCGGCATTCATGAGGTGCTCGAGTTCGCCGAGTCGCTGGCGCTGCGCCACGGGCTGGTCGATGTGGATGGCGACTACGGCGTGCTGGCCGACGCCCCGGCGCGCGCGCTGTTCGGCCGCTATCAGGTGGCGGTGGGGTCCACCGGCAACCTGGGCCTGAGCATCGGCGTGATGGCCTCGGCGCTGGGTTTCCGGGCGGCGGTGCATATGTCCGCCGACGCCAAGGCATGGAAAAAAGCGCGCCTGCGCGCGCGGGGCGTGGAGGTGGTCGAGCACACGGGCGACTACGCGGCGGCGGTGGCCGCTGGCCGGCGCGAGGCGGAGGGCGATCCGCACTGCTACTTCGTCGATGACGAGCGCTCGCTCTCGCTGCTGCTCGGCTACAGCGCTGCGGCGCTGCATCTGCACGATCAGCTCGAAGCGGCCGGCCTGCGCGTGGACGCGGACCATCCGCTGTTCGTCTACCTGCCGTGCGGCGTGGGCGGCGCGCCGGCTGGCATCGCCTTCGGGCTCTGGCAGTTGTATGGCCCGCACGTGCATGCGTGCTTTGTCGAGCCGACCCAGTCGCCGTGTTTCCTCGTGGAGATGCTTGCACCGGGCGCCTCCGTCTATGACGTGGGCCTGACCAATCGCACCGAGGCCGATGGGCTGGCTGTGCCGCGCGCCTCCGAGCTGGCCGCCGAGGCCATGGGCCCGCTGCTGGCCGGGGTGTGCACGGTGCCGGACGAACGGCTGTTCCTGGACCTGCACCGGGTGCGCGAGACGGAAGGGCTGCGGATCGAGCCATCCGCCGCCGCCGGCTTCAGCGGGCCGCGCATGCTGACGGATAGCGCAGCCGGCCGCGCCTACCTCGCCCGGCACGGCCTGGACACGGTGATGCCGCAGGCCACCCATCTGGTGTGGACGACCGGCGGCCTGTTCGTGCCGCCGGACGAGTACGCCCGATTCGCCGAACGCGGCGCCGCCTACTCGGGCTGAATCCCCGCCAGCTTGATCATGCGCTGCCAGTTGCCTTGATCCTCGACGATG
Organism: Cupriavidus sp. OV096; assembly: GCF_900115455.1. Taxonomy (NCBI): domain Bacteria; kingdom Pseudomonadati; phylum Pseudomonadota; class Betaproteobacteria; order Burkholderiales; family Burkholderiaceae; genus Cupriavidus; species Cupriavidus sp. OV096. Next base: position 173,968 of record NZ_FOWM01000008.1, read on the forward strand.
GCGCGGGCCAGCTGCGCGCCTGGCGCCGGGTAGGCATTGGTGCCGCGCTGGGCGTGGTGGGCGGCGGCTTCCGGCGAATTGACGAATTCGAGCGTCCAGGCCTGCAGCTTGTCCAGCACCTCGGGCGGCGTGCCCTTGGGCGCGAACAGGCCGGTCCAGCTCACCACGGTGATGGCCGGCAGGCCCGCTTCGGCCATGGTCGGCACATCGCCCATGATCGGCACGCGGCGGTCGCTCATCACGGCCAGCGCGCGCATCTTGCGTGATTCGATCATCGGCACGGCGGCGGAGATCTCCAGCACGGTGAAGTCCAGCGTGCCGCCGAGCAGGTCGGGCAGCAGGTTGGCCATGCCCTTGTAGGGCACGTCCTGGGTGCGGATGCCGGCGGCATCGTTGAAGGCGGCCAGCATCACGCGATAACCGGCGCTGCTGGTGCCGTAGTTGAGCGTGCCCGGCTTGGCGCGCGCGGCGGCGGTCAGGTCGGCCACGGTGCGGTAGGGCGAGTTTGCCGATACCACCAGCGCCACGGGCACGGTGGAGAGGCGCGCCACGGGCACGAAGTCGCGCGGGCTGTACGGCATCGACTTGAACAGGTAGGGGTTGGCCGCCATGGTGGAGGCCGACGCGAACAGCAGCGTGTAGCCGTCCGGTGCGGACTTGGCGACGTAGTCCGCCGCGATGATGGTGTTGGCGCCGGGCTTGTTCTCGACGATAAAGCTGCGCCCGGCCTTCTTGTGCAGGTATTTGGCGAGCAGGCGGGTGTAGTCGTCGATGCCGGTGCCGGCGCTGGTCACCGAGACGATCTTGACCGGCCGCTCGGGGTAAGCCTCGGCATGGGCGGGGGTGGGTGCCGTGGCGGGTAGGGCACCCAGCAGGATGGCGGCGGCCAGCCACCGCGTCGGGAAGGTATTGCGTAGCATTCCGGTCTCCGTGTCAGTGCAGTCGAGCGATGCGCGATCATGGCGCCGGAGGCCAGCTTCAGACCTCCCCGAGGCGGGGGGGCAGGGTCTGCCCGTGGTTTTGATCCTCGCCGTCATTCTCTTCCTTCCTCTCTCCCTTCCTCTTTCCCTTCAGGCCGTCAGCACCCGCAGGCCCGCAGGCGGCACGCTCGCGCGGAGTGCCCGGGCCGGCACGGTGCGCAGGCTATCGGTGGCGGTCTGGCGCACGCTGTCGTCGGCAGCCCAGACCATCAGCGGTGGCAGGGCGGTCTGCGCCACCACGCGCCGCCACATCGCCTCGGGAATCCAGTCCTCGCGCCGCTGCGCCGCCTTCACCAGCAGCTTCCAGCTCCGCTGGAACATCGGCGGGCCGGTCAGCGGGCCGAAGCGCCGCAGGCTCGCCGTCGCGCATTGCTGGCCGAGCGCGGCGACATCGGGATGGTGATCGCCCACCAGCTTGCGCAGGCGCGTCACCACCACATCGAGCCCGGACATGTCACGGCCCGGGTCGCGCTCCCGCTCCACCAGCAGCAGATGGCCGCCGATCATCCCGGCAATCGGGTTGGTGCAGTTGCGCAGCAGGATGTCCTCCAGCTCGGGGCTCAGGATGCGCCGCTCATCGGCCAGCGCCAGCCGGGCGGTCTCGATGATCTTCTCCAGCGTGGCATCGGGCTGCTGGTCTGGCCGCCGCATCATCAGCGACACCCGGGGCCGCGCGCTGGGCGCATGCTCGCCGGGCTGCGTGCGGCGCAGGACGTAGGCTTCCAGCCCCCACGATTCGCAGGCGATCAGGCTTTGTTCGATGACCGGGCCGTTGTCCACCTTCTGCCGCAGGTAGTAGGCGCCGGGCGTCACCGCCTGCACGGCGCAGGCGTGGGAGTCCGCATCGGTGTTGCGCGCGCTGCCGCGCTCCATGCTGATGACGAGGTTGTCGTCGGCATCCACCACCTGCACGTCCCGCCAGGGCGCGATGTTCTGCTGGGGCACCTCGGCGCTGCTCGCCGCGCGCGCCATGACCATCAGCGTGGCCTGTTTGCCGTCGCCCTCGCTCTGCAGGCGCAGTGCGGTGGCCAGCGCCACCTGCCGGTCGCGCTCCTGGGCGCCGTCCTCCGGCAGGCCCACCGGCGGCAGCACCGACGAGGCGGGTTTGGCGATCTGCGCGACGGCCAGCGGCGGGCGGTCACTGTCGAGCAGGATCACGTGCTGCGCCAGGCTGCGCCCGATCCGCGTCTTGATCTTGAACAGCCCGAACGGCAGCGGCGTGGAGAGCTTCGACATGCCGTTGTCGACCAGCGAGAAGCGGCTGTCGATCACGAAGATCTCGGCGGCGGGGTCGGCCGGGTCGATGTCGAGCGGGAACATCGTGCCGTCGGCGGCCTGCGTGACGGGCGGGCCGGATGCCGTGATGGCAATCGACACATCGTTGGTGACGTCGAACCCCTGCCGGAGGCCGGCTTCGGGCACCTCCACCACATACAGGCCGGGCGCCAGCGGCAAGGTCATGGCGGGCTGCGCGGTCATCGCCTCCGCGCGGGGCGGCGTGCCAGACCACAGCCGCAGCGGCTTGCCGGCGGCCTCGGGCGGCAGGGTGAGCGTGACCGTGTAGCGCGGCGGCGCCACGCCGCGCGCGAAGATCAGGCCGGCATCCTCCTGCACGATCTCCGGCTCCTTGGCCACGTCGCCATCGCGCAGATGCGCCGGCGTCATGCGGGCGCAGAGGGCGTTGCGCAGCCAGTCCGCCAGGCTGCGCCCGGTGACGCGTCCGTTGGCGTCGGATGCCGCGCCGCGCAGCCCTTGCAGCAGCGCCCAGGTAAAGGCGCCGTGGATCTTGTCGCCATCTTCGGGAATGCCGATCTCGATGGCCTTGAGCGGGCGCTGCGCGGCGAAGGCGACGAACGTGGCCGCCGGCGGGTCCGTGGCCTGTACCGGGGAGAGCTGCGGGTCGCGCGGCTGCAGGAAGGAGACCCGGTTCATGCAGCAGTCCATCCACAGCACGAACTCGCGGAAGTAGCCGGCGTCCTGCAGCCAGCTCAGCCAGCCCGTGGCGTGTACGTTGAAGGTGCCGAGCGTGGCGCTGGCGTTGGCCGCGAACAGGCAGCCGCGCTCGCGGCCCGGCGAGAAGCCGTGGCCGGAGACGAAGATATACAGCCGGCGGCCCACCCGCAGCCCGCGCCGTTTGGCCTGGTTCTCCCGGGCGATGGCGTTGAGCCGGCCAAAGGCGGTTTCGATTTCGTCGGTGGTCGGCAGCGCGGTGTCGCCCGCCTCGGTCAGGCGGGACTTGATCACCTGGATCTGGTCCTCGCTGGCGAAGGCGCCGCCGTTGGGGTCCATCAGCCACGCCTTCACCGCATCGACATCGTTCGCGGGCCCGTGGAGATTCGCGTCCGCGCCCGGCTCGCCGAGCTGCGGGTAATGATTGATCCCGATCAGGATGGCTTGGTCGTCGGCATTCATGGCGCGGCGGGCAGGCCCTACTGCGGATAGGCCTGGCGGATGAAGTCCTTGTCCGACTCGGACAACGCCGAGTTCATGCCGGCCGTCACGCCGTTCAGCGTCCAGGCGGGGGGGATCGGATACATCATGATCGAGCTCGGGTCCACCGCCGTGCCGGCCACGTCAGCGGCATTGAACGCCGCGAACATATTGTTTTCGATGGTGGCCTTGTCCCAGTTGTTCGGGGGGCCGGACAGATCCTTGATCACCTGCTCGCGGTTCCACTGGATGGCATTGAGCGGGTTCTGGTGCTCGTGGATCAGCCCGATGGCGTGGCCGAACTCGTGCAGCGTCACGCGCAGGATTTCGTCTTCCTCGGTGTCGTCGGTGAACCAGCCGTAGTTCATGGTTGGCTGCGGCGCCTGGATCAGCCGGGCGTCGGTGCCGATGAACGACCACGAGCCCTTGCCCTCCAGGAAGTCGATGCGGATGTCGGTCGGGCCGCTGTCCCGCACATCGAACTGGAGGTTGGCGAATTGCAGCCAGATATTGGCGGCGTCCATCACGCGGTCCTGGAGCGCGCGGGAGCCGGACAGGAAGCTGATGGTGAGTACCGTACCCGGCTGCCACCGTTTGCCGGTCAACATGGCAATCTTGCCGGGCACGCCGTTCGTCATCGGGAAGCCGGCGCAGAAACGCTTGTCGTTGCTCATGGTGCATGCTCCATTTGTGATGACCGGCCTACGCGAGCAAGCCGGTGATAACGCCCACCGCCCTGGTGGCACGATCGATCAGTTGCGACGCCTTGGTCAGGACGTCGGTAGCCTGGCGCATCTCCTGCGCCGTGCGCGTGATGTCGCTGGTGATGGCCGCGAGCTGCGCCAGGCTGGCGCGCACGGCATCTGACTCCAGGATGTCTCGCAGCCGCAGTTGCGCCAGGGCGTCGAGTTGGTCGGTGATATCGACCAGACTGGTCTGGAGGTTGGTGCGCTCGGTATCCGTGGACGCGAGGCCGATGCGGCGCAACAGCTCGCGCTGGGCCTCGGTCAGCGCGGTCAGCGTCTGGTCGCGGGCGGCGTTCAGGCGCGCGCGGGGGGAATCCTCGATGGGCTGGGGCGCGCCGAAGGGTATCGGGGCGGCGGGGCGCTGGGGCGCCATGGGGGCGGTCGTCGCGCGCACGTCGCCCGGGATGACCCAGCCATCGGGCAGCGCCTTGCGGCGCCCGTCGAGGAACCAGGTGGCGTCGAACTGGTCCGAGCGCGCCACCATCAACACCAGCACCAGAAAGTAGGCGAAGAAGCCCACCGCGAGGCCCACGCCGTAGTAGCCGAACAGCGTGCCGCTGGCGCCGCCGAACAGCGCCGTCACGGCTGCGCCGCCAATCACGCCCAGCAGCGCGATGAGGTCGCTGAACTGCACATCCCCCTTGCGGTAGCGATTGGTGAAGTACACGAACCAGCCCAGCACCACCCCAAACGCGAAGGCTCCACATTCGGCCATGTCTGTCTCCGATCAGCTCGCAAAGGCTTCCTGAACCGCGCGGGCTTTCTCGCGGAACGTCTTCAGGGCGGTGACCACGGCGGCCACCTGCCGGGTGTCGTCGTTGAGCGCCTGCGCCAGCGCCGCATGCGCCTTGACCATGTCGTCAGCCGCCGCGCGCGCGTTGGTGCGCCGGAGCGTTTCGATGGCATCCGTCTTCGCCTGCAAGGTCGTGAGGGCGGCCGTGTAGTCGTCCGGGCTCATCTTGGCGTTGATCTGGCCGGCCAGGGTCGTGCCTGCCAGCAGCAGCCCGTCGGCACGCGCCTTGCGCAGGGTGTCCAGCGCCTGCCCCATGGCATCGCCCAGCACGGCAACCGGCTCGTTGGCGGCGGTCACGCCGCGCTTGAGCATGTCGAAGCGCCGCTGGTTCAGCGTGGCCACGCCCACGCTGAACGCCAGCCCGGCAATCGCGCCGAACTCGTTCGGCAGCCCCACCTTGGCCGTGTTGGCCAGCCCGGCGAGCGAGCCGGTCAGCTTGGAATTCGCGGCCTCCAGCGCCTCCTGGTCCTGGGCGTTGGTGATGGCGGCGAGGGCATCGGCGTAGTCGCGCAGCGCGTGGATCAGCGGCGCGGCGGAGGTGGACTCGCGCGGGGCCGACTGGCGCGGCGCCATTGCCGGGTCGGCCGGCTGCAGGGCACAGGGCAGCGCGTTATCCGCCGCTGGGGCGGCCGAGACCGTGGCAGGCAGCGCGCAGCCGGGGCTCAGCGCCACGCGCGTGCGCGTTGGCGTCAGTTGTGTCTGCTGGATGACAGCCCGCTCCGCCGCCACGCCCTTGGTGCCGGACTGGTAGGCCGTGGCGAGGTCATTGACCCCGGCGCGGAAGCTCTCGACTTCGGACTTGTAGAGATAGGGCGAGCAGGCGGCGAGGCCGGCGCACAGGCAGGCGGCCAGCATGCCAAGCGGCGTGGATCTGCGCATGCTGGCTCCTTTGGCCGGGAATCTCATCAGGGATAGATGATAAAAATGCCAAAGGAAACATTTCTGTGTTCGGTGGCGAACGGAAGCAAATCGGCGTGTGCGCTTTGCGGGGCCGGCCCGGGCGGACTTGTTCCGCCGTGTATCAATTCAAGTTCTGCCCAGCGGGTTTATCGGCACATGGCGCGCTCCTATAGTGGCTTCCAAGGAACCGCTGTATCGATATAGGAGCTTGATCATGACCGTTGAATCCAGACTCGCCGCGCGCGGCCTGACGCTGCCGCCGCCCCCGCAGCCGCTGGGCAGCTATACCGCCGTCAGCCGTGCCGGCGACCTGCTGTTCATTTCCGGCCAGCTGCCGTTGCAGGACGGCAAGGTGGTCTGGCAGGGCCAGGTCGGCAAGGACCTGACCGTGGCGCAGGGCCGGCAGGCGGCCGAGCTGGCCGCCCTGAACGTGCTGGCGCAGATCCACGCCCATCTGGGCGGGTTCGACCGGCTCGATCACATCGTCCGGCTGGAAGGGCATGTGACGAGCGCGCCGGGGTCGTTCGACCAGCCGGCGGTGCTCGACGGCGCGTCCGACTTCTTCGCCGAGGTGCTGGGCGAACGCGCCGGCCATGCCCGCGCCGCCTATTCCCAGACCCAGCAGCCCGGCAATGCGGCGGTGATCCTGGTGGTGATCGCGCAGGTCAAGGGCGCCTGACCGGGGATTTTGTCGGCGTGCCGCTACACCACGCCCCTGGCCCGCAGCGCGGCCACGTCCTGCGGGGCGAGTTGCAGGTAGTCGCGCAGGACCTCATCCGTATGCTGGCCCAGCGCCGGTGGCGCGTAGCGCAGCGTGGTGGGCGTGTCCGAGAGCCGCAGCGGGCTGGCGGTGGTGCGCACGCGGCTGACCGGGTCGCCGGCACGCGGTTCGTCGGCCCGATAGCGTTCCTGCTCGATCTGCAGGCCACGGTGCTGCACGTGCGGATCGGCGAACGCCTGCTCGACGTTGTTGATGGGGCCGCACGGCACGGACTTGGCTTCCAGCAGGCGGATCCAGTCGTTCGTGGGCTTGCCGCGCGTGACGGCGACCATCATCGGGATCAGCGTCTTGCGGTGGGTCACGCGGGCGCTGTTGGTGGCGAAGCGCGCGTCCGTCGCCCAGTCGACCTCGGCGGCCTCGCAGAAGCGGGCGAACTGGCCGTCGTTGCCGATGGCGAGCAGCATGTTGCCATCGGCTGTCGGGAAGTCCTGATAGGGCACCACGCTCGGATGCACATTGCCCTGCCGCGTGGGCACGTTGCCGGCGTTCAGGAAGCCGGCGCCCTGGTTGGCCAGCACCGCCATGGCGACGTCCAGCAGCGCCACGTCGATGCACTGGCCGCGCCCGGTGTGGTGGCGGGCTTCCAGCGCGCCGAGGATGGCCGTGGTGGCGTACATGCCGGTGAACAGGTCGATCACGGCCACGCCCACCTTCATCGGGCCGCCGCCGGGCTCGCCGTCCGCATGGCCGGTGATGCTCATCAGCCCGCTCATGGCCTGCACCAGCAGGTCGTAGCCGGGGCGGGCCGCGTACGGGCCGGTCTGGCCGAAGCCGGTGATCGAGCAGTAGATCAGGCGCGGATTCAGCGCGCTGAGCGTCTCGTAGTCGAGCCCGTAGCGCTTGAGGCCGCCGGTCTTGAAGTTCTCGACCACCACGTCGCTCTGCTTGGCCAGCTCGCGGATCATGGCCTGGCCCTCGGGCGTGGACATATCCACGGTCACCGAGCGCTTGTTGCGGTTGCACGCCGCGAAGTAGCTGGCCTGGGCGGTCGGGCCGTCATCGCCGGTAAGGTAGGGCGGGCCCCAGAGGCGGGTGTCGTCGCCTTCGGCCGGCTTCTCGATCTTGATGACGTCGGCGCCCATGTCGGCCAGGTTCTGGGTGCACCAGGGGCCGGCGAGCACGCGCGAGAGGTCCAGCACGCGCAGGTGGCTGAGGGCGCCGGTCTGCGGGGACGGGTGGGGTAGGTCGGGGTGGATCTGGGCTTGGGGTGTGGTCATGGGGCTCAGCCGTTGCGCGCGTCGCGGATCATGTTGCGGGCGATGATGACCTGCTGGATCTGCGTCGTGCCTTCGTAGAGGCGGAACAGGCGCACGTCGCGGTAGAAGCGCTCGATGCCGTACTCGGCGATATAGCCCGCGCCGCCCAGGATCTGCACCGCGCGGTCCGCCACGCGGCCGACCATTTCAGTGGCGAACAGCTTGCAGCAGGAGGCTTCGGTGGAGACGTTGCGGCCTTCGTCGCGGCGGCGTGCGGCGTCGATCACCATGCACTCGGCGGCGTAGAGTTCGGCCTGGCTGTCTGCCAGCATGGCCTGGATCAGCTGGAAGTCGCAGATCGGCTGGCCGAACTGCTGGCGCTCGACGGCGTAGTTGAGCGCATCCCGCAGCACGCGCTTTGCCACGCCCACGCTGACGGCCGAGATATGCAGGCGGCCCTTGTCCAGCACCTTCATGGCGGTCTTGAAGCCCTGGCCTTCCTTGAGCCCGATCAGGTTGGCAGCCGGCACGCGCACGTTCTCGAAGATCACGTCGCAGGTATGGGCGCCTTTCTGGCCCATCTTCACGTCGCGCTTGCCGAAGCTGATGCCCGCCGACTTCGCATCGACGATAAAGGCTGAGACGCCGGCCGAGCCCTTGATCGACGGATCGGTGCGCGCCATCAGCGTGAACATGCCGGCCTGCGGCGCGTTGGTGATGAAGCGCTTGGTGCCGTTGACGACGTAGTCGTCGCCGTCCCGTACGGCGGAGGTGCGCAGCGAGCCGGCGTCCGAGCCGGCGTCCGGCTCGGTCAGCGCGAACGAGGCGAGGATCTCGCCCGTAGCCAGCCGGGGCAGCCAGGCGGCCTGCTGCTCGGGCGTGCCATCCATCAGAATGCCCTGCGAGCCGATGCCGACCGTGGTGCCCAGCAGCGAGCGGAAGGCCGGCGCGGTCTGGCACAGCTCCATCACCACGCGGGCCTCTTCCTCCATGGTCAGTTCCAGGCCGCCGAAGCGCTCGGGAATGGTCATGCCGAACAGGCCCATCTCGCGCATGTCCTGCACGATGTCCTGGGGGATTTCGTCGGTCTCGGCCACGAGTGCCTCGGCCGGGACCAGCCGCTCGCGCACAAAGCGGCGCACGCTGTCGAGCAGGGCTTCGAGGGTGTCGTTATCGCGGATCATGGTTGGTCGTCCTTTGCTTCGTCTCGGTCAGTCAAGTGTCACGCCCTGCAGCACGCTGGCCCATTGGGTGCGTTCGCGTGCGGCGGTGTTGACGAGATCCTCGGTGGTGCCGTTCCACTGCTCGTAGCCCAGTTCGGCGTAGCGCTTGCGCAGGTCCGGGTCGGCCACGGCGTGCTTCACGGCGGCGGTCAGCTTCTGGGTGACCTCGGGCGTCAGGCCCTTGGGCGCGTAGACGGCGTACCAGCCGCCGGCCTCGTAGTCCTTCAGGCCGGCAATGCCGGATTCGCGGAAGGTGGGCACGTTGGGCAGCGCCGGGCTGCGGTTGGGCGAGCCCACGGCGATGGCGCGGACCTTGCCGCCGTTCACGTAGCCGCTGGCGGTGCTGATGATGTCGAACAGCATGTCGATCTGGCCGCCGATGGTGTCCGTCATGGCCGGCGCGTTGCCCTTGTACGGGATGTGGTTCAGCTCGACATTGGCCTGCCGGGCGAACAGCGCGGCGGCCACGTGGTTGGAGCTGCCCACGCCCGACGACCCGTAGCTGAGCTTGCCCGGATGGGCCTTGGCGTAGCTGACCAGTTCCTTGGTGGAGGTGAACGGCTCGCTGTTGTTGACCACCAGCATGTTGTAGTAGCGGGCCACCGGGGCGATCGGCGTGAGGTCCTTGGCCGGATCGAACGGCATGCGCTTCATGATGTTGGGGGCGACCGTGATGCCGGCGCTGGCCGCGAACCACAGCGTGTTGCCGTCGGTCTTGGCGCGCACGACCTCGTGGCCGGCCAGCGTGGCGTTGGCGCCGGGCTTGTTGTCCACCACCACCGTGGCGTTGAGGGCCTTGCCGAGCGCGGCGGCGAACAGCCGCGCGCCCTGGTCAGCCGGGCCGCCGGCCGCGTAGCCCACCACGAGGCGGACCGGCGGGTTGGACTGGGCCATGGCAGCGCCCGCGCCCAGCACGGCGGCGCCAACGATCAGGCCCGAAAGCAAGGTCCGTCGAAATGATGTGTGCATGGTTGTCTCCTTCATCCTTCTTGTTGTCAGTAGCGCTCGAAAACGGCCGCAATGCCCTGGCCGCCGCCGATGCACATGGTTTCCAGGCCGTAGCGGCCGCCCCGGCGTTGCAGTTCGTGCAGCAGCGTGGTCAGGATGCGCACGCCCGTGGCGCCAATCGGATGGCCGAGCGAAATGCCCGAGCCGTTGACGTTGAGCTTGCTGTCGATCTCGCCCTGGTCCTGCCAGTTCCAGCCCTTCAGCACGGCCAGCACCTGGCAGGCGAAGGCTTCGTTGAGTTCGACCAGATCCATCTGGTCCAGCCGCAGGTTCAGGCGGGCCAGCAGCTTCTTCACGGCCGGCACCGGGCCGATGCCCATGTGCGAGGGCTCGCAGCCGGCGGCGGCCCAGCCCACCAGCGTGGCCATCGGCGTCAGGCCCAGTTCGGCCAGCTTGTCTTCGGCCACGATCAGGCAGGCGGCGGAGGCGTCGTTCTGCTGGCTGGCATTGCCGGCGGTCACGGTGCCGCCCGGCATCAGCGCGCGCAGCTTGCCGAGGGATTCGGTGGTGGATTCGGGGCGATAGCCCTCGTCACGGGCGAAGCGCAGGGCCTCGCCCTTGCGCTGCGGCACGGAGACGGGAACGATCTCGGCGTCGAAGCGGCCGGCTTCCCACGCGGCGGCGGCGCGCTGGTGGCTGCGCAGCGCGAAGGCGTCCGCGGCTTCGCGGCTGATGCCGTAGTCGCGCGCCAGGTTCTCGGCGGTTTCGATCATCCCGGAGATCTCGCCGAAGCGGGACACCGGCTGGGAGCGCTCGCGGCCCCGGTCGAGCCGGTCGTAGAAGCGGACGTTGCCCGAGCGCGCGCCCCAGCGCATATCGGTGGTGTAGTACTCGATATTGCTCATGCTCTCCACGCCGCCCGCGATGACCACGTCGGCGGCGCCGCTCTGCACCATCATCGACGCCGTGACCACGGCCTGCAAGCCGCCCCCGCAGCGGCGGTCGAGCTGCATGCCTGGCACCTCCACCGGCAGGCCGGCCTGCAGCGCGGCCCAGCGGCCCACGCAGGGGACTTCGCTGTTGGCGTAGGACTGGGCGAACACCACATCGTCGATGCGCGCGGGGTCGATGCCGCTGCGCTCCACCACGGCACGCACGGTGGTGGCGGCCAGTTCCTCGACGGGCACCGGGCGCAGGCTGCCGCCGAAGGTGCCAACCGGGGTGCGGACGGGGGTAACGATTGCGGCTCTGCGCATGGTGGGTCTCCTGTGGATCTGGTCTGGGATGGAAATCGGTGGGAATCGATAGGAATCGATAGCAATCAGGCGGCGGCCGGCACGGTGACGAACGCGGCGCCGCACTGGCGCAGCAGTGCGTGGGCCTGGCGGTCCAGCGCCTCGCGGTGTTCCGGCGCGGCGATGTCGATCATGCGGCGCACGCGCTGCGACAGCGGCAGCCCGCGCAGGTCGGCCACGCCGTATTCGGTGACGATGAGCCCGGCGTCCGATCTGGCCGTGCTGACCGGTCCGGATAGCTGCGCGACGATGCGGCTGGCGCCCTTCGCGGTCGCCGGCAGCGCGATGATCGGCAGGCCGCCGTGGCTGCGCGCGGCACCGCGCAGGAAGTCCGCGGCGCCGCCCACGGCGCCCATGTAGACGCCGCCGGCTACCTCGGCATTGATCTGGCCGGTCAGGTCCACCTCGATGGCGCCGTTGATGGCCGCCAGCTTGTGCTGGCGCGCCAGTACCTCGGGATCGTGGGTGTAGGTGGTTTCGCGCAGCTGCAGCAGCGGGTTGCGATGTGCCCAGCGGCGCAGGCGCTCGCTGCCCATCAGGATGCCGCCGATGCCGACGCCGGTATCGACAGTCTTGCGTGCGTGCGTCAGCGCCCCGGACTCGGCCAGCGCCACCACGCCATCGCCCACGGCGCCGCTGTGCAGGCCCAGGTCACGGTGGCCGTGCAGCGCCGCCAGCACCGCTTCGGGCAGGTTGCCGATGCCCATCTGCAGCGTGGCGCCGTCCTCGATCCGGCCGGCGATGTGGCGGGCAATCGCCAGTTCCACCTCGGAGGGCGCGCCGCGTTCGAGGTCGATTGGCGCATATTGCGCATCGACGGTCAGGGCGATGTCGTCGGCGGTCAGGTAGCGGCTGCCATGGGTCCACGGGACGTCCGGGTTGACCTCGGCGATGATCACGCGTGCCCGATCCAGCACGGCGGGGAGGTATTCGTGCACCAGCCCGAGGCTATGGCGGCCCTCCGTGTCGGCGGGGGAGACCTGCACCAGCGCCACGTCCACCGGCAGCGTGCCGGACCGGATCAGCCCGGGCAGGTGGGAGTAATGGCACGGCACGATGTCCAGCAGGCCGGCGCGGGCCAGTTGGCGGTGCGGGCCGCTGGCGGCGTAGCCGAAGAAGTCGATCACATCGGACTGGTCCGGCCGGAGCGTGTCTGACTGGCCGATGCCGACGAAGACACCCAGCCGCCCACCCTGGGCGATGGCGTGCCGATGGGCCACCAGCGCCCGCGTGAGCGTCAGCGGCTCGGCGGTGGCCTGGCCCCACCAGATGCGGTCGCCGGGGCGGATCAGGGCGCGCAGCGCGGCGGCCAGCGAGTGGGCATCCGAGTGGGCATCCATTTCCGGCGTGTCTCCTGTTTGTCATTTTTTGGTATGGGCTGGAGCATGTTGGCATTTGCGCGCCGGCGCTATTTGAGAATGCCAATGGCGGACTTCGCCTGTTGCGAAATCAGCGTGCCGGCGCGGGTTGGCGGGCTGCCTGGCGGGCTGCCTTCTGCTCCGGCAAAGGCCCGGTTCCGCAAACGTTGATTGCGCCACACGCCAAACCTCGCGAGCATGGCAACGCCAACAAAAGCGGGAGACGCGCCATGATCGAACAGACCCAATCGAATAACTTCCAGGAAATCCGGGACGCCGTGCGCAGCCTCTGCGCGGAGTTCCCCGACGAGTACTTCCGCAAGATCGACGAGCAGCGGGCCTATCCGGAAGCCTTTGTCAACGCGCTGACCGACGCCGGCTGGCTGGCGGCGCTGATTCCGCAGGAATATGGCGGCTCGGGGCTTGGCCTGACGGAAGCGTCGGTGATCATGGAGGAGATCAACCGATGCGGCGGCAACTCGGGCGCCTGCCACGGCCAGATGTACAACATGGGCACGCTGCTGCGCCACGGCTCGGACGCGCAGAAGCAGAAGTACCTGCCGAAGATCGCCTCGGGCGAGTGGCGCCTGCAGTCCATGGGCGTGACCGAGCCGACTACCGGCACCGACACCACCAAGATCAAGACCCGGGCCATCAAGAAGGACGGCCGCTACGTGGTCAATGGCCAGAAGGTGTGGATCAGCCGCGTGCAGCACAGCGACTTCATGATCCTGCTGGCGCGCACCACGCCGCTGGACGAGGTGAAGAAGAAGAGCGAAGGCATGTCGATCTTCCTGGTGGACCTGCACGAGGCCCAGAAGAAGGGCATGGTGGTGCGCCCGATCCCGAACATGGTCAACCACGAGACCAACGAGCTGTTCTTCGAGGACCTGGAGATCCCCGAGGAGAACCTGATCGGCGAGGAAGGCAAGGGCTTCAAGTACATCCTCGACGGCCTGAACGCCGAGCGTACGCTGATCGCCGCCGAGTGCATCGGCGACGGCTACTGGTTCATGGACCGCGTGACCAAGTACGTGACCGAGCGCCAGGTCTTCGACCGGCCCATCGGGCGGAATCAGGGCGTGCAGTTCCCGATTGCCGAGTCGTTCATCGAACTGGAAGCCGCCAACCTGATGCGCTGGAAGGCCTGCGAACTGTACGACGCGCACGAGCCGATGGGCGCGCAGGCCAATATGGCCAAGTACCTGGCCGCCAAGGCGAGCTGGGAGGCGGCCAACGTGTGCCTGCAGTTCCACGGCGGCTTCGGCTTCGCCTGCGAGTACGACATCGAGCGCAAGTTCCGCGAGACGCGCCTCTATCAGGTGGCGCCGATCTCCACGAATCTGATCTACTCCTATGTGGCGGAGCACATCCTGGGCCTGCCGCGCTCGTTCTGAGCGGCAATCGACCTTGTCCGTTGCACGCCAGATGCACCGCCCCTACACTGGCGGCACTCAAGCCAAAGCCAGCCTTCATTGATCGAGGAAGACCCAGACATGTGTTCGGACCGAACCCCCGCCCAACGCATCAGCGACATCCCCCGTCACTGGGCGCTCGCCACGCCTGACCGCCCGGCGGTGGTGGAGGAAGGGCGCGCCGTGTCTTATGGCGAACTCTGGGCCGATATCGAGGCCGCGCAGCAGTACCTGCGCACGCAGGGCGTGGCCGGCGGCGACCGGGTGATGATCGTCGCCGAGAACTCGCTGTCCGTGGTGACGCTGCTGTTCGCGCTGTCGGAGATCGGCGCGTGGCCGGTGGTGGTCAATGCGCGGCTGTCCGAGCGGGAGGTGGAGGTCATCCGCGCGCATTGCCGGCCCCGGCTGATGCTGTTCACCCATGGCGCCTCGCCCGATGCCCTGCGGCACGGCGTGACCTACCGCGCCCGGGAAACCGCGCCGCCGGGCCTGGGCCCGCTGATGGCCGGCGCGGTGGACCCTACCAGCGAGCGCGTGCCTGAGGCACTGGCGCAGGAAGTGGCGGCGCTGATCTACACCTCGGGCACCACCGGCCAGCCGAAGGGGGTGATGGTGTCGCATCGCGGCCTGCTGCACTTCGCGCGGGTCACCGTGGCGTCGCGGCGCATGGCGCCGGACGACTGCGCCTACGCGGTCATGCCGATGTCGCACATCTTCGGCATGGGCACGGTGCTGCTCGCCACCTTCCAGGCGGGCGCCAGCCTGTACCTGTCGTCCCGCTTCAATGCGGCCGATGTGACGCAGGCCATCGAAGCCGGGTCGATTTCGATCCTGCAAGGCGTGCCGACGATGTTCCACCGCATCCTCGCCCATCTGCGGGCGGCCGGGGTGCAACGGCTGGCCTCCACCCGGCTGCGCTATTTGTATACCGGCGGCGGGCCGCTCGACCCCACGCTCAAGCAGGAAGTGGAGGGCATGTTCGGCCAGCCGCTGCATCACGGCTACGGCATGACCGAGTACGCCGGCTCGCTGTTCGTCACCCATATGGATCGCCCGCGCACCGATTGCGCGGCGGGGGAGATCGTGGAAGGGGCCGAAGTGCGGTTGATCGGCGCGGATGGCCAGCCGGTGGAGACGGGCACGCCGGGCGAAATCTGGGTCCGGGGGCCGGGTGTCATGCTTGGCTACTATCTGGCGCCGGAACTGACCAGGCAAGTCATCGACGCGGACGGCTGGCTTAATACCGGCGATATCGGCCGGCTCGGGCCGGACGGCGCGCTATACATCGTCGGCCGGACCAAGGACCTGATCATCCGCTCGGGCTTCAACGTCTATCCGATCGAGGTGGAGTCGGTGCTGAACGCCCATCCGGCGGTGCTGGTGTCGGCGGTGGTCGGCGTGCCGACGTCGGACGGCAACGAGGAAGTGGTGGCCTTCGTCGAGATCAAGGAAGGGGAAGCCTTCGATGCCGATGCGCTGCGTGCCTTCGTGATGGATCGGCTGTCGCCCTACAAGCGGCCGGAGCGCTACCTGCGCCTGGGCGCGATTCCGAAGACGGCCAGCGGCAAGCTGCTCAAGCACCAGCTGCGGGAAATGCTGGCCGTGCAGGGGTAGGCGCCCGCCGCCACGTTAGTCCTGGCGGCCCTGGCCGTCCTCGACCAGCAGATCGACCAGCTTGCGGGCGAACAGCGGCAGCGCCGCCAGATCCGCCACGCAGATCTGGAGCCGGCGCTCCGCCCAGTCGTCCTCAAGCTGGACAATGCTCAGCGCCATCGACTTGGCGTGCCGGACGGCCGTGCTCTCCGGCAGCACGCCAATGCCCACGTTCGCCTCGATCATCCGGCAGGCCGTCTCGAAATTGCTGACCTGCACCCGCCAGCGCAGCGAGCGCTGGAGGTCAGCGGCGGCGCCTTGCAGGAAGGTATGGATGGCGCTGGCCTCGGGCAGGCCGATGATGTCGTACTTCAGCGCCTCGATGAAGCCCACGCGCTTGCGCTGCGCCAGCGGGTGGCTGAGTGCCACCGCCAGCACGAGGCGGTCATTCCGGTAGGGCATCATCTCCACCCCTTCGGCACGGAGATTCCCCGCGACGATGCCGATATCGACGGCGCCTTCCTGCACCGCACGCAGAATGTGCGGACTGAGGCGCTCCTGCATGTCGATCGTCACATCAGGATGATTCACCAGATAGGTCCGCAGCACGGCGGGCAGGTACTCGCTCATCGCCGTGGTATTGGCGAACACGCGCACATGGCCCTTCACGCCGGACGCGTACTCCTGAAGGTCGCCACTGAGCTGTTCGAGCTGGCGAATCACGCGCCGCGCATGGGCCAGCAGCGTCTCCCCGGCGCCGGTGACCTTCACCCCATGGCTGCTCCGGCTCAGCAGCTTCACGCCTACGTGTTCCTCCAGATTCTTGATCCGGGTACTGGCCGCCGCGAGCGAGAGGTGGGAGCGTTCGGCGCCGCGAGTGAGGCTGCTGGCCTCCGCGATATGGGTGAAAAGCTTCAGGTCAACGAGATCAAAGCGCACGAGCGGGTCCCTGGCGGCGGGGCCGCGTCCAGGATCGAAATATGAAGTGGGGGGATTTTGCGCTTGCATCCCGCCCAATGCAAAGGCGCGGAATGCCTGTTCTGCCTTGCAGTATTTCGCGCCGAGCCCCCGCAACCTTTGTAGCGAATCAGGCACCTTTCGCGGAGGCGCCTGCTGCAAAAGGCGCTTCAGCGCATCGCGCGGCGGATTCCGGTAGCATCCGGCTCGCTGTGGATCGGGCACTGCGGATGCGGGGAGCCGAGCCTTTGTATCGGCATGTATCCGGGCTGTCCGCCGATACATCCGCATACCCATCCACGCATTCATCACACGGGGGCGATACATGGGCGCGATTCAATGCACGCATGGCAGACGGCAGCCACGCAACGCCGCCGCCTGTGTCCCATCACCCATTGAAAGGATCGACATGTTGACTCGCACGCTTGCATCGCTGGCCGTCGCGGCCCTCGCTTTCTCGGCCGGTTCGGCCGCCTACGCAGCAGAGAAGGCCCCCACCTCGGTCGTGATCGTGCACGGCGCGTTTGCCGATGGCTCCGACTGGGCCAAGGTCATTCCGCTGCTGCAGGCCAAGGGTGTCAGGGTGCAGGCCGTGCAGAACGGGCTCAACTCGCTGGCGGACGACGTGGCGGCCACGCGCCGCGCCATCAACAACCAACCCGGCAAAGTCGTGCTGGTCGGCCATTCGTGGGGCGGTACGGTGATTACCGAGGCGGGCGCCGTCGACAAGGTGTCCGCGCTCGTCTACGTGGCCGCCTTCGCACCGGATGCGGGCCAGTCCACGGAGGAAGCGGGCAAGGCTCACCCGCCCGCGCCGGGTATCGGCAAGATCGTCGCCGATGCGGAGGGCTACCTCTCGCTGCCGCCCGAGGCGCTGGCCAGCGATTTCGCGCAGGACGTGCCGGCCGCTCAGGCGCGCGTCATGGCCGCCACGCAGGGCCCGATCCAGGCGAAGGCGTTTGGCGAGAAGACCACCGTCGCCGCATGGACCACGCGGCCTTCCTGGTACATCGTCAGCCAGAACGACCGGATGATCCCGCCCGCGCTGGAACGTGAAATGGCCAAGAAGATCGGCGCGAAGGTGACGACGCTGCCGACCAGCCACGTGCCGCAGCAGTCCCGGCCGGCCGATGTGGCGAAGGTCATTCTCGACGCCGTGCAGACGGTGCAGAAGCAGTAAGACAGTAAGGCAGGCGGCAGGGCAGTCCGCTGCGCAGGCATTCCCAAACCATGCGAGGAACGACACATGAAAATCGCGGTGATTGGCGCAGGTGCGGTGGGCTGCTTCTATGGCGGGATGCTGGCGCGGGCCGGTCAGGATGTGGTGCTGATTGGCAGGCCGCGGCATGTCGATGCCATCCGGGCGCGTGGCCTGCGATTCGAATCCAGGCTGTTCGATGAACAGGTGACCATCGCGGCAAGCGCCAACGCGGCGTCCGTGGAGGACGCCGATATCGTGCTGGTCTGCGTGAAATCCGTCGACACCGAGCAGGTTGCCGACGAGATCCGCAGCCACTTGAAGCGCGAAGCGCTGGTCGTGTCCCTGCAGAATGGCATCGACAACGCAGGACAGCTGGAGCAGGTGCTGGCACGCCCAGTGATACCCGCCGCCGTCTACGTCGCCAGCGAGATGGCCGGCGATGGGCACCTCCGGCATCACGGCCGGGGTGACCTGGTGATCGGGCAGGAGCAGGGCAGCGAGCTGGTGGCGCGCCTGTTCCACGACGCCGGCGTGCCCACGGTGGTCTCGGCCAATGTGGCGCGCGCACTCTGGGAGAAGCTGATCCTGAACTGCGCCTACAACGCGCTGTCCGCGATCGTCAACCTGCCCTACGGCGAGATTCGCGGCGTGGCGTCCGCCGAGGAAGCGATGCGCAACCTCATCGCGGAGTGTCTTGCGGTAGCGCACGCCGAAGGCGTCGACATCGACCTCGATGCGGATGGCCAGCTTGAACGGATTCGCCGCACCATCCCTCTTGGCCAGTACTCGTCGATGGCGCAGGACTTCACCCGGGGCCGCGCCAGCGAGATCGCGGCCCTGAACGGCGCCATCGTCCGGCGCGGCAACGCGCGGGGCGTGCCGACACCGGTCAACCAGATCATCGTGGCATTGGTGGAACTGCTGGAAAGCCAGCACCCCCAGAAGTGACAAACGCGGACAGCGCCTGACGGCCTGTCCGCGTTCGCGTTTACTCCTCCTGGAATGCCTCCTCGCGCTTGGCCTTGATCGCGGGCAGCGCCACGACTGCCACCAGCGCCGCGGCCGCTATCAACAGCCCGAGCGACAACGGACGCGTCGTGAACACCGTGTAGTCGCCGCGCGACAGCAGCAAGGTGCGCCGGAAATTCTCCTCCATCATCGGCCCGAGCACAAAGCCGAGCAGCAGCGGCGCCGGCTCGCACTTCAGCTTATGGAACACATAGCCGATGAGGCCGCAAGCCGCTGCGGCGAAGACATCGAACACCGTGTTGTTGACCGAGTACACGCCGATGCTGCAGAACACGAGGATGGCCGGATAAAGGAAGCGATACGGCACCGTCAGGAGCTTGACCCAGACGCCGATCAGCGGCAGGTTCAGCACCACCAGCATCAGGTTGCCGATCCACATGGAAGCAATCAGGCCCCAGAACAGCGCCGGGTTGCTGGTCATCACCTGCGGGCCGGGCTGGATGTTGTGGATCGTCATCGCGCCCACCATCAGCGCCATCACGGCGTTGGGCGGAATACCCAGCGTCAGCAGCGGGATGAAGGACGTCTGCGCCGCAGCGTTGTTAGCCGATTCCGGACCCGCCACGCCTTCGATCGCGCCCTTGCCGAACTCATGGGCGTACTTCGATGTCTTCTTCTCCAGCGAGTACGCCGCAAACGAGGCCAGCGAAGCACCGCCGCCCGGCAGGATGCCCAGCGCCGAGCCCAGCAGGGTGCCGCGCAACACCGCCGGGATCATGCGCCGGAAATCCTCCCTGCTCGGGAAGAGTCCGGTGACGCGGTCCGTGAAGGTCTCGCGGTGTTCCTTCTGCTCCAGGTTGGCGATGATCTCGGCAAAGCCGAACAGTCCCATCGCCAGCGCGGTGATGCTGATGCCATCGGTCAGCTCGGGCACATCGAACGAAAACCGCGCGGCGCCGGAGTTCACGTCGGTGCCCACGAGGCCGAGCAGCAGGCCAAGGACGATCATGGCCACTGCCTTGACGAGCGAGCCCGATGCCAATACCACCGCGCCGATCAAACCGAGCACCATCAGCGAGAAGTACTCCGCCGGCCCGAACTTGAACGCCAGCTCGGAGAGCGGCGTGGCAAACGCGGCCAGGATCAGCGTGGCGACGCTGCCCGCGAAGAACGAACCCAGCCCGGCGGTGGCCAGCGCCACGCCGGCACGGCCGCGGCGCGCCATCTGGTAGCCGTCCAGCGTGGTCACCACGGCGGACGACTCGCCCGGCAGGTTGACCAGGATGGCCGTGGTGGAACCGCCGTACTGCGCGCCGTAGTAGATGCCGGCCAGCATGATCAGCGCGGCCACCGGGGGGAGCGTGTACGTGATGGGCAACAGCATGGCGATGGTCGCCAGCGGCCCCAGACCCGGCAGCACGCCGATCAGCGTGCCCAGCACGCAGCCCAGGAAGGCATAGGCCACGTTCTGTAGCGAGAGCGCCGTGGAAAAGCCGAGCGCGAGATGACTGAGCAACTCCATTCCATGGCTCCTAGTTGGTCAGGAACGCCGGCCACACCGGCATCTGCAGGTTGATGCCGTAGACGAATGCCACGGTACTGATCACCACGAGCACCACGGCATTGAGCGCGGCACCCTTCCACGTGAATTCATGGCTGGCCATCGACGAGACGAGCACCAGCGCCAGCACCGACAGCACCATGCCGAGCGGCTTCAGCAGCAGGCCGAACAGGACCACGGAGCCCAGGATCCACAGCAGCGTCTTGATGTCCCAGCGCGCCATGCGATCCGCTTCACCTTCGCGGGACATGGACCCGGCCGCCACCACGGCGCCGAGCAAGGCCAGCACGATGCCGAGCCAGAACGGGAAGTAGCCCGGCCCCATCTTGGCGGCTGTGCCCATGGAGTAGCCACGGGCAACGAAGGAAAAGCTGAGTCCGACGATGACGAACATCAGCCCGGAAAGTAGGTCTGTCTGCCTGCGTATGCGCATGCGAGGTCTCCTTGGGGGCGCGCGGATCGGACGACGCGCAACGCGCCGACACAACCGACTCTGTTTTTGGAGTTCCGAAAGATACATCATGTTGTGATGTATTTTGGTGAAGACAAGGGTTATTCCCTAGAAATCCGTGGGGCCGGTTCCTGCGGTGGTGCCCGGGGCGCCACAATGAAAAAAGCCCGGCAGCCTGATGGGCTGCCGGGCTTTTGGCCGGGCTTTTGGGGGGGTGGCCGCATGGGGCGGCCAGGTCTGTCAGTCCGCCGTCGCCCCCGACCGCTTCACCACCGTCGACCACTTGCGGATCTCGCTGTCCACGAACTTGCCGGTCTCGGCCGGGGTCATCGGCATCGGCTCGGAGCCGCGGTCGGTGATGAATTTGCGCAGTTCTGGCGATTGCAGCGCTTTCACCGTCTCCGCGTTGAGCTGGTTGACGATGGCCGGCGGCGTGGCTGCCGGCGCCATCATCACCGCCCAGCCCAGCGCCTCGAAGCCCGGCACGCCTTCTTCTCGCACGGTCGGCACCTGCTGCAGCTGGGGCACGCGTTTCGCCGTGGTCACGGCCAGCGGCACGGCCTTGCCGGACTGGATCAGCGGCATGGCGGCGGTCACGGAATCGACCATCAGCGGGATCTGGTTGCCCAGGAAATCCGCCTGCGCCGGGCCGCTGCCTTTGTAGGGAATATGCACGATGAACACGCCGGTCTGCGCCTTGAGCATCTCGGCGGACAGGTGCTGCGTGCCGCCGATGCCGGCGCTGGCATAGCTGTACTTGCCCGGGGCCGCCTTGGCCTTGGCGATCAGTTCATGCAAGGACTGGAAGCCCGACTGCGGCGTGGCCAGGAAGACCAGCGGCACCGAAAACACCCCGGAGATCGGCGCGAAATCCTGGCGCGGATCGTAGTTGATCTTCTTGTAGAGCGTCTGGTTGATGGCCATCGCACTGCCGCCCATGACCAGCGTGTAGCCATCGGCCGTGGCTTTCGCGGCCACTTCCATGCCGATATTGCCGCCGGCGCCGGCGCGGTTTTCCACCACGATGGACTGGCCGAGCTGCTTGCCGAGCTTCTCGGCCAGGGCACGCGCGAAGATGTCGGTGGCCTGTCCGGGCGGGAAGGGCACGATCAGCTTGATGGGACGGTCCGGGTAGGCGGCGTGGGCGGTGCTGGCGATGCTGAGCAGCAAGGCGAGAAGGGTAGTGTGCGGGGTAGTGCGCGACGGCTTCAACGGAATCTCCTCAAATGATGGGCAATGACGTGACGTCTCTCGGTGGCGTCTACGGGCGAGATTCTACGCTCCCGTGCCCGCTCCGTGCCCGCTACCAGTCGACCCAATTTCGGGAAGCCACTGCCCGGGACGATTAGAATGCCGCTCCAACCGTCCACATCGTTGTATCCGAACACATGGCAGTCACGCATAGCAGAAAGCAGGCCACGCTGATCGGGCTGCTCGCGATCCTCCTCTGGAGTTCGATCGTTGGTCTGATCCGGGGCGTCAGTCAGAGCTTTGGCGCCACCGGCGGGGCGGCGCTGATCTACACGGTGGCCTCGGCCCTGCTCTGGCTGTCCGTCGGCGCCGTCAAAATCCGGACGCTGCCGCGCGCCTACCTGATCTGGGGCAGCCTGCTGTTCGTGTCCTACGAACTGTGCCTGTCGCTGTCCATCGGCTACGCCAACAGCGGCAGGCAGGCCATCGAGGTCGGCATGGTCAACTACCTTTGGCCAAGCTTCACGATGCTGGCCGCCATCGTCTTCAACCGGCAGCGCGCCAACTGGCCGATCGTACCGGGCTTCCTGATGGCGATCCTGGGGATTGCATGGGTGCTCGGCGGCGAGCAGGGCTGGGATCTGGGCGAGATGGCGCGCAACGTGCAGGACAACCCGCTCAGCTACGGCCTGGCGTTCGTCGGCGCCGTGATCTGGGCCGGCTATTGCACGGTGACCAGCCGCATCGCGCAAGGCAAGAACGCCATCACGCTGTTCTTCATGCTCACGGCGCTCGCCCTGTGGGGCAAGTACCTGTTCACCCATGGGGAGACGATGGTGTTCAGCTATGCCGGCCTGATCTACCTGGCGCTGGCGGCCTGCGCGATGGGCTTCGGCTATGCGGCGTGGAACGTCGGCATCCTGCATGGCAACGTGACTGTGCTGGCCGGCGCCTCGTACTTTATTCCGGTGCTCTCTGCGGCGCTGGCGGCGGCGCTGTTGCAGACGCCGCTGTCCCTCGCGTTCTGGAAGGGCGCGTCGATGGTCTGTGGCGGGTCCATCCTCTGTTGGCTGGCCACGCGACGCGTGGACCAGCCTAAGTAGCCCCGACAGCGCCCTTACTCCAGCACAATCCCCCGCGCCTTCACCAGCGCGCCCCACTTGGCCACTTCGCTGTCGATGAATCCGGCAAAGTCGGCGCTGGTGCCGGGCGCCGGCTGCAGCCCGAGCGCCAGCAGCCGCTTGGTGACCTCCGGGTCGCCCAGCGCCTGCGTCGCATCCCGGTTCACCTGCTGGACGATGGCCGCCGGCGTGCGCGCCGGGGCGACGATTCCGAACCAGCCGTGCCCCACCACGCCGGGCACGCCCTGCTCGGCGAATGTCGGCGCATCCCGATAGACCGGCGTGCGGGCCTCCGCCGCCACGGCAATCACGCGCAGCTTGCCGGCCTGGATGAACGGCAGTGCCGTGGTGATCGCGGTGAGGGTGGCATCGACGCGGCCGGCCAGCAGTTCCGTGTAGGCGGTGGCGTCGCCCCGATAGTGCACGTTCAACGCCTTGAACCTGGCCTGCTGCGCGAACAGTTCCGCCGTCAGGTGCGGGCCGGAGCCGATGCCGGGCGAGGCGAACGTCACGCCATCGGGCTTCTTCTGGGCCAGTTTCACGAAGTCCGCCACCGTCTTGACGGGCGAGCTGGCGTTGACGATCAGGAAGATCGGCCCGAGCACACGCGGCCCCACGGCGACGAAGTCCTTGTGGATGTCGAACCGCTGCGACAGCCCCGCGCCCGTGTTGATCGCGAACGGCGCGGCGGCCCAGAGCAGGGTGTAGCCGTCAGGCGCGGCATGGGCCACCGTCTCGCTGGCCAGCCGCGTGCCGGCGCCGGGCTTGTTCTCCACGACCACCTGCTGGCCATACTTGCGGCTCAACGCCTCGGCCAGCACGCGCGCCGAGGTGTCGTTGGACCCGCCGGCCCCGTAGGGCGAAATCAGCCGCACCGGCTTGGCGGGGTAG
The DNA here is from genome assembly GCF_900115455.1 of Cupriavidus sp. OV096. Taxonomy (NCBI): domain Bacteria; kingdom Pseudomonadati; phylum Pseudomonadota; class Betaproteobacteria; order Burkholderiales; family Burkholderiaceae; genus Cupriavidus; species Cupriavidus sp. OV096. Next base: position 197,968 of record NZ_FOWM01000008.1, read on the forward strand.
GTCTCCCCGAACGCAGCGGGCGCCACGCCCGCCAGGGCCATGGCGCCGAGCAGGCGGCGGCGCGTCAGTTGTCGTGGCGTCACGCGGCACCTCCCGTGCGCTGGATGACCGGATACCGGTAGGTCTTGTCGAGGTGGGCGGCCTGCGGCACGTAGAGCCGCAGCGCCACGTAGAACGGCCCCGGCGGTGCCGGCAGCCAGTTGCCGTGCCGCGCCGGATCGGCCGGCGGCTGCGCGGAGAGCCACAGCGTGAGGCCCCCATCGGCACCGCGCTGGAGCGATGCCGAACGGTCCCCGAGCGAATAGCGGCCGATCGCGTTCGGCACCAGCATGCAGTCCTGTTTGTCGTACATCGTCAGCGACCAGAAGGCGCCGACCTGCGGCGGATTGTCGGCGGGGAAGTCGAGCCGGTATCCGTGCCGGCCGTCGAGCGGCTCGCCATCGCCGCTGCGGTCCGCAATCACGTACATCGCCTCCTGCACGCCCAATGCGCCGATATAGTTGCGCGCCACGTGCGCACGCTGTGCGAAGTTGTCGCCATACGAGTCGCGGACTTCGACCGACATCGCCCAGCCGCCGCCCATGTCCGAAGACTGGGGCACGGCCAGCGCCTCAAGCACGTTGTGCAGCGCCGCGCCCAGCCCATCGCGCTGGCTGGCATTGGGCACGACATCCGGACCGAGGCCGACGCTGGCGAAGCTTGCCACCAGCCCCGCCTCGGCAGCCGGGGGAGGATTCTCGCGCAGCGCCCGCGCGACGACTTCGGCGAAGCGTTGCGGATCCCCGAGCTGCTCGGCCGGATGCATGCCGGTATCGAACGGCTGCGCGGCGTCGGCGCCATCGAGCGTGGTCAGGTGGATGGCGTCCTGCAGCGCGTGCACCACCGGCAGGTCCGCATCGCCATCCACCAACAGGCGGCCGATCATCCAGACGCCATCGGTCGGGCAGGGCACGGCCTGCATGTCCGCCGGCACCTCGCCACGCCACGACGGCCCGTGCAGCAGGAAGCGTCCCGCCGCCGTGCCCGTGGTGCGGCTGCCGATATAGCCGAACGGGTTCGTGTAGAAGTCGAGCAGGCCAAGCACGTAGTAGCGCCCGTTGAAGTCCGGCACATGCAGCACAACGGGCCCCTGCGAGAGATCGAGCCACGCGTTGGTGTAGAGCGTGTCGTTGTTCGGCGTGACGACTTGCCGGTGCTGCGGGCCCAGCAGCTCGCGCGTGTGGATCACGTGGTTGATCCAGCGCAGCGTGGATTCAGGGCCGTCGCCAGCGAACTTGCCGGCGCGGTTGCGTCGCGGACACGTGGCCGCACGCATGCGCGCCATCTCGTACAGCGGCAGCGTGTAGATCACGGCATCGCGCGCCAGCGCGGGTGTGCCGGTTACCTCTTGGGGCATGGTGTCTCCTGTCTTGTTCTGATGGACTGCTCAGCCGGCGCGGCGCACGGCGGGAATCGTGTACTGGCCTTCCATGAATGCCTGAGCCGGATGATAGAGCCGCAGGATCAGGTAGAACGGGCCTGCCGGCGCCGGCAGCCAGTTGTCATCCTGCGTGGGCCGCGCGTGGCCCACCGGTATCACCAGCGTGCCATCGGCCTCCATGCGCAGGCCCGGCGTGCGGTCGCCCACGGCATAGCGGCCGATGGCGTTGGCAGTGAAGAAACGGTCCTCGCCATAGAGGGACACCGACCAGAACGCATCGGCCGGCGGCAGCATGCCCGGCGCAAAGCGCAGCTCGTAGGCGTTGCGGCCATCGAGCCGCTCGCCATCGGCGTCGAAGTCTGCCATGGCATAGACCGCTTCGTCCGCGCGCAGCGCGCCCAGCCCCTTCATGGCCGTGCAGGCGCGCAACAGCCAGTCGTCGCCATAGGTGCCGAGCCGCATGCTGTAGCCCCAGGCCTTGTGGCCCTGGCTGCGCGTGTGTGCCTCGATGATGGCCAGGCCCTGCTGGTAGGCGCTGCGCAGGCCGGCGACGACCGACGCCCGCAGCGAGGCGAAGTCGACATCCTCCCCGAGCCGCAGCCCCGCCTTGCGCAGCAGCGTGAACAGTCCCTGTTCGGCCGGCGCGGGCGGGAAATCGCCCATCGCGCGGTACAGGTTCTGGAAGAAGTCGATGGCCGCGTCGCCGCTGTCCTGCCATTGCTGAACGCTTGCGGGGCGCGCCGGCCCCGCGCTGCGCAGGATCTCGAAGCCCTGTTCGAACGCATAGGCGCGCGGGAGGTCGTCGGGGCCCTGCACCAGCACGCGGCCGATCAGCCAGACCAACGAGGTCGGCGCGTGTACGACCTGCGCGTGCGCGCCCGAAGGCTGCTGTCCGGGCCCGAGCAGTTGCACGTCCGCACCGGTGAGCGGCACGTTGCGCGGCCCGAGGTTCGTGAAGTTGTTGGTGTGGGCGTCGAGCAGTTCGATGACGTAGTAGCGGTCGGCATCAGGGAGCGGCGGCACGCGCAGCGTGACGGGACCATCGGCCAGATTCAGCCAGCCGCAGAAGTAGAGCAGGTCATTGGCGGGCGTCACGATGTCGCGGTCTTCGTGCGTCCACAGCCGCGCGCTGGCGGAGAGCGTGTTCATCGGCGCGCGGCCATAGCGCGTGGGCGCATCGACGGAAGTTTGCAGGCGGCAGGTGCGCAGCGTTTCGATCAGCGGATAGCCGTAGATCACGAGCGGCAGCGCGGCGGCGGCGACCAGGGCCTCCTGCGGGCTGGCATGGACGGGCGCGGCGAAGACGGGCGGTGCGGGATGGTTCATGTCGTTGGGCAAGGGGGAATGGAGTCAGCCGGGTTGGCGGAGCGTGATGACGGCGTCGGCGGCGCAAAGGCCATCGGCGCCGACGATGAATGGGTTGATCTCCAGCGTATCGAGCCGGTCCCCGAGGGCGGCAGCGGCGCGGGAGACCTTGACGAGCACCTCCGCCACCGCGTCGAGATCGAGGGGCGGGTGGCCCCGATGCCCGGTGCAGAGCGCCTCCGCCCGGCTCTGTGCGAGCATGGCGCGGGCCCGGGCATGGCTCAGCGGCGCCAGGCCGAACGCCATCTGCCGGAAAATCTCGACGGCCGTGCCGCCGATGCCGGCCAGTGCGACGAGGCCGAACACGGGATCGCGCCGCACGCCGACCATGATCTCGCCCCAGCCGCGCACCATGCGGGCGATGATGGCGCCTTCGAAGTGCGCGGGCTGGCCATCGGCATCGCGCGACTGCAGCACGGCGGCTTGCACGCGCGCGAAGGCGTCGCGCACGGCGGCTGCGTCCTTGAGGTTGAGCACCACGCCGCCAATGTCGCTCTTGTGCAGGATGGTGCGCGAGCACAGCTTCACGGCCACCGGATAGCCGAGCGATTCCGCGATGCGCACGGCTTCGTCGGCGTCGTGCGCCACGCCATGCGCGGCCACCGGTACGCCGGCTTCGGCCAGCCACGCCATCGCTTCGGCTTCTGACAGCGCGGTAGCGTCATCGGGGAAATCGGGCGGGGCGATGGCAGCGGGCTTCGAGCTGTCCTCAGCCGGGACGCCAGCCAACGCTTCCATTGCCGCCGCCTTTGCGAGCGCAGCCACCGCTTCCATCGTGTGAGCCGGTTCGCGGAACACCAAACATCCACGGGATTCGAGCCAGGCGCGCTTCTCGTCGTCCATCACGCCCGATACCAGCAGCGGGGCGGACTCCGGTTCCGTGGCCAGCGTGGCCACGGTCTGCTGCAATTCGGTCCACAGGCGGGGCGCGTTGGCGCCGCCGGCCAGGAACGCCGCCACGCTGCCGTACTCGCCGCAGCGCGCCACGCCGGCCAGCGCATCGAGAAAGATCTTCGGCTGCGACACGACCTGTCCGGTCACGTCGATCGGATTGGCGGTACTGGCGAACGGAATCGCGGTGCGCAACGCGTGGGCGGCTGCGTCGGGCATGGGCGGCAGCGGTAGCCCCAGCGACTCGGCGCTGTCCGCCATCATGATGCCGACGCCACCGGAGACCGTGACGATGGCCACCGGCGCCACGGCATCGGCCGGCAAGCCGCCGCGCGCGTGCCAGCGCGCAGGCCGGCGCCCACGCGCCAGCGTGTAGCCGAGGCGGAAGAACGCTTCCAGCGTTGGCGCGCGGTGCACGCCGTATTCGTCGAACACGGCCTGATAGACCGCATCCTCTCCCGCCAGACTGGCGGTGTGAGATTGCGCGGCGCTGGCGCCGGCAGCTGTGGTGCCGACCTTGGTCATCACCACCGGCTTGCCGGCGTCACGCGCGGCTGCCAGCGCGCGGCGCAGCCGTGCGCCGTCGCGGGCGCCTTCCATATAGGTCAGGATCACCCGGGTGTCGGGGTCGTGCGCCAGCCATTCGATCACATCGGCTACCTGCACGCCGGCTTCGTTGCCGGTGGTGACCCAGTGGCTCAGGCCAAGCCCGGCCTCGCGCGCCAGCGCAAACGCATACGCGCCGAACGCGCCGCTCTGGCTGACCAGACCGACTTCGCCCACGGGCGGCACGCCGGTCAGCGGGATGGGCGAGAACGTGGCGAACATGCGCGCGCGCAGGTTCATCGCCCCGAGGCAGTTGGGGCCGAGCAGTTGCACGCCGTGCGCCCGGGCGTTCGCCGCCAGCGTTTCTTGCAGCGCCGCGCCGCCGGCGACTTCCGCGAAGCCGGAGGTGAACACCACGGCAGCGCGGGTGCCGGCGCGGCCAAGCTGCGTCATCACGTCCGCCGCGCTGGCAGCGGGCACGGCCACGATGGCGAGGTCCACCGGCTCGCCGATGGCGTCGATGGTGGGATAGGCGCGCAGCCCCTGCACCGTGTCCGCGCCGGGATTCACCGGATAGACGCGGCCGGCATAGCCGAGTTCGCCGAGCAGGCGGATGGGCATGCCGCCCACCTTCTCGGGTTGTGTGGAGGCGCCGATGACCGCAATCGAGCGTGGACGCAGCAAGGGTTCCAGATCCAGCATGTTGTCTCCGTATGGCGCGGCGTGGGGCACCGCTTTTGCAGAAATATAGACCGATCGCCGGCGTTCCGATACCGGCCCGCCGACGTGCCTGCCGCTGGCGTCAGAAGCGGTGCCGCAGGCCCACGCTGATCGAGCGGGCGTCATCGCCGCTGCCCGGATCGATCGCGATGCTGTTGTTGGAGACGCTGCCGCCCGGACTGTTGTGGACGTAGACCGCGCGCAGGTAGGCGGTGGTGCGCTTGCTCAGGTCGTGGTCCCAGCCAATGGTCATCGACCATGGCCGCTCGCCGCCGCCGAGCACCTGCCGCTTGAGCGCGGCGGCCTTGAAGGTGTCGCTCGCGGTGACGTTCCAGTTGAACGTCACGCCGTAGTGGCGTGCCACGCGTGTATTGGGCAGGCGGCTGTTGGCGGTGCTGAACAGCAGGCCCACTTCCACCGGCTTGAAGCGGTAGGAGCCGCCGACGAAGTGGTTGGACGTCAGCGCCGTCTCCACCTGCGGCGTGGCCGCGCCGGTGTACATCCCCTGATAGCTGTAGAACGCGTAGGCGTTGCCGGCCTCATAGGCCACGTTCATGCCGAAGTTCGTCCCGGAGCGCGGCGCCCCGGGCACTTCCCCCGGCGCCACCGCGGCGCCGAACGAGAACCCGCCCCAGGTGGGCGAGAAGTACTGCACGGCATTGTCGAAGCGCGCGCCGTAGGCCACCTGGCCCGTGCCCTGCGACGCCGTGGCGCTGAGCAGGTTGAACGGCGACACCATGCCGTTGAGCAGGAACGGGTCCAGCCGCAGCAGCGCGTAGAACGATGGCGTGTACTGGCGGCCCAGCCGGAACTCGCCCCACGTCTCGTTGGACAGTCCCATCCACGACTGGCGGCCGAACAGGCGGCCATTGCCGAAGAACTCGACGCCGGTGTCGATATTGAAGCCCGATTCGACCAGGAAGTTGGCCTTGGTGCCGCCGCCCAGATCCTCGATGCCGCGCAGGCCCCAGCGCGACGCGGCCTGCTGGCCCTCGCGCATGCGCACCACGCTCTCCGACCCCTTGGCGTACTCGATCGATGCATCGACCACACCGAACAACTGCACGGTCACCGCAGATGCGCTGCCGCATCCCACGGCCAGCCCCATGCCGATGGCACGTTGCACGCTTCGCCAGCGGCTCGACTTCTCTCTCATTGCTGTCTCCCGTTCTTTGTTTTGGATGTTGTGCTTTGACGTTCGGTTACTGAGGCGTTACGCCGGACACCTTCACCACCTCGCCCCAAGCCCCAAGGTCGGCGCGCACCAGCTCACCGAGTTCGCCGGGCGTGGAGGGCTTGCCCGGCTTCAGGTACATCGCGGCAAAGCGCTGCTGTTCCTCGGGCGACTGGAGGATGCGGTTCACCTCGGCATTGAGCCGATTGACGATCGGCGCCGGCAGGTTCTTCGGGCCGAACAGCGCGAGCCAGCTGGCCTGATTGAAGGGCGTGCCCTGTTCGCCCATGGTGGGCACGTCCGGCGTGGTCAGCCCCCGCTCCGGGCCGGAGGCGGCCACGGCCCGGATGCGGCCCGATTTCAGGTGCGGCACGGCAGAGAGCGAATCGGTGAAGGCAATCGTCACGTGCCCCGCTGCCAGGTCGTTGGTGCACTGGACGGCGCTCTTGTAGGGCACGTGCCGGAGGCGCATGCCGGTCTTGGCCTTCAGGTACTCCATGGTGAGGTGGCCGCCCGAGCCCACGCCCCAGGAGCAGTACGCCAGCTCGGTGGGGCTGGCCTTGACGTAGGCGACCAGCTCCTTGAGGTTGTGCACGGGCAGGGTGGACGTGACGACGAGCAGGTTGCCCCCGGGGGCGCTGGGCCGGGCGATCGGCGTGAAGTCCTTGAGCGGATCATAGGGCAGGTTGGCCGTGATCCACGGGTTCACGGTCAGCGTGGCCGAGTAGGTGAAGAGCAGCGTGTAGCCGTCGGGCTCGGCGCGGGAAACCATCTCGCTGGCGATGATGCCGTTGGCGCCCGGGCGGTTATCCACCACCACCGGCTTCTTCAGCGCAATCGACAGTCGCTCGGCCACGAGGCGTGCGGTCTGGTCCGTCACACTGCCGGCCGCAGACGGCAGGATCATGCGAATGGGCCGATTGGGGTAGGGCGCCGTTTCGGCATGGCCCAGCGCGGGGCCCAGGCCGGACAACGTGGCGAGCGTGGCGAACGTTGAGGCAAGGGTCGGTAACACCCCGCGCGTGCCAGTGTGCTGGCTTTTCATCATGCTGTCTCCGTCGCGGCGCATTGGCCGCGCAAGCCGGTACGTTGCCGGCATGTCGTGGTTGGGCCCACATGCAGTGGGCCCGGGTGAATGCCGCTCAGGCGGATGCCGGGGCGGCGGATTCGAGTGCGTCCAGCCGGGCGAGGTGCCAGTCGGCATCGCCGAACAGGTTTGCGTGCGCGGCCAGCCGCTTGTAGCAGTGGCCGACCTCCATCTCGTCGGTCATGCCCACAGCGCCATGGAGTTGCACCGCGTCTTCGCCGAGCGCGCGCCCGGCCGTGGAAACGAACGCCTTCGCGCAGGACACCGCGCGCATGCGCGTGGCGTCATCGGCCTGCAAGGTGGCGGCGGCGGCTTCCGTGATGGCGCGGGCCTGCTCGATGCTGACGAACAGGTCGACCAGCCGGTGCCGGATCACCTGATTGGCGCTGAGCGGGCGGCCGAACTGCTGGCGCGTCATCACGTACTCCCGTGTCAGGGCGAAGGCCCGCGTCATCGCGCCCACCGCTTCGGCGCAGGCCATGACGGTGGCGCGGTCGATGGCGGCCTGCACCATCGGCCAGGCCGCGCCGACCGGGCCGATGCGCGTGTCGTCCGCCACCAGCACGCGTCGCAGCGTCCCGGTGGCGGTCTGGCGGCCGTCGTAGGTGGGTAACGCCTGCACGCTGACGCCGCGCGCGCTGGCCGGCACCGCGAACAGGGTCAGCCCCTGGCGGTCGCGGCGTGTGCCTTCGGTACGGGCCAGGACCAGCAGCACATCGGCACATCCGCCCCCGAGCACGAGCGTCTTGCTGCCGTCGAGCACCCACTGCGCCGCGCCGCGCGGTTCGGCCTGCGTGGTGACGTCGAAGGCGTCGTGGCGGCCCTGCACCTCGAAGGCGGCCAGCGCGGCGAAGCTCTCCCCGGCGGCGATGGCCTCGGCCATGGCGAGATGCGCCGCGCTGCCGGCGTTCGCCAGCAGCGGCGCGCACAGGGCGACGTTGGCCAGCCACGGCTCGGCCGGCATGGCCTGTCCCAGCGCCTCGGCCAGCAGGGCCTGATCCATGTCGTCACCGAGTCCGCCACAGGCTTCCGGCAGGCCGAGCGCCAGCCAGCCCATCTCGGCGAAGGTGCGCCAATGCTTGCGCGAGAATCCATCGGGCTCTGCCAGCGCGGCCCGGCGCTGCGCGAAGTCATAGCCGCGCGCCACAAAGCGCTCCACGCTTTCCTGCAGCATGCGGCGCTCTTCGATGCGCGCGTCGTCGCGGTCTTCCATGCTTGAGTGTCCTGTCATGTCGTGTGGAGGTGCCGTCCCTCAGAGTCCGAGTACCTGCTTGGCGAGCAATTCGTGCTGAATCTCGCTCGATCCGCCGGCGATGGTGTAGCCACGCGTCACGAAGCGGCGCGCCGAGGCGGCGGGCGCGTACTGCGAGCGATCCGGCTGCGTGGCGGGCGGTTCGAAGTGCGCGGCGCGGTCATAGGCCAGCGTGTCCGGGCCGAGCGCATCCACCGCAAGGTTCTCGATGTCCTGGATCAGCCGGCTGCCGATCAGCTTGAGCATGCCGGTCTCCGGGCCGAGTGCGCCGCCGGCCCGTTCGAGCCGCCGGAAGCGCAGCACCGTGGCGGCCAGCGTTTCCAGCCGCACTTCGAGTTCCCGCAGCCGCCGCGCGAACCACGGGCGGCGCATCAGCGGTTCGCCGGCTTCCTCCACCTCGGCGCCAATCGCCCGCACCTTGGCCAGCCGCCGGCGATTCTCGGCCACGCGGGCGAGGTTCAGCCGCTCATGTTCCAGCAGGGACTTGGCGATCGACCAGCCCGCGTTCTCCTCGCCGACGCGCATGTCCACCGGCACTTCCACGTCATCGAGAAACACCTGATTGAACAGGTGCCAGCCGTGAATGCCGATCAGCGGCCGTACGCTGACGCCGGGGCTGCGCATGTCGATCAGCAGGAAGCTGATGCCCTGCTGGGCGCGCGCCTCGGTGTCGGTGCGCACGAGGCAGAACATCCAGTCCGCGTACTGGGCGTAGGACGTCCAGATCTTGCTGCCGTTGACCACGTAGACCTCGGTGCCGTCCGGGCGCGTGCGGCGCACCGCGCGGGTGCCCAGCGAGGCGAGATCCGAGCCGGCATTCGGCTCCGAGTAGCCCTGGCACCACCAGTGTTCGAGATTGAGGATGCGCGACAGGAAATGCTGCTGCTGCGCGGGCGTGCCGTAGCGGATCAGGATTGGGCCGATCATTTCGATCGAGATACCGCCCGTCTCCGGCGCGTGGGCCAGCACCAGCTCTTCCTGCAGCACGGCGCGCTGCGCGGCGCTCCAGTCAGCCCCTTGCCAGGCTTGGGGCCAGTGGGGCGCGAGCCAGCCGCGCGCGGCCAGCCGGCGCTGCCAGTCGATCATCTCGTCCTTGCTGACTTCCAGCCCGAGGCGCACTTTCTCGCGCACGGGCGGCGGCAGGGCTTCCGCCACGAAGGCGCGGACCTCGTGACGCAGTGCTTCGAACTCAGCCATGAGGGGTCTCCTTGTCGGCGCAGGCATCGAACCATTCGGCTGGCGGTCGGCGCGTGCTGGCGGCGCGCAGGCTGCCCTTGATGGCGGCCACCGCTTCGGCGGGGAAGCCGGCAATCGTGGTGGCCAAGGTCTGGGCGCGAGCGACGACGTCCGCGTCGGCAATGACTTCCGTCGCGATGCCCAGCCGCAGCAGGTCGCTGGCCGGCACGCGCTCGCCCAGCAGGCACAGCCGGGCCGCCACGGCCTCGCTGTGCCGCAGGGCCAGCCACGCGATATTGCGCGGCGCATTCATGCCGATGCGCACCTCCGCGATCTGCAGGAATGCGCGCTCCCCGCAGACGAGCAGATCGCCAGCCAGCGCCAGCGCGGCGCCGCCGTTCACCGCGTGCCGTTCGAGCGCCACGATCCACGCCTTGCGGCTGCGCATCAGGCCGCCATGCACGCGGTCCCAGCGTGCTGCGAAGCCGTTCATGCCGGCCGGATGGGCCTGCAACGCTTTCAAGTCGAGGCCGGAGCAGAACGCGCCATTGGCGCCGCGCAGCACCACCGCCCGCAAGCCGGGCTCGCGTTCGAGCGTTTCGATGGCCTCGCCGAGCGCTTCGGCGGTGGCCATGTCGATGGCGTTGCGGGTTTCCGGCCGGTTCAGCGTGATCTCGGCCCAGCCCTCGTGCCGGTCGATCAGGATGGGGGTGTCGGCTGTCATGCGCTGGCCTCCGTGGTGTCGAGCGATTCAATGGCGATGGCGCGTGCCTGCGCCATCGTGCGGATCGCGACGTCGTCATAGCCGAGTTCGCGCAGCACCGCTGCGGTGTGCTCGCCCAGCCGCGGCACGGCGGGCGTGGCGGCGGGAGGCAGGCTGGCCATCGTGAAGGGCAGGCCCGGGAGGGCGATCTCGCCGCCGAGGCCGTCGCCGACGCGCATCAGCAGGCCGCTAGCCAGCACATCGGCGCTGCGTTCCACCTGCTGGTAGTCGCGCACCACGCCCACCACCACCTGATGGCGTTCCAGCAGCGCGCGCGCTTGTTCACCGGTGTAGCCGCGCAGGGCGGCGTGCAGCACGTCCAGCAGGGCAGGGCGGTTTTTCACCCGCAGCGGGTTGCTCGCGAAGCGCGGGTCCCGGGCCAGCGCGGGTTGTCCGATGGCATCGCACAGCCGCGCCCAGTGTTCGTCGAGATAGGCCGACAGCACGATATGGCCATCGGCCACGGCGATAACATCCGCCGCCGGCGCCGCCTTCGGCTGGCTGTTGCCGCTGCGCACCGGCAGGGCGCCCGAGCACTGGTATTCGGACCAGAGTTGCGCCTGGAGCTGGATGCCCACGGTCAGCAGCGAGGTCTCGATGGTTTCGCCCTGGCCGGTGCGCAGGCGCCGGAACAGCGCGGCGAGGATGGCGTTCGAGGTGGCGAGCGCCGTGGCGGCGTCGATCAGGGCGAAGCCGGCCTTCAGGGGCTGGCCGCCCGCTTCGCCTGTCACCGACATCATGCCGCTTTCGGCTTGGGCCGCGATGTCGAGCCCGGGCCGCAGGCGCGACGGACCGCGCGTGCCAAAGCCGGTGACGGAGGCATGGATCAGCGCCGGTTTCGCGGTGCGCAGCGTGGCGGCGTCGAGGCCGATCGATTCCATCGTCCCCGGCCGCGCGTTGTGCAGGACCACGTCGCAAGAGAAGGCGAGCCGGCGGGCGGCTTCCGCGCCGGCCGGCTGGCGCAGGTCCAGCGCCATGCCGCGCTTGCCACGGTTGTAGGCCAGGAACATCGGGCTTTGCGAGCTGGTGCCGTCGAAGCGCCGCGCGCTGTCTCCGCGCAGCGGTTCCACCTTGATCACATCGGCGCCCAGGTCGGCCAGCATCATCGCGGCGCCGGGGGCGGCAATGAACTGGCCGAACTCGGCCACGCGGATGCCTGCCAGGGGCAGGTCTTCTGGAATTGCCATCGATCTCTCGTTTCATGACGATGCGGGGCATCGATGGAAGGGGATGATGGGCCACGCATTGCAATGCCAATAGCCTCCGCAACACGCGGTGTGTGAACCCACGGTTAGCACCTCGGGTTATCACTGATGCCCGCAAATCCCGCTATGCTCGCGGAGCAGGGCGTTATCACACGGTCTTTCGGGAGGAGGCGAGTCATGCGTCTGAGCCAATTGCAGGATTTCATTGCCGTGGCGGAAAGCGGCAGCATTCGCGCTGGCGCCAAGGTGCGCGACGTGTCGGCGCCGGCCATCACCAAGAGCATCCGGCAGCTCGAGGAAGAGCTGCACGTGCCACTTCTGACGCGCACCACGCGCGGCGTGGTGCTGTCCCGCTTTGGCGATGCGTTCCTGCGCCGGGCGCGCCTGATCGCCACCGAGGCGCGCAAGGCCACGGACGAGATGACCCAGATGCTGGGCACGCGCAACGGCACGGTGCGCATCGGCGCCACGGGCGGGCCGGCCAACCTGCTGCTGCCGGCGGTGCTGAAGCGCTTCCGCACCCAGCATCCGGACGTGCAGGTCTGCATCGACAGCGGCGTTTATCCCGAGCATCTGGCCGACCTGCGCGCCGGCGTGATGGACATGGCGGTGAGCCCGATTCCCGATGAAGGCATCGAACGCGAATTTGTCTGCGAGACGCTGTACCACAACGATTCGGTGGTGGTGGCGCATCAGGAGCATCCGCTGCGCCATGCGCGGACGTTGCGCGAGCTGGTCAATTCCGACTGGGTGCTGACCGGTCGGCGCATGCAGGGCCCGGGCGCGGCGATCCTGGACGCCTTCCGCGCGCTCGACCTGCCGCTGCCCCGCGTGGCGGTGCGCTGCGACACCATCGGCATGATCCAGACGCTGCTGCAGGACCGCTCGCTGCTGTGCCTGCTGCCGCGCCAACTGGTGCCGGGGCGCCTGGCCACGGCTGGTCTGGTGGCGTTGCCGATCGAAGACCCGCTGCCGAGCCATGCGGTCAGCCTGATCTACCGCGCCGATTCGCCGATGACGCCGGTGGCGGAGCAGTTCGCCACCCTGCTGCGCCGCGAGGTGCATTACATGAGCAAGATGCCGGACAGCCCGCTGCGGCGACAGGTGCCGCACCCGGCACCTGCGGCCCGCGCCACCCCGGCCCCGATCGCCCCGATCGCCCCGATGGCGGCTGGCTAGCGCAGCCACCGCGCGCCGGGAACTCCCTGCGCCACGCAGGTGATAACCGGCGGTTCACAGCGAAAATTTCCGATCCACCGCCAGGGCGCCCCGGCGCTGGCGCCGCAGGCTGCGCGCCGTGCCGGCCGGGGACTTTCCCCACTGACGATAGTGCGCCGTCTGCGCGTGAATATCCCTTCGCCAAACTGGAAGGGATGCCATGAACGAGATCGAGGATCGTCCGGCCGCACTGATCACCGGCAAGGGGATCGACCGCATTGCCGAGGGTGTCTGGCTGCTGCATGGACAGGGCCAGACCTTCGTCGCTGACGTCGGCGACGGCCTGCTGGTGGTGGACAGCGGCCCCGGCGGGTCCGTGACGGCCGGCATGATCGAGGCGCTGCGCACGCAGACCGAACTGCCGGTGATCGCGCTCTGCTACAGCCACGGCCACCTCGGCTACAACGCCGGCGTGCAGCAGTGGATCGACCATGCCGCGCAGCGCGGCGAACCGGCCCCGCGTGTGCTGGCCCATGTGAACGTGCTGGCGCGCCAGAGCCGCTACCGCGAAACGCAGCGGCTGCAGGAGCGCATGGCCGAGATCCAGTTCCGGCATCGCGCCGGGGCACTCGCTGGCAAGCTGCGGCATACCACGCCGTCCGAGACGTTCCGGGACGGCATGACCGTGGGCCATGGCGAACAGCGCGCGGAGATTCTTTGGGCACCCTCCGAGACCGACGACGCCGTGGCGGTCTGGCTGCCCGGCCGGCGGCTGCTCTATGGCGGCCCGGCCATCATCGATTCCATTCCCAATATCGGCACCCCGTTCCGCACCATGCGCGACACCGTGCGCTGGGCCGAGACGCTGGAGCGGCTGGCCGGCCTGCGCCCGCAGACCGTGGTGCGCGAGTTCGGCGCCACGCTGGAAGGGGAGGACATCTGCCAGCACGTGCTGCTGCACACGGCGCGGGCCTTGCGCTGGATGCGCCAGGAAGTGGTCCGCCTGATGAACGCCGGCTGCAACGAGCGGGAGATGCTGGCCGCGCTGCGGCCGCCGCCGGACCTGTTCGAGCAGCCGTGGATGCGGCCGACCTACGGCGACCCGAGCTATATCGCCCGCGATATCTATCGCTCCGAAAATGGCTGGTGGGACCGCAACGCCACCACGCTGCATCCAGCCCCGCCGCAGCAGGTGGCCAGCGAGATCGCGGCGGCCATCGACAACCATGGCGCGGTGGTACGGCATGCCCAGGCGCTGGCCGCGCATGGCGACCTGCAACTGGCGCTGCATGTGATCGACCTGCTGGCGCTGGCGCCCGGCGATGCGCCGCACGTGGTCGAGGCGCGCCAGCTCAAGGCGGAATGGCTGCGCGCACGGGCCAAACAGGTGCAGAGCTACGTGTCGCGCAGCCTGTACGTGGCTGCGGCCACGGTGCTGGAGGCGGGCGCGACGGCTGTGGATGACAACTTCGGCATGCATTGAGGGATGGCGATGACACGACTCCTTTCCCTTCCCGATGACGACGACACAGACGCCGGGCGCCGCAGGCTGCTGAAGTCGATGGCGATGCTTGGGCTCGCCGCCGCCGTGAATCCGATCCGAGCGACCCGTGCCGCCAACCCGTGGCCGTCCCGCCCGGTGCGGCTGGTGGTGCCGGGGTCCGCCGGCAGCGGTCCGGACCTGTTCGCCCGGCCTATCGCCGACCAACTCGGCAAGGTCCTCGGCCAGTCCTTCGTGATCGACAACAAGCCCGGCGCCACCGGCATCATCGGCAATGACATCGTGGCCAAGGCCGCGCCGGACGGCCATACGCTGCTGTTCACCTACGCGGCGACGGTGGTCATCAACCAGACCCTGCAGCCGAAGATGCCGTATGACGGGCTGCGCGACCTGATCCCCGTGGTGCAGGTCGGCGGCGGCGGCAACTTCCTGGCGGTAACGCCGGACTTCCCGGCGCGCGACCTGAAGTCCTTCGTCGAGCACGTGCGCTCGCGGCCGGACGCCTACGACTACGCGTCGTGGGGCATCGGCTCCGGCGGCCACCTGACCATGGAGGCCCTGAAGATGCAGACGGGCATCCGCCTCCGGCATGTGCCGTACAAGACCGTGCCGCAGATCCTGAACGACATGCAGGGTGGCATCGTGCGGGTGGCCTTTGTCGATACCTCCTCGTCGGTGCCGCTGATCCGTGCCGGCAAGCTGCGCGCGCTGGCCATCAGCGGCACCCGGCGCGGGCCGGCCACGCCCGAGGTGCGGACCATGACCGAGCAGGGCTATCCATTCGAGACGAATAGCTGGTACGGCATGTTCGCGCCGGCGGGCACCAGCGCCGCCATCGTGCAGCGGCTGAACGCGGAGGTGAACCGGATCCTGACCAGCCCGGCCATGCGCGAGCGCTTCCTGCTGCTGAATATGGCGATGCCGCCGGTCAAGACGCCGGAGCAGTTCGCGCAGACCGTGCGCGACGATGTCTCGGTCTGGGGCAACGTGATCCGCACCAACCACATCACCGTCGACTGACCAACAAAAAGGGCGGGTGGGCGATGAGAGCAAGACCGCGCGGACCGATAATCTGCGCTTAAGGAAATCGCGGTAGGCTGTGGTCCCCACAACTGTGCCGACGCTCACCCGTGCGCCCGATGGACGGTCATCTTCATATCCACAACCTGACCGGCCATGGCCGGGGTCCCTATACCTTCGACGTGCCGCCGGGCAAATGCACGGTGCTGTCTGGCGCGTCCGGTAGCGGCAAGAGCCTTTTGCTGCGCATGATTGCCGACCTCGACCCCAATGACGGCGACGTGCGGCTCGGCAATCTGTCGCGCGAGGCCCTGAGCGGGCCGGCCTGGCGGCGCGAGGTCATCTATGTGGCCGCCGAGTCGGGCTGGTGGGCCGACGATGTGCGCGCCCATTTCGGCGAAGAGGACGCGATCGACCCCCGGCTCGACCAACTGGCCCGGCATCTTTGCCTGCGCGCGGACATCCTCGCGGCCCCCGTCAGCCATCTCTCCACCGGCGAGCGGCAACGCCTGGCGTTGCTGCGGGCTGTCATGCGCCGGCCGCGCTTCCTGCTGCTCGATGAGCCCACGTCCGCGCTGGACCGCGATACCACGCTCGCCGTGGAAGCGGTGCTGAAGCGGGTGATGACCGAAGGCATCGGCCTCCTGGTGGTCTCCCATAACGAGGAACAGGCGGCCCGGCTGCGCAATGCGCAGTTCCGGCTGTGCCAGAACGGGCTGGAGGCCGTGTCCCCATGAGTCCGATCCTGTTGACCACGGGCGATCTGGTGCTCGCCAGCCTGCTGATCGTGGCGGGCGCCGCGCTGTCGCTGGCGATGTCCCTGCACATCCATCGCACCCTGCTGTGGGCGGCGGTGCGCATGGTGGTGCAGCTGATGCTGGTGGGGTTGATCCTGCGGGCGGTATTTGAGCTGTCGTCGCCGTGGGTGACGCTGCTGGTGGTGCTGGCCATGATCCTGGCCGCCGCGCGCGAGGCCGGCAGCCGGCAGGAGCGCCGCTTCGATGCGCGCTGGCAGTTCATCATCGGGCTGGCCACGGTGAGCGTGCCCACGCTGGTCATCACGGTGCTGGCGCTGGTCACGGCGCTGCGGCCTTCACCGTGGTACGACGCCCGCCACGCCATCCCGCTGGCCGGCATCATCCTCGGGAATGCGATGAATGCCGCCAGCCTGACGCTGCAGGCCACCTTCACGGCCGCCTGGCACCAGCGCCAGGCCATCGACGCGCGGCTGGCACTGGGCGACGACCGCCACACGGCCCTGCGCCCCATCCTTCGCCAGGCCGTGCGCAGCGGGTTGCTGCCGACCGTGAACACCATGGCGGCGGCCGGCATCATCACGCTGCCCGGCATCATGACCGGCCAGATCCTCGCGGGGATGGACCCGATCGACGCCGCACGCTACCAGATCCTGCTGATGTTCCTGCTGGCCGGCGGCAGCCTGCTGGCGGTGGTGCTGGCCGCCTGGCTGGCCGCGTGGCGGCTGACCGACGCCCGGCACCGGCTGCGGCTGGACCGCCTGCAGGTGCGGTGAAGCCTGCCGCGCCGGCTTACCAGCGCGTGCTCACCGTGGCAATCACCGTGCGGCCGTTGCCGCAGTAGCACTGGATCGTCGAGGCGCTAGCGCGAGGCGCCGGCCACCCGTGCGGCAGGTTCGGCCAGGGTCTGCTCGAGTACCCGCAGGACTTCCTTCGCGGTATTTTCGGAATGCTCGCGCAGGATCTGCGGCAGGCGTGGGCGGCCCGCTTCGCGCAGGGCGGCCATGATGGCCTCGTGTTCCTCGTGCGATTCCTGCCAGCGCAGCATTTCGGTGTTGGCCGCGCCCCGGGCGCGATGCACCTTGCTCATCAGCGTGGCGTAGATGCCGGACAGCACGGCGTTGTCCGCGCTATCGACGATCAGTTGGTGGATTTCCTGGTTGATGCGGAAGTAATCCGTGCGCCGGCCGGCCGCATGCGCGTCGATCATGGACTGGTGCTTGCGCTCGATCTTCGCCAGCGCCGCATCGCTCATGCGCCGCGCCACCAGTCCCCCGGCGTGGGCTTCCAGCCCGTGCAGGGTTTCAAAGGTTTCGCGCAGTTCCTCGAGGTCCAGCGGCGCCACGCGATAGCCGATGTATTGGCGATGCAGCACCAGCCCTTCGGACACCAGCACCTTCAGCGCCTCACGCAGGGGCGTCTTCGACACGTCGAACGCTTCGCAGAACGCTTTCTCGTCCATGCGGACCCCGGGCGGCAGCTCGCCCTCCTGAATCATCGTGCGCAGCCGCGCCGCGATTTCGGCGGACATGCCAAGTGTGCGGAGTCGGGCAGTTTTGGGCAGCGCTTGTGTCACGGACATCACCAGAATGGGGAAATTGCACTGAAGCGAAGCGTATCACACCCGGAATTGGTGCTTACCCTATGCATATAAATCAATGACTTACACGCGTTGTAATTACAGATTACGTATCCTATACTCCGTCACAGTTGCGCGACACCCGGATTAGAAACGCCTCGACAACGCAGCACCAAGGAGCAAGGAGACCCCCGTCATGCCATCCACGAGCCAGGCCGCCGCCACCATGCCGGCCCCGCGCAGCACCGTCCGCTGGAAGATCTTCCTGATGATGCTGTTCCTGATCGCGATCAACTACATCGACCGCGCGTCGTTGTCCGTGGCCATGCCGCTGATCGCGAAGGAGTTTGACCTCAGCCCCACCATGCAGGGCCTGATCCTCAGTTCGTTCTTCTGGACTTACGCCCTGATGCAGGTGCCGGGCGGCATGCTGGCGGACAAGTACAAGCCGCGCATCGTGATTGCCTGCGCCACCGTGTTCTGGGGCGCGTTCCAGGCCATGGCCGCCGTGTGCACCAGCGCCACGACGTTGCTGCTGACCCGCCTGGGCCTCGGTGCCGCCGAGGCGCCGATCTATCCGGCCGGCGGCAAGCTCAACGCCATCTGGATGACGCAGAACGAACGCGGCCGTGGTGCCACGCTGCTTGATGGCGGCGCGCCGCTCGGTGCCGCGCTGGGCGCCATCATCATCACCTGGCTGATTGCCGCGCTCGACTCCTGGCGCCTGGCCTTCGTCGTCGCCGGCGTGGGCACCGTCATCGCCGGCGCCGTGGCCTGGTGGTACATCCGCAATTCCCCGCGCCAGCACCCGGGCGTCAACGAACTCGAGGCCCGCTATATCGAGGAAGCCCAGGCCAGCGAGCATCGCGCCGAGCCGGCCAACCTGTCGGGCCGCTCGCTCGATTTCTTCAAGTACCGCTCGGTCTGGTGCATGGCCATCGGCTGGATGTGCTTCAACACCGTGTTCTACGGCCTGCTGACGTGGATGCCCAACTACCTGAACAAGGTGCACGGGTTCGACATCAAGGCGATGGGCGGTGCCAGCTTCATCATTTTCTTCAGCGGCTTCGTCGGCGAACTGATCGGCGGCTGGATCGCGGACAAGTGGAAGGAGGCCGGCGGCCGCCCCAACGTGGTGATGCGTACGCTGTTCGGCATCGCCGCCGTGGTCGCCACCGTGTCGATCTTCTCCGTGGCCTATGTCACCAACGCCACCGTGGTCGTGGCCCTGCTGTCCTCCACGCTGTTCTTCCTGCGCTGGTGCGGCCTGTTCTGGTGCATCCCGTCGATCCTGGGTACCCGTGACAAGATCGGCTTCCTGGGCGGCGTGATGAACCTCGGTGGCAATATCGGCGGCATCTGCGTGCCGATCATCGTCGGCATGATCGTGCAGTTCACCGGCTCGTACTTCCTGGCGCTGATGTTCTTTGCCGCCGCCGGCGTGGGCCTGCTGCTGTCGTCCACGGCTATCGACTACGAAAAGAAGATCCCGGTCTGACGGGCATCGGCTGGAGGAGACCATCATGCAACGATTCCACCCTGTCGTGGCGGCGCTGCTGGCCGCTGGCGCCTTGCTGGCCCAGCCGGCCATGGCCGGCACCGCCACTGCCACCGTCGAAGGCATTCCCACGGCACAGCCCGAGTCGGTCGGCGTGGATTCCACGCGGCTCGTCGCCTTGTCCGAATGGATCCGGCGCGACAAGCTCGACGTGCGCAGCCTGCTCGTCATCAAGGACGGCAAGATTGTGTTCGAGCGCTACGGCGACGGCCTCTCGCGGGACTACAACCACGAGCTTTACTCCGTCACCAAGTTCATCAGCGCGCTGCTGGTGGGCACGCTGGTCGGCGACGGCAAGCTCAGCGCGAGCGACGCGCCGGGCCCCAGGCTGGCCGCCGCGCGCCCCGACCTGGCCCCGTCACTGGCGGACAAGCAGCAGATCCAGCTCCGGCACCTGATGTCGATGTCGAGCGGGCTGTCGTACAAGCTGGTGGAGGGCACCGACACGCTGTACTACGGCGTGCCGGACCGCCTCAAGGTGGCCGCCTCGGCCAGTGTGCGCGCCAGGCCCGGCACGGAGTTCGACTACATCGACGTCAACCCGGTGCTGGTCGGCGCCACGATCAGCCAGGTCACGGGCATGCCGGAGCAGCAGTACGCCGCGCAGCGCCTGTTCAAGCCGCTGGGGATGTCGCACTACCGCTGGGACGGTGCCGACGGCAAAGGCGCGGTGTCCGGTGGCTGGGGGCTGCGCCTGCGCTCGCTCGACATGGCCCGGCTCGGCATGCTGATGCTGAACCAGGGCCGCTGGAACGGCCAGCAGATCGTGCCCGCATCGTGGGTGGCCCAGATGACCACGCCGTCCGGCCCCGCCGGGGACTACGGCTACTACTGCTGGGTCAACAACATCGTCAAGAGCGAGCGCGAGTTCAGCGCGATGGGCTACAAGGGGCAGTTCATCACGGTGCTGCCCAAGCAGAACGCGGTGATCGTCATGAACAGCATCATGTCGACGCAGGGCGGCCTGCGCGATGCGAAGTACCTGGACCTCTATCGCCAGATGGTTAACGACTACGTGCTTCCCGCGCTGCAGGCCGGCAACACCGTCAAGCCGGACGCCGCGCGACAAGCCGCGTTGAAGCGGGAACTGGAGCTGGCGCGTACCAGCCAGGGCGTGCCCGGCACGCAGCTCGCCTTCAACGACAAGCCCGAACAATAAAACCAATACAACCCGCAGAGGCGCCGCTCCCAGACGGTGCCCGCAAACTCCTGAGAACCAACCATGAGCAAACAGATTCGCCTTGGCATGCTGACGCCGTCTTCCAACACCGCGCTGGAGCCTATTACCAGCGCGATGGTCAGCGGCTTGCCCAACGTCAGCGCGCATTTCTCGCGCTTCACTGTCACCGAGATTTCGTTGCGTGACCAGGCGCTGGGTCAGTTCGACCTGGAGAAGATCCTCGCGGCGGCCCGCCTGCTGGCCGATGCCCGTGTCGACGTGATTGCGTGGAACGGCACGTCGTCCGGCTGGCTCGGCTTCGACCGTGACCAGGCGCTGTGCAAGCAGATCACCGAAGCTACCGGCATTCCCGCCACCACTTCGGTCCTGGCCCTGAACGAGATCCTCGAGAAGACCGGCGCGCGTCGCTTCGGCCTGGCCACGCCCTATCTCGATGACGTGCAGCAGCGCATCATCGCCAACTACCAGCGCAGCGGCATCGACTGCTCGGCGGAGCGCCACCTGGACCTCCACGTGAACTACAGCTTCGCCGAGGTCGAGGAAGACACCATCCGCACGATGGTGCGCGCGCTGGCGAAGGAGAACGTGCAGGCCATCTCCACGTTCTGCACCAACCTGCACGCCGCCCATCTGGCGGAGGAACTGGAAGCCGAGACGGGCATCCCGCTCTACGACACGATCTCCACGGTCGTGTGGAAGTCGCTGCGCCTGGCCGGCGTGGACACCCGCGCCCTCAAGGGCTGGGGCCGGCTGTTCCGCGAAGTCGAGTAATGAAGGACGCGTAACGGAGGGATGACCATGCCTGCAGACAACATTCTTGACCTCGTGATCCGCAATGCCGACGTGGTCACCGCTTCGGACCGCTTCCGCTGTGACATCGGCGTGCGCCACGGCCGCATCGTGGCGCTCGGGCACGACCTGCCCGCCGCCGCAACGGAAGTCGACGCCACGGGCCTGCTGGCCTTGCCCGGCGGCGTCGACGGCCATTGCCACCTGGACCAGCCCATGCCGGAAGGCATGCGCATGGCCGACGATTTCTTCACCGGCACGCGCGCGGCGGTGTGCGGCGGCACCACCACGGTGATCCCGTTCGCCGCGCAGGAGAAGGGCCATTCGCTGCGTGCGGCGGTGGCCGACTACCATCGCCGCGCCGAGGGCCGCGCGGTGATCGACTACGCCTTCCACCTGATCGTGGCGGACCCGACGCCCGCCGTGCTGCAGGACGAGCTGCCGGCGCTGATCCGCCAGGGCTACAGCTCGTTCAAGGTCTACATGACCTACGACGACCTGAAGCTGTCGGACCGCGAAATGCTGGAAGTGCTGGACGTGGCCCGCCAGAACAAGGCGCTGGTGATGGTGCATGCCGAGAATGCCGATTGCATCTCGTGGCTGACCGACAAGCTGGTGGGAGAAGGCCGCATCGCGCCGCGCTTCCACGGGCTGGCGCGCCCCGCCGTGGTGGAGCGGGAAGCCACGCATCGCGCGATCTCGTTCGCGGAACTGGTCGATGTGCCGATCCTGATCGTGCACGTGTCCGGCAAGGAAGCCATCGAGCAGATCCGCTGGGCGCAGGGCCGTGGCATGAAGATCCTCGCCGAGACCTGCCCGCAATACCTGTACCTGACCGCCGAAGACATGGGCCTGCCCGGCGACGACGGCTACGAAGGCGCCAAGTGCGTGTGCAGCCCGCCGCCGCGCGACCCGGAGAACCAGGCCGCCGTGTGGCGCGCGCTGGCCAACGGCGTGTTCAGCGTGTTCTCGTCCGACCACGCCCCGTTCAACTACGACGATCCCGAGGGCAAGAAGCTCGGCGGGACGGCGCAACCGTTCGACCACATCCCCAACGGCGTGCCAGGCATTGAGACCCGCCTGCCGCTGCTGTTCGATGGCGTGGCGCGCGGCAAGCTGTCCCTGCACCAGTTCGTCGAACTGACGGCGTACCGGCCAGCCAAGCTGTACGGGCTCTATCCGCGCAAGGGCACCATCGCGATTGGCGCCGATGCCGATATCGTGCTGTGGGATCCGGCGCGCCAGGTGCGCATCGCCAATAGCAACCTGCACCACGCCGTGGACTACACGCCGTACGAGGGCATCGAGGTGACCGGCTGGCCGATGACCACCTTCTCGCGCGGCGAAATGATCGTGCGCAATGGCGAATACCTGGAACCGACGGCCGGCCGTGGCCGGTTCCTCGAAGCGGGCCAACCCGAGATCTGATGGCGCAAACCATGAACCTGTTGATCGTCAATCCCAATATCAGCGCGTCGGTGACCGACCTGATCCACGCGGAGGCGCAGCGTACCGCCGCGCCGGAAACCCGCATCACGATGGCCACGGCGGCGTTTGGCGTGGCCTATATCGAAACCCGCTTCGAGGCGCTGGTGGGCGGCTATGCCACCGCGTGCGCGGCGGCCGAGCATGCCGGCCAGTTCGACGGGCTGGTGGTCGCCGCCTTCGGCGATCCCGGTCTGGCCGGCCTGAAGGAGCTGTTCGATGTGCCGGTCGTCGGCATGACCGAAGCCGCGCTGGCCAGCGCCTGCCTGCTGGGACAGCGCTTCTCAATCATCGCGATTTCGCATCGCATTGAAGCGTGGTATCGGGAGTGCGTGGCCGCCAATGGCCTGACGTCGCGCCTGGCCAGCATCCGCTCCTTGCAGTCGCCGCTGCGCGATATCGGCAGCGTGCAGGAGGACCACGCGGAACGGCTGGAGGCGATGAGCCTGCAAGCGGTGCGCGAGGACGGCGCCGATGTGATCATCGTGGCCGGTGCGCCGCTGGCCGGGCTGGCGCGCTCGCTCAAGGGGAAGATTCCGGTGCCCGTGGTGGATGGCGTGAGCAGCGCCGTGCGGCACTGCGAGTCGCTGGTGGCCCTGCAGGCCGGCAGCGCGCGGGAGGGCAGCTTCGCGCGGCCCCCGCAGAAGCCCAACACGGGCTTGCCACCGGCGCTGGCGCGGCTGCTGGCAGAGGGCCGTTAGAGCACGCTGGAAGGGCCGATGGCTGCGAGCGTGGGGCAACCCGCCAGCGCCATGGCCACTTCCAGTTCGGCTTGTAGCAACGTCAGCATATGGGCCACGCCGGGCATGCCGCCCACGGCCAGCGCATGCAGTACGGGCTGTCCGACCAGGACGGCCGAAGCCCCGAGTGCGATGGCCTTGACGATATCCGTCCCACGCCGCACGCCGCCGTCGAGCAGCACCGGCACGCGGCCGGCCACCGCCGTGGCGACGGCGGGCAGGCAGTCGATGGTCGCGGGAACGGTGTCCAGCGTCCGGCCCCCATGGTTGGAGACGATGATGCCCGAGACGCCGGCGTCCAACGCCGGGCCGACATCGGCCGGATTGAGCAGCCCCTTGACCAGCACCGGCAACGCCGTCTGCCGGCACAGCGCCTCGACATCGGCCCAGGTGGGCGCGTGGTCCAGCATGCCCTGGAAGACCGGGCTGCCGTGCGTGGCCCGGGCGGGCGGATTCGGCGGAAAGGCGTCCAGGTTCACCGGCCGGACATCGTCCGGCAGGCGGAATCCCGCACGCTGCTCGATATTGCGGATGCCGCTGACAGCGGCGTCGATGGTCAGGACGATCGCCTTGTAGCCGGCCTGTTCGGCCCGGCGCACCAGCGCCTGCGTGTCCTGCGGCCGGGTCTGGAAATAGAGCTGGAACCAGAGCGGCACCGTCGCGGCACGCGCTACCTCCTCCAGCGTCACGCTGGCCTGCGTGCTGACCGTCATCCACGTGCGCGTCAGCGAGGCCGCCTGCACCGTGGCCAGTTCGCCGTCCGGGTGCACCAGCTTGTGATACGCGGTGGGGGCCATCAGGATCGGATAGGCCAGCGTCTCCCCGAACAGGGTCTGCTGCGCGGACGCTCCCGACAGTTCGACAAGCGCCCGTGGCATCAGCCGCAGGCGCTGGAATGCGGCGCCGTTCTCGCGCTGCGTGATGCCATCCGCCGCCGCCCCGGCGATGTAGGCCCGGATCGACGGCTCCACCCGTGCGTGGAAGTGGCGCTCATAGTCGCCCAGCGACACGGTGTCCGGGGGAATCTGCATCGCGCTCACAGCTCGGACCAGCGCCTGAGCAGGTTGTGATAGTGGTTGACGAGGGACAGCACGGCAGGCTTGTCATCGCCCAGTTCCTTGCGGATCTCGATGATCGCCAGGTCCAGTTCGTAGAGCATGCTGCGCTGGCCCTCGTCCTTGACCAGCGACTGGGCCCAGAAGAACGACGCCCAGCGCGCGCCGCGCGTGACGGGCGTCACGGCATGCAGCGAGGACGCCGGATAGACCACCAGATGCCCCGCTGGCAGCTTCACCGAGTGGGAGCCGTAGAGATCCTGGATCACCAGTTCGCCGCCATCGTATTCGTCCGGATCGGACAGGAACAGCGTGCTGGACACATCGGCGCGAATCCGCATGCCGCCCGTGCCGGGCACGGTGCGGATGGCGTTGTCGACGTGGTTGCCGAAGGTCATGTCGCTTTCGTAGCGATTGAACATCGGCGGCAGCACTCGCAGCGGCAGCGCGGCGGAGTGATAGCGCTCGCTGCGGCCCAGGGCATTGAGAACGAGTTCGCCGAGTTCCTGCGCCTCGGCGCTCTCGACGGGAATCTGCAGGTTGCGCTTGGCCCTGGCGGCGAGGTCACCGGCCGACACGCGCCCGTCGATCCATTGCGATTGCTCGAGGCGGCCTCGGCAATACTGGATCTCGGCAGGGGTCAGCACATCGGGAATCTGGACAAGCATGGCGTTTGAGACGATGAAACGGTGAGGGCCGGCTGTCCGGCCGGCCCGGTACTTCAGCTTAGAACGTCATGCCGACGTTCAGCAGGAACGTGCGGCGCGAGGTCGGCACGGCACGCACGGCACCAAACGACGACTGGTAGTTCAGGTGGTTCGTGAGATTGTAGCCGTTCAGGGAGATGCGGTACTTGCCCTGCTTGTAGCCGATCATGGCATCCAGCGAGAAGTTGTCCGGCATCTTGGTGGTATTCGCCGAATCGGCCCAATAGCCGGTGGCGTACTGCAGGCCGCCGCCGATGGTCAGTTGGCCCGGCACCGGCAGGATCGAGTGGGGGATGTCGTACGCGGTCCACAGCGTAACGTTGTGACGCGCCACGCCCGGCGCCACGTTGCCCACCGTGGAAGCGGTGGAGGCCGACGTGACCTCGCCGTTCAGGTAGGCGTAGGCCACGTTGGCCGTCCAGCCGCCGACGATGCGCCCGCTCAGGCCCAGTTCCAGGCCACGGATGCGGCGGCCTTCGCCTGTATCGGAGAAGCCGTTGGTGATGTCGCCGGTGGTCGGGTCCACCGTGTAGGCGTTGGTCTTCTTCGTCTGGAAGAGGGCACCGGTCACGCCCAGGCGCTTGTCCAGGAAGTCGAGCTTGGCGCCCACTTCGATGGTGTCCGCGCGTTCCGGCTCGCTGTTGACGCCGTTCTGCGGCACTTCCGAGGCCACGCCGCCTACCGCCACGGCGATGTCCGTGCCGACCGGGCGATACGTGCGCGAGAACGACGTGTAGAACATGTAGTCCTTGGTCGGCTCCCAGATCGCGCTGATGGCCGGGCTCAGCTTCTTCGAGTCGGCGGCGCCGCCCAGCGACGAGGCGCTCGTGGCGTACTCGCTGCGGAAGTAATCCCAGCGCAGGCTGCCGAGCACCGAGATCTGTTCGGTCAGCCAGACGCGATCGTTCATGAACACGCCGACGTCGATGGCGTTGGCATCGCGCGTGCTGTTGTAGGCCACCGTGGCGTTCGGGCTGTTGTAGAAGACCGGGTTCACCACCGTCTGGTTGTTCATGCGGCCGGTCCACGTGCCCTGGTCGCGGTGATCGCGCTGGTACATGGTGTCCAGGCCGACCATCGCCTTGTGGCGGAAGCTGCCGGTATGGAACTCGCCCTTGGCGCTCAGCACGTTCTGGACGCCCCAGCCGCGCTGCAGGTAGCTCGAGCCGCCGCCGGCACCGTAGGACAGGGCCACGTTGCGGCCTGCCATCAGGGACTGGAGGTTGGCGTAGGACAGGGCGGCCGGGGCGGTCGACGAGAAGTCGCGCTCGTAGAAGCTGAAGCGCGTGTCGTTGCTGATGGTGATGCCGTTGTCGAGGCGCGTGAAGAAGTTCGACGAGACGATGTGCGCGTCGGTGGTGTCGCGGTCGGTGTTCCGGATGTACGAGGTGGAGGACGAGATGCCCGGCACGCCGTACTGCGTCAGCGGGCGATAGATGCCGTCGGCACCGGCCGCGACGGGCACGCCGTAGTCCGGCGCGCCGCTGCGGTGCAGGTAGGAGTAGTTAATGCGCCATTCGGTGCTGGTGCCCAGACCCGTGCCGAAGTCGATGGCCACGCCGCGACGGTCGTCGTCCACGTGATCGCGATCGGCCACGCGGCCGTTCTGGAACACGCCGTTCACGCGCAGCGCCGTCGTATCGTTCAGGCGGAAGTTGCTGTCCAGCGTGGTGCGATAGGTCGCGTCCGTGGCGAAGCCCTGGTCGATGCTGGTGCTGGTGTTCAGGTTGGCTTTCTTGGTGGTCTGGTTGATCAGGCCACCGATGTTGCCCACGCCGAAGCTCTCGCCGGACGGGCCCTTGATGACTTCCACGCTCTCGGTATTGAACGCGTCGCGCTTGTAGGCGCCGAAGTCGCGCAGGCCATCGACGTAGATATCGCCCTTGGCCGACAGGCCGCGAATGCGGAACTGGTCGCCGTTCTGGCCGCCGTTGCCTTCCCCGGTGGAGATGGTGATGCCCGGCACGTTCTTCAGGATCTGCTCCAGCGACGTGGCGTGCTGCTGCTCGATGATCTCCTGCGGCACCACGTTGATGGTCTTCGGCGTTTCCTTGACCGTGTCCTGCAGGCGGGAGATGCCCAGCGTCGCCTCGTTGGTGTTGCGCGAGGACTGGCCGACCACGGTGACCGGGGGCAGGACGTTGCTGGGCTTGGCCGTGCCGGCGGGCGCGTCTTCCTTGCCTGCCGTCTGGGCGTGGACGGCCAGCGGCAGGGTGGTGGCGGTCATGACCAGGCCTGCGGAGGCGCCCGAGACCAGCAGGCGGATCGCGCCCGATATTGCTTTTTGTTGCACTGTGACTCCAGCTTGATTGACAACGGACTTGACGTTCTGCCGTGCCCAAACTGGACCAGAGACCTTCCCCGTCAGAAGGTGGAATGCACATCGCCGCCGATAAGGCGGGCACTAGTCATCACGTCAAAATGAGAATGATTAGCATTTAATGTTGTCCGAGTTTGTTCGATTGTGGCGAAATGTTGCAGCGCTGTGAAAAGCGACGGCGGCGGGCCGGCGCCTAGTTCGGCAGTTCGATCACCGCACGCAGGCCGCCTTCCCGGCGATTTTGCAATGTGACGTCTCCGCCATGTGCGCGAATGCAGGAGCGGGCGATGGCCAGCCCGAGGCCCAGTCCGCCCCCCATGCCACCCGTGTCCATGCTGCGTGCGGAGTCCAGCCGGGCAAACGGCTCGAAGACCCGGCCCAGATGTTCCGGCGAGATGCCGGGGCCGCTGTCGTCGACCTCGATCCGCAAGGTCTGGCCCAGCGTGTCCGCCAGGACCGTGACGCACACGGCGCCGTAGCGCGCGGCGTTGTCGATCAGGTTGTTCAGCGCGCGCTTCAGATGCACGGGGCGGCAGCGGTAGAACGCCGCCGTATCCACGTGCGCGCTCCAGGCGACGTCGCGGCCCTGGATGCGGTGGCTGTCCACCACGTCGCCAACCAGTTCCCCGATCGGCACGTCCTGCGTGGCCTCCTGCAGGGCATCGTCGCGGGCAAACTGCAACGTTTCCTCCACCATTACGCTCATTTCCTCGAGCGTCTGGATCATGGCCTCGCGCAGTTCGGCATCGTCGATCAGCTCTACCCGGATGCGCAGCGAGGTCAGCGGCGTCCGCAGGTCATGGCCGATGGCGGCAATCATCTGCGTGCGCCCGTTGACGAAGCGCACCAGGTTCTCCTGCATGTCGTTGAATGCCTGGGTGATCTCGCGCACGCCGCTCAGCCCGTCCGGCCGGGGCAGCACCACCTGTTCGCCCCGGCTGACGCGCCGGGAGGCTTCCGTGAGCAGCCGGAGCGGCCGCATGATGCGCCGCCCGAACAGCAGCGCAATGAGCGCCGTGGGCAGCATGCCCACCAGCAGCGAGAAGGTCAGCACCCGGCTCCAGTGGGCGGGCAGCATGGTGGGCCAGTGCCGGCTCTCCAGCCATTGCCCGTCGGCGAGTTTGAGATCGACATCGAGCGCCCACGCGTGCGTGCCGCGGAATTCCCGCTCCAGCCAGTTGCTGTTGCCGGCCACGCGCTGGGCGGATTCCACCTGCCGCAGATGGACCTTGACCGATCCATCGGCCGGCAGCTTGAGCAGGGTGCGCAGCCGCTGCGCCAGCGCGCGTTCCTGGTCGCTCGGCTCGGCGATATCGGCATGATCGGCATGATCGGCATGATCGGGGCGCGGCGCGGTGGCCAGCCGGAACGTGGAATCCGGCAGGCTGATGTCCTCCAGCAGCATGTCCGGATCGGCCGAACGGCCCACCGCGCGGTAGGCGGACTGGATCCGCGTCTCGATCGAGCGGACGTACAAGGGGTGGATGGTCTCGTTGTCGGCACGCCACCAGGACAGCACCAGCACGGCGATGACATGGGCGGCCAGCATCGCCAGCAACCACAACGCCACGAGTTGCCCGGACAGGCTGCGCGGCAACCACTTCATGATTTTTCGACCGTGACCCGGGTGGCGAGCAGGTAGCCGTCGCCGCGCACGGTTTTCAGCATGGCCGGGCGCCGGGGGTCGCATTCCAGCTTCTTGCGCAGCCGGCTGATCTGGCTGTCGATGCTGCGATCGAAGGCCACCGTGTCGGTACGCTGGGTCAGGTCCAGGATCTGGCTGCGGCTCAGCACGCGGTTGGGGTGCTCCAGCAGGGTGCGCAGCAGGTGATATTCGGCGGTGCTGAGCGGCACTTCCTCGTCGGAGGGATTGCGCAGTTCGCGGGCGCGGGTATCGAGAGTCCACCCGCTGAAGAGGAAGCGGACTTCGGAAGGCGCCGGCGCGCGCCAGGCATCGGCGGGCAGTACGGGGGCCTGGTTACGGCGCAGCACGCTGCGGATCCGGGCCACCAGTTCGCGGGGGTCGAAGGGCTTGACCACGTAGTCGTCCGCGCCAATTTCCAGCCCGGCGATGCGATCCGCCTGATCGGTCACGGCGGTTAGCAGGATCACCGGGGTGCGCAGATGTTCGGACACATAACGGCACAGCGACAGGCCGTTCTCGCCGGGCAGCATCACATCGAGCACGATGAGACTGAAACTGCGCGCCTCCAGCCGTTCGCGCATGGCCCGGCCATCCTCCACTGCCTCGACTTCAAAGTCGAAGCGGCGCATATAGGTGGCTAATGGGTCACGTATGTTCTTGTGGTCATCGACCAGGAGGATGCTGGGGCGTACATCCATGGAGGGCAGTAATAAATAAGAATCATTCTATTTTACCGCAAAGCCGCTTGCGTTCCCGGAATCGCCCACGCCAAAGCTGTTGTTTGTGCGCGAAGCGGCGGCGGCGCGCTTGCCGGGGGCTTGCCCATCTTTTAAGATTGGAACAATTCTCATTTGTGTTTGGCTGCGCCAGGCATTTCACTCCCGAGGGCGCATGGCTGCCGCCGCTGAACCCGCAATCCAGGAACACGTCGACGCGCTCTACCAGGGCCACCACCGGTGGCTGCAGGGATGGCTCGGTCGCAAGCTTGGCAATGCCTGCGATGCGGCCGACCTCGCGCAGGACGTTTTCGTGCGCCTGCTGTGCCGGCAGCCCTGCGAGGTGCAGGAGCCGCGCACCTACCTGAGCGCCATCGCCAACGGTCTGGTGATCGACCTGTGGCGGCGCCGGGAACTCGAGACCGCCTGGCTCGAGACCCTCGCCCAACTGCCGGAGGCCCACGCGCCATCCCCGGAAAGCCGGCTCCAGTTCCTCGAAGCCCTGATCGCCATCGACCGCATGCTCGATTCGCTGAAGCCCAAGGTGCGCACCGCGTTCCTGTGGGCGCAGCTCGAAGGGCTGACTTGCCGGCAGATCGGGGAGCGCATGGGCGTCTCGCTGGCCACCGCCGAGCGCTACGTCGCGGCGGCGCTGCGGCAGTGCTACGCCATGCGTTTCGATGTCTGAGGCCGACGCGCCATCCATTCCCCTGCCTATCGTCGATCGCGCGATCGACTGGGCGGTCAAGCTCAACTTTGGCGAGCCCGACCCCGCCGCGCAGCGGGCGTTCGAGCAATGGCTGCAGGCGGACCCGCTCCACGGTCAGGCATGGCGGCGCATCCAGTCGATGCGGGCGGAGTTTTCCGGCGTGCCGTCCCGGCTGGCCCTCGATACCCTCCAGTCCGCCGATGCCCTCCGGGCCGCGCGCGCCCGCAAGCGCCGCCAGGTACTCCGCGTGATGGCGCTGGCAGGCGTGAGCGTCGTTGCCGCGTCCGGCGTGCGCGAGCTGGCGCCCTGGCAGCGCTGGGTGGCGGACGCGAGTACCGCCACGGGTGAGCAACGAACGCTGCGGCTGGCGGACGGCACCACGCTGGTCTTGAACACGGATACCGCCGTCGGCATCGCGCTGGAGGCGGACCGCCGCGTGATCACGCTGCGCCGGGGCGAAATCCTCGTCACGACGGGGCACGACGACCGCCCATTCTGGGTCCGCACGCCATCCGGCAGCATGCGTGCGCTGGGCACGCGGTTCATGGTCCGGCTCGACGGCGACCGCTCCCGCGTCAGCGTGCAGGAGGGCGCCGTGGCGCTGCATCCGGGTGGCGGCGGGGCCGGCGACATCGCCCGGCCGGGCACCACGTGGTGGCTGGCCGAGGACAGCGTCGCGCTGGCCCCGGCCCAGCCGTTCGCGGCCGATGGGTGGGCGGAAGGGGTGATCGCCGGCAACGACATGCGCCTTGCCGATGTGCTCGCCGAACTCGCGCGCTACCGGACCGGGCGCCTCGTCTGCGATCCACGGGTGGCCAACCTGCGGGTGTCCGGCGCCTATCACGTCGACGATACCGATAGGGCGCTGGCCTTCCTGTCCCAGACCTTGCCGGTCAGGGTGTCCTATCGCACCCGCTTCTGGGTCGTGGTGGGGCCGCAAGATGGCAGTGGCGGCTAGCCGTGGCCGTCTCGCTAAAAAAATCAAGAAATGTTGAGGGGATCTGGATTCTCGTCCGGCCTGTTCTTCAGGAACTCCATTCATACCGGAACAGGGAATCATGCTCGTCAACCGTCTTGCCACCATCGCCCGTACCCCCCGCCTTGCCAGCGCGCCGCAGCTCACGCCGCTGACGCTGGCCGTGCACGGCGCCGTCCTGTGTCTTGGCCTGATCGCCGGGGCCGCGCAGGCTCAATCGCCGAACGTCGCGCCGACGACCGCGCCGACGACCGCGCCGGCCGCCGCCCCGGACGCCGCCCCGGACGCGCCGACGCTGCCGGCCGTCACGGTCTCCGCCAGCACCGAGGGCGACCTGCCGCCGGCCTACGCGGGCGGCCAGGTGGCGCGCGGCGGGCGCATGGGCATGCTGGGCAACAAGGACGTGCTGGACACGCCGTTCGCCACCACCAACTACACGTCCCAGCGCATCGAGGATCAACAGGCCGTGACGCTGGCTGACGTGCTGAACAGCGACCCTTCGGTCCGCTTCACCGGGCAGACCGGTGGCGTCACGGACTCGTTCTTCATTCGCGGATTCCCGATCAACGAGGGCAATCTGTCCGAGATTGCGTTCGATGGCGTCTATGGCGTGTCGCCGAACTACCACCTGTTCACCGAATACATCGAACGCGTGGAAGTGCTGAAGGGCCCCGGCGCGCTGCTGTATGGCATGTCGCCGAACAGCGGTGTGGGCGGCGTGGTGAACATCGTGCCCAAGCGCCCGCTGGCCACCGACCTGACGCGCTTCACGCTCGATTACGCCTCCGACGCCCAGGTGGGCGGCGCGGTGGACCTGAGCCGCCGCTTTGGCGAAGAGAAGCAGTGGGGCATCCGCTTCAACGGCCTGCACCGCCAGGGCCCGACCGCGCTGGACAACCAGAAGTCCCGTGCCGAGGTGGCCGCGCTCTCGCTCGACTACAAGAGCGACCGCCTGCGCGCCTCGCTCGACGTGATCGAGCAGTACCAGTGGATCGACGCGCCGACGCGTCCGTTCCTGGTCGCCGCCGGCATTCAGGTGCCCGACGCCCCGGACGGCCGCCGCAACGTGACGCAGCCCTGGGGATGGTGGAAGTCCAACGACATCTCCACGTTGCTGCACGCCGAGTACGACGTGACCGACAACGTGACGATCTTTGCCGACGCCGGCGGCACCCGTTCCGACGTGGCGCGCCTGTCCGACCAGACGCCGACCATCCTGAACAGCAGCGGCGCGACCTCGGCCGTGCCGCAGAACTGGAAGTTCCAGGTCAACCGGTCGACCTTCGATACCGGCGTGCGCACCAAGTTCGAGACCGGCCCGGTCCGCCACGCGCTGGCGCTGCAGGCCAACCTCTATATGGACCGGATTGCCAACGCCAACGTGGCCGGCACGCCGGTGCTGTCCAATATCTACGCGCCGGTCGACCGCCCCGAGCAGCACATCGCCACGCCGCAACGGGTGCCGAAGGTATCGGACTCCACGCTCTCCGGCGTGGCGCTGGCTGACACGCTGAGCGCGCTCGATGACCGCGTCTCCCTGACCCTCGGCCTGCGCTACCAGCAGGTGAAGTCGGGCAACTACAACGCCAGCGGCGTGAAGACCGCTGACTACGACGAGAGCGCGGTCACCCCGCTGGCCGGCATCGTGTTCCGTCCGTGGCAGCAGGTGTCCTTCTACGCGAACTACGTGGAAGGGCTGAGCAAGGGCGACATCGCCCCGGCCACGGCTGCCAACGCCGGGCAGGTGTTCTCGCCCTACAAGACCAAGCAGAAGGAGGTGGGTGTCAAGGTCGACACCGGCAAGATGATGGCCACGCTGGCCGCGTTCCGCATGAACAAGCCCAGCGGCCAGCTCACCGGCACGATCTACAACGTCGACAGCGAGCAGCGCAACCAGGGCCTGGAGCTGACCCTGTCCGGCGAGGTGGTCAAGCACGTGCGCCTGCTGGGCGGCGTGACGTGGCTCGATGCCGAGCTGACCCGCACCAACAGCGCCGCCACGCTCGGCAACCGTCCGGTGGGCGTGCCTACCGTGATGGCCAATGTCGGCGCGGAATGGGACCTGCCCTGGGTGCCCGGCCTGACGCTGACCAGCGCGGTCAACTACACCGGCGGCGAGTACGTCAACCAGGCCAATACGCAGCGCGTGCCGTCCTGGACCACGGTGGACTTCGGGGCGCGCTACCGCACCTCGGTGTATGGCAAGCACACGACCTTCCGGGCCGGCCTGTTCAACGCCTTCAATCGCAACTACTGGTCCGGTGTTGCATCTTATGGAACCATTTCCCTCGGTGCGCCGCGTACCTTCCTGGCTTCGGTTTCCGTGGACTTCTGACGCATCGCCGGGGTGGTCGCTGACCGCCCTCGGCCTGGCCGTCTCCTCCGCGATGTCACTGTCGGCGTATGCCGAGGTGGCGCAGGTGGTCGCGCTGGCTGGCCAGGCCGGAACCTTCTCCATCGCGCCGGGCCCGCTGCACGCCACGCTGCTGCGGTTCGCGCGCGAGACCGGCATCGATCTTTCCTACGACACGGCCCTGCTCGGCGATTTGACGAGCCCGGGCCTGCACGGCACCTACACGATTCCCGATGGCGTGCGTGCGCTGCTCGAAGGCAGCGGCCTGCAGGCCGTGGCGCTGCCCGGCGGCGGATTTGCCGTGCGACGCGTGCCGACGCTGCCGACCGTGACCGTGACGGACGCGGCCCTGCACCCGGGGCAGCCGGCGCCCGGGTTTGCCGGCGACCAGATTGCGCGGACGGCGCGCCTCGGCATGCTGGGCGATACGGATGTGATGGACGCGCCGGTGCAGGTCCTCAGCTACACCGACACTGCCATCCGCGACCAGCAGGCGCAAACCGTGGGCGACATGGTGGCGAACGACGCCTCCGTGCGCTTCGCCAGCCAGCCCGGTGGCATCCTTGACGCCTTCACGATCCGCGGCTTCCCCGTGAACAGCGGCAACTTCGGCGAGGTGGCGCTGGACGGCATGTATGGCGTGGCGTCCAACTACCGCGTCTCCACCGGCTATATCGAACGCATCGAACTGATCAAGGGGCCCACCGGCCTGCTGACGGGCATGGCGCCGGGTGGCAGCGTCGGGGGCAGTCTCAACATCGTTCCTAAACGGGCCACGGACGCCGATCTGACCCGCGTGACGCTGGACTACGCCACGGCCGCGCAGCTGGGCGGCAATCTCGATCTGGGCCGGCGCTTCGGCCCGGGCGGCGCCTTCGGCGTGCGGGTGAACGGCAACTACCGGGCGGGCGAGACGGGGCTGGACAACCAGTCGCGCAATGCCGGCGCCGGCGCACTGGCGCTGGACTATCGCGGCCAGCGCCTGCGCGCGACGCTCGATGTCATCGACCAGTACGAGAAGATCCGCGCGCCGTCGCGGCTGCTGCATATCGTGCCGGGCATCGAGGTGCCCGAGGCGCCCAATGGCCGGCGCAACATCACGCAATCGTGGGAAAACTCGCGTATCCACGACCAGTCGCTGCTGGCCCGGGTGGAATATGACGTGGCCGACCACGTCACGTGGTTCGCCGGCGCGGGGGGCGGACGGACCCGCGTGGCCCGGCTGTTCGCCATCACGCCGACCATCGTCAACGCAGCCGGCGACGTGCTGGCGTCGGACTCGAACTATCGCTTCAACGTGGCCCGATCCAGCGCGGAGACCGGGCTGCGCGCCCGCTTCGATACCGGCCCGGTGCGCCACCGGGTCAGCGTGGTGGTGAATGCCTACCGGGATCAGCTCGACCGCAATCTGGTGAGCAGCGCCACGATCTCGCAGACGAACATGTACAACCCGGTGCCGCTGCCGGCCCAAGCCATCGACGCCCCGGCGAACGTGCCGAAGGTCTCGGAGAACTGGCTCTCGGGTGTGGCGCTGGCCGATACGCTGTCCCTGTGGGATGAGCGCGCGCAGCTGACGCTCGGCCTGCGCCACCAGCGCGTGCGGTCGGAAAACTTCCTGCCGACCGGCGGCACGGCGTCCAGCTATGACCAGACCGCGCTGACGCCGATGGTGGGGCTGGTGGTGAAGCCGGCGGATCATGTGTCGCTGTACGCGAACCGGATCGAAGGGCTGAGCCGGGGCGACACTGCGCCCAACAGCGCCAGCAACGCCGGCGAGGTCTTCGCGCCCTACAAGTCGCGCCAGTACGAGGTGGGGGTCAAGGTCGAGGGGCGGCAGATCATCGGCACGATCAGCGCGTTCCAGATCACCAAACCGGGCGGCCAGATAACGGGGGCGGTGTTCACGGCCGATGGGGCGCAGCGCAACCGGGGGCTGGAGTTCGCCCTGTACGGCACCCCGGTGACGGGGCTGCGCCTGCTGGCCAGCGCCATGGTGCTGGATGCCACGGTCACGGGCAGCACCGCGCCCGGCACGCAAGGCAAGGCGCCGATCGGCGTGGCGCCGCTACAGGCCAATTTCGGGGCGGAATGGGATACCGGCATGCTGCCGGGGCTGACGCTGACCGGCGCGGTGGCCTACACGGGCCACCAGTATGTGGATGCGGAAAACACCCAGCGCATTCCGCACTGGACCCGCCTCGACCTCGGCCTGCGCTATCGGACCACGGCGCAGCGCAAGCCGGTGGTGCTGCGGCTCAATGTCCGCAATGTGCTGAACACGCGCGGCTGGGCGGCGGTGGATGCCTACGGTGGCCTGGCTATCGCAGACCCACGGACCGTGCAGGTGTCGGTCTCGATGGACTTCTGAGGACGCTAGCGACGACAGCGACGTAAGCGGCAAACCGGGCCGGGGCGTTGCCGCCCGGGCCCGGTTGCGCGTGTCGGAGGTACTGTCAGTGTCCTCGGTGATTCAGTGCGGCTTGGAAGCCTGCCAGGACGCCGGCGTGCGCCTTTTCATCCACTTGGAGGCCCGCTTCGCGGATGGGGTTCGTCTCGTCTTTTCTTCAAAACGAGAAACAGTTACATTTCAATTCACCCGTTCCCACCCCGGCTCCGGCGCCATGCCGCGAGCCCGACATCTGCCCTCCATGCCGCCGAAGTTTCTGTTCCTGCTTGCTGTGTTTCCCGCCTATCAGATCTGGGACATCTGGCAACTGCATGGCGCGGTCGGCGTCAACTACCACCTCTTGGCCGAGACGGCAGCTACCGTCGTGTTCCTGTGGATCCTCACCGTCGTCTGGCGCGAGCGTCGCCGGACCGCGCGGGAGTTGGCCGAGCTGAAGACCTCGCGGCTGGCCGGGGAGCGCGCGGCGCAGGAGCGCGATGCCACGGCGCGCCAGTCGACCCGGGACTTCCTGAAGCAGATGCAGGCCCAGTTCGAGGCATGGCGGCTGACGCCAGCCGAGAAGGAGGTGGCGCTGCTGCTGGTGAAGGGGCTGTCGCTGGAAGCGATTGCGGGGCTGCGGGAGAGCGGCGCCAAGACGGTGCGCCAGCATGCCGCGAACATCTATGCGAAGGCCAAGCTGGAAGGGCGCCATCAGCTGGCGGCTTACTTCCTGGAAGACTTGATGGCGCCAGTCACGGTGGACTGAGCCAGCCGCCAGCCAACTACCTTAGCGGGCGCTGATATCGATGGCGCCATCAGCCTGGCACGCCGCGCAAAGGCCGACCCAGGCGGTCTGGACCAGCGCGTTGGGCGTCAGCCCGTGGCGCAGCAGGCGCCGGTTTTGCAGCGAGATCAGCGGGTCGTCGTGGATTTCCTCGATCCGCCGGCATTCGGTGCAATAGAAGTGGGTGTGCGCGGAATGGTCGGGCAGTTCGTAGAAGTTGATGCCGCTGCCCGAGCTGGGCACGAAGATCCGGGCCAGCAGGTTCAGGTGGGCCAGTTCATGGATGGCGCGCCGGAAGGTCGAGATGCCGGTGGCATCCGGCAGCCGCGTCATCGCGGCGCAGAGCTGCTCCGGGCTCATATGCCGGACGGGATGCTTGCGCAGCAACAGCAGGACCAGCCGGCGGGAGATCGTCGCAGGCAGGCCGGCGCGCCGCAGTGTCTCGTGGATCCACGCCGCATCTTCCCGCGAGCAGGTGACAGGGAGGGCGCGACCGTCCTCGGTCGGGGTGGACGGCGTCACCTCGTGCTGGAGTTCGGTTCTTCGCGCGGCAGAAACTTTCATCCTCGGGCTACGTGGCATGTCAGGGCGGCCGCGTGGGAACGCGACCAGATCGAGAATGCTAATAAGAACCGCCGCACGCTCGGGGCGGCCGCGGGGCCTTCAGGCACAAATGTCCCGTGGCTGGAGGCCGAAATCCGACGGTACGGGACAAATAGCCCGGACGATCTGTGACTTAAGCGGCATTTATCGTACCGCGCCCGATGGCGTGGTACTCGATGCCGGCGGCCGTCATGGCTTCCGGGTCGTACAGATTCCGGCCGTCGACGATGACCGGCGCCTTCAGGCTGGCGCGGATGGCGCGGAAGTCCGGGCTGCGGAAGACCTTCCACTCGGTGGCGATCACCAGCGCGTCGGCGCCCTGCAGGGCGTCCATCTGGGCATCGCAGAAATGCACCCGGGCGAAGCCGCCGGGGATGTCCGCAAGATCCGTCTCGATCACACGGCGCGCTTCGGCCATCGCCACCGGGTCGTGCACGCGCAGCGCGGCGCCGCGCGACACCAGCTCGCGCGCCAGCACCCGCGAGGGCGCTTCCCGCATGTCATCGGTATTCGGCTTGAAGGCGAGGCCCCAGATTGCGAAGGTCTTGCCCGTCAGGTCTTCCCCAAAGCGCTTGATGACCTTGTTGGCCAAGACCTGCTTCTGCGCGTCGTTGACGGCCTCCACGGCCTCCAGCACCCGCATCGGCTTGCCGTACGAGGTGGCCGTGCGCATCAGCGCCTGCACGTCCTTCGGGAAGCACGAGCCGCCGTAGCCGGCGCCGGCGTACAGGAAGCTGTAGCCGATGCGCGGGTCCGAGCCGATGCCGAGTCGGACAAGTTCGATGTCCGCACCGACCTCGTCAGCCAGGTTGGCCAGCTCGTTCATGAAGGAAATACGCGTCGCCAGCATCGAATTGGCCGCGTACTTGGTGAACTCGGCCGAGCGCACATCCATATAGAAGGTGCGCTCGTGGTTGCGGTTGAACGGCGAGTACAGCTCGCGCATGATGGCCTTGGCATGGCGGCCGGCCACGTCGGGCGAGCAGCCCAGCACGATGCGGTCCGGGCGCATGAAGTCT
>NZ_FOWM01000006.1:0-424055 GCF_900115455.1 Cupriavidus sp. OV096
CGGCCGCGAAAGTTCGTAAGCAGTTCAAAGACATGGTTGGCCTTCGGGGGAACATCGTTCTTGATGTCCATGCGCTGCACGATCGGGTCATCCGCCTGATCGGGGCTGCTGAAATCTGACGCCTCCAGCGTGACTTTGACGCGAACCCCATTCTCCCAACGATAGCCTTCCAGAATCCGGTTTGCGATGTGGCTGCGTTCCGAACCCCGGTGCATAAAATAGCGGGAGTGCTCATCCCACGCGGGCAGATTGAGATAGAGAAATGGATGCGCATCCATGCTCTTCACCGCCTTGAGTTCCGCTTCCCGCGCGGAGATTTCCTTGTTGAATGCATCGAGGGACATGATCTTCGTCTCGAGCCGTGCGTCTTCCACAGTGGCGGACCCTTTGACCGTCACGCCGGCGGGCAAATCGATAAGATGGCGTCCCACACAACGCGGGATTAGGTTGGTAGTCAGGGCATTCACTGTCTGTTGTTCCTGAGGCGTCAATGGAGGGGTCTTCCCACAAGCCGGTAGCGCAAGCGAAAAGATCACGATAAGTAGCGATGAGAAGCGTTTCATTTGCGATAGGCCATGGAAGTTTGTTTCACGGCATCCGTGATCTTGACGATCGACCATACGGTG
Organism: Cupriavidus sp. OV096; assembly: GCF_900115455.1. Classification (NCBI taxonomy): domain Bacteria; kingdom Pseudomonadati; phylum Pseudomonadota; class Betaproteobacteria; order Burkholderiales; family Burkholderiaceae; genus Cupriavidus; species Cupriavidus sp. OV096. Next base: position 627 of record NZ_FOWM01000006.1, read on the forward strand.
AATAGCTGGAGTGGCAAGACCTTGTACGCGGCTTCGTGCTCGATCCCTCGGTAAGCCAGGCAGACCTTTGCTTTCTCCCGTGGCGCTGCGCCGGACCGGCGCGGGACGGTGCCGTCGCCATCTTCGTCCGCGCCGTTCAGGTCGAAGGCGACGCGCAATGGGTTTCCGGCACTGCGCGTGAGGATCGAGATGCTTCCCACGCCTGTGTCACCCGTAACCGTTCCCTCGGCAAGGTCGTCAATGGCGCGCGGCCCGAAGCGCGGCGCAGCATGCCGCCGCCGCCATGTGACCTCTCCCCAGGTCTTGTGTGCGGTATCGTCGCCGTAGAACGCATACGTATTCGGGTGATATCGGTTCGCGATGGCACGATGAAATGGGCGCACTAGCGTCTCAACGGTTTCCACGTACCGTTGCCAGTCCTCGTTTACTGTTTTTTTGTACGTATCGAGCGGATTGATAAGGTGTTCGTGGCATAGCGCCCACCACTTTCCCCGCACGGTGTAGATCTCGTTGTAGGGATCTGACTGCGGAAGCGAGACCATGCGGTTGCCATCACGGATCTTCAGCCAATGGCTGCCGTACTCGGGCGTGGGCAGCAATTGCAGGGGTCCGGGCGCTTGTGCAAAAACCGCCGTCACTTCTTCGGCATTACTACCCAGGACGCTTCCCGCCGCACCCTCCGTACCGGCTTTCACCCGCTTGTAGGCTGCCGCAGCGCCGGTCGCCGGCATGACCCCATTCACCACACCGAGGATGACTTCCTTGCCGCCCATCGACTCAGTGAAATACCTCCCGACAAGTCCGCCCATCGAATGCGTAACGAGGATGGCGCGGTCGCACATGAATCCCTGGCTTCGGTAGAAGGCCATGAACGCATTGACTCTGGCCGCCAGGCGCTTTGCCGAATCCTCGTTGGACTGCAGCCAGTTGTATCCCACGGCATGGACGGGATAGCGGTACTTGTAGGACAAGGCGGCTTCTTCGCGCGTGAGCGCGGCCACGCCGATCGCGCGGGCCTTCACGTCATCCAGCAGCGTCGAACGTATGCCGTTCTGCCATTGATGTGTATCGTTGAGCGCTCCCTCAAGCCAGGCGAGGAACTCTCCATAGCTCATGTATGCGACTTCGCCCCAGCCTCGCCGCTGCATTTCCTCTTTGGTCAGCGCGCTTCCGGTCGGAAGCTTCCCTTTGCGATACACGATCGTCTCATTCGGATTCAGGATCCTTTTGCGATCGGCCGCATCCTTGCTCGTCCAATGGAACACGGTACGTATGCTATCCAGCAGCCAAACAGCTTTACCTTCCCCATCTTTCTCAGCCAAATTCGACCCCATCACCCCCGGCACGAACACCACCGGGATGACCCGCCGCGAGACCAGGTAGCAAATCGCCTCGGTCTTTCCCTTCGACATGACGGATCGATACCGCACGGAGCCGTCTTCCTGAATCTCGGGCGGGATAATGCGTTGCGTGACTTCCATGACATCACCGTTGTTGTTTGACGTTGACCATCGCCGGCTTCTCAGAGAGCACCGGGTCTGGGCCGCAGGGTGCGGGACACGGCGTCCCATAGGGCCAGTGCCTGCGCCTCCGTCAGCGAGGCCTTCTTCAACGGTTCTTCCAGGCCCGTGGGGCCGCCGTTGCTCAGCTTGACGGCGACGAACGGTGTCTCCGGGCTGCCGGTCGTGGCGTTGCTCTCCAGCCGGAACGCCTGCCCCTGGACGTTCGTCACGATCATCGGCCCCGCAATAACCATCTCCTCGCCCCGGCCACCGGGCAGATCCACCGTGCCCCTGCGTAACGTCTTCCCGTCATCGAGCACGCGTTGCGCAGCGGCAATCGGGCCGCCCCGCCACAGCAAGGAGGTCTTCTCCTGAAGGCTGGAATGGGTGAATACGTTGAAGTAGACGTCGGGATAGGCCGGCAAATTGAAATCGACGTCGACCTGCTCGTCATCCTTCGACTTGCCCAGGAGAATCCCGCCGGGAACGCAGAGGCCGGGCTCTGTGGGTATCGCGCCATCCGGCCGGCCGCGGAAGCTGGTGAGCATTTCGAACACCTGTGTGGCGGCGCGAGGCACGTCGTTCTTGGTCTCCATTTTCCGCACGAGCGGATCCTTGGTCTGATCGGGCTTTGTGAAGTCCCAGGATTGAAGCTCGATCCTGATCAGCACACCGTTCTCCCACCGGTAGCCTTCCAGTATTCGATGTCCCGGATCGTTGCCGATCGAGCCACGATGCAGGAAGTAGCGTGAATGTTCATCCCACGCCGGCGCGTTCACGTACAGGAAGGGATGCGCATCGATGCTTCGCGTCTTGGTGAGTTCGGCCTCCCGGGCTGCCACCTCTTTCTGGAATTGGTCCAGCGACATGGCTACCGTCTCGACGAGGGCACCTTGCATCTTCACCATGCCGCCCAATTCGACTTGCGCCGGCATATCGATGAGGTAGCGCCCCACGCATTGCGGGACGAGTTGGGTGGTCAGTGCCTGGATGGCTTGTTGTTCTTGCGCGGTCATTTTCGGAGGGAAATCGCAGCCGGCAAGCGTCAGGCACAGGCCGGCGGTAAAGAATCTGCGGGTCAGGTTCATTTGCCGTACGCCATCGAGGTGAGCTTGACGGCATCGGTGATCTTCACGATCGACCAAAGCGTAAAGAGTTGGATGGGCAGCGCCTTGTAGGCACCTTCGTGATCGATGCCACGATAGGCCAGGCAGACCTTTGTCCTGCCTTTTGGCGCGGCACCCGAGCGGTGCGGGACTGTGCCGTCACCGCTGTCCGCTGCGGCTTGAAGCTGGAACACGGTCCGGACGGTGTTGTCACCGCGCCGGGTGTGAACGGCGATTTCGCCGGTGCCCTTGTTCGCCACCACCTTGCCATCCAATGGGTCATCGACAGGCAGGCCTCTTGCCGGCCCGAGGCCTGCCTGATGGCGTCGCTGCCATGTCACCTCGCCCCAGCTCTTGTGATTTGGATCGTCACCGAAGAAGGCATACGAATTTGGATGGTAGCGGCCGGCGATCTCCTGATGAAACGGTTTGACGACGGCCTTGACTCGGAACTCGTATAGCTTCCAATCGCGATCGAGGGTGACCTTCTTCTTGTCCGCCGGATTGATCAACTTGTCGTCGCATAGACACCACCACTTTCCGCGGTTGGTATAGATCTCGTCGTACGGATCCGATTCCGGCAAGCCAATCACCTTGTCCCCATCCCGAAACTTCAGCCAACGCATGCCGTACTCCGGCGTTGGCAGCAGTTGCAGCGGGCCCGGCGATTGCGCGAAGACCGCCGTCATTTCCTCCGCATCGCAGCCCAGTGCCCAGCCAGCCGGTTTTTCCGTTCCCGCCTTGACGCGCTTGTAGGCGGCCGGCGCGCCGGTGGCGGGCATGACGCCATGCACGACGCCCAGCACCCGGTCGCGCCCGCCCAGCACTTCGGTGTAGCAGCGTGACACCAGCCCGCCCATGGAATGCGTGACGAGAATCACCCGGTCGCACATGAATCCCTGCTTCCGGTAATAGGCCATGAATGCCTCGACGCGCGCCTTCAGGTGCTCCGCCGATGCGCGGTTCGACTGCAGCCAGTTGTAGCCCACGGCATGCACCGGGTATCGGTATTTGTAGGACAGCGCCACCTCCGCACGCGTCAGCGGCTGTACGCCCACGCGTTGCACGGTGTTGGGCTCCATCAGTTGCGAGCGCACGCCCGTCAGGAAGTCGTGGGTGTCGTTGAGGGCGTTCTCCAGCCAGGCCAGAAACCCGCCGTAGCTGATGTGGGCGATCTCTCCCCAACCACGGCGCCTCATCTCGTCTTCCGTCAGCGACGTCCCGGTAGGGAGCTTTCCGCCGCCATAGACGGAAGTCGTCAGTGGGTCCAGCATGATCTTGCGGAACTCGGCGCCTACGGGAATCCAGGTTGCCGCGTCGGCCATGCTGTCGAGCAGCCATACAGGCTCCTTCGTCAGTTCAATCTCGCCGTTGAACCGCCGTCTGGGTCGCAATCCAAGCAGATTCGACCCCATCACCCCCGGCACGAACACCACCGGAATCATCCGGCGTGACACCAGATAGCAGACCGCAACGCTGTCGTCCGGCGGGGTCATGACGGAGCGGTAACGGACCGAGCCGTCCGCCTGGATTTCGGGTGGAATGATGCGTTCTCTTGCTGCCAAGATGGGGTCCTCAGGATTTCAATGGGCAAAGCAGGTCGACGCTCTCGGCGAAGAGGCTCTTCTGCAGCGACGTCTTGCCTTCCGCATCGGCCGCGCCACGAATGCGGCTGCCGTCGTCGCGGAGCACGGCATACGACTCATGGCTGGCGGGCTCGTCGTCGAACGGCCAGCGGACCGTGAACGCTTCATCGAACTCCGTGTGCTTCCACGTATTCATCGCCTGAGAAAGCGACTGCTTTGTCGTCTGCTGATAGGAAGCCGATCGGATGATCCGGTCGCCGCGCGTGCCGTCCTCGATGCCCGTGAGCGACAGCCGCAGGAATGAACCGCCGCACTTCAGCAGCAGTTCCTTTTCGGCCTCGATGACCACCCTGCCGTTGGCGCTGCTGATGGTCACGTTGCGGTCGGCCAGCAGACGCATGTCGTCGCTCTGCGCCTGGATGTCGATGGGTCCCCGCGCGGCGAACAGCTTGATGCCGAGCTTTTGCGCGAAGATCGACACCAGCTCGCCGGCGGCGACGGTGAAGCGCTTCAGCGCGCTGAAGTCCGCGTGGCCACCCGATGTGCCGATCAAGTTCTGGCTCGCGCTCAGTTGCAGGTCGCCGCCAGACGCCAGCGCCATGCCGGCCGGGGCGCTGGCCAGCAGGCCGGCCTGCTTGAGGGTGTCCAGCGTGTTGTCGAGCAGCGCCTTCTGGCGGCCGTAGTCTGCCGCCACCGCCTGTGCCGCCTGCGCGGCGGAGGCCAGCGCTTCGGCCTGACTGAGCGCCTGCTGGAGCAAACCCCGGGCCGCGTCCATGCCGAGCTGTGGGCCCTTGGCGCTGGGCTGGTCGTCCGCCGACAGGAACAGGCCCTTGCCGCCCCGGATGGCGCCCCACCCGGACGTGCGCAGCTCGAAGCCCTCACCGCGCTTCTGCCGTTTGTCGTCGACCAGATAGCCAAGATTCAGCTGCGACTTGCGCGCAAAGTCGGTGGAGAGCTTGACGCCCTCCTGCCCCTCCCAGTCTTCGAAACGCAGCTTGTTATTGCTCTGGGTGCGGATCACGTTGCGAGACAGCCAGCGGTCCCGGTTGGTGATCAGGTCCTCGTGCTGGCTGTTGTGCTGCACGTGGGCGATGTATGGCTTGTTCGGATTGCCGTCGCGGAAGGCCACGTCCACATAGGTGCCATCGACGAGCGGAAAGTGGAAGCCGGTCTGCCTCGCCCCGGCGAACGGCTTGGCCAGCGCCAGCGGCACGCTTTCGCCGCCGTTCGGCCAGGTGTCGAAATCGAGGTCGAAGCGGACCGTGTAGTGCCCCTGCTGCGTCAGGTAGGCGTACTTGTACTGGCCCGGCGAGGTCACGCGGGCAGACAGCGTGCCCTGGATCCTCGGCCAGCGGTCTTCGGCCAGCGACAGCCGGAAGCGCCGGTCAGAGGGAATAGCCTTGAACGTGTTGCGATAGGCGGCATCGCGCGCGCCGGTGTGGATAACCTCGGTGATGACCTGCCCGTTCGGCGCCTCCGCCAGCGCCAGATCCATGCGGAGGATGCGCGCCGGGCGCAGGTCCAGCACGTTGCTCTCGCCCGAGAACACCAACTGGCCGGCCATCGCCGCTTCATGGCGTAGCTGCGCCTCCCACTTGCCGCCCTCGAAGTCCAGATGATGGGTGCCGAAGACATAGGACTGCCCGTAGGTCGTCGTCTCCTTGCGCGCGACGTTGGCCTCGCCGGTGAAGCGCTCCCACGCGCTGCCCGGGTGGTAATCGGCCACGCGAAATGACGCCGCCACGGTCGTCGCATGAGATTGCAGCGCCAGCACCGCCTCCACGCCCGCCTCCAGCCCGGCGGTTTCGCGGTACGGCACGCGCAGTTCCGGCTGGTAGAGGTAATGGTCGATGTCATCCCCGACCACCAGCATCTCGCCGAACTTGCCGGGCACGAAGTAGCTGTACAGCCCCTCCTGCTCCATCAGCAGCCGGATGTAGGCCCAGTCGGACATCTGGTACTGGAAGCGGAACGCGTGCTGCGGATACTTGCGGCGCAGCCGGAAGGCGAACTGATGGCCCTGCAGGTCGTGCCGGCGCAGGATGGCCTCGATGATCTGCGGCGCGGTCTGGTGCTGGTAGATGCGACTGGCCTGCGTAAGCTTCAGCCGTGCGGCGAGCGGTTCGACCACGGCCTCGTAGCTGAACAGGTCGCGGGAGCGCTGGAGCCGGCTGAGCCGGGTGATGCAGCCGGCGAACTGGCGCGGCGCGGCCCCGTCGATGGGGTCGCCATGGTCAATGCGGAAGGTGGCGGCCTTGCCGAGATAGTCGGCACGCTCGAGTTCGAGCGGGTGCGTGAACTGCACCGTGACGACGTAGGTCTCGCCAAGCCGTTCTTCGGCAGTGAATGACACCACCGACAGCGCGGCGGCATTGGCGGCGCCGGGCACGTCGAGGTAGTAGACCTGCCTCCTCTTCAGCCGGGCGTCGCCGTCGTCCGCCCAGTATTCCTTCCGCTGCGCTATTGCTTCCACTTCCTTCCCCATCGACTCGGATTTGCGGCAGAACCGTACTCCGTTTCGATGGCGCCGGAAGCGCCCAAAGCGCGCTGTTTGCGCTACGTCATGTGTGACTAATTGCTTGAATTTCCTAGGCTTTCTCGGAATTACCTGAGGTCAGGCCGGCGCCTTCCCAGGCGCCCGATCTATCGGCCTAGCTTGCAGCCACGGTCCAGGAAATCGCTGGCATGGCCGTTGTTGGCCGGCGCGAGAGCGACCGGCTCATCCACGACGACAAAGCCGCCGCCCGCGTAAGCGAGAAAGATGCCGCGGTCCTGCGTGTCGCCGGCGGTGCCCGCCGTTTCGCGATGCACCTCATCGAACGGATTGAAGGCCAGCACCGGCTGGTCCGCCGGCACGCGCTTCGCCCGGACGCGCTTCCCCGCGAACGTGAACTCCCCCCATGCCGGCGAAATGCCGCTCTGGTTCAGAAACTTCTGAGCGGCGCCGCTGATGCAATCCAGATGGATATGGAGCTGGTCCTGGCTGCGCGAGCCCCGGGAATTCACGGCGAGGCCGATCAGCGTATCGGGCAGGGGCTTGCCGACCGCCTTCGCCACGATCTGGCGTTCTTCCCACCCGAAGGCCCAGCCGTTGGCGCGCGTGCCCGTCCAGACGCGCGCGTGTTCCACACCGCTGACGGCATGATCGGGAATCACGAGGTAGTGCGAGGCGCCGACGTAGTCCTTGTAGAGCACGAGGCCCCGGTCGCGATCGACCACGGCGCAGTCGGCGTGGCGCGGCGCGCCGTCCGTGAGGCAGCGCGCCTGCACGTTGCGCCAGAGACCGTTGCGGGTGAAACCGCCGACGGCATTCGGCGGCCACACGATCTCCGCGCTGGCCACGGCCGAAACGCAGGCCGCAATGATCGCGACGAACAAACCTCGCATCGGAAAACTCCTGGGTATGGGTGAGATGCCTGGGGCGCGGGGCGCGCGCCTGACCCGGGAGAGTTACCAGAACTTGTGTGGCATTTCTACCATAGGGCCGGACTGGCTATCTGGATTGCACGCCGCCCTGGTCCACCGCCGCACTGGCCAGCAGCACGAGATCGGCGATGGCCTTGCCGCCTGCCGAGATATGCGTCCGCATGGCCTCGGCGGCGACGTCGGCATGGCCCGCCAGCACCGCCTCCACCACATGCCCGTGCTCGCGGTGGGAGCTGGGCACGCGGGCGTCGTTGATCAGCCCCTTCTTCTGCCAGTAGATCGCCAGCCGGCGGCGCAACTGCACGATCTGCTCGGACAGGAACGGATTGGCTGCCGCCTGGTACAGCACGTCGTGGAATTTGCGATTGGCCTCGATATAGCCGGCGGTATCCCCGCGCTCGACGTGCTCGGCTGCCGCTTCGTGCGCATTGGCCAGCACTTTCTTGCCGGCCGCCGTAATGCGCTGGGTTGCCAGCCGCGCCACCACGCCCTCCATCTCGGCCAGCGTCTCGAACATCGCCACCAGTTCGGCGGCGGTCGGCTGGTGCACGAACATGCCAGCGCGCGGCACGATGGTCACCAGCCCCTGAGCGGCCAGCATCAGCAGCGCCTCGCGCACCGGCGTGCGCGAGCTCTCGAACGCGTCGGCCAGCGCCTTCTCGTCGATCTGTGCCCCCGGGGGCAGCGCGCCGGTCTGAATGGCCGACACCACGTTTTCTCGAATGCGATCCTGGAGTGATTGCACGGGTATACCCTCTTTTGTTCCGGATAGAAAATATCTGTAGGCTTCGTGAATATATCAAGAAGACCGGGAGATATTTCGGAATGGATGATAACTCGCCTCTGCTCACTGTGGACGGCCCCATCGCCACCCTCGCGCTACGCCGCCCCGAGGTGGCAAACCGGCTCAATCCAGGTGATCTGCGCGCCATACGGCATCACATCGAGGCGGTCAACGAGATGGAGCGCGTGCTGGTGCTCCGCTTCGTCAGCGCCGGCAAGTATTTCTGCAGCGGCTACGACATCGGCTCGCTGGCCGGCAAGGCCGACGAAGGCGCGCTGAATTTCGGCGAAGTCATGGACGTCATCGAAGCCGCCCGCCCGGTCACCATCGCCGCCATCAACGGCGGCGTCTACGGCGGCGCCACCGATCTTTGCCTGGCGTGCGACTTCCGCATCGGCGTGCCCGGCTGCGACATGTTTATGCCGGCCGCCCGCCTGGGCCTGCATTTCTATCGCGGCGGCATGGCGCGCTACGTCTCGCGGCTCGGCCTGAACGCCGCCAAGCGCCTGTTTCTGACCACTGACCGGATCGACGCCGCCACCATGCTGGACATCGGCTTCCTCACCGAGATGGTCGAGCCGGAGGCGCTCCACGCGCGGGTGGACCAGTTGTCCACCCAGCTTGCCGGCATGGCGCCCATCGCCCTGCTCGGCATGAAGCAGCACCTCAACGCGCTGGCGCGCGGCACGCTCGATGCCGACGCGCTGGCGCGGGACATCCATCGCTCGGAGATCTCGGCAGATCTCCGGGAAGGCGCGGCGGCGTGGAAGGAAAAGCGCCAGCCGGTATTCAGCGGCAAGTAGCGATACAGCTACCCGGAGGAGACACACACCATGAAAAAGACCCCCGTATCCACGCAGTCACTGGCCGCCCTGGCCACGTTGGCCCTCGTCGCCACCGCGCTGCCTGCACAGGCTTCGCCGCAGACGGCGTACCCGACCAAACCCATCCGCCTCGTCATCGGCTTTCCCGCCGGCGGCGGCGCGGACAACACGGCACGGCTGTATGGCGATGCGCTGAGCCGCGAACTGGGCCAGCCCGTCATCGTTGACAACCGGCCCGGCGCGGGCACCACCATCGCCGCCGAGTTCGTCGCCAAGGCGCCGGCGGACGGCTACACGCTCTACATCGCCACGGCCAGCCTGATGGGCGGCGACAAGGTGCTCTACAAGAACATCAAGTACGAGCCGTCCGATTTCATCCCCATCACCCGGCTGGTGGCGGCGCCGATGATCCTGGCCGTCAACAAGGACATCGGCATCCGCAATGTGGCCGACCTCGTGGCGCAGGCCAAGGCGCACCCGGGCTCGCTGAACTATTCGTCCTCCGGCAACGGCGTCATCACCCATCTGGCCGGCGTCTACTTCACCAAGCTGGCCGGCGTGAAGATGACACACGTGCCGTATAAGGGCGGCGCGCCGTCCGCGCAGGCCGTGGCCGCCGGCGACGTGCAGCTCACCTTCGGCACGGCGCCGTCCGTCAAGCCGATGATCGACACCGGCAAGATCGTGCCGATTGCCGTGACGTCCGCCCAGCGCTCGCCGGCCAACCCCCAGTTGCCGACCATTGCCGAAGGCGGCGTGAAGGGCTACGACCTGTCCGCGTGGTACGGCCTGTTCGCGCCCGCCAAGACGCCGCCCGAGATCATCGACAAGCTCTACGCGGCCACCGCCAAGGTCATGGCCAACCCCGAACTGAAGAAGAAATTCCTGATGCAGGGCGACGAAGTGGCGGTCTCCGCCTCGGTGGCCGAATTCCAGGAATACGCGGCGCGCGAAGGCCGGATCGGCGTGGACCTGGCGGTCTCCAGCGGCGCGAAGATCGATTGAATGACATGGAGCATGCAATGACAAACCCGGCCAATCCCACCCCCACGCCTCCGGCGGGCCAGAGCCTGCTGCCGCTGGCGGGCCTCATGGTGGTGGATCTCACGCGGGTGCTGTCCGGCCCCTACTGCACGATGATGCTGGCCGACCTTGGCGCCCGCGTCATCAAGATCGAGCACCCCAACGGCGGCGACGACTCGCGCCAGGTCGGCCCGTTCGTGGATGGCGAGTCGGCCTACTTCGCCTCCATCAACCGGAACAAGGAATCGATCGCGCTGGATCTAAAGCAGGCCGACGACCGCAAGGTGCTCGAAAAGATGCTGGAGTCGGCCGACGTGCTGATCGAGAACTTCCGCGCGGGCGTGATGGAGAAGCTCGGCTACACCTGGGCGACGCTGCACGCGCGCTACCCGCGCCTGGTGTTCGCGTCGATTTCCGGCTTCGGGCAGACCGGCCCCTACCGGAACCGCCCCGCCTACGACATGGTGGTGCAGGCCATGGGCGGCCTGATGAGCGTGACTGGCGAGGCCGGCGGCAACCCGGCGCGCGTGGGCGTATCGATTGGCGATATCGGCGCGGGGCTGTACGCCACCATCGGCATCCAGTCCGCGCTGCTCAAGCGCGCGGCCACGGGGCTGGGCGAACGCGTGGACATCTCGATGCTCGACTGCCAGGTGGCGCTGCTGGAGAACCCGATCGCACGCTACTCGGCCACGGGCGGCGTGCCGAAGCCGCTGGGCACACGGCATCCGTCGATCACCCCGTTCGACATGTTCGCCACGCGCGACGGCTTCATCGTCATCGCCGTGGGCAACGATGCGCTGTTCACCACACTTTGCGCGGCGCTGGGGCGCGAGGAATGGGCGCGCGACCCGCGCTTTGCCACGGTGCCGGCCCGCAACGAGCACCACGCCATCCTGAAAGAGGCGCTCGAAGCCCGGCTGGCCGATGCCACCACCGCGGAGTGGGAAGCTGCGCTGGAAGCCGCCGGGGTGCCGCATGGTCCACTCAACGGCGTGCCGGAGCTGGTCGAGAACGCGCACGTGGCGGCGCGCGGCATGCTGCTGGACATCGGCATCGGCGATGGCAAGGCGCTGCGCGTGGCCGGCAACCCGATCAAGATCGGCACGGCGGACGCACTCTCTGGCGTGCGCAACCCGCCGGCGCTCGACCAGGACCGCGCCCGGCTGCTGGCCGAGTTCCGGGTGTAGGCCCCGCTAATCAGGGTTCGCGCGCGTAACTAACCGGCCTTGCCGTGACGGGCAAGGCTCGTAAATGACAGTTGCACAATCAAACAGAATGTCAGGTGCCTCGACGCTACAGTGGTCACTCCCATGCCTGTAGGCGTTTTAGGAGGTACACGAATGAAGCAACATCTGGCGAAATCCCTGTTGATGGCTGGTGCGATGATCGCGTCTTATCCGCTGCTGGCGCAGCAGACGCTGCCGGCCCAGCCGATGCAACCGGCGCAACAGGGTCAACCGCCGATGCAGTCGGCCGCGCCGTCCCCGGTGGGCGTGCAGCAAGGCGTGCCGCCTGCTGCACCCGACACCTATGCGCAAGGCTCCGGCCAGTCGGTCCAGTACGGCGTGCCGCCGTCGGCTGGCGCGCCCATCGCGGCAACCGTCGCCCCCGCCCCCACCATGAGTCCGGCGATGGACCCGAGCGCGGCAGCGAACACCACCTTGCCGCCCGACGCACTAGGCTCGCGGCTCGGCCAGCGCAGCAGTTTCCTCGACGGGGCCTGATCCAGCCCGTTCAGCCCGGCACGCCGAGGCACCGCGCTGGTGCCCCGGCGTGCCAGCGCTCACCGCCGGAACCACAGCATCGACAAGGCGCAGGCCGCCACCAGCAACACCACCGACGCCGCCGCCAGCAGCGCGCTCACCTCGGTTTCCTTGCGCTCCATCGCAAAGCGGGCACTGAGCTGGCGATAAACCTGACTCAGGTCGGCCGCCGACCCGGCCTGGAAGTACTCCCCACCCGTCATCGTCGCCACCGCGCGCAGCGCCGGTTCATCGAGCTGCATGAAGTAAGACAGGTTCGATTCCCCCGCCGCGCCGCCCTGCGTCGACCCAAATCCCACGGTATAGACACGCACCCCGCGCTGGGCCGCCATGCGCGCGGCTTCCGCCGGGTCCGGGCCGGTGGTGCGGCGCCCATCACTCAGCAGGATCACCGCGCCGTGCCGGTACGAGCCCGGCTGCACCGCCTCCCGCTCCTGATCGCGCTTGCGCGCGGCATCCGCCGACGCGGCCTCGTCCAGCGAGCGGGGGCCGCGCCCGGGGCGGGCCGACATGCCATTGAACAGGATGTCCTCGAGATCGATGCCATCGTCGGGAAACAGCACCGCCAGCGCCTGGATCAGCCCGCTGCCGGTGGCCGTGCCACGCTGGAGCTGGAAGCGCTCGATGGCGTCGAGCATGTCCTGCCGGTTGTTGGTGGGCGGCAGCACCACCGTGGCAGTCGTGGCGAAGGACACGATGCCCAGGCGCACGCTGGCCGGCAGGCCGATGATGAGGTCCCGCGCCGCCTGCTGCGCGGCGCTGATGCGTGTGGGCGCCACGTCGGTGGCTTCCATGCTGCGCGAGGTGTCCATGGCAAGCACCAGCGTGACGGTGTCCGATGGCAGGGTGATGGTGGCGCTGGGGCGCGCGCAGGCCAGTAGCGCCAGGGCCAGCGCCACGAAGTACAGCAGGGGTGGAATATGGCGCCGCAGGCGTTGGCGCGTGCCAAGCGCGGCGCGGGGCAGCGTCAGGCTGGCATAAAGCAGCGCGGTCTTCTTACGCCGTGCCAGCAGATAGAGATAGGCCGCGGCCAGCAGCGGGAGCGCCAGCAGCAACCAGAGCATTTGCGGCCAGAGAAACTGCATGCCCTGCTCCTTGGCGCGTGAGTGAGAACGATGGTACTGTATTTTCCAACGGCGGGACGGGACCTCGGGAGCAGCAATGAAACGGGTGACGATCTACGGATGGCTCTCGGCGGCAGTCGCGCTCGTTTTCTCCTTGGGTGTGGGCTCCGCCTGGCTGATGCAGCCCGCCCCGGCGCGCGCACCCACGCAGGCAGACATCGACTCGGCCGTGCTCCATACGCTGCAAACCAAGAGCCTGCCGTCGCGCACGGCGCGCGCCGCAGAGGCGGTGCGCGAGTCGGTGGTGGAAGTCCGCAGCTACGCGCCCGGGGAAGACAAGGCGCAACCGGCACCGGCGGCGCCCAACAGCAAGCCGGCGCCATCCGCCAAGGCACACACCAAGCCGTCGCCAAAATCCTCGCCAAAATCCTCTGCACCTTCGCCCGCGCCGGCCCCCGCCCCGCCGCGTGACGAAATCGCCACGGAAGGCATGCCCGACCACAAGACCGAAGAGCGCCAGATCGGCACCGGCGTGGTCGTGACCGAAAGTGGCATCGTCATCACCAATCACCACGTCATTGCCGATGCCAGCCGCGTGGAAATCCGCTTCCACGACGGGCATGTCGCCGAGGCGTCCATCCTCCAGGCGATTCCGGAAAAGGACATCGCCATCCTGCAGGCCAAATCCATCCCCGACGACCTGCCGGCGGCCACGCTCGGCTCCAGCCGGGAGCTGGCGCCCGGCGCCGAAGTCGTGGCGGTGGGCTTTCCGTTCGGCATCGGCCCGTCCGTCTCCGCCGGCGTGGTGTCCGGGCTGGACCGCCAGTTCATCTCGCCGGACAACAAGCAGAAGCTGGACAAGCTGATCCAGTTCGACGCCGCCGCCAACCCGGGCAACTCGGGCGGGCCGCTGGTCAACATGAACGGCGAGGTGGTGGGCATCGTCACGGCCATCCTCAACCCCAACAAGGACGGCACTTTCCTCGGTATTGGCTTTGCCATCACCATCGAAAGTGCCGGCGCATCCATCGGATCTTCCCCCTTCTAGACGCGGAGGCCTATGAACGACGAAGCCCGGAGCGCTGCGGACAGCGCCAACCTGATGGAACGCCTGCTGTACGAGGTGAAGCGCGTGGTGGTGGGGCAGGACCACTTCCTGGAGCGGGTACTGGTGGCCGTGCTGGCTGGGGGGCACCTGCTGGTGGAAGGCGTGCCGGGCCTGGCCAAGACGCTGACCGTCAACACGCTCGCCCGCACCATGAGCGGCACGTTCAAGCGTATCCAGTTCACGCCGGACCTGCTGCCGGCGGACCTGGTCGGCACGCGCATGTACAACCAGGGCAGCGGCGAGTTCTCCACCGTGCGCGGGCCGGTGTTCGCCAACCTGCTGCTGGCCGATGAAATCAATCGCGCCCCAGCCAAGGTGCAGAGCGCGCTGCTGGAAGTGATGCAGGAGAAGCAGGTCACCATCGCCGGGGAGACGCATCGCGTGCCGGCGCCCTTCCTCGTCATGGCCACCCAGAACCCGATCGAGACCGAGGGCACCTACCCGCTGCCCGAGGCGCAGGTCGACCGCTTCATGATGAAGGTGCTGGTGGGCTACCCGAGCGAGGAGGAGGAGGTCGTCATCGTCAATCGCGTGACCGGCCCGCGCATCCATGTCGGGGCGATTGCCACGCCGGAGCATCTGGTCGAATTGCAGGAAGCCTGCCGCAAGGTCTATGTCGACCCGGAACTGATCCAGTACGCGGTGCGCGTGGTGGCGGCCACCCGCAAGCCCGGCAACTACGATCTCGCCGACATGGATCGCTACGTGTCCTTCGGCGCCAGCCCCCGCGCCACCATCGGCCTGATCGAAGGCGCCCGCGCGCTGGCCTTCCTGCGCGGCCGGCACTATGCCGTGCCCGAGGACGTGGTGGATCTGGTGCCCGATGTCCTGCGCCACCGGCTGGCGCTCTCCTATGAAGCCATGTCCGATGGCGTGACGGCGGACCAGTTGATCGCACGCATCCTCAAGGCCCTGCCGGTGCCGGAGCGGCCGCTGGAAACCCATGCTCGGGCGGCTGTTCGCTAGGCGCCGGGCCGGCGCGGACGGCATTGCCGCCGCCGCCCCGCTCCCGCCGGTCCCCCCGCCTGCGGAGGCGCCGCTGGGCGGCCCGCGCGTCAGCCAGACCGAGGCGCTGGTCCGCCGCCTGGAATGGACCGTGGTGCGCCGGCTGGACGGCATGCTCCAGGGCGACTACCGCACCCTGTTCCGCGGCTTCGGGCTGGATCTTGCCGATCTGCGCGAATACCGGCCCGGCGACGATGTGCGCCACATCGACTGGAACGTGACCGCGCGGCTGCAGACGCCGCATGTGCGCGAGTTCCAGGAAGACCGCGAGGTGGCAGTCTGGTTCCTGCTGGACCTGAGCGGCTCGATCGACTTCGGCTCGGGCAGCGTGCGCAAGCGCGACCTGCTGAACGATTTCACCACCGTGCTGGCGCTGCTGCTGACGCGCTATGGCAACCGGGTAGGCGCGGTGTTCTACGGCGGCGCGGGCGAGATCGCCACCTCGGTGATCCCGGCGCGCGCGGGGCGCCGCCAGTTGCTGCACCTGCTCGACCGCATGCAGGCCACGCCCGCCGCTTCGCCGGGCGACACCCGGCTGCGCGACCTGCTCGAACGCGCGCGGTCCGTGGCGAAACGCCGCTCCGTGATGTTCGTGGTCTCTGACTTCATCAGCGCGCCGGGCTGGCAGGCCTCGCTCGCCATGCTGGCCCGGCGCCACGAAATCGTCGCGGTGCGGCTGGTCGATCCGCTGGAAGTGGCCCTGCCTGATCTTGGGCTGGTGGTGCTGCAGGATGCCGAAACCGGCGAGCAGATGTTCGTCGACACCCATGACCCGGCCTTCCGGAAGCGCTTTGCGGCCGCCGCGGAGGCGCGCGAGGCGGAGTTGCGGCAGGGCTTCGCGCGGGCCGGCGTGGAGTGCCTGACCCTGTCGACCTACGCCCGGCTCGATCTGGCGCTGCTGCACTTCGCCCGGCAGCGACGCCATCGGCAAGGGGCCGCGAGCGGCGCGGGGGCATCATGATCGATGCGATGAGCCGCCTGCCCCTCTTCAGTTTCCTGTGGCCGGAAATGCTGTGGCTGCTCGGCTTCGTGCTGGTGCTGGGGGCCGGCTATGTCTGGCTCGATGCGCGCCGGCGCCGCGCAGCGGTGCACTATCCCGCGCTGCGCAGCGTCGGCCTGACCACCACGGGCGGCGCCGGCTGGCGCCGGCACGTGTCGCCCGGGCTGGCGCTGCTGGCCCTGAGCGCGTTGATCTTCGCCATCGCCCGCCCGCAGGCCGTGCTGATGCTGCCGTCCCGCATCGATACCGTCATGCTGGTGATGGACCTGTCCGGCAGCATGCGTGCGCAGGACGTGAAGCCGAGCCGCATTCGCGCCGCCCAGCAGGCCGCCAAGGTGCTGCTGGACGCCCAGCCCTCGGGGGTCAAGGTGGGCGTGGTGGCGATGGCCGCCACGGCCGCCGTGGCGCACGCGCCCAGCCGCAACCGGGAAGACGTGGCCAGCGCCATCGACCGCCTGAAACCGCAGGGCGGCACGGCTCTCGGCAACGGCCTGCTGATCGCGCTCACCACGCTGCTCCCGCAGGCCACCCCCGACGCCGCGCTCCTCATGGACGACGACATCCCCCCGCAGAAGACTGCCGATGCGCTGGGTAGCGACGACGACAAGCGACCCGGCTCCTACGCCTCGGGCGCCATCGTCCTGTTCTCCGACGGCGAAAGCAACGCCGGCCCGGCGGTGGTCCAGGCCGCCCAACTCGCCGCCGCCCACGGCGTCCGCATCTACACGGTAGGCGTGGGCACGACGGACGGCGTGGTGCTCTCGGTGGACGGCTGGTCGGCCCGGGTCAAGCTCGACGAAAAGGTCCTGAAACAGGTGGCCGACGTGACCGGCGCCGAATACTTCCGCCTGGAAGATGCCAGCCAGCTCAAGAAGGTCTACCGCGCCCTCAGCGCCAAGCTGGCCTTCGACAAACGCAACCAGGTGGAAATCACCGCCTTCTTCGCCGCGCTGGGCGCCCTGCTGGCCGGCTGCGCCGGGTTGCTGTCGCTGTGGTGGTTTGGGAGGGTGTTGTAGGGCGCCGCCTGTGCAGCCCCCGCACAAATCCTGTGCGGCGCATGGCGTTGTAGTGCAGCGTGGCGGTACCTAGACTGGCGCCTCTTTCCTGAGGAGCCTGTTGCATGAACTTCCATCTGCCACGCTATTTGCGCTTCGCTACCGTCGGGGTCTCGCTCGCCGTATCGGCCGCATCGGCCGGCGCCGCCGGGGCGAACCCGCATCCGGGTATCCGCGCGATTCTCGGCGCCCAGCCCATCGACCATCTCGAGGCCAGCACCACCGCGCTGGTCATCATCGACTTCCAGAAGGAATACTTCTCCGGCCGGCTGCCCATCCCGGACGGCCGGCGTGCGCTGGCGCAGGCGCAGCGGCTGGTGGCGTTCGCGGATCAGGCGCGGATGCCGGTGTTCCAGGTGCAGCATGTGGCGCCGGCCGGCTCCGCCTTGTTTGCGGCCGATGGGGACACGGTGTCGTTCGAGCCGGGCATGCTGCCGCGCCCGCAGGACACCGTGCTGCGCAAGCAGACCGTGAGCGTGTTTGCGAGTACCGATCTCGACCGGCGCCTCAAGACGCTGGGCGTGAAAACCGTGATCGTGGCGGGCCTGATGACGCATGCCTGCGTGGCCGGCGCGGCGCGGGACGCGGTGCCGCTCGGCTATCACGTTGTGATAGCATCGGACGCCTCCGCCACGCGCGATATCGTGCGGGCCGACGGCCAGAAGGTCGACAAGGACGCGCTGCATCGCGCCGCGCTCGCGGAGATCGAAGACACCTTCGGCGATGTGATGACCACCGCCGACATTACCCGCCTGCCGCTGCGCTGAGCGGGTTCACGGAACGCCCTGCGGGGCGTTTCTCATTTGGCCGGACACATCGATACTTCATGGATCAGTTGCTTGCCATGCGCATCTTCTGCTGCATCGTCGAGACCAAGGGGTTCTCGGCGGCGGCGGAGCGGCTCGACATGTCGCACTCCACCGTCTCGCGGCAGTTAAAGCAGCTCGAAGCCGCCATGGGCGTGCAGCTGCTGAACCGCACCACGCGCCGCTTCGCGCTGACCGCGGCGGGCGAGCGCTATCACCAGTACAGCCTCGACATCCTCGCGCGCCTGGACGCCATGACAGCGGCGATGACCGGCGAACGCGAGCATCTCGCCGGGCCGCTGCGGGTGACAGTGCCGCTGGCCATCGGCACGCTGGAGCTGCCGGACTGGCTGCCGGCCTTCCAGGCAAGCTTTCCCGATATCGCCCTGGATCTGTCGTGCAGCGACCACTTCGTGGATCTGGTAGCCGAGCGTTTCGACGTGGCACTGCGCATCAGCAGTACACCGCTGGCCGACAGCAGCCTGATGGCGAAATCGCTGACGGCATCGGACACGGTGCTGGTGGCGTCACCGGCCTATCTGGCACGGCACGGCCTGCCGGTATCGGCGGCGGACCTTGCGCAGCATGCTGTGCTGAGCTTCACGGGCGCAAACCGCACCGGCGAATGGACGCTGACAGCCCCGGACGGGGCTGTCGAACACGTGGGTGTACGGGGTGGCATGTCGACCGATACGATCACCGCGCTGTACGCGGCGGCGTTGGCCGGCACGGGCATCGCGGCATTCACCGAACGCACCGTGCGTACCGAACTGGCCCGGGGCGGGCTGGTTCGCGTGCTGCCGCAATACCGGCTGGGTACCAGCCACTACTACGCGCTGTACCCCCACACCCGACATCTCACGCCGCGTGCGCGTGCCTTCGTCGAATTCATGGCGGCGCACTATCGGATGGACGACCGGGCAAATTGAATCGGCTTACCGCGCCAGCCGCCTGAGCGTCTCGTCGGTGTCCCAGAGCGCGTTGGCGATGTAGCGGAAGTTGACCAGCGCCGCATGGTAGCCATCACCCTCGGGCAGCTTGGGGCCGGCCACGGCATCGCGCACCACCGCCACCTCGAAGCCGTGCTCGAGCAGGTCGCGCAGATGGGACTCCACGCACAGGTTGGCCGCCATGCCGGCGAGGATGACCTGATCCACCCGCTGCTTGCGCAACTGCAGGACCAGATCGTTGGCCTGCGGCCCATAGAGCTTGTGGGTCGAGCAGATGATGGTCTCGCCATCCTCGATATAAGGCTTCAGCTCGGGCATGAAGTCGGCGCCCGAGTCACGGAAGCCCTCCAGCGTCAGCGCGCCGGGGCGGTCGAACATGCCGACGGCATGCTGGAACATCTCCGCCGGACCCGCCACCTTCCACTTGTGGTCGTGCGGAAAATAGTAGTGCGGAGAGATGGCGACGCAGATCCCGGCCTGCTTCGCCGCCGCGAACAGGCGGACGAGGTTGGGCACCAGGTTCTGCTCGGTCACGCTCTCCCCCACCACGCCCCAACTCCGCCCTTCGGGACTCATAAAGTCGACCTGCGGGTCGATCACGACCAGCGCGGTACGCGCGAGGTCCAGCGCCAGGTCGGCGCTGGGCAGGCCCGGCTCGGCCGGGTCCTTGTAGGCAGGGTTGGCATTGCACATGGTGGGGGCCTTTCAGGTGAAGTTGCGAGGTCAGCTGCGGATAAACGCCAGCAAATCGGCGTTGAATTTCTCCTTGTGGGTGTCGGTCAGGCCGTGCGGCGCGCCCGGGTAGACGATCAGCTTGGAGCCCTTGATCAGCTTCGCCGAGGCGCGGCCGGCGGCGTCGATCGGCACGATCTGGTCGTCGTCACCGTGGATGATCAGCGTCGGCTTGTCGATCTTCTTGAGGTCTTCGGTGAAATCGGTTTCCGAGAAGGCCTTGATCGAGTCCAGGGTGTTCTTGTGTCCGCCCTGCATCCCTTGCGCCCACCAGGCATCGATCAGCCCCTGGGACGGCTTGGCGCCCGGACGGTTGTAGCCGTAGAACGGGCCGGACGGCACGTCGCGATAGAACTGCGAGCGGTTGGCGAGCTGGGCCGCGCGCAGGCCGTCGAAGACCTCCACCGGCAGGCCGTTCGGGTTGGCCGGCGTCTTGACCATCACCGGGGGCACGGCCGAGACCAGGACGACCTTGGACACGCGACGCGTGCCGTGGCGGCCGAGGTAGCGCGCCACTTCGCCGCCGCCGGTGGAGAAGCCCACCAGGATGGCGTCGCGCAGGTCGAGGGTTTCGATCACCGTGGCGAGGTCGTCGGCATAGTGGTCCATGTCATTGCCCTCCCACGGCTGGCTCGACCGGCCATGGCCACGACGGTCATGCGCCACGGCGCGGAAGCCCGAGCTGGCCACCAGCAGCATCTGCGATTCCCAGCTATCGGAATGCAGCGGCCAGCCATGACTGAACACCACGGGCCGACCCGATCCCCAGTCCTTGTAGTAGAGCTGCGTGCCGTCGCGGGCGGTGATGTAGCTGCCGTGCGGCTTGCCCGCTGCCGAGGCGCTGGCCCCCTTGGCGGCCTGTGCGGCTTCGGCGCCGCCGGGAATGCTGGTGGCCACCAGCGCGGAGGCTGCGGCGGCGCTGCCGAGCAGCAGGTTACGACGTGACACGCGATTCGGGAGACTCTGATCGGAAGACATGGCGAAGATCCTTGTTTTGCTGCGAGGTTGAGAATCGGGGGTGAACGACAGTGCGCTTGTTGCTGGTTTCCATTGAACAACGAAAACGCCCGCAGGATTGGTGCCTCTCCGGCAACACCGTGCGCGCCGGCGGGGCACTACCGGCGTGCGGGGCCGACCGCTACCTTTGGTATCAGGCAACCGGCCTGTCGTCGGGGCCGATGTTCAGCCCCGGCCATGTCGTCCGGGCGAAGGTTGCGGAGAAGCAATGATGGCGAAGCCAAAGACGCGTACCGTGCCGGCCTGGGTATGCCTTGGCGTGTTGGGCGCAGCGGTATTCCTGCCGGGCTGCGCCAGCATGAAGGGGCTCAAGACCCAAGCTACGGTCGATGACCCCAACCGCCTGGCCGCCACCGCATCGCTCGCCGACACGCCCCTGTCGCCGGCCGCCTGGCCGGACCGCGCATGGTGGGAAGGCTTCGGTGATCCGCAGCTCACCGCGCTCGTGGAAACGGCACTGGCCGGGCAACCCACGCTGCGCATCGCCGCCGCGCGGGTGCGTCAGGCCGATGCGCTCGCCGGCCGCTCCGAAGCCGCCTTGTATCCGCAGGTCAACCTGGACGCGCGGACCACGCGCCAGCGCTTCAGCGAGAACGGCCTTGTGCCACCCCCGCTCGGCGGCAGCTGGAAATGGGCCAGTGACGTGCAGCTCGGTCTCGGCTACGAACTCGACTTCTGGGGCAAGAACCGCGCCGCGTTCGACGCCGCGCTGGACCGCGTGCGCGCCGCCGAGGTCGACTACCACGCAGCGGAACTGATGCTGACCACCTCCGTCGTGCGCACCTACCTGCGGCTCGATGCCGCCTACGCCCAGCGCGCGCTGACCGAGCAGACCTACCGCCAGCGCCAGAACACGTTCGACCTGACACGCCGGCGCGTGGATGCGCAACTCGACTCGGCCTTCGACATGAAGCAGGCCGAAGCCGCCCTCCCCGCCACGCGCGAGCGCCTTGCCGCCATCAACGAGATCATCGCGCTGACCCAGAACCAGCTCGCGGCACTGGCGGGCAAGGGGCCGGATGCCGGCGCCGACATCCGCCCCCCGCAACTGCGCGACCGCTACGCGGCGGCGGTGCCGGCCACCCTGCCGGCCGAACTGATCGGCCGCCGGCCGGATGTGGTGGCGCAGCGTTGGCGCGTGGAAGCGGCGGGCCACGACATCCGCGCCGCCAAGGCCGAGTTCTATCCGAACATCAGCCTGAACGCCTTTGCCGGGCTGTCCAGCCTGAGCCTGTCCGACTTCTTTACCGCGGGCAGCCGCACCCTTGGCATCGGCCCGGCGCTATCGTTGCCGATTTTCGACGGGGGCCGGCTGCGCGCCAACCTCGGCGTCAGGCAGGCCGAGTACGACGCCGCAACGGAGCAGTACAACGCCACGCTGATTACCGCGCTGCACGATGTGGTCAACCAGCTGGTGTCCCTGCGCTGGCATGCCGAGCGCGCCGACGAGCAGCAACAGGCGCTGCGACTGACGCAGGAAGCCTATGACATGGCCGTGTCGCGCTATCGCAGCGGCGTGGGCAACTATCTGCAGGTGCTGTCGGCCGAGGGCCAGGTCCTGCAACAGAAGCAATTGCTGATCGACCTTGAAACCCAGGAGCGTACGTTGCACCTCGAACTGATCCGCGCGCTGGGCGGCGGGTATGACACCGCGACAGCGCCGGCCCAAGGCGCCGGTGCGGCCACCCGGAGCGCATCATGAATCCCGCCAGCCAGCCCACGCCCGCGCAAGCCACCGCCGCGCCGCCCGTCGACCTCCGTCCGGCACGGCGCCGGCGCATCGCCGGCGGCGTCCTGCTCGTCCTCCTGCTTGCCGGCGCCGCCGGCTATTGGCTGCAATACGGCCGGGACCAGGTTTCCACCGAAGATGCCTATGTCGAAGGCAACGTGGTGCAGGTCACGCCGCAGGTCAGCGGCGTGGTCACCGCGATCCTCGCCGACAACACGGATCTGGTCGCCTCGGGCGTGACCCTGGTCGAACTCAATGGCGTGGATGCCCAGCTGGCGCTGGCGGCCGCGCAGGCCCAGCTCGCCCGCACGGTGCGGCAGGTGCGCGGGCAGTTTGCCGCCGTCGGCCAGGATCGCGCCAATGTGGAACTGCGCACGGTCGACTTGGCGCGGGAGCAGGAGAACATGACGCGGCGCTCGGCGCTGGTCGCCAGCGGGGCGATCTCGGGCGAAGAACTGATCCATGCGCGCCATGCTGTACGCGCCGCACAGGCCGCCCTGACCATGGCCAGCGAGCAGCTCAAGCGCAACCAGGCGCTGGTCGAGCGGACGTCGGTGGGGTCTCACCCCGATGTGCTCGCCGCCGCCGCGCAGGTGCGCAATGCCAGCATCGCCCTCTCGCGCACGCGCATCCTGGCGCCGGTGGGGGGCGTGGTGACCAAGCGCTCGGTGCAGGTGGGGCAGCGCGTCAGCCCGGGCGTGTCGATGATGTCCGTGGTGCCGCTGGATCACCTGTGGGTCACGGCCAACCTGAAGGAGTCGCAGTTGCGCGATATCCGCCTCGGCCAGCCGGTGACGCTGACCACCGACCTGTACGGCCGGCGGGTGGTGTACCACGGCCGGGTCATCGGGCAGGACGCCGGCACCGGCAGCGCGTTTGCGCTGCTGCCGGCGCAGAACGCCACCGGCAACTGGATCAAGGTGGTGCAGCGTGTGCCGGTGCGCATCGCGCTGGACCCGGCGGAAGTGACGGCCCACCCGCTACAGATCGGCCTGTCGATGAAGGTCGCCGTCGATACGCGCGCCCGGGACGGCAAGCGGCTGGTGGCCATCGACGCCTCCAGCCAGAACTACCGCACCACGGTGTTCGCGGACGAACTGGCGCGCGCCGAAGCGCACGTGCGCCGCATCATCGACGACAACTCCTAGGCGCGCCATGACCTCCGCCATGCCTTCCGCCGTGCCCTCCGCGCCTCCCCGACGTCTCCTGCTGACGATAGGCGCGCTGACCACGATCGACTTCCTCCAGAACGGCATGGTGGCCTTCTCCGCCGCGCCGATCATGGGCGAGATCGGCGCGAGCCCGGACCAGTACAGCACCGTTGCGGCGGCCTACGCCAGCGTGGCGGTGGTGGTGATCGCGCTGCAGCGCTGGATCGTGGAGCGCGTGGGATGGCGGCGCTACGTCCAGGGGTCGCTGGTGGCGGCGGCGCTGGGGGCGCTCCTGTGCGCCCATGCCGACAGCTACGAGACCTTCCTGGTCGCCCGCATGGTCATGGCGCTCGGCTGTGCCGGCATGGTGACGTCGTCGCGGCTGACCGTGAACCTGATCCCGCCCAGCCCGGCGCGATTCTTCGGCATCAAGGCGCTGGCGTCCGGCGTGTGCTGCGGCATGGCGCTGGCACCCTGGCTGGCCTCCGCCATCGTCAGCGCGGACCGCTGGCCGCTGATCTTCTGGCTGGTGGCCGGGTGTACGCTGGCGCTGCTACCGGCCACCAGCGTCCTGCCGGAGGCCACGGCGCCGCCCGCGCAACGCTCGGACGCCCATCCGATTCGGCTGGCCGCGCTGGCCGTGGGCAGCTTCCTGGTCCTGTATGTGCTGCAGCGTTCCTACTACGATTTCTACGCGGACCGGCTCTGGCTGGTGATCGGCGCCATCGCGGGCGGCACCGCCCTGCTCGGCTTCATCTGGACGGAGTCCCGCAGCGAACGTCCGCTGCTGCGGCTGCGCCATCTGGTCGAGCCGCGTTACCTGTGCGGGCTGGCGCTGTTCACGTTCTGCTACGTCACGCTGGGCGCGAATGGCTACCTGCTGCCCATTGTCCTGCAGCGCTCGCTCGGGCATGCCTGGTCCACCGCCGGGCAGTTCTATGCGATGGGGTTGTCGGCGGGCGTGCTCACCTGGCTGACCGTCTCGCGCCTGCTGCCGCGCTGGCCCAGTCCGCGCAAGTACTTCGTCGCCGGCTTTCTGTCGCTGGCCATCTCGGCCTGGATGATGAGCCGGATGCCACCCGCGCCCGACCTGTGGGGCCACGTGCTGCCGGCGCTCGCGTTCTACGGGGTCTTCATCATGATCCTGATGCCGGTGACGGCCATGCAGACTTTCAGCGGCGTGGCGCACAACGAGTCCGTGTTCTCCAACGCGCAGCAGACCAAGAACATGCTCGGCCAGCTCGGCCAGGCGCTGGGCGTGACCATCGCCACGGTGGGCCAGCAATGGCTGACCACGCGGCACTACAGCACGCTGCATGACACCATCCACCTCAACAACCCGCAGTTCCAGGACGCCCACGCGCGCTTCACGGCGGCGATTGCCGCGTCGTCCGATCCGGTGCGCGCCGCCGAACTCGCCACGGCGCAGATCGCCCAGGTGCTCGCGCAGCAATCCGCCCTGCTGGCCAATCTTGACCACTTCCGCGCGCTTGCCGTGGTGGCCGTGCTGGCCATCGTCGTGAGCCTGACCCAGAAGGTGATCCGCTGAGCGCCCCGCTTGCTGGCCTCGGCGCACGCCCTTCCCATTGACTGACGCATCAGATACATTGACGGCTCCTGGCTTTTCCGAGGCGCCGTGAAACACTACAACCGCGAGAACTTCCGATTGACGCAGAGCGTTGGCTTCCATCTGAACAAGGCCCGCAACGGGCTGCTGATGGAGATCGACGCGGCGCTCCGTCCGCTGGACATCACCGGCCAGCAGATGGGCATCCTGCTGTCGCTCACGCAGGGCGCGGCCAGCACGCCGCTGGAGATCAGCAAGCTGCTGGAGATCGACACCGGCCTGATGACGCGCATGCTCGACAAGCTGGAGAGCAAGGGTATGCTGCAGCGGCAGCGGAGCGAGGCAGACCGGCGCGTGGTGAACCTGATCGTGACCGACAAGGGCCGGGACGTGGCCAGCCGCGTGCCCGACATCGCCCCGGATGTGCTGAACCACCGCCTGCGCCATTTCTCGCGGGAGGAGTTCAGCGAGTTCCTGCGCCTGCTGCACAAATTCTCCGAAGCCGCCTGAGCAGCAAGGGGTGGCCCTCAGTGGGCCGCCGCAGCAGCGCTCGACATCTTGCCCTTCGCAGGCCGGGTCAGCCAGATCAACGGGATGATGGCGACGAAGATCACCGCCGAGACCCAGAAGATATCGTTGAGCCCGAGCATGATCGCCTGCGCATTCATCCCCCGTTCGAAGAACGCCACGGCCTGGTCCGGCGACAGATGCATGGCCGTCTGGATCGACTCGAGCGCGGTCGTATAGAGCGGATTGCCCGGGCCGGCCTGTTCCGCGAGCCGGGCGTGGTGGAGCACCGCGCGATCGTTCCACACCGTGGTGGCCAGCGACGTGCCGGCCGCGCCGAAGAAGACCCGCACGAAGTTCGACAAACCAGCCGCAGCCGGAATCTTCTCCGGCGGCAGGCCGGAGAGGATGATGGCCGTCAGCGGCACGAAGAACAGCGCCATCGGAATGCCCTGCAGCAGCGTGGGCAGCACCAGCGTGAAGGTATCCACGCCGGTCGTGTATTGCGAGCGCATGAAGAACACGGCGGCAAAGCCCAGGAACGCCAGCGTCGCCAGCACACGCAACTCGGCCTTCGGCAGCAGCTTGCCGACCACCGGCGCCAGCAGCACGGCAAAGATGCCCAGCGGCGCCGTGACGAGACCCGCGTTGACCGCCGGATACGCCAGGTACTGCTGCATCCACTGGGGCAGCACCACGAGGTTGGCGAAGAACAAGGCAAAGCCCACCGAGATCGCCGCCGTGCCCGCCAGGAAGTTGCGGCCCTTGAACAGGCGCAGGTCGATGATCGGGTCAGGCTCGGTCAGCTCCCAGATCACGAAGAACACGAAGCTGAGCAGCGCCACCACCCCAAGGCCGATGATCACGGGCGAGGCGAACCAGTCGAGATCCTTGCCCTTGTCGAGCATGATCTGCAGCGACGCCACCCAGGTAATCAGCGAGGCCAGGCCGACCAAGTCGATCGGCAGCTTGCGCACCGGTGATTCGCGGTCGCGATAGACCGCCCAGGTCACGGCGGCGGCGAACAGCCCCACCGGCACGTTGATGTAGAAGATCCACGCCCAGGAGTAGCTGTCGGTCATCCATCCGCCCAGCGCCGGGCCGGCAATCGGCCCCACGGTGGCCGTCATGGCCCACAGCGCCAGCGCCTGCGAACTCTTCTCCTTCGGAAACGAGCCGAGCAGGATGGCCTGCGACAGCGGAATCAGCGGCCCGGCCACCGCGCCCTGCAGGATGCGCGCGGCCAGCAGCGCGGTCAGGTTCGGCGCGATGCCGCACAGCCATGACGCCAGCACGAACAGCAGCAGCGAGCCGACGAACAGTCGGATCTGCCCCACGCGCTGCGTGAGCCAGCCGGTCAGCGGAATGGCCACGGCGTTGGCGGCGGCGAACAGCGTGATGACCCACGTGCCTTCATGGACGGACACGCCGAGGTTGCCGGAGATGGTCGGAATCGCCACGTTGGCGATCGACGAATCCAGCACGTTCATAAAGGTGGCGAGCGCCACGGCAAAGCTGCCCAGCACCAGCCTGCCGCCGGTGAGCGGCGGGGGCGGCTGGAAGGGGGTCGCGGTAGACATGATGCGGCTCCGGTTGCGGTGATGGCTGGGGGATGGCTGGGTTACGACGCGGTGCGCGCGGGGGTCTCACGCTTGCGCGCCGCGCTTTGCTCGCCGCCCTGCCCCCGGTTGCGCGCGATGATGCGGTCGATCTCGGCATCCGCCTCGGCGCCGTACTGCCGGAACACGTCCGTGCTGTACGTGGTGCGGACCGGGGCGGCGTTGCGCGTGGGGTTGCGTGTGGCGTCCAGGGCATCGCCACGCGCCTTGGTTTCCACATCCACCTGCATCGACAGCCCGATCTGCAGCGGATGGGCGCGCAGCTCGGCCGGATCGAGCGCGATCCGCACCGGCAGGCGCTGCACCACCTTGATCCAGTTCCCCGTGGCGTTCTGCGCCGGCAGGGCCGAGAACGCGCTGCCGGTGCCGGCCGAGAAGCCGACCACCTTGCCGTGGTACGTCACCGTGCTGCCGTAGAGGTCGGCATGCAGTGCCACCGGCTGGCCGATGCGGATGTGCTTGAGCTGGACTTCCTTGAAGTTGGCATCCACCCAGACGCCGTCCAGCGGCACGATGGCCATCAGCGGATTGCCCGGCGCCACCCGCTGCCCCACCTGCACGGAGCGGCGCGCCACATAGCCGGTGACCGGCGCCGGCAGCGTATTGCGGGCATTGGCGAGGTAGGCGTCGCGCACACGTGCGGCGGCGGCCTCCACGCTGGGGTGGTCCGCCACGGCGGCCCCGTCGGTCAGGGCATGGTTCGAGGCGAGTTGCTGGCGGGCCGTCTCCAGCGCGGCTTCGGCGGACTTGACCGCATCGCGGGCATGGGCGATGTCCTCGACCGCCACGGCGCCGGACTCGGAAACCGCCGTGCGGCGGCGCAGATCGTCACGCACGCGCGCCACATCGGCCTCCCGCTGCCGCACGGTGGCGGCCAGCACATCGTTGTTGATATAGAGCGCGCTCACCTGCCGCACGGTCTGGCCCAGCGCGGCCTCGGCGTTGGCCAGCGCAATGCGGGTATCGGCAGGGTCCAGCGTCACGACCGGCTCGCCGGCGCGCACGACCTGCGTGTCGTCGGCATTGACCGACACCACGGTACCGCTCACCTGGGGCGTCAGCTGCACGAGGTTGCCGTTCACGTAGGCATCGTCGGTGTGTTCGTGGAACCGGGCCACCCCGTAGTAGTAAGCGCCATAGCCTGCGGCGGCCAGGAGCGTGGTCAAACCCAGCAGCGCCAGCAGGCGCTTGCGGGAAGACTTCGGCGCGGTGGCGGACGGCTTGTCAGCGGAGGAAGGAGTCGAGGTCATGAGAGGGTCTGTTATCGAAGGAAGGGGGCGATCAGCGGGCCGCCGCTGTCTGTTGGGTGTGGGCGACGGTCTCGGCGGTCTGGGCGGTCTGGGCGGTCTCGGTGTACCCACCGCCAAGCGCGGTAGCCAGCGCGATCTGCCGGTCGCGGCGTTGCATGCGCAGGTTGGTCACCACCTGGCTGCTGGCCAGCGCCGTGGTCTGGGCGTTGAGCACGGTCAACTGCGTGGTCAGGCCGCCCTGGTACTGGGCCATCGCCAGCCGGAGCGCGCGCTGCGCGGCCTCGTCGGACCGCGTGGCGTTGACCAACTGCGCGTCCACCGCGCGGATATCGGCCAGTTGCGTGGCCACATCGGTCAGCGCCTGGATCAGCGTGTCGTTGTAGTTCGCCACCGCGAAGTCGAACTCGGCATAGCGCCCCTTGAGCTGCGCACGCAGCGCGCCGCCGTCGAAGATCGGCAGATGGATGGCCGGCCCGGCCGATGCCGTGCGGCTCGCCGCGCGCAGGAAGCGGCCCCAGCCAAAGGCATCGAGGCCGATGGCCGCGCTCAGGTTGATATCCGGATAGAACTCGGCCTTGGCCACCTTGATGTCGTGCGTGGTGGCCTCCACGCGCCAGCGCGCGGCCACGATGTCCGGGCGGCGCGAGACGAGGTCGGCGGGCAGGTTGGCCGGCAGATGGATCTCGTCGCCCACGCCAAGCGTGGGACGTGCGATGGCCAGGCCGCGATCCGGCCCCTGCCCGAGCAGCGCGCCCAGTTGATAGCGGGTGCGCTGGATATTGCCTTCCAGCGCGGAGACACTGACTTGCGCGGCGGCCAGATTGGCCTCGGCAGTGCGCAGCTCGACTTCGGTATCGAGCCCCATCTTCACCCGGCCCCGCGCCACGCGCAGCACTTCGGTGCGCTGGCCGACTTCGTCGCGCGCAATGTCGAGCAGGGCGTAGAGACGCCCCAGCTCGTTGTAGCTGCGGGCGATGGCGCTCGTCAGCGTCAGGCGCACCTGCTCGGCTTCGGCCTCGCTGGCGTGCACCGTCGACACGGCCGAGCGCAACGCCTCACGGTTCTTGCCCCACAGGTCCAGCTCGTAGCTGGCGCCGAGGAAGGCCTTGTTTTCCGATTGCCAGCTGCCGGCGAACGCGGGCGGGATAAAGGTGCTTTCGGTCAGGCGCTGGCGCGTCCAGCTATAGCCGGCCCCCACCTGCGGCAGCGTATTGGCGTTGGCGGTTTCGCTGAACGCCACCGCCGCCGCCACGCGGGCGCGGGCCTTGTCGAGTGTCGGGCTGTCTTTCAACGCTTCCGCGATCAACGCCTTGAGTTGCGCATCCCCGAACTGGTCGGCCCAATCCGCCGCGGGCCATCGGCCCTGCTCCGCCGGAAGGCTCTGCGTGGTGGCGTATTGGCCGGGCTGCGCCATCTGGCGGTCGCTTCGGATGCCGGCATAGTTCGCACAGCCCGCCAGCACCGCGACCACGAGGGTCGACAGCACTGGCCCGGCCAGCCGACTCACCCCGCGCGGCATTCCCTTAGATTGCTCGAACATTATCTGACCTGTCAGTTAATCATGCAAAAAAGTGGCGCAGCGTGGGCTTTTCGTACAATTTGGCCGTGCTGCGCGTTATTTGCCTGAACAATAATTGACAGGTCAGCAAAAAACAAGCCTTAATTGGACTTTGTGCGTGCACGGTGACGAAGGCGGCAATAAATGCCTGATATGTCACTTATGTGGCAGTAACGTGTCCGTCATCTCAGTCGTTCCGGTTTAGCGCTACCATCTGAACCGAATTCCCGCCGCAGAACATCAGATTCGCACTTCCCGTCCTACCCATGCCCCACGCCATCGAAGTCCCCCTGTCAACCGTCGACAAATGGCAAGACATTGTCAATCTGCTCGCCGAGATCATGTGCGTGCCGTCCGCGCTGATCATGCGGACCAAGGCACCCAATATCGAAGTGCTGGTATCGAGCCATTCGGAGGGCAATCCTTATGAGGCGGCCGAAACCGCCCCGCTGGATACGGGGCTGTATTGCGAGACCGTGATGGAGACCCGCCAGCCGCTGCTGGTGCCGGATGCCCTAGCGGACGTGGACTGGAATGCCAACCCGGATATCAAGCTGGGCATGATCTCGTACATGGGGCTCCCGATCAGCTGGCCCGATGGCGAAGTGTTCGGCACGATCTGCGTGCTCGACCGGAAGAAGAACGCCTACAGCAACCAGTTTCTCCGGCTGCTGTCGATGTGCCGGGACATCCTGCAAGCCGACCTGAACATGCTGATGGCCTTGAGCGGCCAGCTTGCGGAAAGCCAGGCCAGGATCCGGCGCCTGGTGGACGCCGACATCATCGGCATCTTCCTCTGGGAGGTGGACACCCAGGTCATCGTCGAGGCCAATGACGCCTTCCTGCGGATCGTCGGCTACGACCGCGAGGATTTGCGGTCGCGCGGCATGCGTTGGACCGCGATGACCCCGCCGGATTGGCTTGAGGTGGATCTGCGAGACCGGTTGCCGGTACTCAAGCGCAGCGGCCGCCTGCAACCGTTCGAGAAGGAATATTTCCGCAAGGATGGCAGCCGGGTGCCGGTGATGATGGGCGTGGCCCGGTTCGAGGACGGCGGCAAGGAGGGGGTCGCGTTCGTGCTGGATTTGACCGAACGCAAGCTCGCCGAAGCCGACGCCCGCGAAAGCGAGCGCCGTTACCGGGAAACCCAAAGCGCGTTGGCGCACGTCAACCGGGTCACGACCATGGGGCAGCTCACGGCCTCCATCAGCCATGAGCTGAAGCAGCCGATCGGCGCCTGTGCGATGAACGCCAGCGCGGGCCTGCGCTGGCTCGCGGCGCAACCACCGAATCTGGAAGAAGCGCGCCTCGCCTTCGAGCGGATCAACAAGGACGCCCGGCAGGCCAGCGACATGATGAGCCACATCCGCGACCTGTTCAAGAACGCCCCGCTGCAAAAGGAGGGGGTGCAGATCAACGAGGCGATTCGCGAAGTCATTACCCTGACGCGCGGCGAAGTCGTCCAGCATGGCGTGGCGGTGCAGATGCAGCTCGCGGAGGATCTGCCGCCGGTCAAGGGTGATCGCGTCCAGCTGCAGCAGGCCATGCTGAACCTGATCATGAATGCCGTGGAAGCGATGAGCGCCGTGGACGACGGCCCCCGGGAACTGACGATCCGCACCGCCGCCGATGCGGGACATGCCGTGGTGGTGACGGTGCGCGACTCCGGACCGGGTGTACCGCCCGAGCACGCGGTGCGGCTCTTCGAACCGTTCTGCACGACGAAGTCCAGCGGCATGGGCATGGGCCTGACGATCTGCCGATCGATCATCCAGGCCCATGGCGGCACCCTGGAACTCTGCGAGAACGAGGCGCGTGGCGCCGTGTTCCGGTTCACGGTGCCCACGCTCGACGCCTAGCGCGCGTTCCCGGCAATCATCGCCGTAATCTCGGCGGCGTCCATCCCCGTCTCCCCCAGCACCTCGGCCGTGTGCTCGCCCAGCGCCGGCGCCGGGCGGTGGATCGCGGTCGGCGTTTCGGAGAACTTCGCCGTCGGCCGGATCTGGCGGATCGGCCCGACCACCGGATGCGTGGAGTCCTCGAACAAACCCACTTCGCGCAGATGCGGATGCGCCGGCAGGTCGTCCAGGCCGTAGATCGGCGTGGCGGGGATGTCCATCCGCTCGCACATCGCCATCCATTGCGCCGTGGTCCGCTCGGGCGCCAGTTCGCGCAGGTGGCCGTACAGCGCCTGGATATGCGCATTGCGCGCGCGCCGGCTGGCGATGTCGTAGCGGCTGGCGAGGTCGTTCCGGCCCACTTCGGCAAAGAAGGCATGCCAGTGCTTCTCGGTGTACGGCAGCAGACTCATCCAGCCGTCGGCGGTGCGCACCGGCTTGCGCCCGCCGCCGAGCAGCCGCGCGTAGCCGGCCTTGCCCGGGTTGTCCGGGAACGTCATGCCGCCCATATGCTCGGTCAGCACGAAGGCGGTCATGGTTTCCAGCATCGGCACCTCCACGTACTGCCCCGCGCCATGCCGCTCGCGATGGAACAGCGCCGCCAGCACCGCGTTGGCCACCGCCAGCCCTGTGGTCTTGTCCGCGATCAGGCTCGGCATGTAGTCCGGCGCGGCACCATCCCCCGACGCCGCCCCCACGAAACCACACGCAGCCTGGATGATGTCGTCGAACGCCGGCTTGTCGCGGTGCGGCCCGTCCTGGCCAAAACCGGTGGCGGCGCAGTAGACGATGTCCGGCTTCAGCGCCGCCACGGCCGCGTAGCCAAGGCCAAGCCGCTCGATGGCACCGACGCGCATGTTGTGGATCAGCACGTCCGCGGTCGGGATCAGCCGCTCCAGCGCCTCGCGTCCGGCCGGGCTTTTCAGGTCGAGCACGATGGAGCGCTTGTTGCGGTTCAGGGCGAGGAAGATCGAACTCATGCCCACGTGGTGCACCACGCCGTTGGCCCGCATCAGGTCGCCTTCGGGCGCCTCCACCTTGATCACGTCGGCGCCCATGTCGGCCAGCAGCTGCGTGGCCATCGGCCCCAGCACGACTGAGGACAGGTCCAGCACCCGCACGCCATGCAGCGGGCCGATGGCGGCCGGCGCGTTGGGCGTCGATCGATCGCTCTTGGCAGTCCGCTCCATGCTCAGCGCCCCTGGAATTGCGGCAGGCGCCGCTCGGCCATCGCCGCCACGCCCTCGCGGAAGTCCTCGCTGGCGAACTCCTTCAGTTGCGCCGCCAGCTCCTGCCGGTTGCCCTCGACGATGCGGTCCGCCAGCCCCTGCCGCAGCGTGGCGCGGGTGCTGCGCACAGCCATCGGCGCGGAAATGGCGATCTCCGCCGCCAGTGCGTGGGCCTGCGCCAGTTCATCGCCGGGCTCGGCCAGCACGTCGGCCAGCCCGATCTCCACGGCACGCGCGCCATCGATGCGCCGGCCCGTGTAGAACAGCAGTGCCGCCTGCTGCTCGCCGATCAGGCGCGGCAGCGTCACGCTGAGGCCGAAGCCCGGATGGAAGCCGAGCCGGTTGAAATTCACGCTGAAGCGCGCGTCGCGGCTCGTCACGCGGAAATCCGCAACCAGCGCCAGCCCCACGCCGGCGCCAACGGCCGGGCCATGCACGGCGGCCACGATCGGCTTGGCCGTGCGGAACAGGCGCA
This sequence comes from Cupriavidus sp. OV096, assembly GCF_900115455.1. NCBI lineage: Bacteria > Pseudomonadati > Pseudomonadota > Betaproteobacteria > Burkholderiales > Burkholderiaceae > Cupriavidus > Cupriavidus sp. OV096. Next base: position 34,364 of record NZ_FOWM01000006.1, read on the forward strand.
TGGCCTGCCGGTAGAACGGGCTCGGGTCGCGCGCCACGCTGCTGTCCTGCGCGCCGAAGTTGGCGCCGGCGCAGAACGCCTTGCCCTCCGCCGCCAGCACGATGGCGCGGCATTCGGGCGTCTCGTCGAGCGCGGCGAAGGCTTCGGCCAACTGCGTCATACACGCCTCGTCCACATAATTGTGCGGCGGACGGCGCAGCGTCACCTGCGCCACATGGCCTGTCATGGCGACCTGGACCATGTCGGTGGAAAGCTCGGACACGGGACGTTTCGTATGCATGGGGTTGTCTCCTTCGGTTGGATGGCGCCGATCAGGCGCACGAATAGTGGGTTATGTCTGGATCGATATACACTGCGGGGGTCCACCGGACGCACCCCGCCAGGGGCGATGCCCGGCCTCAACTTACAAAATCTAGGGACATCGATGGAGCAAGGAGACAGCCTCGCCGGACCTGGCGACACCACGGGCGACACCACGGGCGGCCGACGCCTGCCGCTCGCGGACCTGCGCAAGAAGGACCTCAACCTGCTGGTGGTGCTTGCCGCACTGCTGGAGAGCAACAGCGTGAGCGAGGCCGCCAAGCGGCTCGACAGCACCCAGCCGTCCACCAGCCGCATGCTGGAGCGACTGCGCGACGAAATCGGCGATCCGCTGCTGATCAAGAGCGCGCTGAAGATGCTGCCCACGCGCCGCGCCCAGGAACTGCAGCCGCTGCTCGAAAACGTGCTGCGCCAGATCGAGCAAATCTACACCCAGGCGGCCGACTACGATCCGGCGCTGGAAACCGGCTCCTACGCCATCGGCATCAACGACTCCCTGCAGGCCGTGATCGCGCCCGGCTTCCTGGAGGCGCTGCGTCAGACCGCGCCGCGTGCGCGCGTGCGCATGCAGCCGGTGCCGATGCCGAGCGGCGTCAGCGCGCTGTCCAGCGGCGCCATCGACGTCATGGTGGCCTTCCACCCGGCCGAGGAGCACGAATCGCTGCGCGCGGAGCTGCTGTTCAACGCCCAGTTCGGCTGCCTGTGCGCCACCGGCAATCGCCAGATCGGCGACCATCCCACGCCGGCCGACCTGACGCCGCTGCCCTGCCTCGATGTCTCGCAGTTCGGCCTCGTGACCAAACTGATCGACCGATACTTCGGCGCCCACGGCACCACGCGCAACATCGTCGGCACGCTGACCAGCTATCTGGCCGTGCCGGACGCCGTGGCGGGCACCGCCATGTACGCGATGGTGCCCGGCTACCTCGCCCCGCTGCTGTGCCGCCATCCCGGCGTGCGCTTCGCGCCGGTGGTGGACCCGCTGCTGACCGTGCCGGTGCACCTGTGCTGGCACAACAACGTCCACACGCACCCCTTCGTGTCGGTGCTGCGCACGCTGCTGACGCAGGCCGCCGCGCCGCTGGCGCACTGACGTCCCGGGGTGTCCATGGCGGCTGCGCCCCATCGCGGCTACTCCGGACGGATGCCCGCCGCCTGCGCCACCCGGCGGAAGCGCGCCATCTCGGTCTGGTGGAAGCTGCGCATCGCGTCGGGGTCGTAGGGCATCAGGCTCGACCCCGAACGCGCGACGTAGGCGGCGGACTCCGGCGTCTTCAGGATGGCCTGCATCGTCGTGGCCAGCCGGGCGACGATATCGTCCGGCGTCTGCGCGCGCACGTAGAACGACACCCAGCTGTACTGGATGTAGTCCGGATAGCCGCTCTCGCGCACCGTGGGCACGTCCGGCAGCTCCGGATGCCGGCGCTCGCCGGATACCGCCAGCGCGCGCAGCTTGCCCTGCTTCAGCAACGGTAGCGCCCCCCCGGTATCGACCAGCGCCAGGTCAAGCTGGCTGCCGAGGATGTCGGACATGATCTGCGCCTGGCCCTTGTACGGGATATTGGTGAAGCGGATGCCCGCGAGCGAGCCGAACCACACTGCCGCGAGCTGGTAGCCGGCGGAGTAGGTGCCCACGTTGAACGGCCGCTCCTGCTTCTTCGCGGCGGCGGCCAGATCGCCCATGGTCTTCAGCGGCGACGTCAGCGGCACCACGAACACATTCATATTGCGGCTCAGGCCCGCCACCGGGCGCAGATCGGCGACGGGGTCATAGGGCAACTGCTTGATGACGAGGGGATTGACCGACATCGGCGAATTGCTGGCCAGCAGGATCGTGTAGCCGTCCGCCGGCGCGCTCTTGAGCGCCTGGATGCCGATGACGCCATTGGCCCCGGGCCGGTTCTCCACCACGACCGCCTGGCCGAGTTCGCGCGCCAGCGCCTCGCCGTAGAAGCGCGCCGAGGCGTCCGAGCCGCTGCCGGGCGTGAACGGCACGATGATCCGCAAGGGCTTCGAGGGGAAGTCCTGCGCGCGCTCGCCCGCCTGCGCCGTCGGCGCGTAGACGAGCAGCGTGGTGGCCACCCCGGCCAGCATCGTCTTCAGCCATGTCATGGTGTCTCCCCGTGTGTCGTCTGAAGGCTAGGCCGCCGCGGCGGTCAGGTCCGCCCACAGCGCATCGCCGCCGCGCGCAATCGCACGCCGGCCAATCTCGGCCGCCCAGTACGCCTCGGTGCCGCACTCGGCACGCCAGGCCCACACGCGCCGCGTGGATTGGTGCAGCGAATGCTCGTGCGTGAAGCCGATCGCCCCATGCACCTGATGCGCGATGGCCGCCGCGCGGCCGGCGGACTGCCCGCAGATCACCTTGGCGACCATCGCCGCCTGGGTCCAGTCGCCGGCATCGACCGCCGCGCAGGCGGACGCCACGGCCATGCGCGCGGCCACGGTCTCGTTGGCGAGGATGGCCAGTTGCTGCTGCACCGCCTGGAACTTGCCGATCGGGCGGCCGAACTGCGTCCGCTCGTTCGCGTACTGCACGGTCTGGTTCAGGATGCGCTCCAGCAGGCCAGCGATGCCGATCGCCCGCGTCAGCGCGCCGAGTGCCTGTGGCGCCGCTGGCCATCCCGCCGGATCGCCGCGCACGGCCGCGCTGTCCGGCACGCGCTGGAAGGTGAGCCGGTCGCGCGGTTCGTTGGCGAGGTTCACGCCGGTCTCCACCGCAGCGGCGCCGGTCGCGGCGAGCAGCCAGAGCGGCGCCTTGGTCTCGGCATCGATCGCGCGGATCAGCACATGGCCCACGTAGCGGCCCCACGGCACCGCTACCGCGCCATCGAGTGCCCATCCATCGTCATGCAGACAGGCGCTGACGGGCGCGGCGAGATCGGCAAGGCCGATGGGGCCGCCCGGCATCGCCACGCCAAGCTGGTTCAGGACCCAGCCTGCCACTGCGGTGTCCAGGAACGGCGCCGGGGCGTTGGCGCCGGCCAGCAGCACCGGCAGGCCCTCGGTCCAGCTGGCCTGCGCGCCCTCGTCCGCTTCCGGCACGAAGAGGCGGGTCAGGCCGCTGGCCTCCACCTGGTCCCACAGTTCGGCCGGCCACAGGCCGTGTTCCATCGCGTCGATCCGGGCCGGCGTCACGGCATCGGCAAAGAGACGGCTGGCGCTGTCCGCCAGCATGCGTTCGAGTTCGTTCATCGGACCCCCAGTCCCTTGGCAATGATGCCACGCAGGATTTCGCGGGTGCCGCCGCGCAGCGAGAAGGACGGCACAACCTGTGTCAGATAGCGGTGCGTGGCCGCGAACGGCGACGCGCTCCCCTGCAGGGCATCCCCGAACAGCTGGTGCGCCACCTCGGGAATTCGCTGTTCGAACAGCGCGCCAAGGTCCTTGACGTTGGCGGCGGCCACCTGCGGGTTCTCCCCGCGATTCAGCATGGCCGCAATGCCGCGCGACATCTGCCGCAGGGTGGTCAGTTCCGCCACCAGCAGGCCCAGCTCCGTGGCCTGGCGGCTGTCCGCGGCGTCGGCGTGATCGAGCATCTGGGGCAGCAGCGCGTAGCTGCTCAGGTAGCGCTCGGGGCCGCTGCGCTCGAACGTCAGCTCGGCCGTCACCTGCGCCCAGCCGTCGCCTTCCTTGCCGATCAGCATGCGGTCCGGCACGAAGACATCGGTAAACACCACCTCGTTGAAGCCCTCCTCGCCGGAGAGGCTGCGGATCGGCCGCACCTGCAGGCCCGGCGAGTTCATGTCGACGAGGAACTGCGACATGCCCTTGTGCTTCTCGTCGGCGCCGCGATCGGTGCGCACCAGCGCAATCATGTAGTGCGAGCGGTGCGCGTTGGAGGTCCAGAGCTTGGTGCCATTGATGACCCAGCCGCCTTCCACGCGGTCGGCGCGGGTGCGGATCGAGGCGAGGTCGGAGCCCGAGTCGGGCTCGCTCATGCCGATGCAGAAGTAGACCTCGCCACGGGTGATGCGCGGCACGATCTCGGCGGCGACGGCCGGATCGGCGTAGCGCATCAGCAGCGGTCCGCTCTGGCGCTCGGCCACCCAGTGGCCGCCGACCGGCGCGCCGGCGGCGAGCAGTTCCTCAAGGACCACGTAGCGTTCGAGCATCGAACGCCCCTGGCCGCCGAACTCGCGCGGCCAGGTCATGCCGATCCAGCCGTGCGCGCCGAGCGCCAGGCTGAACTCGGCATCGAAGCCGCTCCAGCTCTTGGCGCGCAACGGGCGCGGCCGGTCCGGCATGACCCGGGCGAGAAATGCCCGCACCTCGGCCCGCAATGGTGCCAGCGGCCCATCGGGCTCGGCTGGGCGGATCACTATCCTGGCGGCTGTGTCCACGCTGTCTCCTGTCGTTATCATGTGTCGCGTTGCCGGGGGCCCCGCGAAAGTGACGACGAGATTAGCAAGCCGCAGACGCCGCACCTATCGCACGGACGGCATATCCGAAATGCGTGCGATAGGTGCGGCGCGCCCGGGGCATGGTTTTCCCGCACCCGGCCCCCTGCCCGCGCGGCGCATACCGGCCCGCGCATAACGGATATGCCCCGCCGAGCCTTGCCTCGGTGCAGGGCGAGCCAGTAGGCTCTTCCTCCATCAAACGACGACGGATCACCGTTGCGGAGGAGACCACCATGAGACACCGACAGGACAAGGTTCGCGCCATCCCTCACCAAACCCGGCGTCGTACGCTGCACACGCTGGCCACCCTGGCGGCGGCCATCGGGCTGGCGCCGCTGGCTGCCCTCCCCGCCCTGGCGCAGGGCGATGCCGCCAGCTTCCCCAACCGGCCCGTGAAGTTCATCGTGCCGTTTCCGCCGGGCAGCGGCACGGACACTGGCGCGCGCATCTTCGCCAAGAAGATCGGCGACCTCACCGGCCAGCCGGTCACGGTGGAGAACAAGCCGGGTGGCAACGGCTTTATCGGCGTGCAGACCGCGCTCAACGCGCCGGCCGATGGCTACACGGTCTTCATCGGCAGCAACTCCACGCTCTCCACCAACGCCGCCACGTTCCGCAAGCTGCCCTATGACCCGCTGACCGACTTCGCGCCGATCAGCCTGCTGACGCGTGGCCCGTGCCTGATCATCGTGCCGCCAAACTCGCCGTACAAGAACGTCGAGGAGCTGGTGGCGGACGGCAAGAAGCGCCCCGGCGCGCTCAACTACGCGAGCGGGTCGATGTCGTACACGCTGTATTCGGAATGGCTCAATGACATGACCGGCATGCGCTCCACCGGCATCAACTACAAGGGGGCGGGCGATGCGATCAACGTGACGCTCTCCGGCACCGTGGACTTCGCGGTGGTGGACGCCAGTGGCGCCATCGAGCTGGTGAAGAGTGGGAAGCTGCGCGCGCTGGCGTACACAGCCCCGCAGCGCACCCACCTGCTGCCCGATGTGCCGAACGCGCAGGAGGCCGGCATTCCGCAGTTCCTGGCCTACAACTGGGTGGCCGCGGCAGTCTCGGCCAAGACGCCGCCGGAGCTGGTGCGCCGCTGGGCCACGCTGTTCCACCAGGCGGCAGAGACACCGGAACTCAAGGACTACTACAAGCGACAATCCACGACGGTCATCATGTCCAGCCCGGCCGAGATGCGCCAGTACCAGCAGGAGGAAATCCAGCGCTGGAAGCAACTGGCTTCCCGCGCTGGCATCCCCCTGCAGTAAGGGTCGCAGTCAGGGCCGCTGTACGGTCCTTTAGCGCTCCAGGTTCTTGCGCTCCGTGGCGGTGAGCATGCGCAGCTGCGATTCGCCCAGGTCCATCTGCCCCAGCACCTGCACCACGCCTTGCGGATCGTACTTCGGCGGCGTGGCGCTGGCGCCTTCGCGTCCTCGCGGCGCGTAGGCGCCGGCGCTGCCGTCGCCCTCATTGCCGTTGCCGAGCACCCGCACCGTGAACACCGACGGCAAGCCCTGGCGCGCCGCCGCGCGGTCGCGCTGCACGGCATCCTGCGCCGCGCTGGCCGCCTGCGACGCCGCCGCGCTGGCGTTGCTCAACGCCCCCACGTTGATCGCCGCCACCACCGGCATGCCCGCCGCCTTGCCCTGCACCTGGATGTTCTCCGCATTGACCACCCGCAGCGCCGCCAGATTGACGTTGCCCGAGACCCGGATACCGGCCTCGCCCGCGTCGATGGTGCCGAGCGGCGCAATCAGGTCGATATCGCCCGGCGGTACTTCCGGGATCGGGTTCAGCGTGGCGATACCCGCGCCCGTATTCGGCGTGGTCGGTGACAGCGCCACCAGCCCGATGTCGTCATACGTGCGCCGCTGCGGCGTGTAGACCACGGTGGACTTGGAGCCGCGCCCCGCGTTGATGTCGCCCTGCGCCGACCAGCCGAGGATATTGCCGCCGAAGGTCGTGAAGATGCGGCTCTGGCCCAGCAGGATACTGTCGCGGGCATACATCTGGATCTCGCCCGCGCCCTGCGTCAGCACGCCGGAACCCTCGCCCGGCACGAAGCCGCCGTCCACGCCGACCAACGTACGGCCACCCGGCGTGAACACGCTGATGTCGCCGCCGAAGTCGGTGTGGATGCCGGCATCGAGCACGTCGTAGAACGGCACGCTGCCGGGGCTGCCCGCAGCCAGCCACTCGGCCTTGCTCAGGTACTTCATGCCCGGTTTGGGACGCGTGGTGAAGCGCCCGTCCAGGTTGTCCTGCCCGCTCTGGTAGAACCGCGCGCTGCTGAACATCGTCAGGTCGCCCTGATAGTCACCCTGAGCGTCCGCCGCCTGCCCCGGGAACAGCGTGGCGATGGCCTCGCGGCCACGCAGGTAGCTGCCCGCGCGCGGACCGGTGGCGTCGTTGAACTCGCGGCCCGAGGCCTTGAGTTCCGCGTAATACACGTTGCGCAGGTAGGCGCGCTGCTGTTCCGGCGGCAGCGCGGCGAGGAACTGCCGCGCGTCCATGGTGGCGGCATCGAAATGCACGCCCAGCCCGTTGCTGCCGCCGAAGCGGTCCGTCAGCCAGTTGACCAGGTGTAGCTGGCCGGCCAGTCCGTATTCGCGCTGCAGGTCGCGGCTGGGCGCCGCGGTGCCGGCGGCCAGCGCCGCCTTGCGCGACTGGTCCAGCTCGGCCTGCCGGGCGGCCAGGAAGGCCGGGGCGCCGGCCTCGTCGCCGGTGTAGCCGAACTCGGCGCGCAGCCAGTCACCCAGCGTCAGCTTGCCGCCGTAGGTGGTCACGGCCTTGCCCGGCTGATCGGCCAGCGGGCGCCCGCTGTCGGCCTGATTGGCCGCATCCAGGTAGCGCGCGGCGAAGGCGTCGAAGCCCAGCCCGTCGAGCCCCTTGGCGCCCACGCCGGCGGCCACGGCAATCGCCGCGCCGTTCGAGCGGTCGTGCTGCGCCGAACCGGCCACCGCGCCGATGCTGCGCAGCTCGCCCTTGTCCGCCAGGTAGAGATCACGCCCGGCGGTCACTTCCAGCAGGCCGGGGCCCGCCACATAGAAGCTGCCGCCCCGGATGTCGCGGCCCGCCGAGATCACCGAGATGTCATCGTCGTTGCCATGCACGATCAGGTTCCCGCGCGTGGTGGCGATCGTGTTCCGGGTGGGCCGCAGCGGCGCGTCGGGCTCGGAGCTGTAGTACTGGCCGAACCAGCCCAGCGCGTCTTCCGGTGCCATCGCGAAGGTACCCAGCGGCGTGCCGGCGTTGACGATATCGCGCCCCGCGCGGATCGCCACCGGCCCGCCCCCCTCGTACAACGGGCTCTGGGTGCCTACCGTGCCCGTCAGGCTGCCCACGTAGATGATGGCGCCGGTGCGCAGGCCGACGATATCGCCCGCGTTCGCATAGAAGCGCGCGGGCGGCTGCCCCTCGCGGGTATAGCCGGATGCGGTGGGCGACGTGAGGCTGAACAGCGGATACGCCTGCTCGCTCTCCACCCCCTTCGAGAACAGCACGCTGGGCGCCAGACCCTGCGGGTCGATATTGCCGACCACGTGCTGGCCGTACCACGCGGTACCGACCACGCCGAGGAAGCCGGGGTTGAACGGGCTCGGCAGCAGCGTGGGATTGGCGCCGGACTGGGTCACCGAGTAGCCGGCGGCGTAGATCGAATCGCCAGCCAGCAGCTCCAGCGCGCCGGTGCCCGTCACCGCGAAATGCGGGCTCACCGGCGAAGGTGCCAGGATCAGGCCGACCGGCGACTGCTCCGGACTGTTGTTGCTGACCCGGCCGGAACTCGCGTTGCCGTAGTACAGGCTGCCGTTGGGCGCCGCCGCGCGCAGGATCGACGGCATCACGAAGCGGCCGTCGGTGGCGCTATGGTTGCTGCGGTCCCGGTCGTCCGTCCACGACGTGGACGGCGTCAGGTTGCCGCCCGCGCTGAACAGGTCGATGGCGGTGGACGGCGTCCACAGCGAGAACCAGCTCCAGCCCTCGCCATCCTGCGCGGTGCCGTCGAGCGTGAACGGCGTGCCGTTGTGGAACTGGGCCACGCGGCCCGGATCCGCCACGCCGCCGATGACGAGGTCGCCGCGCGACTCGATGCGCACGCCGGCATCGCCCACCACCAGCACCGGCCCGCCGCCCGCGATGGACGAGGTGGCCACATAGGGCTGGTAGGCGCGCGTCTCCATCGGATCGGCACGGTCGTAGCGCAGCTCGATGCCGCCCACGGCGCCGGCTTCCAGCCGCAGCGCGCCGCGCAGGTTGACGAACGTGCTGTTCAGGTCCAGGCGCGGATTCGAGAAGCGGGTCAGCGGCGTGATCTCGCCATTGCTCTCGGGCTGGTTGCGGACTTCCGCCACCGGGTTCAGGCCGCCGCCGATGCGGATGTCGAGGTCGCCCCCGCCGGTCTGCGTCAGCGTGCTGCCATCGGCCGAGACGCGGCCCGTGCTGCCCACGGCCAGCACCAGACCCTGGCTCCGCGAGAGCACCGGCGCGCCATTGCCCATGCGCGATTCCAGCATGCCGGCGTTGCCGCCGGCTTCCATCACCAGATTGCCGCCGCCGAGCGTGCCGATACCGGTGAAGCCCACCAGGAACGGCAGGGTGCCCTGCACCGCGTACTGGTCGTCCTTGGCCGCCACATAGCTGCCGAAGTTGACCCACCACGCCGTGGGCACGCCCTCGCCGGGCGCTGCCGCGCTGCCGGTGCCCTGGCGCCACAGCCAGCCGCCCACGGCCGAGGTGTCGAAGTGGATGCGCATCTGGCCCAGCGCGTCGTCGGTGCGGATGGTGCCCGGCTTGGTGCCGATGATGTCGCCGCGCACATCGCCCTGCGCGCGCACCAGCACGTTGCCGCCGTGCTCGGGATACCACGCCTGGTACGTGCTCTGCGCGCCGCCGTTGATAAACGGTTCGAGGTAGGCGCCGTTAGCGCCCAGCAGCGTGCCGTCCGCGCCCCTGGCGCGCGCCTGGTTATAGGCCGCACCCACGCCGGCCGCCTGCGTGCCGGCGGTATAGACGCCGAACGGCGAGGTCATGGTGAAGTCGGCCGCGGCCAGCAGGTCGAGGTCGCCGGTGCCGGTGCGCAGCACGCTGAACATTTGCTGGCGCCCCGGCATCATCTTGTCCTCATAGACCGGCGGCGTGCCATCGGCGATCTTCTCGACGAGGATGCCGAGGCCCAGGTCGTTGAGCCCCGCCACTGCTTCCTCACCGCCATACGCCTCGAGGTTGATCGGCGTGCCCGGCACTTCGCCGAACATCCAGGCCTCCGGCCCCCAGATGTACTTGCCCGGGATGCCCGTGCCCGGCTTGAGCACGGTCTGCTGGGCCAGCCCGTAGTGGGTATCGGCCAGCAGGAGCTGCCCGCGCGTGCTGCGCGGCTGCAGCGCGCGGGTGTCGGCCGCCGTGAGGTCGGCGCCGCCCACCAGCCGCATCGACCACGCCTGCGAGCCCTGCTCCAGCATCGGCGCCAGCGCCCAGGTGCGGCCCTGGTTGCCGCTGGCATCCGCGTCGCGCATCAGCACGGTGGTGGCGTCGCCGGGCAGCTTCACCACGGTTTCGGCCGGGATCATGGCGCCCTTGCGCAGCATCAGGTCACCCGCCAGCACCACGCCGTTGACCGGGCCGTAGGTGGGCATGTCCACCACGGCGCCATCGGGGAACGGCAGCGGCACGCCGGCCGGCCACGTCATGGCCGCCACATGCGCGGCGCCCGGCAGGCGGTTGCCCGCGTCGAGCTGCATGCCAGTGGTCAGCGTGAGCGCGGCAGACAGTACCGTGCCGGCCGGATGCACCACATTGCCCGCGCCGTCGCGGATGGCGCCGCCCAGCACGGTGCCGGCCGGCAGCACGAGGTCCGCTGTCAGCGTGGCGCGCGTGGGCAGCTCGGTGCCGGCGCGCAGGCTCATGGCCTGGATCGGCAAGGCGTAGTTGAGCGCGCGGCCCGGCTGGAAGAAGGTGCCGTCGGCCAGCGTGACCTTGCCGTCGGTCGGCACCACCACGTCGCCGCCCCAGGGCACGCGGCCCTTGACCAGCATCCAGCCGTTGTCGTCCGGCGTGACGGGCAGCGCGGCGCCGTCGAAGCCATCGGACACGCTGCCAAAGATCTTGAAGTCCCCGCCGGCACGCATCACCAGCGCGCCCGCCTCGCCGGAGCCGCGCACGCCGGTCTGCTGCGTATGCGGGTTGACGCTCGCGTAGCGGTAGCCGGACAGGTCGATATCCCCGTCGATATGCAGGTCGCCATCGGGCGTGATCGAGACGATCTCCACGCCCGGGCGCAGGTGGAACGCGTCCGCGTAGGTGCGCAGGCCGGCCAGCCTGCGGGTCATCAGGTCGCCGTTGGCCAGCGCGTTGCCCATGAAGGTCAGGCTCTCCGCGTGCTTCTGGTCCAGGTAACCCTGGGTGATGGACTGGTAGTCGCGCCCATCGGCCGTGCCGCCGGAGACCAGCGGCGCGTCGTTGTAGGTCTGGAACGCGTTGACGGTGATCGCGCGCGCGCCGTCGATGCGCACGCTGCCTGATGCGTCGATGTCGACGTCGTTGCCGGTGGCGCCGCCCAGCCGGCGGGCGCTCAGCTCCACCGTGCCGAGCGACAGCGGCGTGCCGTCGGTGCCGGCGCGCACGTCCATGCGCGCGCCGTCCGCCAGCGTCAGCCGGCCTTGCCCCGCGTTGATGTCGATCACGGCGCGGTTCGGCGCCTCGATCACCTGCCCGTAGCTGTCCACGCGCAGCACGCGGCCATGGGCGTCCAGCAGCGCGCCGCCGCCGATCGTCACGCCATCGCGCGCGGCCAGGCGGATGCTGCCGACCTGCTCGCCGCTGGCGTCCACGGTGCCGTTCACTACGAGGCGGCCGCCATCCACCGAGACGCTGATCTCGCGCGCCTTCAGTTCGTCGCCCACCGTCAGGTCGCCCTGCTTGATCTGGAAGTTGCGGCTGCCGGTGACCCCGCCCGCCGTCAGGCGCTGATTGAGGCCCGTGAAGTCGGCCACGTGCTGGCCGCGAATGTCGGCGCCGCCGGCCGCGTACGGCACCCACGTGCCGCCCGCATCGTAGTAGCCGGTGCTGCCGCCGGCGATGGCACCGCGCAGGTCCACCGTGCCCGCGCCAGCCCCCACCGCCACGGCGGTGAGCTTGCCGGCGCGGTTCTCCAGCGCGGAGAGGTCGATGCGCGAACCAGCCGTCTGCAGGATGTTGCCGGACTGGCTTTCCAGCACCACGTCGCCGCCCCAGCTGTACTTGCTGACGTCGAAGAAATCGACCTTGCGGCCGGCGAGGTCCAGCCGGGCGCCATCGCCGAGCACGACATCGCCCTCGGCGGACACCGTGAGCTTGCCGCTGGGCAGCGCCACGGTGGTGTCGAGTGCCACGCTGCGTCCGGCGAGCGAGACTTCCGCGCCCAGCGCGGCAATCAGCTCCGCATTCGTCAGCGCGGGCGCGGTAGCCCCGGCAGGCGCGGCCACGTTCACCGCGCCGCCCGCGCGGATCTTGTTGACCGAGCCTGCCGCGCCGGTCAGCAGCGGCGTATGGATGGTCAGGTCGCCGCCGCTGTAGGCGTAGGCGTTAGTGGCTGCATCCCAGGCGCCGCGCGTCTGGTAGACCGCGAGCGAGCCGGTCTGGTTGGCCGTGACGCGTTCGCTGGCGTTCAACTCCACGCCGCCGAAGCCCAGCACCAGCCGGTCCATATCGTGGATGGTGTCCGGGCGGGTGCCCGGGCCGTAGCCGAATTCGATCTGGCGGGCATCGACGATGAACTGCCCGCTGCCGTTGCCGGCGCCACCGGCCGCCACCTGCCCCGGCGCGGTGTTGGTGCCGTTCCAGACCAGCGTGTCGGTACGGATGCGGGCGCGGGCGTCGGCGTCTCCCAGGCCGTAGATGGCCGGGGTGGTCAGCACCAGCCGTTCCAGCGAGGACTTGCCAGTGGTAGGGTCGATGGTGGACAGTTCGATCGAATCGTAGAAATTGACCGCGTCGCGCGCCGTCAGCACCAGATTCTCCAGTGCCGGCGCGCCCGCGCTGGTGTCGCCGCGCAGCAGGCGGTCCAGCACGCCCTGGTTGAGGGTCAGCCCCGGGGTCAGGGCATTGCGCGCGGCCACGGCGGCCAGCGACGCCTCGCTCCCCACGTTGATGCCGCCCACGGCCAGCGTCAGGTTGCGCGTGCCGTAGCGCGCCGTGTCGCGCAGCTCGAAAGTCTGGTCGGTGGCGGCCGCGATGGTGCCTTCCGAATAGAGCTGCGTGGTGCCGTTGCAGACGGCGCCCGCCGCGCAGGCGCCAATGTCGATGCGGCCCGGGCCCTGCGCCGGGTCATTGCCGATGGCAGGCGGCAGCAGGTCCAGCCAGCCGTTGGACACCGCCAGCACGGACAGCCGGGCCGGATCGTAGACGTAGCCGTCCATGGAATCCCACGCGGCCTTGCCCTGCCCGAGCGTGTTGATGCCCGCGCCCTGCTCGATGACGATGCCGCCGGACTTGGCGCCGGTGACGAGGAACACCTCGCCGGCCTTGAGCACCGCGCCTTCGCGCAGCACGATGTTGCGGGCGTTGCCGGTGAAGGTGGCGATGTTGTCGCGCGGTGCGCCGGTGGTGGCGCGCACCACGGCGGGCAGGCCGCCGATGCCGAGGCGGTTGGCGCCGATGGCATTGAGGTCGTCCGCGTGCAGCGAGATCTGGTTCAACAGATCCCCGCCGGGCAGCGCCCGCGGCGTCGCGCCGGCCGCCAGGATCTCGTAGTCGCCGGAGTTGCTGACGACCAGCGCGCTGCCGCCATAGCCGCCCGTCGGCGTGCCGTAGGCGGTGGTGCCGCTGGCAAAGCGCAGCGCGGGCGCGTCACCGATCTTGCCGGCCTGGATATCGGCGATGAATTCGAGCTGAAGGCCCTTGGCGTCGCGCTCGAGCATGGGCCGTGGCACGCCGTTGAGCGCCGCGTTCGCCAGCCCGAATTCGGCGTAGCTCGTCTCGTTGTACTGCGACAGCCGGCGCAGCCTGTCGGCCGAGGTCAGCAAGACCTGCGTCGGCAGCGCATCGCGGAGGGTCGTGTTGGCCGTGCCGAGCTGCGCGGAGGTGGCGTACGAGCCATTGCGCATGGCCAGCGCCGGTCCCTGCCCCAGCCCAGCCTGGCTGGCGCCGTTGAGTTCCACGCGGAACGCGCCCGGTAGCAGCGCGAAGGTCGAGGGCAGCAGCGTGTAGGTGCCGGCAGGCAGCCCCGGCACGCCCGCGCCGATGGTGATCTGGCGGCCGATGGCCGGGTCGCTGGCGCCGTGCTCGGCCACGATCGGCGCATAGCCGGCCTGCGCGCCCGGCACGATGGCGTAGATGGGATTGGTGCCCAGGCCCGGCAGCGTGAAGCCGCCCTTCGGCGACACCTGCACCAGCGGATTCATCCGCGCGTCAGTGGAGCCGCCGCGCCCGGCCAGGAAGGCCGCGCCGGTCAACTCGCCGCCGCCGGTCATGTCCAGCAGCGCGCCCGGCTGCACGTCGATGGCGTGGCCGGTCAGGTTGATGGTCGGCCCCGCGCCCACGCCGGGGAACACCACGTCCGTGCCGTCGTGCATATAGCTCAGGCCGTCCAGCGTGCCGCCGTAGGGCATCACCAGCCCGTTCGCGCTGACCGACGTCACGCTGCCGGGCAGCACGTTGACCACGCCGGTTTCCGTGCCGTTGCCGCTGGTCCCGATCGAGACCGAGCCGAGCGGGGCCCGCACGACGCCGCCCTGGTTGACCGTGGGGCCGGAGAGACTCAGGGTGCCGAAGACCGAGTACGGCGTGGCGGGGAGTGCGTCGCCCACCCGCTCGATGTTCAGCACGCGGGTCGGGTCGAAGGTGCGGATGGGGCTGCCCCACTGGTTGACACCGTCGATCTGCCCGACCAGGACCCTGCCGCTGTCCTGCATGGCCGGGTAGATCTGCGAGGCGGCCAGCGTCAGGTCGCCCGGCTGGTACAGCAGCGCGGCGCCGGACATGCGGATGTCCGAGGCGCTGCGCAGCGTCATCTGGTCGAAGGCATCGCGCTCCACCTTGAGCGGATCGACGGCGTTCTGGATGATCTCGCCGCGCGCGCCAACGCTCAACTCGCCCACGATGTCGAGGAACTGCGCATCGGCCAGGAAGCTGGTGCCGTCCGCCACCAGCGGCACACCGAGCGTGCCGCCCGCCGCGCCGGAATTCTTGGAGCCGCGCACCGGGTTCGGCATGATGCCGTTTTCGCCCTGGCTGCGCGTGGTGCCAGCGAGGCGCATATAGGGCGCCGCCAGGCTGACACGCGTGCCGGCCGCAGCCTGTTCGGCCAGGCCGATGGCGCTGGCGGTCAGGCTCAGGCTCTGGCCCATGGCCAGGTTCACGTCGCCATCGAAGCTGATCAGGCCGTTGGCGAGCAGCGCCAGGTTGTCGAAGCCACCGGCCGCCACACGGTCTACGCCGATACGGGCGGTGCCGTAGCGCAGCGCGGCATCGCGCATGCCGGGGCGCAGCGCGTCGGAGAGGCCGCTATCGCCCTGCACCTGCGCCACCACCAGTTCACGCGGCACACGCACCGCGTCGTCCACGGCCGCGCCCTTCAGGGTGTTGCGGTCCACGCCGAGGTAGGACGGCGTCTCCAGGTTGATCGCCAGCGTGCCGCCGGCCGCGCCCGCGCCACCGGCTGCCGCGCGCAGGTCGCCATCCACGAACAGGCCGCGCATCGAGCTGAGCGCGATCACCCCGCCGTTGCTGGCCACGTTGATCGGGCCGACGCCGGCTACGTCCACCACTGCCGACGCCCCGGAGGCGTCCAGCCGCGCGCCGGGCCGCACCACCACGAAGGCATCGGCCGCATCGACCTCCCGTGCGCCGTCCACGTGGCGCGCGCCGATCTCGATGGTGCCGCCGTTGGCGACCTCGCCATAGGCCCGGCCCTGCACGTCACGCGCGGTGACCGCACGGCCTGCCACGTCGATCACGGCATCGCCGCCGATCCAGATCGAGCGGCCATCGGGCGTGCCGCTCGGCGACGCCGCATTGCCCACGCCCAGCGCGGTCTGCAACACGGCGACGCTGCCGCCCCAGGCGTTCAGCGTACCGTCGATGGTGATCTGGCCGTTGCCCTGCAGCGTCAGCGCGTGGCCCGGATCGACCGTGACCGTGGCGCCCTGCCCCACCGTCACCGGCGCCTGGCCGTAGACGTTGCCGCCACCCAGCACGAGGTCGGCGCCGCGCCGCTGCGTCAGCACGCCATGGACCGGATCTTCCTCCCACAGCGGCGGCAGCCAGCGCTCCAGCGCCTGCGAGGGGTCCGCGCCGGTGGGCACCCTGTGCGCCGCCGTGGTGTCGTGGCGCAGCACCGGCATGATGACGTCGACGGTGGCGCCGTTGGCGATCTGCGAGCCCTGCTGGCCCGATACGTCGTACTTCGAAAAGCCGGTCTGGAACAGGTCGGTATCCAGCACCAGCAGCGGCTTGACCGCTACGTCGGTGGAAAGCACCGCGCCAGCCGGCAGGCGGTCTCCGGCGGCCATCGCATGGTCGGTCTGGAACGCCGTGCCCGCCTTGACCGTGGTGCTGTACATCGCCACCGGCATGCCGTTCGGGAACACGTTGCCCGGCACCACGTAACCGGCGCCCATTTCGCCCTGCGTGCGCACCAGCACGGTCCCAGCAGGCACCGTGGTGCCGCTCGCGTACCAGGCGCCGTTCGTGTCGTACACAACGAACTGGTTGAAGCCGACGCCCGGCGGCACCACCCACCCCTGGGTGAGCGTGAGCGGCCGGCTCGGCGCGATGGCGATGGTGCCCGGCGACACCTGGCCCGGCGCAGCGGTGTCGGACGTGAACGTGTAATCCACCGGCAGCACCGTGCCCGCCTTGATCGTGAACGGCTGGTCCAGCGTCAGGTGCACCGGCACCGATTCCCCGGCGCGCAGCACGCCGGATTCGGCCAGCAGGCCGCCGCCGATGGCGACGCCCAGCCCCGAGTCGATGGTCAGCGTACCGCCGCCGTTCACCCCGTAGCCGCGCAGATCGCCATCCATGCGCAGCGTGCCCGAGCCGGTGCCGGCCACGTCATACTGGTTCGAGCGGAGCGTGATATTGCCGCCGCGCCCGCCGCGCAGCGAGCCGTCCGCCATCAGCGCCGCACCGGACGACACGTCGATCAGGCTGCCCGCGCCGAGCGTGACGTCGCCCGAGCTGCTGACCGTGACCGAGCCGCCGTTCACATAGGGCAGGCCGTCGATGTTGCCCGGGTCCTGCTTGAGATTGGTCCACAGGCCGCGCGCATCGAGGGTGACGCCGGGCGCCACGGTCACGGTTGCCGTGCCGGTGGACGCGTCGGTGACGGGCCGGTCGATCCAGTTGCCCGGGGTGCCCCGGCTGACGATGTCCCCAAGCGCGATGGTGCCGCCACGCGCGGTAAGGTCCGCGCCGATGTCCACCGTGGTGGCATGCAGCCCCAGCGCGCCGCCCGTCGCCACGGCCAGCGGCGCATCCACGGCAATGCCATCCTTGGCGAAGACCGTGAAGCCGCCGAGTTCCAGCCCGTTGAGCCAGCCGGCGTCGAGACGGATGTGGCCGCCGCTCTGATCCGCCGGCAGCGCGTCTTCGAGCGCGATACCCTGCGCGATGCCCTGCACCGCGCCAATGTCGACCTGCCCGGCCACCGCCGTCGGGATTTCCCGGATCGTGTTGGTGGCGGGGTCGAACAGCGGCGTCAACTTGCCGATCACCAGCTGTCCGCGCCGCGGCGCGGCAATCTGGGACTGCTGGTAGCCGTCCAGCCCGGCGTCGCGCGCCTGGCCCTGGCGCGGGCCCTGATAGACGGTGGCGTCGATATCGCCCTCCATCACAGCCGAGGCGGTGGACACCACCACGCGGCCGGCATCGCGGCCCACGGTGTAGCCGTTCTCCAGCCGCTCGCGCGGCGCGATCAACGGGTTGTAGAACTGCTCGGTGGCCTTGGCGCCCCAGCGCTTGTGCGCGGCCTCAAAGCCGCGATACACGCCCTCGTAGGTCATGTCGCCGGGCGCGGTGGCGAGGTTGTAGAGCTGGCCGTCGCTGCCGCGCAGCCAGGTCTGCTTGATCTTGCCGGTCTGCACGTCCAGCGAGCCGCCCGCCACATTGATGGTCGAGCCCGCCCGCGAGACCAGCTCGCCGCCTTCGAACAGCACGGTGCCGCCCAGCGCGGCCCATTCGCCGATGCCGTGGCCGCTCGTGTTCAGGTAGCCGCTGACTTCCAGCAGGCCGCCGCCGGTGTACCAGCGGTCCGTGGTGGCGCCGTTGGTGCCGGCCGGCACGCGCACGAGGTAGCGCCGGTCCACCCACATGGTGGTGTTGTTCAGCTTGCCGGAGTCGCGGTTGTTCGGGGCGTCGCGCTGCTCGTTGCCCTGGACGTTGATCTCGACGTTGTTGGACTCCATCGCCACGCGCACGCCCACCGCGCCCGACACATCCAGCACGGCGCGATCGGCCAGCAGCGTGCGTCGCGCGGCATTGACCTGGATCTGTCCGCCGGTGGCCAGCGCCAGCGAATCGGCGTCGAACAGCACGTCCCCGCCCGAGGCGATCTGCACCAGCGACTGGTCGCGCCGGTTGTAGCCGCCCTCGCTGGCGGTGGCGGAATCCTTGATCAGCGCGTCGCGCTGCACGTCGAGCGCGGTCTCGTTGCTGTCGGCCAGCAGGATGGCGCTGACGCTGCCCGGCGCCAGCGTCACGCGGCTCTTGTCATCGCCCTCGGCGCGCAGGTGCACCGTGCCGCGCGTGGTGACGGAGCTGCTGGAGAGCAGCACGCCGCGCTGCTCGACCGTATGGCCCTTGAGCGTGATGTCGCCGGTGGCGGCCTGGATCAGGCCGGCGTTGGTGACCAGCCCGGCCGTGCTGCCCGGGTTGCGCAGCACATCCACCTCATTGCCGCGCGTGGTGGACGTCTTGTTCGCGTCGGTGCCCATGCCCCGGCGAATCACAAAGCTGTCGCCGGCGGCCAGCGTAGTCTGGCCGTTCGGCGTGACGATGGTGCCCCGGTTGTGCGCCTCGCGGCCGGCCAGCAGCACATAGCCGCCGCCCTCGGTCACGCTCTGCGGCGTGCGCGTGGCGATGCGGGCGCCCGCTTCCACCACCACGTCGCCGGTGGCGTTGCCGAAAGAGGTAGCGGTCGCCGTCGAGACCAGGTCATTGGCGAAGGTGGGCACGTAGCCGCTGCCCTTGGCCTCGCTGAACAGCCCCTTCTGGAACTGCGAATCGGTCATGCCGGCGGCGGCGGCCACGAGGTTACGCGTGTCGACCTGGCTGGTGCCCTTGAAGACGATGCCGTTGCGGTTGACGATCATCACCGTGCCATCGGCCTTGATCTGCCCTTGGATCTGGCTGGGCCGCGCCTGCGGATCGTTCACGCGGTTGAGCACCGCCCAGTCGGCCTGCTGGTGGAACTCCACCGTGGTGTTGCGGCCCACGTTGAAGGTTTCCCAGTTCAGGATGGCGCGGTCGCCGGTCTGCTCGATGGAGACCACGGTCCGGCCATCGACAACCTTCTGCCCGGTGGCCTTGTCCAGCGGCCGGGCGTTCTGCCAGCCCGCCGTCAGGCTGTTGGTATCGACCTTGAGGCCGCCCTCGGCCAGCCCGTCGGGGACGGACGGGTCCTGCGCGGCGGCGTTGCGCGCCGCAGCCTGCGCGGCCTGCATGGCGGCGATGGCCTGCGCGGTGGTGGCGAGGTTCTGGATCGAACGCTGAAGCTGCTGGTTGGCCTGCTGTTGCTGCGCGGACGGGTTGGTCAGCGCGGAGGCCGGCATGCCGTTGGGCAGCCGGCCGGTGGCGGCCGCCGTGCCCTGCATCATGTTCTTCTGCGCCATCCAGTCGCGGCTGAAGGCCTGCTGGGCGTGCGCGCCATCGAGCATGCCGCCCGCTGCCACCAGCAGCGCTATCGCATGGGCCAGCGGCCGGCGGCGTGGATTCGGAAGCCGGAAGCCGCCGCCGTGTTGTGGCGAAGGCATGTTCCCGCTGTGAGCGCGCATCTGCATGGTGATCTCAATCCCGTCAAGCAACGTTGGCGGGCCGCCTCTCGCAATCTGCGTGGCGTGGCGGCCCTGTCGTCATGTCCACCGACGGCAAGCGCCGTCGATGCTCCTGGGACCTAGACCATTGGGCCGAAGGGAATCGGCAAGCTTTTCCTTGAAGATTTCGTGACAGCGATCCGGGAAAACCCGGACCACCGTGCCTGCGAAAAACCTAGCTCAGCAGCACCATGCCGCCCGGCAGCGTGCGCGCGTGCAGCCCGAACGAGCGCTGCATCTGGACGATGGCCTTGTCGAGCGCGTGAATCTGAAAACGGCCGGTGACCGGCTTCGCCGCGAGTTGGCGGTCCAGCAGCACGACCTTGCCGGTACGGTAACGATTGATCTCGTCGAGCACCTCGCCCAGCGGCGCATCGGTGAAGCGCAGGTAGCCCTGGCGCCAGCCCGGCATGCGCGCGGCATCGAGCTGTTCGGCGCGGCCCAGCGTGTGGTCGTCGTAGCGCAGGCGCTGGCCGCCCGACAGTTGCACGGTGCCGCTGGCATGGGCCACCTGTACCTGGCCGTCGATGCAGGTCACGCACACCGCGCCGTCCAGGTGCCGGACCTCGAAGCGCGCCGCCTGGCGCTGAAGCGCCTGCGTATGGCCGGCGCCGGCCGCCACCACGAAGGGCGTTTCGGCACGGCTCAGGTCGATGGCGGCTTCCCCGGCGATCAGGTCGATGCCGCGCGTGCCGCCCGCGCCGGGCCACACCGCGATGCTGGTGCGCGTATTGAGTTCGACATCGACGGCGCCGCCCAGCGCCAGCCGCCGCTGTTCGCCGGTGGCGGTGCGGTAGTCGGCACGCCATTCATTGGCGGCGGGCCACAGGCCCAGCGGCGGGTGGACGACGGCTGCTACCGCCGTCGCCGCGGTGGCGCCCAGCGCGCCACCGAGGAACGCACGCCGCTGCCAGCTGGACGGACGCCGTGCCGCCGGCAGGGTGGCGTGTATGGCGGCGGGGTTGCGCGCCTTGACCATCGCGGCGGCCTCGCCGAGCTGGGCCCAGCGGGCGCGCGCGGCGGCAAAGGCGGCGGCGTGGGCAGGGTTCGCCTGACACCACTGCCGCAGCGCCGCGCCGTCGGCATGCGTGATCTCGCCCGCCGCGACACGGCGCACCCAGGCGAGCGCCTGCCGCTCGACGGGATCCAGTTCGCGCGGCGGGGGGAACGGAGCATTCATGGTTGGGATCATGGCGTCAGACGAGCCATCCTCGGGTAGCGCCCGGCCAGCAGGCTTACAGACAAGACGGTTGGGCGGACGCGGATCGGCACGATTTCTTCACTCATGCTTCGGCATGTGCGCCATGCAGTACTCATGGGCGCGTTTCAGTTCCAGACCGACCAGTCGCGTGGATACGCCGAAGCGCACCGCCACCTCCTGGTTGGAGCGCTCCTCCACGCGCACCGCGAGGAAGATCGCCCGCCGCCGGGGCGGCATGCTGTCGATCAGCCGCGCCAGCGCCTCCAGCTCGTCGCGGGCGGCCACGGTCTGCGCCGGCCCCGGGGCGGGATCCGCGATTTCGAGCATCAGCGTGTCCACCTCGTCCGCACTCATATAGCGGCGGTCGCGCTGGAGCCGGTCCAGCGCGAGGTTGGTCGCCATCCGCATCAGGTAGGCGGCCGGGCTGCTGACCGGGCCGCTTTCCTCGCTGCGGTCTTCCAGATGGACCCAGGTGTCGTGCAGCGCGTCGCTGGCCAGCTCGGACGAGCCGAGCCGCCACGTCAGGCGGCGCTTGAGGTCTTCGTAGCGCAGCGCGAGGAGGTCGCGCAGGGTGGCGCGGGTGGAATCGCTCATGGCTCAGCCCGCCTGCCGTTCGCACGCCGGGCGGCACGCGCCGGCCTGCGCCGCCCGTGCGTCGCAGTGCACGGGGTGGGCCAGCAGCACGAAGGGCCGCGACGGATCGGTGGGCGACAGGCCCACATCGACCTGTTCGAGGGTCTCAACGATGGCTGCATCGCGTGCCTTGTCGCCGGTGGTGTCCAGCAGCCGCACCTGCCGCACATGGCCGGAGGCATCGACATGCACGCGCAGCGCCAGCCGGTATTCCCCGAACGCCAGCGACGGCCGCGCGCACAGCGCCCGGTAGATGCGCGCCTGCACCGCGCCGTCGACCTGGCGCTGCCGGCTGGCGGTGGCCTCTGGCGCGGGCGCATCCGGCGGGCGGGGTGTGGGGATCAGCACGAAGGCGTCGGACGCCGCGGCCTGCACGGTCAGCCCGGTGCCGTCCACCAGCCTGCGCAGCGCGTCCTCGGGGCGATAGCTGCCATGCACCGGATTCGAAGTGCGGCCCTCCGCGAGTTCGGAAGGGAAGAAGACGGACAGGCTGGTCAGCCTGTCGTACTGCGCCAACGCCTGTTTCAACGGCTGGGCCGGCAGGTCGAAGGCGATCTCGGCCATGCCGTCCGGCGTGGCCTGCTGGGCGCGGAGCTTCTGGCAGGCCATGCAGAGCACGAGCAGCGTCAGGTAACCCACCAGCGCGCGCGCACTGGGCGATGCGACCAGCCTTGCCATCACGATCCAAGATGAGTCGTCCGTTGAGGAATGCCCGACGGCGCCGCTTGCGGGCGCCTTGAGCCGGTCCGCATCGTAGGACTCCTGTGTGACGTAACCGTGACTGCAAGGCGGCGTACTGCCCTCCCCCCTCCGGGAGGGGGGCGTGGCAAGCTTCAGCCGGCAACGGCGTCGGTGGCGGCGGTGACGTCATCGGTGACGGCTGCATCGGTCGCCGCTTCCGTCGCCGCTTCCGTCCCGGCCGCCTGGAAGTTGCGCAGATGCAGGAAGAACTGCCCCATCATCTGCACCCAGAGCTGCATCGCCACGCCGAGATAGGTGGGCGCGACGCCGCCGGAGACCATCACATCCATCTCCAGCACCACGAACTCGCCATGCTGCGCCACCCGCGCGAAGCGCCGGCTGCGGTGCCACTCGGCCACCACGCCCTCGGGCAGCGTGCCGCCCTGCACGCGCAGCGGGCAGCTCAGCGTGAAATCCACATACTCGCCCGGCGCGGCGGCATTGCCCCACAGCACCTGGAAGCCGACGCCGTGGCTGGCGCTGTGCAGGCGCGGCACGCCCTCCTGCTCGATGACGGTGACGGCGCAGCCGGCCGCCTTGATGGCGTCCGCTACCTGATCGGGCGTGATGGCCTGCAGGAGCGTGGGTTGTTCGGTGGTTTGCGCGACGGTGTCGAACGGCGTGGCGATGGTGGCGATGGTGGTCATGGACTTGTCCTGAGATCTGAAATACGTGGAAGAGGGGTTAGTGCGTCTTTTGCGGCGCGGCGTCCGGCTGGCTCGCTGACTGGGCCGATGGAGCCGCCGGCGCAGCCTGCGCTGCCGCGGCGGCGGAGAACTGCCCTTCGTAGAGCTTGTCGCCAAACTGCTGCGCAATCTGCTCGTAGCGCACGCGGCTCTGCGCGGCGAAGGGCTGGCGCGCGCTCAGCACCGTGCCGAGGTCGACGGTCTCGTAGGCCTGCAGCACCTCCTGGCCCACCGCGTACAGCTGCGCGTTCTTGGCTTCGCACTGGGTCAGCGCGGTCTTCTGCGCGGTGGTTTCGGCGGCCAGGCGCTGGCGCTCGGCGTCCAGTCCGCGCGCCATCCTGAGCAGTTCGTCGTACGCCCCGCGATACTGGGCAATCTGCGCGCCAGCCTTTTCCGCCAGCGCCTGGCCCTGCTGCTGGCTCTGGCGTAGCGCCTCGCGCGACTGGCGCTCGCCGGCCAGTTGCGCGCGCGCAGCCTCCAGCTCCTTCTTCAGGGCCTCGACATCGGCCGACGCCGCGCCGGCCTTGGCGGCGGGCTGGCTGCCGGCGCCGGCCTTGAGCACCGCCAGTTCGTTCTGCGCCTGCTGGAGCTGCGCGGTGGTGTTGCGGAGCTGGTTGCGCAGGCGCTCTTCCATGCTCTGGCCGGCCGGGGCCTGCTGGGCATGGGCGGCGTCGGCGGCGGCGCCGGCCACCAGCAGCGTGGCGGCCAGGGCAATGCCGGGGAGGAACGGATGGGACACGGTGTCCTCCTTAGAAACGGGCGTTGACTTCAAGCTGCAGCGTGTCGATCGACAGCGGCGGCCCGAACACTTCCTTGGTCGAGATCCAGCGGCCGGTCAGCCAGGCGTTCTTGTCGAACGCGTAGGAGCCGCCCAGGTAGTAGCCGCGCGCATTGGTGCCGCCCATGTGGAAGGTAGAGTCGTTGTAGCCGTCCGGCATGGCGTCCGGCTCGATGCGCTTGTAGCCAGCCAGCACGTTCCAGTCGCCGCGTGCCGAAGGCGTGGGCTTGCCGAAGGTGGCCTGGAACATGTAGGCGTTGCCGCCACTCTTGAAGTCCGCGCGGCTGGTGCCGCCGCTGGCGCCGAAGTTGTTCACGATGCCGCCGTTGGCGCGCGCGAACATCTCGTCCGGGTCGTAGGCCAGGTTGCGGATGTAGTTGCCGTCCAGGCGGAGCATGTACTTGCCGGCCACCTTGGTGTCCCAGCGCAGGTTGACGTCGAGCAGCTGGAATTGCGAGGCCAGGCCCACGTACTGCGGCTGCGGCGTGTTAGCCGGGTCGAGCGGGTTGAGCGCGATATTGCGCAGCAGCATGAGCGTGTTGCCCTTCTGCATGAAGGCCGGACGGCTCCAGTCGGTGCTGCAGCTGGTGGCGCCCGCGTACAGCGCGCAGGGGTCGGACACCCGGCCGCTGACGTTGTGGAAGTCGTAGTAGGCCAGCGCGCCGCGCAGGCGGTTGTCGTCGTTCACCTTCCAGCTCGCGCCGATCTGCGCGCCCAGCAGCCACTTGTTCTCGCTGCTCATCTTGTCCTGGCTGTTGCCCGGGAAGCCGTCCGACGAGTATTCGAGCGGGATCAGGCCCAGCGAGCCGAACAGCGAGATGTCGCGGTTAGGCAGCGCCTTGTCGAACTGCGCGGCGATGCCGTCGAAATTCAGGTCATTCGAGAACAGCGTGTCCGACGACACAAACGGGTTGCCGAAGCGGCCGCCGG
This sequence comes from Cupriavidus sp. OV096, assembly GCF_900115455.1. NCBI lineage: Bacteria > Pseudomonadati > Pseudomonadota > Betaproteobacteria > Burkholderiales > Burkholderiaceae > Cupriavidus > Cupriavidus sp. OV096. The sequence goes on from NZ_FOWM01000006.1 coordinate 59,065, forward strand.
TGACCTTGACCCATTCGAACGGCTGGTACGACAGCCAGCCCTGGTCGAGCCAGACGTCCTTCTTGGCCAGCCCGCCGCCGAGCGTCTGGTTGGTGGAGACCGGGCTGTTGTCGTTGCCGGTGGCCAGGCGCACGCCGGCCTTCACGCTCTCGGACACATCGGCGAGCACGCCAATCCGCGCGCGGGCCTTCCACTGGAGCGTGCGGTTCTGGCGCGTGTTGAGCAGCGGCGGGAGCGCCAGGTTGGTGTTCGGGTTGACGTCGAAGCCGCCGCCCGAGTTGATGGCGGCCCAGTCGATCTCGATATTGCTGTTGTTGCCCGAGTAGAAGCGCGATTCGTTGCGCAGGCGTACATCGCCCTCGACATGGATGCGCTGGGTCCACTCCGGCGTTTCGTTCGGCGCGGCCCAGCCTTCGGCCTTGGCCTGGGCCATTACCTGCACCTTCACCTCGTCGCGGATCTCGTCCCGCACGGTTTCCGGGATGTACGGCACGCGTACGTCGCCCGGTTGCAGCGCGGCGGCGGTCACGGCACCGGCAGCGGCACCCGTGGCGACACCGGCCCCGGCACCCGTGCCGCTGGACGCCTGCATGGTCGCCAGTTGGCGCTGGGTCTGCTGCGCGGCCATCGCCTCGGTCTGGGCCTGCACCAGCAGGGCCTCGCCGGCGTCCTTGCGCAGCGCGCCGCTCTCGATCAGGCCACGGATCAGCTTGACCATGGTGCTGTCGCCCTGGGCGGCGGTCTGCGCGTTGGCGCCGCCACCCGCGGCCAGCAGCGCGACGGCCAGGGCAAGCGCCTGCGCGCGGCGCCGGGTGCGTGGATCGCGCGTGATGGGCGTGGCGCGCGGGTGGATGGCGGAGGGATTCATCGGTGTGTTCTGCATGATGTGTTGGGAATGGGGAGCGCGCGGCATCGTCATGGCCGGCGCCCCTTGATCGACATGCGCAACGGCGAGCGCAGCGTGGCCGGCGGGCGTTCGTCGGCACGGAATTCGCGCACCATGGCGAGCACCGCTTCGTCGGTCTTCGCGTTGCCGGTGCCTTGCGAGAGCTGCACGCGCGTGACGGTGCCGTCCGCATCGAGCCAGACGTCGATGCGGATATCGTCGAACGCCAGCTGGCGGGTGCGCGCGTCACGCGCAAACGCCTGCTGCAGCGCGCTGGACAGCCACGACGCGTAGGAACGGCTGCCGAGCCCGCCCCCGCCACCGGTCATGCCGCCGCCGCTGCCCGCGCCGATGCCGAACGCATCGGTGCCGGCCTGCGCGGCGCCGTCGATGGTGACCGGGTCGCCCAGGTCCTTCGAGGGGCTGGGCGGGCTGTCGTCCTTGGGCGGATCGAGCGGCTCCATCGGCTTGGGCTCGGGCTCCTTGATTTCCGGCTTGACCTTCTCCGGCTCCGGCTCGGGCAGCTTCTCGGGCTCGGGCGGCGGAGGCGGCGGCGGTGGCAGCACCAGCGTGGGCGTGGCGGCAACTTCGCGCTTGGTGCTGGCCGTGCCGGACAGCAGGTACCAGACCACGGCCGCGAGCACCACGAACGCCAGCGCGCCAATCAGGTGCCCGCCCCAGCGGCGCCAGAGCACCGCAACGCGTGCGCGGAAATCAGGCGGGGGATCGCGACGGTTCACGCTGTCTCCCTTACGCCGGCTTGCCGGTGACGAGGCCGATCTGGTTCAGCTCGATCCGCCGCAGCAGGTCGAGCACCTCCACCACCTTCGCGTATTGCACGGCGGCATCGCCGCGCACGATCACCGGGAAATCCGGCGTCAGCGCCTTCTCGGTGCGCAGGCGCTCCTCCAGCTCCGGCAGCGACACCGGGTAGGCGTCCAGGAACACCTGGCCGGCGTTGTCGATGGTGATCGCCTTGGTCTTGGGCTTCTCCAGCGCCACCGAGGCGCTGGCCTTCGGCAGATCCACCTTGATGCCGGGGATGCTGGCGTTGCTGGTGAGGATGAAGATCACCAGCACCACCAGCAGCACGTCCACGAATGGCGTGATGTTGATGCCGCCGGTGCGCTTCTTCGTGCCGAACTTGGCTGCGTGTGCCATGGTTTCGGTACCCCGTCAGGCGCTGTGCAGCGCGGCGGGCACGCGGCGGCCCTCGCCCTGCTCTTCGGCCAGGCGCGTGGCGAACTCATCCACGAACACCGCCATGTCGGCGCCGATGGCGTCCGAGCGCGAGGCCAGCCAGTTGTAGCCGAACAGCGCCGGAATGGCGACGCCGAGGCCGGCGGCGGTACACAGCAGCGCCGCGGCCATGCCCGGTGCCACCGAGTTGATGTCCACGGCGCCGGCCATGGCCGCCACCACGAACACCAGCATGATGCCGATGACGGTGCCGAACAGGCCCACGTACGGGGCGCCTTCGATGGTGGTGGAGAGCCAGTTCATGCGTTGTGCCATGCGCTCGTTCTCGCGCACCATCACGCCGTCCATCGCCGCGCGGATCGCGCTGATGGTGGCGTCGGACACCGCGTTGAGGTCGTAGCCCATCTGGTGGCGGCGGTGCAGCTCCTCGGTGGCCACCTCGTACAGGCGCCACAGCGACGAGTTCGCCTTCACCTCCGCTGGCACGCGGCCGGTCTTGGCGAGATGGTCCAGCGAGGCTGCGGACGTATCGCGGAAATGCGTCATGAAGGCGGCGTTGGCGCGCGCGTTGGCGCCGTAGCTGCGGCCCTTGGTGATCATGATGGCCCACGACGTGGCCATCATCAGGCCCAGCAGCGCCACCACGATCCAGGCGTCCAGCGGCATGGCCGCGAGGATGAAGCCGAAGTGGCTCTTGCCGGCCTGTTGTTCATCGGGGCCGAACGCCGTCAGGCGCGATTCAGCGCCTTGCGACACGGCGTCCGCCAGCAGCAGCGGCGCCGGGCGCGCGATCTTCGACAAACGCAGTTCGTCGATGGCACCGGCGAACGGCGTGCCGCTGGTTTCGGCGGTACCCCCGGCCACCGGCGCGCCGATGGCGGCAGGCGTGTTCAGCGCCGGCAGCGCCAGCGGCAGCGTTGCGGCAGAGCGGCCACCCACGAAGAGCGTGACGGCCTTGCCATCCGCATTGACCGCCAGGTGCGACCACTGCCCGGCCTGCACCGGCTGGCCCGGGCGGCTGCGCTGGCCGTTGACCTGCACGAACGGCACGCCCTGGTCGATGCCGATCACCAGTTCGCTGGCGCCATCGCGGCGGGCATAGATCACCTGCTGCGCGCCAAGCTGGTCCGGGCGCACCCACGCCGAGAACGTGAAGGGAGCGCCGGCCTGGAGCGCCAGCGACGGCGAGGCGGGCAGCATCAGCGGTGCGGTGCCGAGCTGGGCGCCACGCCCGATGATGGTGCCGTCCTTGCTCACCACGGCGGTCTGGCTGTTGTTGCCGTAGGCGGTGGAGTCCCGCGCCGGCACGTTGGCCTCGGTGAAGTGGTAGACCAGCGTGTAGTCGGGGTCGAAGCTGCGCTGGCCGTTGCCTGAGGCGGGTGCCTTGGGGTTGCCGTAGTACATCCAGATCTGCTGCGGGCTGCCCGCCGAGACGGCCGGTACATCCACCCAGACCAGTGCGATGCCCAGCAACGGGTCGAACTGTTCGATCTGGTGGTTCAGCACGGTCTTGTCGTCACCGGCGACAAAGCGCAGGTCGGCGCCGCTCTCGCTGACGCCCTCGAAGGTGAAATTGCCGGTATGCAGGCGCAGCAGCACCGGCGTGCGGCCGGCATCGCCGCCGATGGCGCCGCCCTGCGGGCCGGCATCGATCGTGACCGGCTTGCGATAGGCCCAGTCGGGCTGCCACCAGGCGTGCGCCAGGCCCGGCAGCAGGGTGCTCGCTAGCGCGAGCAGAAGCAAAACGATGCGTCGCATGACAAGGGTTCTCCGTAGATATATGAGGGGCGCCCGCGCTCAGTAACTCGCGGTGACGCTGAAATTCAGGCGTGGGTCGAAGCGTTCCGTGCGGGGGCCGGCCTTGAGCGGGAAGCCCAGGTCCAGGCGGCCCGTGACCTGCTGGCCGAGGCGGAAGCTGGTGCCCAGGCCCACCGAGGCCAGCGAGAACGTGCTTTCCTGCTCGGGCAGCGGTTCGCGCAGCCGCAGCTGGCCGCCATCGACGAAGGCGTACACGCGCCAGTCCTCGACCACGGTGGGGAAGAACGGCAGCGGCGGCGCGCGCAGTTCGACCGAGCCGACCACGCCGTAGTCGCCGGTGGCTTCAGCCGAGAGGTAGCCGCGCACCGAGTTCATGCCGCCGGCCGCGATCTGCTCGCTCGACACCAGCGGGGAATCGGTGATCTGCCCGGCCAGCCGCCATGCGAGCTGGGTGTTGCCGGGGAAGCTGTAGCTGCCGGTGGTGTCGGCCTTGAGCACAGTGAAGCTCGGCGACGCCTTGTAGCGCTTGTAGTCGAACTGTTCCCAGTTGCTGCCGTAGCCGAGGAAGCTGCGCGTGCCGGATACCAGCGCGATATTCAGGCCGTACTGGCCGCGCTCGCTCTGGGTGAAGCCCGCATAGGACAGCGTGATTGGCGCGTACTTGAGCGGCACGTTGTCGCTGGAGGCGCCGAACCGGGTGGTTTCCTGGTTGTCCTTGAAGTCCACGCCCAGGCTCAGGGCATGCCACCACGCGCCGGTGTCCGGCACGGTGTAGGTGCCCTTGATCCCGACCGAATGGCCCTTGCCGAGCACGCTGGTGCCGCCCACGGTGGCGACATTGCTGTCCGACTTGTAGCCCGAGGCTTCCACGCTCCAGTTCGTGCCCCGGAACGGCGCCACGTAGGAGCCCGAGAACACCTTGGTCTGGTTCATGTCCTGCGGTGCGCCGAAGAAGCTCAGCGAGGCGCTGTGGCCGAGCTGCCAGAGGTTGTCGTGCCCCAGCGAGGCGGTGGCGCGCAGGGCCTCGGTATCGGGGCTGTAGTCGTTGTTCAGGCCGACGCTGGCGCGCCACGGGCTGCTGTCGTCCACCTTCAGGTCGACATCCATCGTGCCGGGCAGGCTGCCCTGCCGGACCAGCGGCGCCACCTGGCGCTTGGCGCCGCGATTCACGGCGGTCAGCTCCGCCTGCACCTGCGTGAAGTCGGGCACGGCGCCTTCCTTCAGCGCCGGTACCTGCTCGCGCACCTCGCGCGGCGAGTTGTACTCGGTGCCCACCACGCGCACGCGGCCCACGCGCGTCTCGCTGACCTGCAGGAACACGATGCCGCCGCTGACCTGCTGCTCGGGCAGTTCGACATAGACCGACTGGTATCCCTTGGCCTGGTAGGCCGCCGTGAGCGCGTCCCGCGCGCCCTCGATGTCCTGCATGGTGCGGTCCGGGCCCAGGAACGGGCGGACCGCCCGCTCGATCGAGCGGACGTCGAGCACGGTATTGCCGCGCACGATGTACTCGTTGACGTTGACACGCCGCGCCGTCTCGGCCTTGCCCGGCGCGGGCGCAGTGGCCTCAGCTGCGGTAGCGGCCGTGGCGCTGGCGGCCGGCGCCTCTGCCGTTGCCGCCTGCTGCGCCCCTGCCAAACCCGAGGTTCCCAGTCCAATGACCGCCAGCCACACCGCACTCCAGCTCGAAGGCGGGCCGTTCTTCTTCACGTCATGCATTGTTGACTCAATTGCTCTTGTTCGATTCGGTGCCGTGGCGCGCCCGCGGCCTCGACCAAGGCCCGTGATGCGGATGCATTCGGCAGCGGGAGACATGATGGAAAGCCTTCATGTCAGCGTTGCGCTCGGTTGCCTAGACGGCCGGCACGGGCGCCGACTGTCGTTTGTCACAAAAGCTTCATCGAGAAAAAAATGGTGCGCGGCCGCGCCGCACGGCTGGCTATACTCGGGCGAGGCAGAGCGCCCACACGAACGACAGGAACGACAGGAACGACAGGAACGACACGAACGGAGGCATCGACATGGGAATGCAGAACTGGCTGGTGGCGATAGCCGCCATCGCGGCGGGTAGCGCGGCGCCCATGGCGTCGGCCTGGGCGGCGCCGTGCGTGGAAGTGGAGGTGAACGGCGAACGCGCGCCTTCGTACGACTGCCTGACCGAAAAGCTGAAGCCCACGGGCGGCCGCCCGGCCGGCAAGGGAGAGACGACGATGTCGTCCGAGTCGATCGTCCAGCGGCCATCGAACCAGCTGGGGCTCTATAACAACGCCGCCACCAGCCATCGCATGGGGAACACCTTCGGTACGTCGGTCTATCCCCAGCGGCCGGCCACCCCGCCGCCGGCTGCGCCGGTGGTGCCGCGCGGGCAGCCCTGACGGCTGCCGTTTTTCTCGGGCGGCGCACCCCCTGCGCCGGCCCATGTCACCGCCTTCTACCCGCGTCCCCTCTCCTCTCGCTGCCCGCAATCGGCGCCTTCGACCTGCCCAAATGTATCTAAATGTTTCCAAACGTATCATGTTGTACAAATCAATGCGAATCATTATCATTCGTACTTCCTTTCGTATTGACCTCTCAATTCATGCGTCTCACACGTATCGCGCTCGTTACCGGCTCCCTGCTTTCGACGTGGCCGGCGGCCCATGCCCTCGCTGCCGACGGCCAGGAATTGCCGGCCGTGGTGGTCACCGGTACCCGCTCGGAAAAGCCGATCGACGAGACGCCCATCCGTACCGAGGTGGTGGATCGCCAGGAAATCGAGCGCACCCACGCCCGCACGCTGAAAGACGCACTGGAGAACGTGCCCGGCCTGCAACTGCGGGAAATCCACGGCAAGTCGGGCTACGAGGTGACGCTGCAGGGCATGACCAGCGACCAGGTGCTGGTGCTGATCGACGGCCTGCCGATTACGGCCAGCACCGGCTCCACGGTGGATGTCTCCCAGTACCTGCTGACCGACGTGGACCGGGTGGAGGTGGTGAAGGGGGCCAGTTCGGCGCAATACGGCAGTTCGGCCATGGGCGGCGTGATCAACGTCATCACGCGCCCCATCCGCAAGGGCTTTTCGGGCGCGATGACGGCCGATGGCGGCAGCTACGGCGGCCAGAACGCCGATGGCTCGCCCGGCCTGCTGCACGGCAACGTGCGCGTGGAAGGTGGCACCGAGCAGTTCCGCGGCCGGCTTTCCGCCGATGGCCTGGACAACAAGGGCTTCGCGGTGGACCCCGATGGCTGGACCCGCCACGGCGACGCCGTGCGCCGCCAGCAGTACGCGGGCCGGCTGGAGTGGCTGCCCACGCAGGCCGGCAGCTTCTGGTTCGACGCCAGCGCCTATCGGGAGACCGACGAGCAGCGCTACCAGTACTACGCCCCGCCCAACTACGTGCCGCAGCGCAAGACCGAGGATATCGACCGCAACCGCTATACCTACGGCGGGCAATGGCGCTTCGACAACGGCGTGCGGGCCCGGCTGGCGGGCGTGGCCGAGACCTACGACACCACCACGCGCGAGTTCTCCAACAGCTTCCAGACCGCCACGCGCAACAGTTCGCAGCGCACCGACCATGTGTCGACCCAGTTCGACCTGCCGGCTTGGTACTCGCAACTCTGGCAGTTCGGCGCCGATTTCCACCGCGAGCGGCTGGACCAGACCGTCAACGGCGCCTCCGAGCTGGCCGGGAATGCCGAGCGCCGCGCCGGCGAGCTCTACTTCCAGAACGACATCCTGTTCAGCGAGACCTGGGAGATGATCGTCGGCCTGCGCGGCCAGCAGGATTCGGACTTCGGCAGCCACTTCGCGCCCAAGATCGGCGTGCGCGGCAACCTGCTCGCCACCGAGGACTGGAAGGGCGTGCTGCGCGCCAACTACGGCCAGGGCTATCGCGTGCCGAACCTCAAGGAGCGGCACTACCTGTTCGACCACAGCTCGCTGGGCTACATGGTGCTGGGCAACCCGGACCTCAAGCCCGAGTCGTCGCACAGCTTCCAGCTCGGCGGCCAGGTGAGCTGGCGCGACCGCGTGACGGTGGATGCCAACCTGTTCTACAACCGCGTCTCGGACCTGATCCAGACCGACATGGCCAACTTCACGCTGGTCAACGGCATTGCCACCTACACCTACCGCAACGTGGCACGGGCACGCACCCAGGGCGCGGAAACCTCGCTGCGCTGGCGCGCCACCGGGGCGCTGGGCCTGACCGCCGCCTACACCTACACCGACGCAGACGACCTCGACACCGGCGCGCAGCTGACCCGCCGTCCGCGCCATATGGGCCGGCTCGGCGCGGACTGGCGCGTGCTGCCATCCACCGAGATCACCGCACGGGCGCGCTTCCAGAGCAGCGAAGTGGCGGATTCCACCACCGGCGCGCGCTCGCCGGGCTGGGGCACGCTCGATCTGGTCGTCAACCAGCGCATCGGCCGCAATGCCGCCGTCTTCGCGGGCGTGAACAACCTGTTCGGCCGCCAGCGCGATTTTTCGAATGCCAGTGATTTCGGGCCCGTGGCGGGGCGCTTTGTCTATCTGGGCGCGCGATTCAATGTCGACGTCGTCCGCTGATTCCAACAAGCAACCAGGGGAGCGAACTACCATGAACAATACCCAACCCACCACTCGCCGCGCGCTGGGCGCGCTCAGTATCATCGCGCTCGCCGCGACCCTTGCCGCCTGCGGCGGCGGCGGCGACGACGGCGGTACCGCCACCACGCCGCCCACCAGCGGCGGTGGCGGCGTGGTCGCGCCGCCGACCGTCACGCCCACGTCGAGCTTCACGCAGACGGCCGAATGGACGTTCACGCTGCCGGCCGCCGGCACGTCGCTGTGCTACGACTTCAACACCAAGGCCGAAGTGGCCGGCTGCACGGGCACCGGCTGGGACCTGAAGGTCACCAGCAGCGGGCTCACCGGCACGCTCTGGAGCAATAGCGGCACGAGCGGTACCGGCGGCGGCGGCGTGTTCGGCAGCCCCCTCGCGAACACCTGGGCTGACCTGTCCACCTGGAAGAACGCCACCATCGATCCGGTCAATGGCACGCTGCCTGCCGCCGTGTTCCTGAAGGACTCCGCTGCCGGCGTGTTCGCGAACAGCAACTCGATCAGCTCGGCAGCCTTCGAGTACGGCGTGGCCAGCGCCACCGACCACCTGCTCTACCCCACCTATCGCACCTTCATCGTCACCAGCAACAGCGCCAGCGCGGACACCACGGGCACCGTGGGGGCGCCGGTCTTCGCGCTGCAGGTCACTGGCTACTACGGCGGCTCGGGCGGTACCACGTCCGGCTATCCGTCGTTCCGCTGGATCGACCGCACTGCGCCGGGCGTGGTGCGCACGGCCCAGGTCAATGCCTCGGCGGACTGGGTCTACTACGACCTGGTGGCGGGTGCCGTCAGCACGGCCAGCGGCACGTGGCATATCGCGTTCAACCGCTACAACGTGAAGCTGAACGGCGGCCAGTCCGGCAGCGGCACCGTGGCGGGCTTCCTGGGCAAGACGCCGGCGGGCTTCTATGACGGCACTGGTGCGCCGGTGGCGTCGAAGTTCGCCGATGCCTCGAACCTCACTGCCACGCTGGCCGACCTCACCGCGCCGGACCTGACGCTGCCCACGGCCGCCAACCAGTGGATCAAGGACGCCAACGCGTCCGCGCTGAACCCGAAGTACACCGGCGCCTACCCGAACGCGCTGAACTACGGCTGGCTCTCCTACTTCCCGACCGCCGCCGCATCGGCCGCGAACGGCCTGCCCGCCGTGGCCCACCTGATCGCCGCCAATCCGCAAGGCGCCGTGATGCTGCGCGGTGGCGAAGGTTCCACCTACGCCCGCTTCCACCTGACCAAGATCCAGTACGCGGATCCGAACGTCAACAGCAGCGCACAGACGTGGACCATCAACTTCGACGTGCAGCCCTGATACCCGACACCCAAGAACCCTATGGCACAAGATAGTTTTGAAGCCCTGCGCCAGCGCCACGCCGCGCTGGTGGCCGCCACACCCGACCTGCGCATCCGCGAGCGCGCCAGCCGCCTCGGCGCCACCGAAGCCGAACTGGTGGCCGCCGGCTGCGGCGTGTCCTCGCGCCAGCTGGGCGGCACCGCGCAGGCGCTGTTCCGCGACCTCGGCTCGCTCGGGTCGGTCATGGCGCTGTCCCGCAACGACGCCGCCGTGCACGAGCGGCACGGCCACTACGACAACATCCAGGCCGATGATGGCCCGGTCGGCATCGTGCTCGGGCCGGACATCGACCTGCGCATGTTCTTCAGCGCGTGGCAGTACTTCTACGCGGTGACCGAGAACGGCCGGGACAGCATCCAGTTCTTCGACAAAGCCGGCGAGGCGGTGCACAAGATCTACCGCACCGACCACACCGACGCGGCAGCCTGGCAGGCGTACATCGACCGGCACGCCCTGCCGGCGGGGACGCCGGTGACGCCGGTGGTGGTGGCGCCGTTCGCGGCGTCCACCGAGGCCGCCCAGCCCGCCGACCCCGAAGCGCTGCGTGCCGACTGGCGCGGCCTGAAGGACACGCACGACTTCTTCAGCATGCTGCGCCAGCACAAGGTGTCGCGCATCGGCGCGCTGCGCACGGCCGGCCAGGACCTCGCGCAGCAGGTGGCCGACGGCGCGGTGGAAACGATGCTGCAGCAGGCGGCGGAGACGGGGCTGTCGATCATGTGCTTTGTCGCCAATCGCGGCATCGTGCAGATCCACACCGGCCCGGTGCAGAAGCTGGTCCGGACCGGCCCGTGGTTCAACGTGCTGGATCAGGCCTTCAACCTGCACCTGAACACCACGGCGGTGACGTCGAGCTGGGTGGTCAACAAGCCCACGGTCGATGGCTGGGTCACGTCGCTCGAGCTGTACAGCGCGGAGGGCGAGCTGATCGTCCAGTTCTTCGGCGAGCGCAAGCCCGGCAAGCCGGAGTTGCCGGCGTGGCGCGCCCTGCTGGAGTCCTTGTGCCCGACGGCGCTGGCGGCGTAAGCCGTCTTTTCAGGAAGGAGTTTTCATCATGACTTTGCTGCGCCTGGCGCTGCTTTCGCTGCTGTGCGCAGCCGGCATGACCCACGCGGCGCCGCCGGCCCGCGTGGTCGGGCTGGGCGGCGCCATCACCGAGATTGTCTATGCGCTCGACGCCGGCGGCACGCTGGTCGGCGCCGATTCGTCGAGCATCTACCCGCCCGAGGCGCTCAAGCTGCCCAAGGTGGGCTACTACCGCACGTTCTCTGTGGAGGGCGTTGCCAGCCTGAAGCCGAACCTCGTGCTGGCGTCCGACCAGAGCGGCCCGCCGCAGGCCTTCGAGCAACTGCAGCGCCTGGGCAGCAAGGTGGTGGTGCTGCCCTCCGCGCCCACGCTGGCGGCGCTGGACCAGCGCATCCTCGGCGTGGCCGCCGCGCTGGACATGCAGGCCCGGGGCACCGCCATGGTGGAACGCCTCCATGCCGAACTGCGCGAGATCAAGCCGCCGGCGCAGCGTCCGCGCGTGCTGCTGGTGAGCAGCCATACCGGCAAGATGCAGGCCGCCGGCGAGGACACCGCCGCCGACGCGATGCTGGCGCTGGCCGGCGCGACCAACGTGCTGGCCGGCCAGACCGGCTACAAGCCGTTCTCGGCCGAGGCCGCCGCCGCGCTCAAACCCGATGTCATCGTCACCACGACGATGTCCGTCAGTGCCAGCGGCAGCGTGGACAAGTTCCTGGCGCAGCCCGGCCTGAACGCCACGCCGGCCGCGCGACAGAAACGCGTGGTTGTCATGGATGACCTGCTGCTGCTCGGCTTCGGCCCGCGCCTGCCGGACGCGCTGCGCCAGCTGCAGGCCGGCTTTGCGGCCCGCCCGGTGGCCGCCGCACGCTGATGCCGCGTCCGCCGCTTGCCGTATTCACGGCCCTGTGCGCCGTGCTGGTGGTCTCCGCGCTATGGGCGTCCGCCAGCGGCGCGCTGTCGATCCCGCACAACAAGCTGCTGCCGCTGCTGTGGTCCGGCGCCACCGACGGTGACGATGTGATCTGGCGCAATGTCCTGATCGAAGTGCGCCTCCCGCGCATTGTGCTGGCCGTGACCGTGGGCGCCGCACTGGCGCTCTCGGGCGCGGTGATGCAGGCGCTGTTCCGCAACCCGCTGGCGGAGCCGGGCCTGATCGGCATCTCGCTGGGCGGTGCCGCCGGTGCGGTGGCGGCCATCGTGCTGGGCGCCGAGGGGCTGTTCGGCATCGCGCCGGCAGCGTTCGGCGGCAGCCTGATCGCCACCGCACTGGCCTATCGCCTCGGCTCGCAGCGGCCCGGCGTGGCCAACCTGTTGCTGGCCGGCGTGGCCATCAACGCCATCTGCGCCAGCATCGTCGGCTTCTTTACCTATCAGGCCAGCGATGTGCAGCTGCGCAACCTCACTTTCTGGAACATGGGCAGTCTGGCCGGGGCCACCTGGAGCATGCTGGCCTGGCTGGTACCGCTCGTGGTGGTGATCTGCGCGCTGATGCTGCGCGACTGGCGCGCCATGAACGCGCTGCTGCTGGGCGAGCGGGAAGCGCAGCACCTCGGCTTCGACCTCGCGCGCCTGCGCCGGCGCCTGATCGTGCTGACGGCGCTGCTGGTGGGACCGATCGTCGCCGTGACCGGCACCATCACCTTTGTCGGGCTGGTGGTACCGCATCTGATCCGCCTGCCGCTGGGGGCCGATCACCGCTGGCTGCTGCCGAATACGCTGGCTGGTGGCGCGATTGCCTTGACGCTGGCCGACTGGCTGGCGCGCACGGTGGTGATTCCCGCCGAGCTGCCGATCGGCATCGTCACGAGCCTCGTGGGCGGCCCTTTCCTGTTGTGGATGCTGACGCGCCGGAGCGCCTGACATGCTGACTGCACGCAACCTGCAATGCAGCCGTGGCCGCCGCCGCGTGCTGGACGCCATCGATATCGACCTGCCCGCCGGCGAAGTGCTTGGCGTGCTGGGCGCCAACGGCGCCGGCAAGAGCACGCTGCTCGGCACGCTGGCCGGCGAACTGAAGCCGGAACTGAGCCCGGAGCCGGGCCTGTTGCTCAACGGGCGCGAGATGGCGGCGTGGTCGGTGGCGTCGCTGGCGCGCTGCCGCGCCGTGCTGCCGCAATCGCCGGGGCTCGGCTTCGACCTGCCCGCGCACGAGGTGGTGGCGATGGGTGCCTACCCGTTTCCCGAACTGACGCCGCGTGCGCTCGCGACGCTGATCGACCGCGCCTTGGAGATTGCCGACGTGAGCGCCCTGGCGCCGCGCGCCTACCAGAGCCTGTCCGGCGGCGAGCAGCAGCGCGTACAGTTCGCCCGCACGCTGGTGCAGGTGCTGGCCTGCCGGGCGGCAGAGGAGTACCGCGTGCTGTTTCTCGACGAACCCACTTCCAGCCTGGACCCGCGCCACCAGTTGCTGCTGCTCCAGGCCGTGCGGACGCTGAGCCGCACCGATGGCCTCGCGGTGCTGGTCGTGCTCCACGACGTCAACCTCGCCGCCCGCTGGTGTGACCGCCTGCTGTTGCTGGCCGACGGGCGCACCGTCGCGCTCGGCACGCCAGCGAACGTGCTGTCCCCGGCCCATCTGGCTACGGTCTACGGCATGGACGCCGCCGTCATCGACTCCCCGGTGCATCCGGGTACGCCGATGGTGGTGTTCGGCTGAGCGCTACGCCCAGCCGGGGGCCGCTCAGATCGGCAGGCCCTTCTCGCGCAGCACTGCGTCGAACCGTTCCGGGTCCGCCGTGCCGAGCCGGTTCGTTTCGCGGATCTTGGCCTCACGCTCCAGGTGCAGCCGCGTGCGGCGCAAGACATCGGCGGCATCGGCCGCCGGTACCGCGATGACGCCATCGGCATCCCCGACGATCAGGTCGCCCGGCATGACGGCCATGCCTGCGCACGACACCGGCACGTTGATCTCGCCGGGACCATCCTTGCTCGGGCCGCGATGGGTATGGCCCCTCGCAAAAATCGGCATGCCGTCCTCGGCCCACTCCAGCAGGTCGCGGATCGCCCCGTCGATCACCAGCCCGCCGAGGCGCTTGGCCACGCAGGTGGTGCGCATCAGGCCGCCAACGAGGGCCTGCGTGACGTCGGCACCGCCGTCGATCACGAGCACGTCGCCGGGCTGCACCATCATCAGCGCCTTGTGGATCACGAGGTTGTCACCGGGCCGCACGCGCACGGTCACGGCCGGCCCGCAGAGCACCGTTTCGAGCCGCGCGTGATACTGCCGCAGGCCGTAGGTGCCGACGTTGCGGCTCATGGCATCGCCGATGGCGGCCACGGGCATCTCGCGGAACGCATCGACGATGGCTTTCGCGGGCCCCTCGGCGCGCGGGTTGATGCGATAGCCGGCCGGCCACTGCACCGGTTGGTTGGTATCGGTCATATTCAGGACGCTCCCTTGTCAGCGGTGATTCAGCGCAGTTGTTCGCAGGCCGTGCGCAGACGCGCCAGGCCGGCCTCGAGCCGTTGCATCGACGTGGCGAACGAGATGCGGAAGAACGGCGACACGCCATAGGCGCCGCCCTGCAGCACCGCCAGGTTCTGCGCATCGAGCAGGTACATCACGAAATCCTCGTCCGTCTCGATCCGCTTGCCATCGGGCGTGGTCTTGCCCAGCAAGGCCGCGCACGAGGGAAACACGTAGAACGCGCCTTCGGGCGCATGGCAGGTGATGCCGGGCATGGTGTTCAGCGCGCTCACCACCGCATCCCGGCGCGACTGGAACACGCGGGTGCGTTCGGCGATGAAGTCCTGCGGCCCATTCAGCGCCTCCAGCGCGGCGGCCTGGCTGATCGATGACGGATTCGACGTGCTTTGCGACTGCAGCTTGACCATCGCCTTGACCAGTTCCGCCGGGGCACCGCCGTAGCCAATGCGCCAGCCGGTCATGGCGTAGGCCTTCGAGACGCCGTTGATGGTCAGCGTGCGTTCCTTGAGCGCCGGCTCCACCTGGGCGATGGTCGCGAACTCGCGGCCGTCGTAGAGGATGTGCTCGTAGATGTCATCCGTCATCACCCAGACGTGCGGATGCCGCAGCAGCACCTCGGCCAGGCCCTTCAGCTCCGCATACGAATAAGTGGCGCCGCTCGGGTTGTTCGGCGCATTCAGCACCAACCAGCGCGTGCGCGGCGTGATGGCCGCCTCGAGCTGGGCGGGCGTGAGCTTGAACGCGTTCTGGGGCAGGCAGTTGACGAAGACCGGCTTGCCTTCGGCCAGCAGCACGATGTCCGGATACGAGACCCAGTACGGCGCCGGCACGATGACTTCGTCACCGGCCTGCAGGGTGCACATGAAGGCGTTGAAGATGATCTGCTTGCCACCCGTGCCGACGATCAGCTCGTTGGGCGCGTAGTCGAGCCTATTGTCGCGGCGGAACTTGTCGGCAACGGCCGCGCGGAGCTCCGGCGTGCCGCCGACGTCGGTGTACTTGGTCTGCGACGCCGACATGGCGCGCGTGGCGGCCTCGCAGATGTTCTGCGGGGTGTCGAAGTCAGGCTCGCCGGAGGTCAGTCCGATGATGTCGCGGCCAGCGGCGCGCAACTCCCGGGCGCGCTGGCCCGCCATGGAACTGGGCGACGGCTTGATACGGTTCAGGCGTTCAGCAATGAGGGGCATGATCAGAGCGGTTGGGGGGTGATGGGACCGGGTACGGAACCCGGCCGGGATGGCTTGAGGAACTGGCGGTGCTGCCGCAGGTACGGCACCAGGCCGCCAGCTTCGCGGATGGTCAGGACGACATCGGGCACAGGCTCGCACGCAATCACATGCGCGCCCTCGGCGCCGACGTGCAACGTGGCCTGCGCGCCGGCAAGCCGCAGCGAGAGCGGCGCGCCTTCCGGCACGGCCTCGGTATCGGCGGTATCGGCGGTAATCAGCAGCAGGCCGTTATTCACGGCATTGCGCCAGTACGTGCGGGCAAAACTCTTCGCCACGACCACGCGGATGCCGGCGGCCAGCACCACCGTGACGGCCACCTCCATGGCGGAGCCACAGCCGAAGTTGTGCCCTGCCACGAGGATGTCGCCATCGCGGACGCTTCCCGCGAAGTCGGGATCGAGGTCTTCCAGCAGGAACTGCCGCAACACGTGCGGATCGACACTGTGCTTCTTGCGGCTGGAGGCAATGATGTAGTCGGTGTTGATATCGTCCCCCAGACGACGGGCGCGGCCTTCGATGACAAGGGAACGGGGACTGGCGACGGCGGGCAACGGCGAATTCATGGCGTGACGACGAGGTCTCGGGGGTCCGCCAGATGGCCACTCGCTGCGGCGGTGGCGCAGGCAAGCGGCGAGGCGAGGAAGATCTGCGCATGGCGATTGCCCATGCGCCCCTTGAAATTGCGGTTGGCGGTCGAGATCACGCGTTGGCCGTCCGCTGGAATGCTGCCGCAGGTGCCGCAGCAGCTGCCGCATCCGGGCGGCTGCAACTCGGCGCCCAGGGCGACGAACTCGGCCAGCATGCCGTTGCGCTCCATCTCGGCCCGCACGGGTTCGGACGCCGGCGTGACGATCAGCCGCACGCCCGGCGCCACGCCGCCGCGTGCGTGCAGCACGGACAGCGCCTCGCGGTAGTCCTTCACGCGGCCACCGGTACAGGTGCCGAGGTAGACGATGTCGATCTTGGTATCGCCCGCGTCGGCCAGATCGACCACGTTGTCCACGCGGTGCGGCAACGCCACCTGCGGCGCGACCACCGAGAGGTCGAAGGTCATCGTATCGACATAGCTGGCATCGGCGTCGGCCGAGACCGGCGTGTAGCGGCCCGGGTCGACGGACGCGTTGGCCGACAGCCAGTCCGCCGTGCATGCATCGAACGGAAACAGCCCGGCCTTGGCGCCCATTTCCACCGACATGTTGGCGAGCACGATCCGGTCGTCCATATCGAGCGTCGCCACGCCGGGGCCGGCGAACTCCAGTGCCAGATAGTTGGCCCCGCCCACGCCGAGCCGCCGGGCCATGGTCAGGGCGACATCTTTCGCCGAAGCGTAGGCCGGCAGCGTGCCCGTCAGCCAGATGCGCAGCGTGCCGGGGACCTTCAGCCAGAGCTGTCCGCACTGGAAGATGCCGGCGAGATCGGACGAGCCGATACCGGAGCCAAACGCGTTGAGCGCGCCATAGCTGACCGCATGCGAATCGGCACCGACCACGAGCTGGCCCGGCAGCACGCGGCCACGTTCCAGCATCAATTGATGGCCGATGCCCTCGCCTACCTCGAACACGCACAGGCCGTGGGTCTGGGCATAACTGCGCGCCCGGTCCTGCAGCCGCAGCGCCTGCTCGCCCGACGGGGCGCCATAGTGGTCCAGCGCGAACACCAGCCGCTCCGGAAAGGCTGGCGGCGGCAAGTCGCCCTCGGGCTGCATGTCGCGGAAGTAGTCGAGCGCCATCGGGATCGACCCGTCGGTGCCCATCGCGCCATGCGGCACGCAGATCGCCAGGTCGTCGGCATAGACCGCTTCGCCTGCGGCGCGCGACAACAACTTCTCGGCAAGGGTCTGGCCACGCGTGGCGGCCGGCTGGAGAGACGTCATAACGATCAGGGCGTGACTCAGTTGAGCTTGATCTGGGCGGTCTTGATGACCTTGCCCCACTTGTCGTGCTCGGCCTGGATCAGGCGCGCGAAGTCCTCGGGCGAGCCGCCGACCGGTTCCACGCCCAGATTCAGGAGCTTCGCCTTGACGTCATCGGACTTCAGGATCGCATCGATCGCACGGTTGAGCTTCAACACGATGGCGCGCGGCGTGGCGGCTGGCGCCACGACCCCACTCCACGACAGCGATTCGTAGCCCTTGACGCCGGCTTCGTCGAGCGTCGGCACATTGGGCAGGCCGGGAAGGCGCTTGCGGCTGGTCACGGCCAGCGCCTTGAGCTTGCCTTGCTGCACGAAGCCGATGGACGACGGCGCGTTGTCGAACAGCATCGTGACATTGCCGCCCAGCAGGTCGGTCAGCGCCTGCGAACTACCCTTGTAGGGCACGTGCAGCATGTTCACGCCGGTCATCGACTTGAACAGTTCGCCCGACAGGTGCGTGGAACTGCCGGGGCCGGACGACGCGAAGCTCAGCGCGCCGGGGCGCGTCTTGGCCAGTTGCACGAGGTCCGCCACGTTGGTAGCCGGCATGCCCGGCGACACCACGAGGATGTTGGCATTCTGCGTGGCATAGCTCACAGGCACGAAGTCCTTGGCCGCGTTGTAGTTGAGCTTGCCGTACAGGTGGTCGTTGATCGACAGGATGCCGGTGGCCCCCATCAGCAGCGTGTAGCCGTCAGCGGGAGACTTGGCCACCAGTTCGGCGCCGATATTGCCGCTGGCGCCGGCGCGATTGTCCACCACGAACGGCTGCTTGAACTGCTCCTGCAGCTTCTCGGCGAGAATGCGCGCCACCACGTCAGTGGAGCCACCGGCGGCGAACGGCACGACGATGCGGACCGCCTTGTCGGGATAGGTATCTTCCGGGCCGGCAAAGGCGAAGGTGGGCAAACAGGCAAGCAGGACTGCGGCGCGACCAAACAGGTTCTTCATGGGGGGATCCTGGGCAGAGGGTGTGATTTTTTTCGCTTGGCCACGTATGCAGCCCCGTGGTTGCGAACACAGTCTAGAGACGGCCATTACCGTGGACAATCGACTTTTTTGCGCCCACTATTACCAAATTCTGATAAATCGCCCCTTCGCACCCGCCTGATGCGTCACAACGTCACCCTCAAGCAGTTCCGCTGTTTCCTGGCCGTGGCCGAGACCGGTTCGTTCACCGCCGCGGCGTTGCGGCTCCACATCACCCAGTCCGCGCTGACCGCGACCATCCAGCAACTCGAGGAGGTGCTCGGTCTCCGGCTGTTCGACCGCACCACCCGCCGGGTGACGCTGACCGGGCATGCGGAGCGCTTCCGGCCCGAGGCGGAACGGCTGGTCAACGGTATCGACGGCGCCGTCTCGGACCTCGTGGCGCTGGCCCAGGGCGAGCGCGGGCATATCCGCATCGGCGCGGCGTCGTCGGTCATCAGCCAGTTCCTGGTGCCGGCGCTGCCGCGCTTTCGCGACGCGTATCCGGGCATCACGGTCTCGCTGCGCAACCCCGCCGCACAGCAGACCGAGCGGCTGGTGCTTGAGGGGGAGGTCGACTTCGCCATCGACAGCAAATTTCGGGGCGCGGAAGAACTCGACTACACGCCGCTGGTGAGCGACTGCTATGGCGCGGTCTGCCACCGGGACTCGCCGCTCGCCACCCTCGATCGGCCGATCGATTGGACCGACCTGCCCACGGGCGGCTATGTCGGCTTCAGCGCAGACACCGGCATCGGCCACTTCCTGCGCACGCACGCCGCCCACTGGTCCATGCTGCAAGGCGAACACGATGAGGTAGAAAGCACCACCTACCTCTTCGCCATGCTGGCGCGCGGCAACTACTACTCGGTGCTGCCGGCGCTGGCGTATCAGCGCAACGAGTTTCCGGAACTCGTGTTCCGGGAGCTGCACGGCCCGCGCCTGTCGCGCGAGCTTTGCGTGATGACCCGGCCGCTGCGCTCGCTGGCGCCCAGCGCGCAACGGCTGCTGGCCCTGCTGACCGATACGTTGACCGAGATGCCCATGCCGCCGGGCGTGACGCTGCTGGCCAGACGGCAGCCGGCATAGCGCCCGACGACGATATATCGCCAACACTGATCAATCGATCTTTATTTTTCATTGGTCATCATCAATCGATATTCCTATCATCGTCTGACGACTTCATGACGACGGGAGTGCCTTGTGACGATGTGGGCAATTGGGATTGATATTGGCGGCACCTTTACGGATGTCGTCGCACTGGACTACGGGGCGGGCAGGCTCGTCAGCCTGAAGGTCCTCACCACCCACGGTGACCCGGCGCAGGGCGTGGCCGATGGCGTCAGCCGGCTGATGCACACCCACCACATCGACCCGCAGCGGGTCACGCGCGTGGTCCATGCCACCACGCTGTTCACCAACGCGCTGATTGAACGCCGCGGCAGCACCACCGGCCTGCTGACGACCCGGGGCTTCCGGGACGTGCTGGAGATCGGCCACGAGCGCAAGTACGACCTGTATGACCTGACGATCGAGCCAGCGCCGGCGCTGGTGCCGCGCCGGCTGCGCGCCGAGATTGGCGGGCGCATGGATGCGCAAGGCCATGAGATCGAGGCGCCGGACGCCCAGGAAGTGCGCGCGGTGGTGGGGCAGTTGGTGGAGCAAGGCGTCGATTCGCTCGCCGTGTGCCTGCTGCACGCCTACGGCGCGCCGGCGCACGAGCGGCTGGTGCGCGACTGGATCGAGCGCGATTTCCCCACCCTGCACGTCACGCTGTCATCGGATGTCGCGCCCGTCATCCGCGAATTCGAGCGCAATTCCACCACCGTCGCCAATGCCTATATCAAGCCGCTGGCGACGCGCTACCTGGACGCACTCGAAGGTCGCCTGCAAGCGCTCGGCCTGCACGCCGGCGTGCTGATGATGCTGTCCAACGGCGGTCTGGCCCATATCGGCGAGGCCAAGCGCAATCCGATCGAGCTGCTCGAGTCCGGCCCCGCGGCCGGCGCGATCTCGGCGGCCCACTACAGCCTGCGCGATGCGCAGCCAGACCTGCTGGCCTTCGACATGGGCGGCACCACGGCCAAGCTGTGTTTGGTAGAGGATGGCAAGCCGGCCATCACGTTCGGCTTCGAGGCGGCACGGCGCAAGCGTTTTGCCGAAGGCAGCGGCCTACCGATCCGCATTACCACCATCGACCTGATCGAGATCGGCGCCGGCGGCGGCAGCATCGCCCATCAGGACGCCCTGGGCCTCCTCAAGGTGGGGCCGCAGAGCGCCGGCTCCGAGCCGGGGCCAGCCTGCTATGGGCTGGGCGGCACTGATCCGACCGTGACGGATGCGAATCTCGTGCTCGGCTACCTCAATCCCGATTACTTCGCCGGCGGCACGATGGCCATCAGCGTGGCGCGCGCCGCCGAGGCGCTTGGCCGCGCGGGCGAGCGGCTGGCGCGTGACGTGACCGGCGTGGCCTGGGGCATCCATGACATCGTCGCCGAGAACATGGCGGGCGCCGCGCGCGTGCACGTGGCCGAGCGTGGGCGCGATCCGCGCGGCTTCGTGCTGCTGTGCACCGGTGGCGGGGGGCCATTGCATGCGTATTACGTTGCCCAGAAGATTGGTGTGCGGACGATTTTGTGTCCGCCCGCCGCAGGCGTGGCGTCTGCATACGGCCTGCTGGTGTCACCGGCACGCGCCGACCGCTCGCGCACGGTGAGCGTGCGGCCCGCCACGGATTCGCTGGAGCGGCTGGAAACCGCCTTTGCCGAACTGGAATCGCAATCGCGCGAAGCGCTGGCGCCGCTGGACGAGAGCTTCGGCCCGATACGGCTGACGCGCCATGCCGACGGGCGCTTCGCCGGACAGGGCTTCAACCTGTCGGTGCGCCTGCCCGATGGCCCCTACACCGGCAAACAGCCGGCGGAGATCGTGCGCGCCGCCTTGATCGCCGCGTTCGAATCCGGCTATCGCGAGAAATTTGGCCGTACCCCGCCCGATGTCCCCGTGGAACTGGTGACCTTGCGCGTGACGGGCGAGGCGCCGCCGCGACAGGCCTTCGTCGCCGAAACGCTGCCTGAAGGCGTGGCCGTCGCGCCCGGCAGCCGGCGCAAGGTCTATTTCAGGGAGGCCGATGGCTACCTGGACACCCCGGTCTTCGACCGCGCCGCGCTGCCAGCGGGATTCCGCGCGCAGGGGCCGCTGCTGATCGAGGATGCCGGTTCCACGCTGGTCGTGGGGCCGAAGGGCCGCGTCACGCAAGGGGCAAGCGGCAATCTCGTCATCGAACTGGAGGAGCACGCAGCATGACCCGCCAACCCATGCCCGGCGCGGCTTCCGCCGCCGACCCCATCTTCCTGGAAGTGTTCTGGACGCGCGTGCGCGCCGTGGTGAACGAGGCCGCCAAGCTTATCGTGCGCACGTCCTTCTCCACCCTCTCCACCGAGGCCAACGACTTCGCGGTGGTCGTCACCGATTCGGCGGGTCGCGCGTTGGCGGAGAACAGCGGCAGCATTCCCTCCTTCATCGGCACCCTGCCACGCACCGTGCGCGCCGCCATCGCGCAGATCGGTGCGGACAATATGCGGCCGGGGGACATCTTCATCACCAATAACCCGTGGATCGGCACGGGGCACCTTAACGACGTGTGCCTGGTCAAGCCGATATTCCACGGCAATCGCCTGGTGGGCTTCGCCGCGACGGCGGGCCACGTGCCCGACATCGGCGGCAAGATCCGTTCGGTGGATGCGCGCGAGCTGTTCGAGGAAGGGTTCCACATCCCGATGATGCCGCTCATGCGCGAGGGGCACGTGGACGACACGCTGCTGCAACTGATTCGCACCAATGTGCGCACGCCGGAGCAGACCGTGGGCGATATCTGGTCGCAGGTCGGCGCGGTGGAACTGATCGCGGCGCGGCTCCATGACATCCTGACCGAGTACGCCTTGCCCGGCATCGACGATCTGGCGCAGGCGCTGTTCGACCGCAGCGAGGCCGCCATGCGCCACGCCATTGCGCAGCTGCCGGAGGGCGAATATCGCTACACGATGCAAACCGACGGCTTTGGCGAGCGCTTCACCTATGCCGTGACGGCGCGCATCGGCAACGGCGAGATCGAGTGCGATTTCGCGGGCACGTCTCCGCAGCAGCCGCGCGGCATCAACTGCGTGCTGGCCTATACGAGCGCGATGACGGCCTATGCGATCAAGTGCCTGCTACTGCCCGACCTGCCGAACAACGACGGACTGTTCCGTCCGATCCGCGCCGTGGCGCCGGAGGGCTCGCTGCTCAATCCGCGCTCACCCGCGCCCGTAGGGGGGCGCGCTTGCACGGGCCACTACGTGCCCACCGTCATCTTCGGCGCCATGCAGCAGGTGCTGCCCGAGCGCGTGATGGCCGGCGCCGGCTCGCCGCTGTGGATCGCCAACCTCAGCGGCACCCGCGAGGATGGCCGCCCCTTCGCCACGGTGCTCTTCTATAACGGCGGTCTGGGCGCCACGGCCGGGAAGGACGGCGCATCCGTCATGTCCTGGCCGAGCAATATTTCGCCGACGCCGGTGGAAGTGGCGGAACGCGACGCGCCGCTGTTCTTCCGCTACAAGGCACTGCGCCCGGGCACCGGCGGTGCCGGCCGGCAGCGGGGCGGGCTTGGCGAGGAGGTGTGCTTCGTCAGCCGTCATCCCACGCCCCTGTCAATCGTCTTCCTGACGGAACGGCTGATCGTGCCGGCGCCGGGTTTTGCCGGCGGCGAGGCCGGCGCCTGCGGGGAAGTGCTGATCAACGGGCAAGCGGTGGATGCACGTCAGCCGCAGACGCTGCAGCCCGGCGACGAAGTGATCCTGCGTACCCCGGGCGGTGGCGGCTTCGGCCCGGCCACCGAACGGGACTTCGAGCGCATCGCGTACGATCGGGAACAGGGCTACGCCACCTGAATCGGCACGCATCATGCATGCGGAGGAGACAAGAGCCGGCACCTGAGGGTGCCTTTACCACACAACATCCGGGCGGACCCACGCCGCACCGGTGGAGAGGTAGTCATGCATTGCATCTTCAAGACGCTGTCCCTGCCCGTCGCGCTGTGGTTGCTGGCGCCCCTTGCCCACGCGGCCGATGCCACGCCGGCAGAGGTTGCCGCGTATCCCAACAAGCCAGTACGCATCATCGTGCCGTATCCAGCCGGTGGCTCCACCGACGTGCTCGCGCGCGTGCTCGGCCAGAAGATCGGCGAGGAAATGGGCCAGCCAGTGGTGGTGGAGAATCGCCCCGGCGCCAGCGGCAATATCGGCGCGAGCTATGTCGCCAAGTCGCCGGCGGATGGCTACACGCTGTTCCTCGGCACCTCCACTGCGCTAGCGGCCAACCCCGGCCTGTACAAGACGCTCCCTTACGATCCGCAGAAGGATTTCGCGCCGATCATCCTGGCTACGACGCTCGCCAGCCTGGTCGTCGTCAATCCATCGGTGCCGGTGAAGACCATGCAGGAGCTGAGCGCCTACCTGAAGGCGCATCCCGGCACGAGCTACGCGTCATCCGGCAACGGCACGCCGGCCCACCTCGGTGGCGAGCTATACAAGAAGATGGCGGGCGTGCAGATGAATCATGTGCCCTACAAGGGTGGAGCGCCGGCGCTGACGGATCTCATCGGCGGGCAGACGTCGCTGATGTTCGCGATCCTGCCCGAGGCGATGCCGTTCGTGAAGGAAGGCAAGCTGCGCGCACTGGCCGTGACCACGGCCAAGCCCACCCCCAACGCCCCGCAGATGCCGACGGTGGCCGAAGCCGGCGTGCCGGGCTATGAGCTGGTCGGCTGGTATGCCTTCCTGGCGCCGCGCGCCACGCCGCAGCCCATCGTTTCCAAGTTGAACAAGGCGTTCGACGAGGCGCTGCAGGACAAGGCGGTGCGCGAGCGGCTCACCAGTCTCGGCTTCGACGTTGCCGGCGGCCCGCCGGAGCGCCTGGCCAGCACGATTCGCAGCGAGACGAAGAAGTGGAAGCAGGTCATCGACGAGGCGCACATCAACCTCGACTGACGATTGCAACGCCGGAAGGGCTGGGGCGGCGCGGGCGCGGGGCCGGCCGCTTCAGCCCGCCTTCCGGCGCGTGGTGCGGCGCGTGGCGCGACGCGGGGCGGCTTCCTCGCCGATGATCGACACGCCATCGGGCAGCGCCTGCGCACGGATGGTGTCCATGATGATGTCGAGCATGCGTTGCGAACTCGGCGACAACGAGCGCAGCCGCCGCGTGATCAGGCAGATCTCGCGTGACAGCACCGGCGCGGCCAGCTCACGGTAGGCCAGGTCGGTGAAGCCCGCCGCCTTGGCCGCCAGGGCCGGGATGATCGAGAATCGCCCGCCTTCGTTGAGCACCGCGAACAACGACGTCGTGCTCGAAATCTCGTCATGTTCCCCGCCGAACACCGGCCAGTGGCCCGCGTTCTCGTGCAGGAAGGTGCCGATGCCCGTGTCGGCCGTGAAGGCGACGAAATCCTCTGGCGCAAGGTCCGCCCAGCGCAACGGACCGGCGCGCTTGGCTAGCGGATAGTCCGCGCGGCAGACCACGCCGTAGCGGTCTTCCAGCAGCGGCACGTAGGAGAGTTCGTCGATGCCCTTGTGGCGGCTGGTAATGGCGAAGTCGAGTTCCCCATCCATCACCATCTGTTCGACCTGCTCCGCGCCGGCATCGCGCAGCGTGAACGTCACGCCCGGATACTGCTGGCGAAACTTGCCCACGGCCGTGACCAGGAACTGGTAGATCACCGACGCCGCCGCCGCAATGCGGATATGCCCTTTCTGGCTGTCCGCGAACGATTGCAGGTCGGAGATGGCGCTGTCGAAATCCCGCAGGATCCTGTCGGCCTCGGCCTTGAAGCGGACCGCCTCCTGCGTCATGACCACGCGCCGCGTGTTGCGGTCGAACAGCTTGAGCCCGACCGATTCCTCGAACTGCTGGATGGTCGCCGTCAGCGCCGACTGCGTAACAAACAGGCGCGCCGCCGCCGTGGTGAACGATCCGGCGTTGGCCACCTCGACAAACGAGCGTAGGTGACGCAGGGAGATATTGCGGTTCATGGCGCGCGCTGTGCGGCGTGGGGAGGGATGCCTGCAGCATATATTCGAAGCCGTGAATGATCAACGACGACTCATCGCGCGTAGCGAAAAGCCGTGCGCTGCTCACCCAACGCCAGCCCCGCGTCACTAGCCGCGGTCGAAGGCGGTCACCTTGGGTAGCACCTCCGCCAGGTAGTCCACCATCGTGCGCACCGCCGGCAGCAGGCCGATACGGTAGGGAATCAGCGCGGTGATGCGCGCATCGGCGGCAATCCATTGCGGCAAAATCTGCCGCAGCGCGCCGGCTTTCAGCTCCGTCTGGCAGATGTAGCCGGGCAGCGCCGCGATGCCGATGTTTGCGCAGGCGGCTTCCTTCAGTGAAATCAGGCTGTTGCTCTGGAACCTCGGATCGATCGGCACCGTAACGGTGCGTTTGTCGGGGCCCTGCAAATGCCATTGCAGCGGTCCCTTGCTGACCATGCCGATGAGCGAATGGGTCATCAGGTCTTCCGGCTCCGCCGGCACGGACATCCGCTCAAGGTATTCCGGACCCGCGAACAGGTACCAGGGCGCCTTGGCCAGCGGATGCTGGATCAGGTTGGAGTCCTGCAATTGCCCCGTATGGCCCCGGATCGCGAGGTCGAAGCCCTCCCCCACGATATCCACCAGCCGGTCCGTGGCGGTCTCGACGATCTTGACCTTGGGATTCTCTGACAGGAAGGTAGGCAGCACGTGCCGCAGCGCAAACTGCGCGATCTCGGCGGCGGTGGTCACGCGGATCACGCCGCTGGGTTCGGCCAGCCGCTGGCGCATCGCCTCCTCGGCCACCTCCGCGCTGCGCAGCAGGTTCATCGCGTACTGGTAGAACTCCTGGCCCACCTCGGTCATGGCGAACTGCCGCGAGGTGCGATTGATGAGCCGCACGCCCAGCGACGCTTCCAGCTCCTTGACCCGATGGCTCAGCGTCGACTTCGGCAGGCGCAGCACCTCGCCGGCCGATGTGAAGCCACCGCGGTCAACGACCTGCACGAAGAAATAGACGTCCTTCAGATCGAGCATTGGATGGGGGCGCGCAGTCCGCTGTCGCGATGGCAACGGCTGTCATATCGGTATGGTATCGAGGTCCGATCATACTGCACCGCGCGCGCCCAGTGGCATCCGGGCAAACCTTGGTACTTCCTGCCCCCGCCGTACGACCATCGTTCGGTTTTGCCGAACCTTGCGTACACGATCTGACCGCTGCCCAATCGATATTGAACGCTTAAGCTGTTGCACATGAGCGGCTCCGCGCTGTCTCGTGACCGTCAATACTCAAGTGGAGAGGACAATGTCGATGATCAAGGGATTTCATCATCTGACCGCCGGCGTAAGACACGCGCAGGAGGATGTGGATTTTTACGTCAAGCTGCTGGGGCAAAGCCTCGTCAAGAAGACCGTTCTTCTCGACGGCGAGGACCCGATCTATCACCTCTACTACGGCAACGCCAACGGTGACCCGGGCACGCTGGTGACCTCGTTCCCGTTCCGGCAGAAAGGGGTTGCGGCGCGCCCCGGCTCGGGCCAGGTCCGGGTCATCAACTATTCGGTGCCCACCGGCTCGCTCGACTTCTGGCGCGCCCGCTTCGACGCGATGGGCATTGCCTACGACAGCGCCATCACCGCGCGCTTCGACGAGCGGCGCCAGCGTTTTCATCACCCCTGCGGCATCGAGTTCGATCTGGTCGAGACGGATCTGGACAAGCGCCCGGCCTGCGTGGCCAGCGACATTCCCGAAGCATTCGCGATCCGCGGCGTGCACAGCATCACGCTGTCGCTGCGCGAGGTGGCCGAATCGATCCGCTTCATGAGCGAGGCGATCGGTTTCCGCCAGGTCGGCCAGACCGGGCCGTACTACCGCTTCGAGACGCACACGGGCGGCCCCGGCATGGTTGTCGAATTCCTGCATGAGCCGGATCGTCACCAGGGCTCCTCGGTCTATGGCGAAGGCACGATCCACCATGTGGCGTTCGCCGTCGACACCATGGACCAGCAGATGGCCCTCAAGGAAAAGTTCATGGCGCTGGGCTACATCGATACCTCGGAGTCGGTGAACCGCAACTACTTCCGCTCCATGTATTTCAAGATGCCGGGCGGTGTGATGTTCGAAGCGGCCACGACCGATATCGGCTTCGCCATCGACGAAGAACCCGGCCACTTCGGCGAGGAATTCCAGTTGCCGCCCTGGCTGGCCGACCGCAAGGACGAGTTGCTCGGGCGACTCGAACCCATTTCCGTTTGACCGACTTCACCCTGTCTGGACCTGACATGCAGAAACCCAAAGTACTGATCGCCTTCTATTCCCGCAACAGCTCGACCGAACTGCTGGCCAAGGCCGTGGCAGCCGGCGCCATCGAGGCCGGCGCGGAAGTCCGCCTGCGCCGCGCGCGCGAGGTGGTCGGCCCCGACGTCATGCGCCAGGCGCCGGGCTGGCTCGAGAACGCCACCGCCATGAACGACCGCTACGAAGCGCCGACCGAGGCCGACGCCGAGTGGGCCGATGCCATCGTCTTCGGCACGCCGACGCGCTTCGGCTCGATCTCGACGGAACTCAAGGCCTATATCGACGGCCTCGGCGGCCTGTGGTTCCAGGGCAAGCTCAACGGCAAGGTCGGCTCGGTGTTCGGCTCGACCTCGTCGCGCCACGGCGGCAATGAATCGACGCTGCTGTCGATCTACACGCCGATGGCCCACCTGGGCCTGATCATCGTGCCGCTGGGCTACGCCGACGCCGTGATGTTCAAGGCCGGCACGCCCTACGGTGCGACCCATGTCTCACACCTCGACGCCGACAAGCCCGACGAGGACCACCTGGCCGTGGCCCGCTTCCAGGGCCGCCGCGTGACCGCCGTGGCACGTTCGCTGCATTGCGAGCAGGAACCCGTGGCCGCTTGAGGTCGCTCCAGGTCGCTTGAGGTAAGAGAAAGGGCGGGGACTTGTGGTCCCCGCCCTTCTTTATGCCCCCTCCGTCTGGTTCCTGTTACTGCTTCTACCCCAAACCTAAGCCGCCACGGCCTCGCCGCAGCACGCCACCGTTTCCATGTACCGCGAAGGCGGCATCGCGCCGAGCGTGGCCTGGATCGCCTCCTTGCAGAGCGACGGGCGCCTGGCGAGCAGCTCCACGTAACGCGTGACGTTCGGCAGTTCCTCCCACAGCGACGCCAGCCCGAGGTAGGCCATCCGCACCAGGTTCACGCCCCACAGCACATCGCCCAGCGTGAACGGGCCGCCCTTGAGATAGGTTTCCGACGACGAGGACAGCGTGTTTTCGAGATCCTTCAACAGGCTGGCCACGTGCTGACGCGCTGCCCGCTGGAACGCCGCGTCGTGGCGGACGGACTTGCCACCGCGCTCCTTGGCGATCTTGGCGCGATAGGCGGCCACCAGCACCGCATCGTCCGCATTGGCGGCGATCATCGCCTCGAGCGCCATGATCTTGTAGTCGTAGACCCGTTCCATGCCAGCCTTGAGCACATCGGGCCGCGCATCCGCATCGGGATGAAAGCCATAGAGCAGCGTGCCGTTCGGGATCCTGTCGACGATATCGACCTGCCGCATCACCGCCGCGCGCGCGACCGCGTCCTCTGGCACCAGTTGCACCGGGTCATGGGACACCGCGTCCAGGTAGCAGCAGATCCGCTTCGAATCGGCGATGACCCGGCCGGCCTCGTAGTCCACCAGCAGCGGCACCACGCACGGATCGAAGCCTTCGGTCTCGACCGAGGTGCGCCCGCTGTAGCCGCTGACGAATGCCCTGTCCACCTCTCGCCCGGCGATCAGGCGCAGCCGGACATAGGGCGGATGGTAGTGCTCGGCGGCGACGACACCCGCCGGCCCCATCGAACCGAGGATCATCATGTCGTTCGAGCGGTACGACAGGCGCTTCTCGGCCAAGACCGTACGCACCTTCTGCGAGCAGAGCGAACTCGCCGCATGAAAGAGCTCGAAACGCGGCGCGGCGTCGTCCCCGACGATGGTGATCCGCGCGGGGTCGGCCATGGCGGCACGGGCATCGGCCGCCAGACTCTTCAATCTCGTATGGTCCATTGCTGTGTTCTCCTTACTTGTGCATGTGCGGGCATGCCGCCGGCGGGTCGCCGATGAAACCGCGCGCCGACCAGAGTTCCGGGAACGGGATCTCCGCCATGGACGGCAGCAGCCAGGCAACGCCCTCCGTGCCGAAGTAGGCCGGGCGGGCGCCGAACGTGCGGCGCGTGGCCATCAGGTGCAGGTGCTTCCAGGCGGAGAAGCCCTCGGCGACATCGGCCAAGGTCTCGCCAAGACGCTGGAGTTCGACATGCTGGTTCGGGTTGGCATACACAACGCGCCAGGCTTTCTCGACATCCTTGCTGGGTGCATAGGCCTGGCTGAAGTCGCGCTTGAGTACCGTGGCCGGCACCGCGAAGCCGTGGCGGTCCAGGTAGCCGAGCACGTCGTCGTAGACGCTCGGCTGGTGCAGCGTCGTGTTGAGCTGGTCCCAGCGCGCGGGTTGCGGTTCGAAATGCTGCAGGTGCTCCGCCTGCTTGATGCCGAGCAGGTAGACCATCTGCCGGTAGGTCCAGCCCTGGAGCGCGGTGTCCTTGCCGAACGTCGCTACCGCGCGGGACAGGATAGCCAGCAGGTCGTTGGGCGTCATCCACGCCAGCGAGCGCCACGTCGCGTTAAGCGGCTCATGATGGGCGACCACGCGTTGCAGGGTCTTGATGGCCTGCGTCAGGTCATTGGCGCGCAACTGCGCCTGGGCGATCCGCAGCTCCTTGATGATCAGCATCCAGTACAACTCGGACACCTGCACCGACGTGATCCACGCATGCTCGCCCGGATGATCGCTGACCGGGTGTTGCAGCGAGTGCAGCACGTCGGTGCGCATCCACGCGCTGTAGGGCGTTTGCCCGGGGGAAGCGCTGGCCGGGGCGGCGCGCTCTGGCTTGACGGTTTCGTCCATCGTCGTCTCCTGGTTGTGGGGGGTCAAATCTCGTGGGCCGTGCCTGCCCGCAGCAGCAACTCCATCTGCTGCGCGATCTGGAGCAGCGCGCCGTCGTCGCCCGGCTTGGCCACGACCTGCAACGCCGCGGGAAGGCCGCAGTCGCCGGTGGGCAATGGAATCGAGATGGCGGGAAACCCGGCGATGTTGAATGGCGCGGTGTAAGTCATCAGCGCCTCGCGGACCGTGCCGGACCACGCGCCGATCTCGACGTTTGCAGCGCCAAGATGGGGGGCGACGCACGGGCAGGTCGGCAGCACGAGGTAGTCGACCGTCGACATTGCCTCGTGCAGCCTGGCCGTGAACCGGCGCCGCGTCTGCTGGGCCGCCGCATAGCCGCGCAGGTCCATCGTCTCCGCACGCCGCAATCGGTCGACGGTTTCCGGGTTGTAGTGCGTGGCGATGCGGTCCCAATCGTTGCGCCGGAAGTGCTCGATGCCGCCTTCGATCAGCACGATGGTCGCGAAGGCATCGAATACGGCATCGAACAGGCCGGACGTGTCGACGTCCACGCAGGCGAAGACCTGCCCCAGTCGGCCGATCGCCCCCTTGAATGCCGTGGCGACTGCCGGGCTCGTCGGCACCGGCGCGATCTCCGGGATCACGCCGAGGCGCGCGGACAGCCACGCATCGCTTTCGGGTACCTCGATATGAAGGGCATCGGCCAGCAACAGCACATCGTCGACCTGCGCCCCGAGCAGGCCGACGTGGTCGCACGTGGGTGCCAGCGGAAACACGCCGCGCGTGGAGAACGTATCGAACGTCGGCTTGTATCCGACCACGCCGCACAGCGCGGCGGGAATGCGCACCGAGCCACCCGTATCGGTGCCCACGCCGGCCATGACGGCCCCCTCGGCAATTGCCGCCGCCGCGCCGCCGCTGGAACCGCCCGGGATGCGCGTGCGGTCGAGCGGGTTCAGCGTATCGCCAAACTTTGTACTGGCGGTGGTCACGCCCCACGCGAACTCATGCGTCGTGGTCTTGCCGATGAGGATCGCGCCGCGCTCCGTCAGCGCTTTCACGATGTCGGCATCGGCGGCGGGCAGGTGCCCGAGGTAGGCCGCCGAGCCGTAGCGGGTCTCCAAGCCTTTGGTGTCGATGAGGTCCTTGATCGCGATGGGCAACCCTTCCAGCGGACGCTGCCGATTGTCGGCGTAACGGCGGTCACTCTCTGCCGCCGCCTTGAGCGCGCGGTCCCAGTCGATGGTCGAAAAGGCGTTGATGGATCGCTGGCTCGCTTCCGCCGCGTGGAGCGCCTGCTCCGCCAGCGCGGTTGCGGATATCTGCCGCGTCGCCAGGGCATCGAGCGTCTTGCGCAGGCCGGCCGGTTGCGTGGCCGCGCGGGCCGACTGCAGCAGATCACGGTGGTGATGGTCGGGATGGAGATCAGGATGGACGTCGAGATGGGTCATCACCACATGCTCTCCAGCAGTGCATCGAGCTTCTGGCCGGCGTGGGCGCCCAGGTCGCCGACCTCGGCGGGATAGTTCTGCTTCAGGAGCGCCGCCACCTCGGGCAGCTTCGCGCGGTCGAAATCGAACGCGGCGAGCCGGCTGGGCAGTTGCAGCGCGTCCACGACATCCGCAATGCGGTTGGCCAGTGCCGTGGCAGCGGTGACGTCCCCCTTGCCGGAAGCGAAGATGCCGAACTTGTCGCCATAGGCTTCGGCGCAGGCGCGAATGACGGGCGCCAGCGTGATGCACGAGGTCATGCTGTGCGGCAGCCCGAACGTGCCGCCGAGGATGTGCCCGATGCGATGGCTCAGTCCGTAGATGACCGATGCGGGATAGAAGTAGCACTGCCAGGCGCCAAGCTGGAGTTGCAGCAGGTCTTCGGTCGAGACCAGCCCGCGCGCGATGGCTTCCCGTGTCTCAAGCTGCTGCGGCCACTTCTCCAGCACGGCGAGGAAACGCTCGACGCCCCGCGCGGCCAGGATCGCGTGCGGATGATCCACGCCCACCTTGCGCATCCCTTCCACCGCGTGGTCGATGCCCTTGATGGCCGAGCTCAGCAACAGCGCGCGCGGGGTATCGATGACCAGCCGGGGGTCGATGGCAACGATCTTGGGCGCCGTTTCGCGCACGGCGTAGCTGCGCTTGAATTTCTGCGGACCGTCCGTCTCCGTCACACCGAAGTAGTGGGAGAACTCGGAACCGGACAAGGTCGTCGGGAAGGCCGCGATGGGCAGGTAGCGCCCGGTCTGCTTGAAGTGCGCGTAGGAGACCGCCTTCGCTGCGTCGAGCACCGAGCCCCCGCCCAGCGCGACAATCGACTGTGCGTCACGCGTGAGGCACGCTTGCAGGCCGTCGCGCACGGCGAAGTCCGGCACATGCGGTGGCAGGTCGATAAAGGCCCCCACGCCATCCCGGCTGCCGGGCTGCAGGACGTCACGATGCAAGGATTCGAGGAACCCGACCGTGAACGTGATCGGGCGGCGGATGCCGCGGTCTCCCAGCGACGCGGCAACGTCCTCCAGGATGTCGTGTCCCCAGACAATTTCTTCTTGCGGCAGGCATTTTAACTGGTTCATCCACTCACTCCAACGTGTGTCGCATGCAATCGATGCATCGATCCCGAGTGAGAAGATAGGCGATCCGGATTCAGCCGTGCGCGCGGCTTTCAGGAACATTGCGTCCATGAATATGGACGCCGGAATGCGTGCCTTGGCGCGCGCCTGCCAACGGTGCATCGCGGCCACGCAGCGGTGCAAGCGGCACGTTTTTCACCTCCGCTCACACAGGTAAACCCTCGGACTTCGGCACCGTCTTCACGCATGACGCGCCGGTGCGGTGCATCGTTCATCGTTCTCGGACGAAGCATGCAAGCATCGCCATCTTTTCACCGTCCACCACGCGGCTATGATTTTTTCACCGCGACCCCACCACGGAGAAAAGAGCGATGGAAATGGAATTGGAGGCTGAGATGGAGACGGCGATGAACATGGCGATGGACACGGAGATGAGCACAGCGGCCACGCGGTTCACCGAGACACTGATTCGCGGACGCCGCAGCAAGCGCGCGTTCCTGGACCGGCCGGTGCCGCTGCGGGCGGTCAGAGACATCCTGTCGGTGGCGAAGTACGCGCCGAGTTCAAGCAACACCCAGCCCTGGAAATGCTATGTGCTCACCGGCAGCGCACGCGAGCGAATCACCGATGCCGCGGTCGACGCCTACCGCGCCGGGCCCGACACGCTGGCCCACGAGTATCCGTTCTTCCCCAAGGATCTGCCGGCGCCGTATTCGTCACGCTTCAACATGTTCCGCGGCATGCTCGGTGACGCGCAGGGTGTAGCCAGGAGCGATATCGTCGGGCGGCGGCGCGACGTGGAACGCCAGTTCCGCTTCTTCGACGCGCCGGTCGGCCTGATCTTCACGATGGACCGCTGCCTGGAGTGGGCCAGCTTCCTCTGCTACGGCTGCTTCCTGCAGAACGTCATGCTGGCTGCGCGCGCGGAAGGACTGGATACCTGCCCGCAGCAAATCTGGTCGCTGCAGTCCGATGTGCTCCGCAAGGGCCTCGGCATTCCCGACTGCGAGATGGTGGTGGCCGGCATGTCACTGGGTTATGCGGACAACAGCGTGCCCGAGAACAACATGGCGATTCAGCGGCTGGAACTCGACGCTTTCGTCTCTTTCATCGACAACTGAGGCCCGGCGAGTCACGCCAGGCTGCCGCCCGCTACCATCATCACCAGCACCAGGGCGAGCAGCGCGACATACGTGACAGCGTGGACGCGGTCCGGGATGCGGCCGATCCAGCGTGCCGCCAGCCGGATCCCCACCCAGGAGCCGGCCGCCAGCACGACAAAGGCCAGCAGGTCGACATAGCCGGCGTGACCGGGCCCGAAGGTCGCGCCGTGCTGCCAGGCCAGCGCGACGTAGGTGACGGTGGCCGCAATCGCCATCGGCAATGACAGCGGATTGGCCATCGCCGTCGCCTGCGTCATGGTGGCCCCGCGCCGGCGCATCAGCGGCACGGTCATCACGCTGCCGCCGACGCCCAGGAAAGCGGCAATCGCCCCGATGCCGATGCCGATGGCGGCCGTCGCGCCTGCGGTCATCGGCCGCGCGGTGCCCGGGCCGGCATGCATGAATCCGGGGCGCAGCGTGCTGTCCACGATGGTCACGGCCAGATAGGCGACGAACGCCCACCGCACCCAGTCGCCATTGAGCCAGCTCGCGGCGGCGGCGCCAACGACCGCACCGACGGCGATATAGGCACCCATCGCCCGGATGCGCGGCCAGTCGACATTGCCGGCGCGATGGTGGCGCCACGTCGCCATGGAAGCGCCAAAGATCATCACGCACGACGAGGTGGCCACGGCGATCTGCATGGCCGCCTGCGCCACGGCGCTGCCGGCGGCGTGCGTCATCGTCAGCATCGTATAAAGCAGCGGCACCACGACAAAACCGCCGCCAAACCCGAACAGCACCGTCGTCACGCCGGCCAGGCCGCCGCAGAGCATGAGTACCGCGTACATCGACATCGTTAGCCCTCGTTTCCCATCGAACGGATGATCACGATACGGCGGATGCGGCTGGCAAACTTGCGATGTTTGGACAATAATCTTCGAGATCCTGCCAACGTCTCTCGTGTCCCGATGATCAATGTTCCGCTCGACAGCGTCGATGCCAGCCCGTGTGCCGCACTGGCCATCGGCACCGACTACACCTTCGGCACGCTGCTCGACACGCACAGCCACCGCCGCGCCCAGTTCCTGTATGGCATGACGGGATTGATGGAGGTGGGCACCGAGGAAGGCGCGTGGGTGGTGCCGCCCTATACGGGCGTGTGGATTCCGGCGCAGAAGCCGCATCGGGTGCGCATGAACGGGGTCAGCACGCGCAGCGTCTACGTGCTGCCGGAGTCGGCGCCGCGCAGTGGTGCGGGCTGCGAGGTGTTGGTGGTTAGTCCGCTGCTGCATGCCTTGCTGCTGGCCTCGGCGGACGTGCCCGCGCACTACACGGCGGACAGCCGCGACGGGGCGCTGATGCAGCTCATCCTGTTCGAACTGCACCGCGCGCCGACCTTGCCGCTGTTTGCGCCGATGCCGCGCGACCCGGCGCTCGCCAGGCTCTGCGCGGCACTGCTGGCGCACCCCGATATCGGCGCATCCGCCGATGACTGGGCGCGGCAGCTCCACTGCAGCCCGCGCACGTTCGCGCGCCTGTTCCAACAGC
The DNA here is from genome assembly GCF_900115455.1 of Cupriavidus sp. OV096. NCBI lineage: Bacteria > Pseudomonadati > Pseudomonadota > Betaproteobacteria > Burkholderiales > Burkholderiaceae > Cupriavidus > Cupriavidus sp. OV096. The sequence goes on from NZ_FOWM01000006.1 coordinate 94,666, forward strand.
AAACGGGGATGTCGTTCGGCGCATGGCGCCAGCAGGCGTGCCTGTTGGCCGCGCTGTCGCGCCTGTCGGCCGGCACGCCCGTTACGGAGGTGGCGCTCGATCTCGGCTACGACAGCCCGAGCGCGTTCTCGACGATGTTCCGCAAGGCGCTGGGCGCGCCGCCCTCGTCATTCCTGCAGGCCAGGCGCTAGCAGCGGCGAGCGCATGCCCGCCACATCCATCTCGACCCGGAGAATCTCGCCTGCGGTGGAGTCAGTCACGTAAAGCGTCTTGCGCGCCGGGCCGCCGAACGCCACGTTGGTCAACGAGTGGCCGGGGGTGCCACAAATCACCTCGACAGGTTCCGCCCGGTGATTCAGCACCCAGACGTAGGCGAGCCCCGGGTTGGCTACCAGCAAGCGTCCGGACTGGTCCATCGCGAGCCCGTCGGGTCCGCTGGGACCATAGGACGTGAAGAACTGCCCCGTCTTGGACACACTCCCGTCTGCGAGCAGCGGCATCCGCCACACACAGTTCCCCCGCGTCACGGCCACAAACAGGAAACGTTCGTCCGGAGACAGGACGATGCCATTGGGACTCGGCACGTTGGACAGCAGCAGGTCCAGCCGGCCTTCGCGGGTCAGCCGGTAGACCCGGCCGGTGGGGTCGTGCAGGCCGGTCTGGCCCTGGTCCGTGAAGTACACGTTGCCTTGCGAGTCGAGCGTCAGGTCGTTCACGCCCTTGAAGCTTTCCGTGTTGCGGCGCGCCAGATAAGGCCGGACCTCGCCCGTGCGGGTCTCCACCACCATCAGTCCGTTGCGGTAGTCCGTGACCAGCAGTTGGTCGGGAGCGATGAACTTCATGCCGTTGGGCTCGCCGTCCCACTCGGCGATCACCTCCCACTCTCCCCCGTTGTCGATCCGGAAGATGCGACCGTTGGGAATATCCGTCACGTAGACATTGCCCGCATCGTCGACGACCGGACCTTCGAGGAACGAGTCGATGGCCCGTCCCCCCTGGTTGGCGTCGGACCAATCAGTCTGGCGACGTTTGCGATAGCGCTCCGGCAGGCTGCTGAACCGCGCTGGCTGGCGGATCGTTGGCGGGGTGAGGAGGAACATGTCGATTACCTGAAGAGGGTTGCGCAGGGTGTCCGCCCGGTCACTGCTTCTCGAAGCCGGTCGCAGTGGCGACCTTACCCCAGAACGCCGTGCGCGCCCCCATCTCCTTGCGGAAGGCCCCGGCGTCCCAATAGCCGGCATCGGCCCCGATGCTCTCGGCGTAGGTGCGCATGTCGGGCGTCGCCATCGCCGTGGCGACTTCCTTCTGCAGGCGAGCGAGGACATCCGCCGGCGTGCCCTTCGGCGCCCAAAGACCCGTGAAGTTCGTGACGCCATAGCCGCGCACGCCTGCCTCGGCGAACGTGGGCACACCGGGCAATGCCGGCAGGCGCTTGTCGCCGCTCACGGCGAGCACGCGCAGCTTGTTGCCTTGCACTTGGCCGATCACGCCCGAGATGGAGGCCATCTGGAAGTCCACGGTGCCACCCAGCAGCGCCACGGTCGCCTCGCCCGCGCCCTTGAAGGGCACATGCATGAAGTGCGCGCCGGCGGCCAGCCCGAGCGCCTCACTGGCGAAATGGGGCGTCGACCCCGGGCCACCCGAGCCATAGGAGATCTTGCTGTCCGCCCCCTTCGCGGCGGCAACCAGATCGTTCAGCGTCTTGAACTTGCTGTCCGCCTTGACCACCACGCCCATCGGCGCGAATACATAGGCGCAAACCGGCTGCAGGTCTTGGGCGTAGTCGAACGGGAGCTTCTTGAAGATATGGGGCAGCAGCGCGTAGGTCGTGTCGTTGGCCAACAGCGTGTAGCCATCCGGCGCCGATCGCGCCACCTGGACCGCGCCGATGGTGCCCGTCGCCCCGGCCTTGTTTTCGACGAAGAAGCTCTGGCCGGTCTGCTCGGTCAGGCGCTGCGCCATCTTGCGCGTGACCGCATCAACGGCGCCGCCCGGCGGATAGGGCACGACGATCTTGACGGGCTTGGCCGGCCAGGTCTCGGCGTGCACGCCCATCGAAAGGACGGCGAGCGCCGCCATTACCAGTTGCGGCAGCCATCCGGCGCCGCGTTGTTGCGTGGTCATGTGTGTCTCCAAACTGCTGTGTCTTTTTGATCGCCCCGCTCCAGGCCGGGTCGCCATGCGTATCGCGGACGGAGGTGGCCTCCCGCTAGCCCTTCGTCAGTACCGGCTCCCGCTCGCGGTTCAGTACCCCCAGCACGTTCTTGGCCGCGGCCACGCCCATGTTGACGTAGGCCGCACCCGTCACACCGCCGATGTGCGGCGTCAGAATCACGCCCGGTTGCCCGTGGAAAATATGCGGCGCGGCCATCGGCTCGACGGCGAAGCTATCGAGCCCGGCCCCAGCCACTTGCCCCGACTGGACCGCCGCCAGCAGGGCCGGTTCGTCGATCAGCCCGCCGCGCGCGGTGTTGACGACGATCACGCCCCGCTTGCAGCGCGCGAGCACGTTGGCGTCCAGCATCTTGCGATTGTCGTCCGTCAGCGGGCAATGCAGCGAGATCACGTCGGACTCGGCCCAGATCGCCTCGAGTCCGACCGGCCGCACGTAGTCGGGCAGATTCCTGGCGAACGGGTCGAAGCCGATCACGCGCATATCCATGGCGTGGCACATCCGCGCAAAGCGCAGCCCGATGGTGCCCAGGCCAACCAGTCCCACGGTGCGCCCGCTCAGTTCGACACTCTTGTGCGTGGCCTTGTCCCAGTGGCCGCCGTGCATGCGCGCATCGAGCGGCACGATCGACTTGGCGCAGGCCAGCATCAGCGCCAGCGCATGCTCCGCCACGGCGGCGGCATTGGCACCGACCGCCGCCAGCACCTCCACGCCCCGCGCTGCGGCGGCAACCTTGTCGATGGTATCCGTGCCGCTGCCGTGCTTGGCGATCACCCGCAGTGACGCGGCGGCATCCATGACCTCGGCCGTCACGCTACCGTAGCGGACGATGATGGCAACCGGGTCTTGTTGTTTCGCGAGGGCGACCAGGTCAGCGGGTTGCGGGGTCTTGCCGGCGAAGACGATCGTGTAGTCGTGGAGGATGGCGAGGGCTTCGGGCGCCAGGTCCGCCCCCGTCACGATGATGGCGGGCCGGCTCGTCACAGCGTTTCTCCCTGCTTGAGCACGCCGGCGGTCACCAGCGAGGCCAGCAGCCACGGCGCCGTGGTATTGCCTTCCTTGATCTGTGCGATCCGCTTGGCTTCGGCCGCTTCCTTGTGTTCTGCGGCGGCGAGCAGCGACTCGATCTTGTCCCGCTCGACCACCACCACGCCATCGGCATCGCCGCAGACGTAGTCACCCGGGTACACCGTCACGCCCCCGACGCAGACCGGGTGACCGATGCGGCCGCCGACTTCCTTGGTCGGGCCGTTCGGGTTGGTACCCACGGAGAAGACGGGGAATTGCATTTCCTCCAGTTCGATGCTGTCGCGCACGGCGCCGTCGATGACCACGCCGGCCAGCCCGAGCTGGCGTGCCGCGTTCATCATGATGGTGCCCATCAGCGCGGAAGTCTGGTCGCCCTTGCCATCGATGACGAGGATGTCGCCCGGTTGGGCCAGCGCCAGCGCGGCGTGGATCATCAGGTTGTCGCCGGGGCGAACCTCGACCGTGAAGGCCGGACCAGCGAGCTTCATACTCGGGCGCAGGGCCTTGATGCGGCCATGCAGCGCGCCACGGCGGCCCGCGACGTCGGCGAGAATCGCCGGCTGGAATTTCGCGGCCTTGGCGACAACGGCGGCCGATACGCGTTCAAACGATTGGTTGATATTGGGCAGGCTCATGGCTTGGCTCCGGTAGGCAAGGGGAAAGGGAGAGGAGGATTAGTCCAGCTTGGTGCCGGAGTCCTTGATGATCGAAGCCCAGCGGGCGATGTCCTGACGGATCTGCGTGCCGAACGCCTCGGGGGAGCCGCCAAGGACCAGCGCACCCTGGTCGTTCAGCTTCTTCGCCAGATCGGGCGACTTGAGCGCCTTGTTGAACTCGGCATTCAGCCGCGTGACGATGTCCTTCGGCGTGGCGGCCGGTGCGGCGAAACCGAACCAGGTCGAGGCCTCGAAGCCGGCGTAGCCGGACTCGGCGATGGTGGGTACCTGGGGCAGATCGTCCACGCGCTTCGCCGAGGTGACCGCCAGCGGGCGCAGCTTGCCGCTCTTGATATGGGCCAGCAGGGTCGGCACCGACGAGAGATACAGGTCGACCTGACCGCCGATCAGGTCGTTCACCGCCTGGGCGGCGCCCTTGTACGGCACGTGAATCAGCTTGATGCCGGCCGTCTTCTGCAGCAACTCGCCCGAGAGATGGGCGACGGTGCCATTGCCGGGCGAGGCGATATTGAGCGCGCCCGGCTTTGCCTTGCTGGCCTTGATGACATCGGCCAGGGTCTTGTAGGGTGAGCTGACCGGCGTCACGAGGACGAGCGGCGCGCTGGCCACGAGGCTGATCGGCGTCAGGTCCTTGACCGGGTCATAAGGCAGATGGCTGAACAGTGTGGGGTTGATGGCAAGGTTGCTGGTCTGCCCCAGCACGATGGTGTAGCCGTCGGCGGGGGCCTTCGCTGCGGCGTCCACGCCCAGGTTGCCGCCCGAGCCGGGCTTGTTGTCCACCACGAAGGTCCAGCCCGTCGACATGGCAACCTTGTTGGTCACTTCCCGCGCGATGATGTCGGTGCCCCCGCCTGCCGGGAACGGCACGATGACGCGAATCGGCTTGGAGGGATAGGCGGGTGCGGCGGCCGCCACGTGGGCAGCGCCAAGCAAAGTGACGGCAAGGGTGAACATGCAGCGGCGAATCGCGCTCATGACTGTCTCCGAATCTCGTTGTGTTGTGAGACGGATTGTTGTCGAACGTTTCACGCCATACAATGTCGTTTCGTACCACGCAACGCGTTTCGTGCCATGAACCCAAAAAGTGATGAAATCAGCCCCGCAGGTACTGAGGAGGCCGCGAGCGGCGTCATCGCGGTCACGCGGGCGCTGCGCGTGCTGGAGGCCTTCGGAGTCAACGATCCGCAGCTGTCCCTGGCGGAACTGAGCCGCAGGACGGGTATCCACAAGACCACGGTGCTGCGGCTGGCGCGCACGCTGGCGGCGGACAACTATCTGGTGCAGAAGGAAGACGGGAGCTGGCGGCTTGGGCGTGCGGCCGGCTGGCTGGGCGCGTGCTACCAGGCGACCTTCAACGTGCAGGACGTGGTGGAGCCGGTGCTGCGCGAATTGACCATCAAGACCGGGGAAAGCGCGTCGTTCTATGTTCGCGAAGGCAGACAGCGGACCTGTCTGGTGCGTGTGGAAGGTCCGCAGGCGATCCGGCACCATGTCCGGATTGGCGCGGCCCTGCCCCTCGACAGTGGATCGCCCGGCCGGGTGATCCTCGCCTTCTCAGGGGAGCCCGGCGACCTCTATGAAACGATCCGGCGCCGTGGCTTCCATTTGTCGCTTGGGGAGCGCGAAGCGGAGGTATCGAGCGTCTCGGCGCCCGTATTCGGACTGCACTGGCGGCTGCTGGGATCGATGTGTATTTCGGGACCGACGGCGCGTCTGGGGGAAGACCGGCTGCTGGAACTCGCGCAGACGGTCGTCGATGCAGCGAACAAGCTTTCGTACGCCATGGCGGGCAGCCAACGGCCGGCCATGCCCGTCGACAAGCCGGCGACGTGGCACCCGTGATCGCCTAGAACGTCGCGGGCGAATTCACCCAGAGCACCTTCGCCACGACATCGCCGACGTTGCGGTAGCCATGCGGCACCTGGCTCGAGAACGTAAACGCATCGCCCGGGCCGATCAGGTAGATATCGTCGCCCAGCATCAGCTCCAGCTTGCCTTCCAGCACGTAGCCGACTTCCTCGCCCTGATGCTCGATCTGGCCGTCACTGGCTTCGCCGGGCCAGACGATGTGGATGTTGGCCTGCAGCAGGCCGCCGCGCTTGGGCAGCACCACGCGTTCGAGCGCCACGCCACCCACACGGATCACGGGCCGTTCGCCGTGACGGAGGATCGGCGACTGGTGCGCGTCATCCTCGCTGGTGAGCGCGCCGATATTGGTGTCGAGCGCCACGGCCAGCCGGTGGAGCGTGGTGAATGACGGCGTGGCCAGGCCACGCTCGACCTTCGAGATCAGGCTCTCGGAGCAACCGGCCTTGTTAGCCAGTTGCAATAAGGTATAGCCGGCCACCAGCCGCGCGTGGCGCAGCTTGACACCAAGCGTCAGGGTGGCCGACTTGCTGTCGACCGGCTCTTGCGGGATCGGGCTCGCGGTCTTTGCCATGCGGGCTGGTTGGTTGGTATTCAAAGGGGCCGCCACGCGCACCGGGGGTCGGTCACGGCCGGCGGCAGGCCAGTTCGGCGACAGTGTACGCCAGCGCCTGCGCGCCCAGGAACAGGTCCGTGACATCGGTGTCCTCCGCCGCGTTGTGGCTGATCCCGTCCTTGCTCGGCACGAAGATCATCGCGGTCGGGCAATGATCGGCCACGTACATGGCATCGTGAAAGGCGCCGGACGTGAGCCGCATCGGCGGCGCTCGGCCAGCAAGCTGGCTGGCCCGCCCGCAGGCGCGCTGAATGGACGCCAGCATGGATTCGGGAAAGTACGTCGGGCCACGATGGAAGAAGCGCGTGATCGCTACGTCGGAGGCCGGGGCATGACGCGTGCAGGCCAGCCGCAGCGCGGCCTCGGCGCGATCGAGGGCGGCATCATCCAGGCAGCGCATGTCCACCGTGAATGTCACCTTGCCCGGGATGGTGTTGACCGAATTCGGCACCACCGCCCATTGGCCAAGCGTCAGGCGCAGTTCCGGCGCGCCCGGTGCCCCCGGTTCGCGTGGGGCCAGCGCGTAGAGGTCCTGCGCGATGGCGACGGCCACTGCCATCGCATCGCGCCGCACGGCCATGGGCGTGGTGCCGGCGTGTGCCATGGTGCCTGCGCACTCCACGCGGAACCATCGCACCGCCTGGATGCCCGTGACGACCCCGAGCGGCACGGCGGCAGCCTCCAGCACGGGGCCCTGCTCGATATGGAGTTCCACGCAGGCGGACATCGGTCGCGCCATCGGCACGCGCTCCACGTCAGGACTGGCGGCCAGCGCCGCGTCCAGTGCATCGCCAAACCGGACGCCTGTCTGGTCGGTGGCATCGCGATAGCCGGCCAGCCGCGCCGGCTCGACGAAGGCGCTGGAGCCCATCGCGCCGGGCCCAAAGCGGCTGCCCTCCTCGTTGGTCCACGACACCACCTCGATGGGTCGCACCGTTTCGATGCCCGCCGCGTTGAGCGCCGCGATCACTTCGAGGCCGGCCAGCACGCCATACGCCCCGTCGTACTTGCCGCCCACCGGCTGGGTATCGGCATGGCTCCCGGTCAGCACGGGAGGCAGATCCTCGCTACCAGCCCGCCGGAAGAACAGGTTTCCGCAATCGTCGATGCTCACCTGGCAGCCCAGCGCGCGCGCCTGATCGACGAGGTGGCGGCGCGACGCGAGGTCGATGGCTGTCAGCGTTTCGCGCGACACGCCGCCGTCGTCACGACCGCCGAACTGCGCCAAGGCGGTGAGCGATGCCGCCAGGCGATTGGCGTCGACATGGTCCTGTGCCCGTTCGGCGAGGGCCTGTACGGTGTTATCCACGATGGCCTCGGCGGGCTGATGCAAGCGATTCAACATGTTCTCCTGGTGTCAGGCCGCCAGAGCCAGCGCCTGAGATAAACGATGTGCCACGGCCAGTACGCGCGCATCGGCGTGGCGTGGCGCGGTCACTGTCACGCCGACAGGCATGCCGCCAGCGCCCGTTCCGGTCGGCACATGGACGCAAGGCGTACCGAGCAGCGTCCACATGCGGCAGAAAATCGGGTCGCCGGTAGCGGCGAGGCCCTCGGGCGCTTCGCCTTCTGCGCTGGGGGCCAGGACCACATCGAATCCTTCCAGCGACACTGCCAGCGACATGCGCGCCTGTTCCGCGAGCGCCAGCGCAGCGCGAAAGCGCTCGCCCGTCACCGCACGCCCCACTTCGAGCTGCCTGGCAAAGGCCGCGCTGAAATCCGCTGCCCGATCGCGCGCTTCCGGTGCGAACGCGGCGACGGCTTCGAAGGCCATGATGTCCATCTGGGCCTCGGTGAGACCATGGCAGGCGACGGGCAACTCGACATCCTGAATCGACGCGCCGAGGCCCTGCAGCGTCCGTACCGCCGTCTCCAGCGCGGCACGCGCATCGGCACCCGCGCGCTCCCAGTGCGGCGTGCGGACGATGCCGACGCGCAACGGGGTCGGTGCCTGGGCACAAGCCTCCGTAATCGAGACATCGCGTGCCAGCGTACCGATAAACAACGCGGCGTCGTCCACGCGCCGGGCCAGCACACCCACCGTATCCAGGCTGGGCGACAACGGTTTGATACCGGCCAGCGGCAACGTCGCGTGGGTGGGCTTGTAGCCAATCACGCCACAGTAGGCGGCAGGCCGAATGATCGACCCTGCGGTCTGCGTGCCGAATGCCAGCGGCACCATGCCAGCCGCCACGGCGGCGGCAGAGCCACTCGACGAGCCACCCGGCGTGCGCGGGGCATTCACGGGCGCGCGTGGATTGCACGTGGGGCCCGGCTGGAATGTCGCGAATTCCGTGGTCACGGTCTTGCCCACCACCACCGCGCCAGCACTTCGCGCCAGTGCAACGGCGGCGGCATCCAGCACAGGTCGATGCGTCGCGTAGATCGGCGATCCGTATGTCGTCGGCAGATCCGCCGTATCCATCAGATCCTTGACGCCGAGCGGTACGCCGTGCAGCGCCGCTGACGCAGTGCCGGCATCCAGACGCCGCGCCTGCGCGATGGCCGCTTCACCGCCAACGTGCTGCCACGCATGGATGACATCGTCCTGCGCCCGGATGCGATCGAGCGCAGCCTGCACGACGGTTTCCGCGCGCAGCTCGCGACGGGCCATGCGCGCCACCAGTTCGCGCACGGGAAGATCGAGATATTGGTCCAAAGCTTCAGTCTCCAGAATCGATCCGCCAGCACTCAGCCAAAGTAGGCGGCGCGCACTTCGTCATTCTCACGCAACGCCTGCGCCGAGCCTTGCGCCACCACGCGCCCCTGCGTCAGCACATAGCCCTGGTGCGCAATCGCCAGCGTCTGGCGCGCGTTCTGCTCGACCAGCAGCACGGTCATGCCCAGCTCGTTGATCTGCTGTATGACCTTGAAGTTCTCCTTCACGTACAGCGGCGACAAGCCAAGCGACGGTTCATCGATGACCAGCAGGCGCGGCTGCGCCATCAATCCGCGCCCGATCGACACCATGGCCTGTTCGCCGCCCGACATGGTGCCGGCCAACTGTGCGGACCGCTCGCGCAGGCGCGGGAATATCTCGTAGACGCGTGCGATGCGCTCCCGCACCTTGGCCGGATCGGCCTCCAGGAAGGCGCCCAGTGCCAGGTTCTCGGCAACGGTCATGCGCGGGAATACCTTGCGCCCTTCCGGTATGCAGGAAATGCCGCGCGCGATGACGTTGTGCGTCTTCTCCGCGGCGATGTCCACGCCATCCCACAGGATGCGGCCTTTGCGCGCGGGCGTCAGGCCCAGGATCGCCCGGATCAGTGTGCTCTTGCCCGCGCCGTTCGCCCCGAGGATGCAGGTGATCTTGCCGGGCGGCACTTCGATGGAGACGTCATGCAGCACGTTGACCTTGTCATAGCCCGTGCTCAGGCCCTCCACGCGCAACGTGTTATCGCTCATGCGGCTTCCTCCCCGAGATAGGCCGTCTGCACGTCGGGATCGGCGGTGATCTCGGCGTACGTGCCTTCGGCGATCTTCTTGCCGTAGTTCAGCACGACGCACCGATCGGTGATGCGCTCGATCACGTTCATTTCGTGCTCGATGAGCACGACGGACAAGTCCTGCAACTTGCTTCGCACCTGGAGGATGTCGTCCATCAGCTCATGGGTTTCGTCATGGGTCATGCCTGCCGAAGGTTCATCCAGCAGCAGCAGCCGTGGCCGGCTCATCAGGGCGCGGCAGACCTCGATCCGGCGACGGTCGATCATCGTGAACGACTCGACTGGCTCGAATAGCCGACTGACCAGCGGAGGGCTGAAGATGCCCAGCAGTTCGCGCACAGATTCCACATAGCGTTCATACTCGGCCCGGAATGCCTTGCGTCGAAACAGGTTGAACACCAGCCCGTGCTGCATGTGCTGGTAGTCGCCGATCACGATATTGTCGAAGACGGTCAGGGGCAGCGACAGGCGGGAGCGCTGGAACGTCCGCGCCACGCCGCTACGATAGATGTCCTGCGGCGTCTTGCCGATGACGTTCTCGCCGTTGTACGTGATGGTGCCCGCGCTGGCCTTGTAGAGGCCCGTGAGCACGTTGAAGAACGTGGTCTTGCCGGAGCCATTCGGCCCCAGCAGGCCCAGCACTTCCCCGCGGCGGATGTCGAGCTGGAGATTGTCCAGCGCAGTCAGGCCGCCGAATCGCATCGTGAGATTGCGTACCTCGATCATCGCGTCGCTCATTTGGCGTCCTGGGTCGGGAAGAACAGACGGATCTTGCGCGGCAATAGCCCGTCCGGACGGAACAGCAGGATGGCGATGACCAGCGCCGCGTAGAACAGGAAGCGGTACTCCTGGATGAACTGCAGCTTCTCCGGGAGCACCAGCACGATGATGGCGGCCGGGATCAGGCCGACGACATTGCCCAGACCACCCAGAATGACGATCGACAGCATCAGCAGCGAGTCGGCGAACGTGAAGTTGTTCGGTGCCACGAACGCCGTGACCATGCCGTAGACGCTGCCCGCCACGCCCGCGAAGAAGTTGCCGAGCATGAATGCGATGACTTTCCAGCGCGCGATATGGAGGCCGAAGGTCGCAGCGGCGGTTTCATCGGTACGCACCACGTCCATGGCCAGCCCCACCCACGAGCGCTCCAGTGCCTTGACCACCGCAAAGGTGCCTGCGCAGATCGCCAGGCTCAGCAGTGCGTAGCTGGCGTAGAACGACACGTCGATGCCGAACAGCGTCAAGCCTTCGTTGAACTGGAAGCCGAACAGCGTCATGCCGGGCACCTGCAGGCCCTGCGGACCGCCCAGCACATCGTTGACTTCGAGAAAGGTCTTGAACAGGATGCCGAACGCGATGGTCACCAGCGCCGCGTAGTGGCCACGCGTCCGCAACACCGGCGCGATCAGCAGCGAGCCGATGACCGCAGCCGCGATGCCGGACAGCACGATCACAAGGATCGACGGGATGGGCGTATGCGCGGCCAGCACCGCCGTGGCGTACGCGCCAATGCCGAAGAACGCCGCGCCGGCGAAGTTGGATACACCGGAGAAACCGAACTGCACCGTCAGGCCCAGGCAGGCAGTGGTATACAACAGCACCGCGCACAGCATCAGCAAGACAAAATGGCTTTCGTGGAACAGCACGATCAGCACGAGCGTGCCCACGACCGACCATAGCCGCGACAGCCCGGGCCGCCGGGCGGCAGCCTGCTCCACGGCCCGCGTGACCTTGAACTTGCCTGCGATGACCGTCGCTGCGACGGCCAGTGCCAGCAGCGCGGCCACGGAGAGCTGCGATTCCGCGTGCAGGAACAGATAGAGGTAGGCCACGATGACGATGGCCGCGATGCCCAGCACCACGGCCGGGCTGCGCTGCTTGCCACCGGCGCCAACCACGGCAGGGGGCAGTGGATTCGAGACGTTGTCAGACACGTTCACTGGCTTTCTCCGCAATAAGTCCGGTCGGCTTGAAGGCCATCAGCACGATGACCACGGCGAACGCAAAGACATCCTTGTAGGCGCTCGGGATATCGGGCACCAGCGCCGGCAACGTCGCACTGCCCAGCACCTGGAGCGCCGCGAACAGGAAGCCACCGAGGATGGCGCCGTACAGGTTGCCCAGTCCACCCAGGATGGCGGCTGCGAAGCCGATCACGCCGAGGAGCAGCCCGACGTTGAAGTTGATCTCGTTGTAATAGAGGCCGTTCATCACGCCGGCCAGCGCGGCCATGGCCGAGCCCAGCGCAAACGTGACCAGCACCACCACTTCGAAGTTGATGCCCATCAGGCGCGCCGTCTCGCCGTCCTGTGCCACGGCGCGGATGGCCATGCCAAAACGCGTGCGCGTGATCAACAGATGGACGCCGATGATGATGGCGACACCTGCCGCCAGCAAGATCAGGTTATCGGCGCGAAGCGTCAACGCGCCGAGCGACAGCTCCGTGGTGGGCAGCAGCGCGGGAAACGGCTTCGGGTTCGATCCATCCGGATAGAACAGGCGCACGGCTTCGCGCAGCACCGTACCCAGCATCAAGGTGGCCAGCAGGGTGTTCAGCGGCGGCGCCTTGCGCAAGGGCAGGATCAGGAAGCGGGCGATCACGGCGCCCAGCAAGCCGGTCACGACAATCGCGCACACCACGATGGCCAGCAATTGCAGCCACGGCGAATCCACATGCAGCGCCAACACGCCGGCCGATGCGGCAAGCCCTGCGAAGGCGCCCACCATCAGCACATCGCCGTGAGAAAACTTGATGACGTCCAGCACGCCAAAGAACAGCGTGAAGCCGACCGCCACCATGGCGTAGATCATGCCGAGCATCAGCCCGTTGAAGACGTACTGTCCCAATACACTCATCGGTATCCCCAGAATGGCCTGAATAGACCGTCCAGCAGTGCCAGGCCGGGTCCGCAGACGGCGCGGGCCCGGCTCAGGCGCCACGCTTACAGTCCGGCCAGCTTCTTCTTGCCCTTGGCGTAGGCGCTGTCTTCCCAGATCACCCACTTGCCGTCCTCGACGACGTACTTGGTGATCAGCGGCACCACGTTCTGGCCGTGCTCATCGAAGGTGACCTTGCCGATAATGGTGTCGACGTCCTTCGTACCGTTCAGCACGTCGCGGACCTTCTTGCGATCCGGGCCGACCTTCTCGACGGCATCCATGATCAGGTTGGCAGCGACAAAGGCGAACGGACCATAGGCTTCAGGCGGCTCGCCGTACTTCTGCTGCGTATAGCGCTCCATGAACAACTGGCCGCCGGCCAGCTTCTCGACCGGCGCCCCTTCGATAAAGGCCAGCGAGCCTTCGGACAGGGGCTTGCCCACGCCTTCGATATAGGCATCGGACTTGATGCCTGACGTGCCTTCGAACTGGGCCTTGATGCCCAGCTTCTCCATCTGGGTGCGGATGCGGACGCCGAGCGGCGTCAGGCCACCGAAATAGACCACGTCCGGCTTCAGTTCGCGGATCTTGGTCAGTTCGGTCGTGAAATCCTGCTGGTCGGCGGTCACGCCGAAGGTGCCGACGATGGTGCCGCCGTCCTTCTTCAGGAATTCACTGAAGTATTTGTTGTGACCCTTGCCGTAATCGGTGGTGTCGTGAATGATCGCCCACTTCTTGTAGCCCAGGCCGGTCATGAACTTGGCCGCCACTTCACTTTGGTTGATCATCGTGCCGTTGACGCGATGGATCTCCTTGAAGTTGTTGCCGTACGTGACTTCGGGGAGCACCGCGCCCCAGACGACCGCCGGCATGCCAAAGCGGTTATAGACACCCACGGTGCCCATGGCCACGGCCGAGCAGAAGTGCGTCACGCCGCCGACGATCGACTTGTCCGCGGCGATCTTGGTGGCCACCTGCACGCCCACGTTGGGCCGGCATTCGTCATCCTGGACGACCAGTTCGTAGGTGTATTTGGCCATGGGATCGGCGTTGCGCAGGCGGATGGCCAGGTCAGCGGAATTGCGCCCGCCCAAGCCGATCGACGACACGCCACCGGTCAGCGGGCCCACAAAGGCGATCTTGACGACGTCCTTTGCCTGCGCCGGCGCGGACATCAGCACCACTCCCGTGGCAGCGGCGGCAATCGCGGCGGCGGCCGCAGTTTTCTTCTTCAGCACTCTGTTCCCCTATATAGACATGTCCAACGGGCGGCAGGCCCGGCGCCTGACCGAACGGGTGCAAGGCGCCGACCATACGCCGGAACACATCGAGGAAAGTCCTCTGCACCAAATTCAAGTCACTTGAATCCTATGCAACAGGCGTGCCATGGGGCAACGGGCAATAACCCGTAGGACTTTTGGGGGGAATGAGGGGGGATATGCCGCGCGGCGGCGCCAGGACAGGGTTAACGCGAGGACATTTCGGTGCATGACCTGCGTTTTCGGTGCATGGGCGGGGGGGGGCAGCCCGCCACACGTCAATGGATGTCCGCGGAGGCTCGCAACGCCCTTTTCAGGGTCGTCATTATCGACGCTGCGCAAGGCGTTGAAGTACTCGGGGGCGTAAAGCAGGAAGCAGGTGCTGTCTCGCTCATTCTGGTACCACCCCGGCGGCTTGGATGATCTTGCCCCACTTTGCGACTTCCGAGCGCTGAAACGCGGCGAAGGCAGCGGACGGCTTTCCCTCCGGCTCCACGCCGAGCGCGCGCAAGCGCTGTTGCACGGCCGGCGTCGCGACGACAGCCGCGATCTCGGTGGCGAGGCGATCGACAATCGGCTTCGGCGTGCCCGCTGGCGCGAAAATGCCCTGCCATGACTGCATCTCGAAGCCCTTCAGACCCAGCTCCGCCAACGGCCGCACCCCGGGCAGGCTCGGCAGCGGGTGCGCCGACGTCACGCCGATCGCGCGCACGCGCTTGCCGTCGAGCATGGGCTTGGCGGCGGCAACCGTCTCGAACACCATGTCGATCTGGCCGCCTATCAGGTCCGTCATCGCCGCTGCGCCGCCCTTGTAGGAGATCTGCTGCAGGCGCGTACCCGTAATGTTCTGGAATAACTGGCCCGACAACTGCTGCGAGCTGCCCGGTCCCGCCGTGCCGAACGTCAACGCACCAGGCTTGGCCTTCAAGGCCGCGACGATCTGGCCGACCGACTGGTATTGGCTGTCGTTCGACACCACCAGCACGTTGCTGACCGTGCCCACAAGATTCACCGCCACGAAGTCCTTGACCGGGTCATAGCCAAGCTTCTTGTAGAAGAAGGGATTGACCGCGTGCGTGGTAATGGTGCCGCCCATGATGGTGTAACCATCAGGCTCGGCACGGGCCACAAACTGCGTCCCCAGGATGCCCGATACGCCTGGCTTGTTATCGATGACGACTGGCTGTCCCAATCGCTGCGACAGGCCTTCGGCGACGATGCGGGCAGTGGCATCCGACACCCCGCCCGGCGAGAACGGCACCACATACTTGATTGGCTTGCTCGGCCAGGTATCGGCCCACACGCCCGGCGTGGCCATGACCAGCGAGAGCCCTCCCATTGCCAGGGCAACGCGCAGTGCGCAGCGATTCATGAATCTCATGTTTTGTCTCCAGTTCTTGTAGGGAGGCCCCGCCTCAATAGAGCTGCCGCCACCGACGCGCCCGCTCCCGCAAACGCGTGGCAGATGGCGGACCCAGGCCGCCCGTTGCGCCCGTCACCAGCACTACGCTGCCGCCGAAATCGACCGGCCCGCCCCGGCGTGCGCTCATGCTGCCTGGCGCGGCTTGCCGTAGCGGCGCACGCGAATGTCGTCGTGAATGGGGAATGGCGAGCCACTGACTGGCCCGGTGCCGGGCCGAACTAGTAACGCAGCGTCGGCGCCGGCATGTCGGGAGGCTGCGCCGCCTGCCGGAACGCCTGCGTGATCAGCGTGGTGGCGACCGTGGCGAAATAGCGCGCACCAAACTGGCCGTAGCGCTGCTCGTCGTCGGCGCCCAGCGCGATGATGCCCGCGCACTTGCCCTGACCATCGATGGCACGCAGCGCTTGCTCGATCGCCGCTGCCACGGCCGGCGCCTTCCAGTCGTTGCCGAAGCCCATTGCGTGCGACAGGTCGTTGGGGCCAACAAACACTGCGTCGATTCCCTCGACTGCCGCAATTTCCGCGGCGTTGGCCACGCCCTCGGGCGTCTCGATCATGGCGATCAGCGCCACGCCCTCGTTGCTGCGCGTGGTGTGCGGAGCGCCGGGAAAGGCGCCATAGCCGGCCGCGCGACTGCTGAAGGCGCTGCCGCGCCGGCCGATGGCGGGGTAACGGACGCGCTGCACGAGGTCGCGCGCCGCATCGGCGGTCTCGATCATGGGCACCTGGACGCCGCTCGCCCCCATGTCCAGTACCCGCGCCATATCGCCGGGGAAGCAGCGCACAACAGGAATGATCCCGCTGGCACGCGCCGCGCGCAGCATGTGCTCGGTCGTTTCGAAACCGGCCGCGCCATGCTCGTTGTCGATGATGACGAAGGTGAAGCCCGCGTAGGCGCACATCTCCACGATGGCCGGGCTGGGCAAGGCGGTGAAGATGCCGCGGAGGGGCTCGCCGCTGCGCAGCAGCGCCGGGAGGCGGTCGTCGAGGGGGTGTTGGATGATCATGTCTCGCGCAGTTGTTCTGGTCTCGCCCCCTTGATGGGGACTGGGTGAAGACATTCTGCGTACTCGCGAGTTATATTTCCAATATTACTTCTGTATCTGACTTATACAAATCCTGTATATGTACACGCCCCTCGAACTCCGCGTATTGACCTCGTTTCTCGTGCTGGCTGACGAGCTCAATTTCACGCGCGCGGCGCGGCGGCTGAATATGACCCAGCCGCCCCTCAGCCTGCAGATCAAGCAGTTGGAGGCGCAGATCGGCGCCCAGCTGTTCGAGCGCAACAAGCGCAGCGTGCGACTGACGCCGGCAGGCCAGGTCCTGCGGGCGGAGGCGGAAAAGCTGTTCGACATCGAGCACCGCGCGCGGCAAATGGTGACCCAGGCGGATCGCGGGGAGAACGTCGGACACCTCGGCATCGGCCTGACCGCGATCTCCGCCATCGAACTGGTGCCGGACATCCTGCGGCAATTTTCGGCGCATGTGCCCGGCGTCCTGTACTCGCTGCGCGAGACCAGCTCCGAAGCGATGATCCAGTCCCTTCTGGGAAACGAACTCGATGTGGCGATCCTGCGGCCGCCTGTCACCGATTCCCGTCTGCAGGCGCGCCGCCTGATGTCGGAGCCTTATGTCCTGGCCGCCCCCGGGAACCATCCGCTGGCCGGAAAATCCAGCGTCAATGCGCGTGACCTCGATGGCCAAAGCCTTGCCACGCTCGAACGGCGTCACGGCCAGTATGCGCACGACCTGATGATGACCTGGCTGGCGGAGCACAACGTCGTACCGTCGTGCATGCACGACGGGGCGCGTCACCACGCCATGATGGCGATGGTGGCAGCCGGCGTGGCGGTGTCCCTGGTGCCCGCCTCGGCCGCCGCGCAGCCGGTCAAGGGCGTGGTGTATCGACGGATCGCCAATCGGGACGTACCAACCCTTGAACTGTGGATCGCCTTCCACAAGGAAATCGGCAATCCGCTGACCTTGCCGTTCGTCGAACAGGCGGTGGAGATCGCAGCCGGTTACACGGTTGACCAGCGGTGCTTCTCCGGTCAGACATGAGCCGGCATCCCTTCTGTGCCGGACAGTCATGGGGTCGCGCCGCTGCCTTACCAGCGATAACGCACGCCAAGCTTGGCGCCAATCGCATTGCTGTCGCCAAAGTCCTGCAGGCTGGTGCGCGCCAGCAGTTCGCCATAGACCGTGTAGCGATCGTCGTCCCAGTTCAGCGAGGCACCGATGCCCAGGCCAGCCCACAGCGCCTGCTCCTTGCTGACGACGCTGAGGTCGGCGACGCGCGCCGACGTGCCGTGCAGGAAGTCGTAGTACAGGTTGGTGATGCCGTAGACGTGCGAGCGGCTCGTCTTGCCGTTGCCGGCGGTCCACTTGGCCTCGTGATCGAGCGACACGCCCAGGCGCGAGACCAGGCTGTTGCCGTTATCGCGCGACACATTGGTGCCGTACTGGTCCGTGAACGCGTCGAAGCGCACCTGCGACCAGGCGAGCTGCGCCTGCGGCGTGATCGACCAGTTGCCGCCCAGCGCGAGCTGGTGGCCGGCTTCCACGCTGGTGGCTACACCGCTGCCCCGGTTGCCGTTGGCCAGCTTGGTCGACAGCGTCGACGAGCGGATATCGGTGTCGTACCAGGTCACGGTCGCGCGGGCATCGACATACGATCCATTGTTGCCATACCACGTCGCCGTGCCGCCAAAGCCGTAGCCGGTGGCATCGATCGCGCCGTTGCCGAACATCGACGAGACGTTGGAATTGGCGACGCCATAGTGGAAGGTCGGCCCCACCACCAGCGTGCCGGCCTGATTCTCGATGACCGGCGCATCCACGCCACCCTCGAACTTCCACATGCGGACGTTGTAGCTGGCGCTGGTCGTGCTGGTGGACGGATCGATATGGGTGTTCGAACCTTCCACGCGCGCCCACGCCCCACGGCCAATGACCGGCTTGCCCGCATCCTGCTCGGCCTGCACGGCGGCGTTGGGCGACCACGAACGATTGCCCACGCGCTGCTGGAGCGTGCCCAGCTCGTTGAAGCGTTGCAGCACGCTGGAATAGGCTTCGTACAGCGGCACGGTCGGGGCCAGCAGCGGCGTGGCGGCGGCTGACGCCGAGGCGCCGACAGCAGGCGTTTCGGCCAGCGTGGACCGCAGGTACCAGTCACCGTCGGTCGGCGTCGACACGCCGTTCTTGACCAGCCGGTACGCGTACGGGCCGGCCACCACTGCCTGCTGGCCCTGGAATGTGTAGTCGCCAGCGAGCGTGAAGGTGGCATTCGACGCGCCCTGCACGTCGATGACCTTGATCCCCTCGACCGTGGCCGCGCCCCCTCCGCCGATGTTGACCGCCCGGATCTGGCTGCTGCCCGAGGTATCGCCGGTCACCACAAGCCGCCCGGTGGCCGATGCGTCGCCGCCAAACACCGTGTTCACGCGGACCGTGCCGCCGTTGCCGATGTAGTTGCCGGCGATGGTCAGCACGCCCGAGCCGCCGCCCGGCGTCACCGTACCGCTGTTCGTGACATTGCCGAAGATCGTGCCGGTGCCGGACAGCGTACCGGCCGTGGCTACCGTCACCGGGCTGGTGATCGAGCCGTCGATGGCCAGCGTGCCGAGGTTGACGGCGGTGCCGCCCGTGTAGGTGTTGGCGCCGGTCAGCACGGTGGTGCCGCTGCCGTTCTGCGCGAGGCTACCCGCGCCCGACACGATGCCGCCATAGGTGTGGGCATCGGAACGATTGAACGCCAGCGTGGCGCCGCTGTTGACGACCACATTGCCGGCCAGGCTGCCGCTGGTGCCGCCATTGCCGATCTGCAGCGTGCCCTGGTCCACGGTCCACGGCGCGGTGACCGTGCCGGCACCGATCAGCGCCCACGTGCTGGCGCCGGTCTTCACGAAGTTGTCGAAGTAACGGTACTGCGCGGTGTCGCCGATGGTCGAGACATCGAACACGCTGTCGGTGGCGCCGCCGAGGCGGAAGGTGTCATTGGCCACCGTGGCGTTCGCGACGACGTTGCCGACGATGTTGGAGCCGGCCTGCAGTTCGAGCACAGCCCGGCCCGTGCCGCCCGAGGCATATTCGATGGCATTCGCGTAACCGGTCCCGGCGCGGATGGTGCCCGCGTTGACGACCGTCAGCGTTCCGGCGGAGCCAGATACGGCGATAGCCCCCGCGCCAGCCCCCCCTTCGATCAGCCCCGAGTTAGTGACGGTAGGCGTACCCGCCTGGACGCGTATGCCGACGCCACCGGCCCCGCCACCACTCAGGTCGGCGCCCCCGCGAATCGTGCCCGCGTTGACCACGCCGCCCGTGACGGTCGCAGTCAGGTTCACGGCGGTGCCGGCCTGGCCACCCGAGGCATCGCCCCCCGTGATGGTGCCAGTGGCCGAGTTGACCAATCTGGCATTGGTCGAGAGCGATACGCCTCCCGTACCGTTGGCAGAATTCGTTCCGCTGCCGCCTTTGATCGAACCGTTGTTGACGACGGTTGTGTTGGGCAGCACCGAGACGGCGACCCCGCTCTCGCTGCCCGCCACCGTCGTGTTGCCGCCGGTCACGGTGCCGTTGACGATCGCCTGGCCGCCTCCGCTGATCAACATGGCCGTGCCGCCCGCCGTGTCCGGGGCAACCGTATAGGTGCCGTTCAACGTCAGCGGTCCCGTCGCGGATGTCACATAGTTCCCCAGCGCGCCGGTCTTCGTCAGCACGAAACCGTTCGTATCGAGCGTGATTGGTTTGGTAGGCGAGCCGATTGACCAGACGCCACCGGGCATGGTCACGTCAGCGCTCAGGCGGATGGTGGCAGTGGCATCGCCGTCCGCATTGGCGGCCGTAATGGCCGACTGCAGCTCGGCGAGACTGGAGGCAACATATTCGCCGGCCGACGCGCCCGTCGGAAACAGCAGCGCAACAGCCAGGGTGATACAGGACGCTTGCGGCGCGCGCACGCCCGCCCGTCGGATTCCACGACAAAAATTGGACTTCATTGACACCCCGTTCAAATGTATTGTTATTGGCACAAAGTGATGCGGGGCGATCTTAAATCACGACGCAAAATGTATGTAAGCGCTACAGATAACGTCCTGTCGCGACAGCGCGACGCCTGTCTGTTGGACGGTGGCAAGGTATTGCCACCGCCGTCCTGATGGTTTAGAGGACACGCTCTAAACGTCATTCTGTTAGTCGGAATGCACGCCGTGCGGCCGAGGAAAGGCCGCACGGCGTGCTCATCTGCAGGACCCTCCGTCAATCCGAACCGTCACATTTCGATCAACACCCTGTCACGAGCGCTCTCCAGAATCACGGGCTTTTCGTGGGTCAACAGGGAAGTAGAAATGCAAAGCAAGACACCGGGCAAGCCATCCGCAATCGATACCGTCAAGCTCGAGGGCATTCCAGACCGCCAGCGCCGCCTGCTGCTCAGGGCGGGCCTTGGCATGTCGTTCGGCACCTCGGCCCTGCTGGCCGCGTGCGGCGGCGGCGACGATGCCGCGCCCGGCACGCCGGCCACGACGCCCGGCACCACGCCGGGTGGCTCCACGCCGTCCGGCAAGGTCTCGAGCTTCGCGCTCGCCGTGCTGCCCGATACGCAGTTCTATTCGCGCTACGCCACCACTGACGAGAACCTGCAGTTCCAGCGCAAGTACGGCACCACGCCGTTCCTGGCGCAGACCAAGTGGATCACGCAGAACGCCGCCGACCTGCGCATCCCGTTCACGATCCACCTCGGCGATGTGGTGGATCAGCAGGGCAAGCCGCTGCAATGGCAGATCGCCGACGAGGCCATGGAAGTCATGGAAGCGGCCCGCGCGCCGTACTCGATCCTGGCCGGCAACCACGACGTGATCTCGGACGTGGACTACGTCAACGCCGGCAGCCAGGCGTCGAACACCGACGCGCAGCGCAACCTGGCCAACGAGCCGTACCTGAAGACCTTCCCGACCACCCGCGCGCAGCGCCAGGCCACCTTCGGCGGTCGCGATCCGTCGGGCTTCCACGAGTACCACTTCTTCGAGGTGGACGGCAACCGCTTCATGGTGCTGTCGATGTCGTGGCGCGCCTCCGACGCCGCCATCACCTGGGCGCGCAACGTGCTCAAGCGCTACCCGAAGGTGCCGGTCATCCTCTCGACCCACCAGTTGCTCAATATCGGCCCGGATGGCGTCAGCCCGCTGGAAGTGCCGTACGGCCTGATGCTGTGGGACAAGCTGATCAAGGACAACGACCAGATCTTCATGACGCTGAACGGCCACTACCATGGCGCTGCGCACCTCACGAAGACCAACGACTTCGGCAACCCCGTCGAGGAAATGGTGGTCGACTACCAGATGGCGTACATGGGCGGCAACGGCTTGATGCGCCTGTACGAATTCGACCTGACCAATAACAAGATCAAGGTCATCTCGTTCTCGCCGTGGGTGCCGCAGAAGCCCACCGAGACGCTGAACGAGTTCGACGTAGCGGTGCTGACCGACAAGAACCAGCAGTTCGAGATCGACTTCGATTTCCGCAAGCGCTTTGCGCGCTTCAACGCCGACTTCGCCATCCCGGCGGCCGGCAACGATCCGATCAACGACCGCGCCAAGGCCGCGATCCTGGCCAACTACACCGAGCCGAGCGTGACCGACAAGAAGGCCGCCGCCGACACCAACGACTACCCGCTGGTGACTTCCACCGTGGCGCACTGGCGCTTCTTCGGCGGCACCGACGGCGCCGCCGTGCCGGTCGGCCAGGTGATCGACGACCTGACCGGTGCCAATCCGCTCTCGCGTGAAGCGCTGGCCAACGGCGGCGCGGCCCAACTGGGCGACCTGACGTGGTCGAACGATCACCACTTCCTGTCGGCTGCCCCGGGAAGCGTGAAGTTCGCCAATTCACTGAACAGTCCCCAGCGCATGAGCTACTTCGCCACGCAGACCACGGCGGCCCTGAATGCGTTGACGTTCGACAACGGCTACACCGTCGAGGCATTCATCAAGGTGCCGGCGTCATGGACGGCCGGCAACAACGCGTGGATGAACATCATGGAGCGCGAGGGCCGACGCAGCACGGTCGCCGGCTTTGGCAGCGGCGACGGCGACGAAAGCCCGCTGATCTTCGCCATCTCCAGCCTGCGCGAAGTGCAGTGGGAAGTCACGCCGAGCACGGCCGGCACCAAGAACCCGGCCGCAAACTGGTCTGGCGAGATCATCGCCGAGAAGTGGGTCCACGTCGCCGTGGTCAACGACCCGGCGAAGAACGAGACGGTGATGTACGTGGAAGGCGCCCCGGTGCTGCGCAACGCGTCGAACACGCGCGGCATCGCCGCCGTCAATGCTGCCAGCCGCTTCTTTGTGGGCGGCGGTGTCTACGGCAACGTCCCGTCGAATGGCTTCCTCGGCCAGATCGGCGAAGTGCGCCTCTGCACGGAACCGCTGGCGTCGGACAAGTGGCTGACGGCACGCCGCGCCTGACCTGAGGCGTTGAGGCGCTAGCTAAAAAAGGCCCGTGCCGCCATGCGATGTTGCATGGCGGCACGGGCCTTTCTACATTGCGGTCCTGGCTTACTGCGGCTGGAGATGGATCCGCTTCGCCATCGCGCGGAACTTGCCGGTCTCTGCCTGCAGGAAGCGCTGCGCGTCAGCCACCGAGCTGGGCTTGGCCACCTCCGCACCGGTCGCCTCCAGACCGCTGACGACCTGTGCGTCCTGCAGCGTCTCGACGAGCGCCTGGTGCAGCCGCGCGACCACGGCCTCCGGCGTGCCCTGCTTGACCATGATGCCGGCCCAGGTCGCCTGGTCGAAGTCCTTGAGTTGCGTCCCTTCGCCGAAGGCCGGGATGGCGGGATCGACCTTGCTGCGGCTGTTTCCGGCCCAGCCGACCAGCTTCAACCGCCCCTGATCGGACAAGCCACGGAAGCTGGCCGCGTACGGCAGGATGGCGAAGTCGACGTTCTTCCCGGCCAGGTCCTGCATCAGCGGCGCCATGCCCTTGTAGGGGATGTGGCTCACGCCGATATGGGTCCGGGTCGCCATGTCCTCGGTCACCAGGTGATACATCGACCCGGGACCGACGCTGCCGTACGTCAGCGGCTTGGCCGGATTGGCCTTGGCCAGCGCGATGAGATCGTCGACCCTGCGGACCGGCAGGTCGGGCCGCGCCACCATCACGAGCCGGTTGACGGTGACCGGCGTCAATAAGCGGAAATCCTCGGTACGCAGCTTCACCGCCGCATTGGACAGCGGCGACAGGATGACCTCGTTCGGCGAGCCCAGGAAGATCATGTAGCCGTCCGCCGGCGCGTTCAGCACCTTCTGCGCCGCCATGGCGCCACTGACGCCGCCGAGATTCTCCACCAGCACCGGCTGGCCCAGCGCCTTCGACAGCCGAGTATTCATGCTGCGGGCAATGGCATCGGAGAGCCCGCCGGCCGGGTACGGCACCATCAGCACGACTGGCTTGGAGGGATACGCGTCCGCCGCGCCCGCGCCCGGCGTGGCGAGCAGGCCAACCGTAGCGACAGCGGCAAACGTGCAACGGGCAAGCATTCTGCGAATCGAGTTCATGGCAGTCAGGCAGTGGGATGGAAGAATTCGGTGGCGAGCGCCACCCAGAATGCCGCGCCCGTATCCAGGCAGCGGTCGTTGAAATCGTACGAGGGGTTGTGCACGCTGCAGGGGCCGGTCGGCACGCCGCCCGCGTGGCCATTGTCGCCATTGCCGATCATCAGGTAGCAGCCGGGGCGCTCGGCCAGCATGTAGGCGAAGTCCTCGCTGGCGCACAGCGGCGTCGCGTCGTCATCGACGCAATCGGCCCCGTACAGCTTGCGGGCGACCCGCACGGCAAGCGCCGTTTCCGGCCCGGTGTTGACCAGTACCGGATAGCCGCGCTCATAGACGATGGCATGCCGCAGACCGAACGCGCGCGCCTGGCCCTCGACCACCTCGTGGATGCGCCGCTCCAGCAGCGCCCGCACCTCGGGCTGCAGCGCCCGGATGCTCAGTTCCAGTTCGGCCGACTCCGGGATGATGTTGTAGGTGGTTCCCGCCTCGAGGCGCCCTACGGTGATGACGGCGGCAGCCTGCGGATCGACATTGCGGGCGACGATGCTCTGCAGCGCCATCACGGTCGAAGCCGCGGCAATCGTGGGATCGACAGCCAGTTGGGGCATCGCCCCATGCCCCCCGACCCCGTGGAAGGTGATCACGGCGCGGTCGGACGACGCCATGAACGCGCCCTCCTTGACATAGAAGCGCCCCACCGGGCGCCCCGGATAGTTGTGCATGGCGAACACGGCATCGCACGGAAAGCGCGCGAACAGGGCCTCGTCCATCATCCGCCGCGCCCCGCCGGCGCCGCCCAGTTCCTCGGCCGGCTGGAAGATCAGGTGCAGGGTGCCATCCCAATCCACGCCCTCTCGCTGCATCGCCGCCAGACGCTGGGCCGCGCCTAGCAGCATCGCCGTGTGGCCATCGTGGCCGCAGCCATGCATCTTGCCGGGGATCTGGCTGGCCCATGGCAGCCCCGTGACCTCCTGGATGGGCAGCGCGTCCATCTCCGCGCGCAGGCCGAGCTGGCGGCTGCCCTTGCCGAAGCGAAGCCGCCCGACTAGCCCGGTGCCAGCGATGCCCGTGGTGACGTCGTAGCCCCATTCCTCCAGCTTGCCGGCCACGAAGGCGCTGGTCCGGAATTCCTCGAAGCCGAGTTCCGGGTGACTGTGGAAGCGCCGCCGCCAGGCCGTCATGTTGTCCACATCGGGGTCACTGCAGTTCGCGTCGGTCATGGGGGGTCGGATCGGTTCTGGTCCGCTCCATCATATGGCTCCCGGAGAAAACCAATTGGCGATATATTTTCCATGGTGAACACCTTTGGTGTTCATCATCGCCACCCTCCCCTGGAACCCTTGTCATGCGCCAGCACCAGCTCCGAGCCCTCGTCCAGGTCGCCGAAAACGGCACCATCCGTGCCGCTGCCCGGAGCCTGCATCTCAGCCAGAGCGCCCTGACCAAGGCGCTGCGCGAACTCGAGGACGATGTCGGGACGGAGCTGCTCGTGCGCAGCCACAAGGGGGTGGAGTTCACGGCGGCCGGGCGCGTGCTGCTCACCAACGCCCGCCTGGCGCTGGCGTCGCTGGAGCGGGCCCGGGACGAGATCCGGGCGTTGCAGGGCGGTGCCGGCGCGCACGTGGCGGCGGCGGTCACCCCGCTTCTGGCGCTGGATGTGCTGCCCCGCGTCTGGGAGGCCTTCACCGCCCGGCAGCCCGATGCGCGGCTGTCATTGAGCGAAGGATTTCTTGCCGACCTGATTCCACGGCTGATCGAAGGCCGGCTGGACTTCGCCATCGCCATCGCGGATCCGGACGAGCTGCCGCCCGAGCTGGCCTTCGAACCGCTGTTCGAGGTCAGCGCCGTCCCGGCCGGCAGAGTCGGCCATCCGCTCGCCGGTGCGACGGGCTGGCAGGCGCTGGAGCATGCCCGGTGGACCTTGAACTTGTCCCCGGGCAGCCAGAGCGAGACGTTGCTGGAATGGTTGCGGACGAGCGACCTCCCCGTCCCGCGCCAGATCACGGCGTGCACATCGCCCACGCTGATGACGGAACTGATGCGCCGCACCGATGCCATCGGCTACTGCCCCACGCAACTGCTGGCCGATCCGATGTATGGCAACGGGCTGCAGGCGTTCGCGGCGCTATCTCCGCTGCCGCCCCCGATGCAGGCCGGCCTCATCCGCCTGCGCGCGATGCCGCTGGGGACGTCCGCGCGCATGCTGGCCGCACTGTTTGTCAGCCACCTGGCGCCATAGCATCCTGCGAACACGCAAAGTCCCCGGCTTTCGGAAAACGCCCCTGCGCCGCCCAGCCGTAGAGTGGCTCCAGTCAATGTCCGACAGGAGCCGCCCATGTTTTCCACACGTCGTCCTTCATCGCTGCACTTCCCGCTGGCCGCCATGCTGCTGGCCAGCACGCTGCTTGCCTCTGCCTGCGCCGAGTACGCGCCGCCGGGCAGCGTCTACAGCGCCGGACAGACCTCGCTGCCCGAGACCGTGACGATGGCCACGGTCGAGCGCGTGCGGTTGGTGCAGATCGACGACAGCAGCCAGGGATCGAGTCTGGTGGGCGAACTGGGCGGCGGCCTGCTGGGCGCCGTGGCCGGCAGCGCCATCGGGCACGGCCATGGTTCGCTGCTCGCAGGTGTGGCCGGCGGCCTTGCCGGCGGGTTGGCCGGGCACGAGATCGAGTCGGGCGTGGAGCGCCACCCCGGATATGAAATCACGGTCCGGCTGCCCGACGGCCGGCTGCAGGCGATCACCCAGTCGGCATCCGAAGGCAGCTTCTACCCGGGCCAGCGCGTGCAACTGCTGTGGTCGGAAGATGGCAAGGTGCGGGTGACGGCCTGAGCGGCCGGGGGAACGCGGCGCGATGGCCGCGCCGCTGTCAGATCTTGACGGCCGCGAAGAGAATCAGCGCGGCGATCGGCGAGGACACCAGCGAGATCACGGCGCTCTGCTTGAGCGTGGCCTTCAGCATCACGACGAAGCCGAACGAGAACGCGATGAACGTCACCACCCAGGTCACGAGCGAGGCGGGGCCGGACAGCGATCCGCCCGTCAGCTTGGCCATGGCCGCCGCCGCGATGGCGTTGAACAGTAGCGCTACAAACACGGCCTTCAGGGCCTCGACCACGGTCGGGTCTTCGCCCGTCACCATCCTGGCGACGACCTTGACCACGAAGCCGATCACCACGGTAATCACCACCACGGCGAGGGTGACCTTGACCGGCAACAGCATGGCCATGAACAGAAATGCGGCAACCAGAAGCAGGATGGCGACCATAGTCGGCAGATAGAGTGTGAGGGCGGCGAGCACGGTATCACGCAGGCAGCGCTATCGCACGCGTCTCGAAGTGGGGTGTGCGGGACCGATACACCCGACTAGGGGAGGGATGCGGGCTTACGGGTCGCAGGGGCGAGTCAGTGGCTCGCCACCGCCACCGTCACCCGGCGGATTGTCTCTTATTGATGAGGCAGCGGACGGCGCGGATGGGCCAGGAAGAACCGGAGCATTTCCGTACTGGCGTCTGGCCCCTTGGGATCGGTGTACGAACCGCCTGTGCCTCCGCCTGACCATGCATGTCCGGCGTCATGGAGCAGCCAGTATTCGGCATCGACGCCCGACGGCGTGGTGATCAGGCTGCGCGTGTAGCGGCGGCCGGCGCGACTGGCGTCACGCTCGATCCGCTTCTGGGCACTGCCCTGTTCGTAGGGCTCGATCAGCCGGTCGCCGTTGGCGCGGTGCACAGTGTGGTCGGCATCGCCGTGGAAGACAATCAAGGGGCGCCGTGGCGTGGCGTGCGGCGACGCGCCCCGCCTGGAAGCGCCCAGCCCCTTTCCGCCTTTCATCGCCGCGAGCGCCGATGGCAGGTCATGGGCGCAGCCCGCCGGAAGTCCCGAGTGGACGCCGGCCGCGGCAAACAGTTCGGGATAGCGTTCGACCATCACGGCGGCCATCGCCCCGCCCGCTGACAGGCCCGCAATGTATACGCGATCGGGATCGACGCCGTGGCGCGCAATGACCTCCTGCGTCATGCCCGCGAGGATCGACGGCTCACCACGCCCCGCTTGCTGGTCGCCCGGGCGGAACCAGTTCCAGCATTTCGAGGCATTGGCATCGGCCGGCTGAATCGGATACAGGACCATGAAGCCGAGCTTGTCCGCAAGCGCATTCATGCGCGTACCCGCTGCGAAATCATCGGCATCCTGGGTACAACCATGCAGCATGACGACCAGCGGCATCGGGCCGTGCACCTCGCCTGTCGGCTTGTAAAGTTTGTAGGCGCGCTTGCCAGCTTCATTGGCGAATCGTCGCTGACTGAAGTCTCCCGCCTTTGCCACGGCTTCGGCGCGTGGGGCTGGAGCTGGAGCCGGAGCCGGCTCGGCGGTGCGATGCTCCAGCAGGTGCTGGACCACCTGTGCCGGCATCGGCGGCGATTCCGGCGCGGGTGCATCCGCCGAATGTTGGCGAAGCGCCCGTTGGATAACGGCGGTTGCCTCGAGCGGGCCTGCGGTCTGAAGAAGCTGCATGGCCTCATGCATCGAGGCGAGAAACGCGTCGTTCATTTTCACGTTGATTTCCATCTGGCCCGAAGAACCGGGCGCGGCGACATTGCCGCAAGCTACCGTATGCGTCCTGCCAGCGCGGCCTTGACCGCGGGCGGTGCATGAAACGCGCCGAGTACAACAACCGATTCGATCGTCGCCGATGCCAGCGCTGGGCTCACATCGGCAGCAATACTTGCCAGACCAAGAACATGGATGGCCAGTTTCTCATTGGCTGCCAACGCCGCCTCGAGATCCTGCTTCGAGAAATGCTGCAGACCGAGTACCAGCGCGCGGCGCGTCACCGTCTCATGAATGGCCTGCTGGTGCACGGCCAGTTGATTGCGGATGGCGGTCCGGATCAGATCCGTGCGGTTCGAATAGAAGCCCTCTTCCACCAGCAGATCGATCTGCCCGAGGTCCACCGGCCCAAGGTTGATCGTGATTTTTTCGGTCTCGCCGCCCTTGGGGCGAAGTGCGGCGCCCTGTGCCGCAAGGTCCATTTTTCGTTCCATGTCGCCCGCTAAGTGGTTAGGTCTGCAACCATCCTAGCACCATCCCACTGGATGGTACTAGGAGTTTTTTCGCCCTCTTGGAGGCTGCCATGCGGAAGTGCGGTGATATGCTGGGACGACGGCGTGCGCTTCCGCGCCCACCGAAAACCACACCTCTGCCCCCGCCCTGTGCTTCGAATCCCGCACCGCCAGGCAGCACGCCCATCGCCCCTGAAGATCTGGGAAGGCTATTCGAACCCTATTGGCGCCCTGCAGGGCAGGACGCTGCCGCTGGACTGGGACTTGGCTTGTATATCTGCCATGAGATTGTGAAAGCGCATGGTGGCACCCTCCGGGCGCAATCCGACCTTGAAGTGGGAACGCGCTTCGAAGCCTCCCTTCCAGTACGGTAATGGCCCGCATGCGCGCTAGTGCTTCTGTGATCTTTTTGTCCCGTCTCGAAATTAATGGGACGTCAATCACCGACAAATCCAAAAGGGACGATCTGTCTCACAGTAACTGGGCACATGGAGAGTGGTGGTACTACAGGTCGCAGTCCTACTTGGCGACGTCCTAAGACGTGTGCGTCGGCACGTTTAGAATCGCCCTACAGGTTGGAAGTGGATTGGTCGATGGCGCCGACGGCGAACGTAACTGTTAGCTACGATAAAGATCGCGGCGCGTCGAGGTCCCTTTCCGGCCATTAGCGGACGGAGGCAGCGTGAATGTGGATGGCTGCTATTGAATGCCTCTCGGACCCGCGTCAGCCAGGGTCGCGCACATGGGACGATTCGCCTTGATCGGACATCTACCGCATGTGCGCGAGGGCGCGGAAGCAAAGCGTCACTATTCCTGCCAAAAAAATGCCACGTACGCAAGTACGTGGCAATGGCGAAGCCCCTTCGCTTACTTGTGCGCTTATTCGATCTTCGCGCCGGATTCTTTGATCACGCGGGCCCAGCGGACAGATTCGCTCTTCATGTAGTCCGTGTATTGCTGCGGCGTTCCCCCCAGGATCTCAGAGCCCTGGTCCTGCAGCTTGGCACGCACCGACTTGTCTTGCAACGCGTGCGCCGTCGCATCGCGCAGTTGCGCGACGATGGCACCGGGCGTGCCCTTGGGTACCAGAATGCCCTGCCAAGCGCCCATCACCAGCGAATCCAGGCCCGTCGCTTCCTTGATGGTGGGCACGTCGGGAAGGATCGGCGTGCGCTTGTTGCTGGTGAGCGCAAGCGCCTTAAGCTTACCCGCCTTGATATGCGGCGTGGCCTCGTTGAGCGGCAGGAACATGAACTGCGTTGCACCGGCGATCAGGTCCGTGATGGCGGGCGCGCTGCCCTTGTACGCCACATGCGTGGCCTGGATGCCCATCTCCTTGGCAAACAGGGCACCGCCCAGGTGCAGCAGTGCGCCCGAACCTGACGACGCGTAGTTCAGCTTGCCGGGATTGGCCTTCGCATGCGCAACGAGTTCCTTGACGTTGTTCACGGGCAGGTTTGGCGTCGTGACGAGGACCAGCGGGATGTTGGCGGTCAGGCTGATCGGGACGAAATCATTGAAAGCATCGAATTGAACGTTCTGGTACAGGGACGGCGCGAGCACGATGGCCGAGGTGCTGTAGAAGATCGTATAGCCATCCGGCGCCGCACGCTTGGCCTCGGTCGCCGCGATATTGCCACCGGCGCCGGGCTTGTTGTCAGGGACAATCGAGGCGGAAAACTGAGATGCCAATCCCTGCGCCATGATCCGCGCATTGATGTCCGCCGAGCCGCCCGGCGGGAAGCCCACCAGCATGCGCACGGGCTTGTTGGGGTATTTGTCCTCAGCGGACACTGCCGGCGCCGCAAACGTCGTGGCAAGGATCGCTGCAGTTGCTGCGAGATAGAGGGTACGCATGTCCTGTCTCCGAAATTCTTTATCGTGGTGATACTTGTGTCGTTATGCGGCTTGGCTAAGCAGCCACTGCAGTGCGTCCTCGAGCGACGGGTTCTCTCCCACCGGGCTGGTTTCGATGGCTGCGGCGGTATTGGCGAAGCGGGCCTCCACACCGGGCAGCACGAGCGACGTCAGCCCCGCCCCGCGCAGTTCTTTCTGGGCTTCCGCCACTTCGTGGGTGCGGCGACGCGCATGAATCGTGTGCGTGCGCACCAGCATGTTGATGAAGTCTTCGAGCGGACTGTCGTCGATGTCCTTCAGCACGCCATACAGCTTCGCGCGCACGCCCTGTTTTTCCGCCGCCATGAGCAGTTCCACCGCCAGCGCTTCCATCCCCTTGGTGAACACGCTGCGCAGAACCTTCAACGAGATGGCATCGCCCGCAGCACCGCCATCGACGACCCGCGCATTGCCGCCCGCGCGCTGGATAAGTCCTGCAAAGTCGTCGGCGGCATCGCCCGCGCACAGTAGCGGCGTCTTCGACAAGGCGAGCGAGATCGCCCCCATAACCGCCACGTCCGCGTAGCCGATGCCCTTGGTTTTCGCACGCACGGCCGCCACGCGCTTGTCCCCCGGGCTTGCCGTCGTCAGGTCGGCATAGCGCGCACCTAGCTTCATGTGGTCGAAGCACTGCCCTGCCACGTCGAGCGCCACCGCGCCGAACACACAGGACAGCACCCAGTCGGCATCGGCGAGCCAAGGCCCGATCTGATCGTGAACACTGAGGTCGAAGCTTGTGGCGAGCTCCTGGCCGGTCTGCGACAGGTGGGTGTCGCAAAACTGGAAAGTGGTGCCCGGAATCGTGGCGAGTGTGCTGACGTAGCACCGGCCGACTTCGCCTAGGCCAATAATTGCGATGTTCAAGACCGCCTCCTTGCTGATGAAGCCAAAGAGTACAAAAAAAATACAGCCAGGACAACGGGTATCGACAGAGTGCAGGGTAAACGTGGAAAATGCTCGCGGTCACCTCTCCGCAATGTGCGCCGCAGTCGCTACATTGTTCTATTTTTGTACGTCGATCGGTCGTGGCTCGAAGCTGTCCAAGCGCCGGCTCATGAACCGCTGATTCGACACCAGTAGGTGCACGGACATGAGTTGCTCGGCCAAGTCGCCATCGTGCAACTCGACGGCCATGGCGATATCACGGTGGTGTTGCAGGCTTCGCAACAGGTCTTCGTACTCGTAGAGGAAGAACGAGCGCGTGATGATCGGCATGTCGATCATGGTCTCCAGGATCGTCTTCAGCCGCTGGGAGCCTGCTGCATCGAGCATCAGGCGATGGAAGCGACTGTTCGCGGCCTGCACCGCCTCAATGCCACTTTCCGAATCGCGAGCCCCTTCGATAGCGCCGGCCATTTCTTGGTTGCATTGCTTCAGGCGCGCGATGACGGACGCATCGGCCCGCTCGGCCGCCAGGCGCGCGGCAAAGGGCTCGAGGCGGATGCGCAGCCGGAACATGTCTTCGATATCCCACCGTGTAAAGCCTGTGACGAATACGCCACGCCCGCTTTCCTGCACGGCCAGGCCATCGTCGATCAGTCGCTTGAGGGCGGCACGCACCGGCGTGCGGCTCACGCCGATGTCCTCGGCGATGTGCTCCTCCTTGAGCTGAGTGCCCGCCGTGTAGTGTCCCGCCACGATCCGCTTCTTCAGCACTTCGTAGGTCTGTTCGCTGCCCTTTTTCATCGCTTTTCTGATTTTCCTGACGCGCGTCTCGGGGTCACTCCCCACCGGACCGCATGAGGCGGCCAGCGTCGCAATGCTACCAAATGCGCCGGCGCCCGCTGAGCGACGCGCGGGCGCGTGGGCATCGTTGTACTTTTAATGTACACATACCACCGAGATACCGCGGTTACCCACCAAGATGTTCGCGTTTTTTCCACGTTTACCCGCACCACATTAAGTTGTCCTTGAACTGTATTGTTTTTATTTTGTACTATGCGCTCACCAACGACACACCGCATTCACTCTAAACGGAGACGACATGTCCGCCAACGCACAGCACATCGATCGCCTGAAAGCATTGGGCACCGCCACCATCCATGAAGCCCAGGGCCAGAAAGGCGCGCTCGATTCGGGACTCAAGCCCCTGGACCCGACCCTGCGCATGGCCGGCCCGGCCGTCACCGTCGAGATCCGGCCGAGCGACAACCTGATGATCCACTACGCCCTGACCAAGACGAAGCCCGGCGACGTGCTCGTCGTGGACGCCAAGGGTTTTCTCGAAGCAGGACCGTGGGGCGACATCCTGACGCTGGCCGCGCTTGAACTTGGACTCGCAGGCCTCGTCGTAAACGGTTCGGTTCGCGATGGCAACGCCATCATTGAGATGGGCTTCCCCGTGTTCTGCCGCGGTCTGTCCATCAAGGGTACCGGCAAGAACCAGCCTGGCAAGGTCAACGTGCCGGTGCACTTCGGCGGCGTCCAGATTAATGCGGGCGACATCATCGTCGGCGACCGTGACGGGTTGGTGGTGGTCTCGCCCGATGAGGTCGAGAGCGTCATCAACAAGAGCATCGAGCGCGAGGAGAAGGAAGAAGCCATGCGCGTGGCGCTGAAGGAAGGCAAGACGATGGTGGAACTGCTCAAGCTGGGCGAGACCCTGGAGCGCTTCGGCCTCCGTTGATCTCAGCGCGCCCATCAGCGGGCGCGTTCTTCCGCATCCCAGGAGCGCTCGAAGAAGCGCCTTTCCCAAAAGATTCTGGAGACACTCATGCACATCCTCATGCGCATGCTGGCGGCGCTCGCCCTGAGCACTACCGTATCTACTGCCGCGTACGCCGCGGAATACGCCGGCCCCATCCGCATCGTCGTACCGTTCGCCGCGGGCGGCGCCACCGATGCGCTCGCTCGCCTGCTTGCACCAGGACTCGCCAGGGAACTCGGCCACACCGTGGTGGTGGAGAACCGCCCCGGCGCCAGCGGCCAGATCGGCACCGCCTACGTCAAGAACGCACCCGCCGACGGCGCCGTGTATCTGCTCGCGCTGGACCACTCCGTCGTGATCGTGCCGTTGATTACCCCGACGGCCGGGTATGACGCCTTGCGCGACTTCACGGCTGTTGGCACCGTCGCCCGCTTCCAGTGGGTGCTCTCTGTCCCGACCACCAGCCCCGCAACGACCCTCCAGCAGTTCATGGAGCTGGCGAAGAACGACCCTGGCAAACGCAATTACGGTGTGCCGCTGATGGGCGGGATGCCGGATCTCATCGGCAGGAGCGTCGGCAAGAAGTCGGGCGTCGCAATCGAAGCCATTCCCTTCAACGGATCTGCGCTGATGATGCCGCAACTCATCGGCGGCCAGCTCGCGTCCGGTGTAACCGGTTCTCCCGAAGCCGTGACCATGGCGCGCGCGAAGAAGGTTCGCCTGCTCGCGGTCACGGGCGACAAGCGCTCGCCCGTACTGCCCGACGTGCCGACCTTTACCGAAGGCGGCGTGCCGGGCCTGAACCTGAACAGCTTCAATGCGTTCTTCGCGCCGAAGAACCTGCCACCGGCGATCGCGGACAAGTTCAACGCGGCCCTGCGCAAGACGCTCGCCGACCCGGACGTACGGAAGCAAGTGAGCGATATGTCGCTGGATCTGGTGGAGTCATCCTCAATTCCGGAGGCCAAATCCGAACTCGAACGCACCTATCGGTTCTGGAACACCTCCGCGGCGGCCAAACGCTGATACGACTCAGGAGCGTCACGCAATGACGGACAACGTTCCTCACTCGACAGGCACCGACGCGCCGTCGTTCGCCATGCCTGAGAACGCATGTGATTGCCACATGCACATCTTCGATCCGGCGCTACCGTTCTTGGACAACGCAGTGCTGACGCATGATGCCGCGACGCCCGCTCAATACGAGCGTCTTCGCGAGCGCCTTGGCATCAGGCGCAATGTCATCGTCCAGCCGTCATCGTATGGCACCGACCATCGGGCCACGCTCGCGGCATTGCAATATTTCGGTCCGTTCGCGCGAGGCGTGGCCGTCGTCACTCCGGACACCTCCGATGGGGAACTGGAACGGTTGGCAGCTGCAGGCGTCGTTGGCGCGCGCTTCAATCTTGTCCAAAGAGGCGCGACCGACATTTCGATGGCCAAGCCGCTGGCCGCGCGGCTTCGTCACCTTGGCTGGCATCTGCAAGTCCACATGGTGCCGGACGATTTCGTGCAGGAAGTGGACCATCTGCTGGGTCTCGGCATCGATATCGTGGTCGATCACTTCGCACGGGCCTGCACCGAACCATCGCTCGCCCCCCTGATGACACGCGCGGTCAACAAGCTGCTCGGAAGCGGCCGCGGATGGCTGAAGCTATCGGGCGCCTACATCGCGGTGCCGCACGGCAGCCCCGACCTCCATCCGCTCGATGACTTCGTCGCTGGCATCGCCGACCGGTTCTCATCGCGCCTCGTGTGGGGAACCGATTGGCCTCACGCAACGGAGTCGGTCAAGCCCGACGACACCACGCTCGCCAACCTGCTCGCGCGCTGGTTCCCGCAGCCCGTGCGGGACAGCATCCTCGCGACCAATCCTGCCCTGCTTTACCGCTTCAACGATTAGTACCCATTCCGGACGAGGTCCGGACAAGCAGCATCTGTCATCACAACAACTAGACGAGGAGACATGGTGGAACATTTGAAACGAAAAGCCCAAGCGGCGATCATCGGCGCGGGCATGGCCGTACTGGCAATTACCGCCGCTTGCGGAGGCAGCGACGATCCGCCGGCCGCATCGACGACTCCGGCCACACCCCCGGTCGTCGACCGCTTCGCGGCATTGACACCCGTCGATCCAGAGCCCGCCTATGCAACACAAATGGACCGGCACCTCGCGGCGGCGACGCGCGACGCAGGCGGGGATCAGGCGCTTCTGGATACGTACCGTAAGTACTACTGCATGTATCCGGAGAACAATACGGCCTTCCGCAGCCAAGTGATCGCAGACAATGCACGCCTGCCCCTGACGCAGATCTTCGACGACGTCTGGTACGTCGGCAGCCGCTATGTGGGGCAATACATCTTCCGCTCGCCGACGAGCTTCATGATCCTCGATGCGCTTAATAACGCCGCCGAGGTGCAGCAGTACTCGGTTCCTGCGCTGACGTCCCTCGGCGTCGGCGCGGCGCTTCCGGTAAAAGATCTGCTGCTCACGCATGGCCACGGCGACCACGACGGCGGCGCACTGGAAATCAAGACGACCTATGGCCCCCGCGTCCTGCTGGGTTCCGGCGACGCAGCGGGCAAGGCATACGCGCCCTATCAGATCGACTCGACCGATCCGAACCCTGTGACCATGACGCTCGGTGGCCGCGTGGTGTCGCTGCTTGCCACGCCTGGCCATACGCCGGGTTCGGTCAGCGCGGTCCTGCCCGTGCTCGACAAGGGCAAGCAGATCAAGGTGATCGTGGTAGGTGGGTCCGCAATTCCCGCAACGGTCAACGAATCCAGGAATTATCTGGACTCCGTGGAGCGCACCTACAAGCTCGCCCGA
The DNA here is from genome assembly GCF_900115455.1 of Cupriavidus sp. OV096. Lineage (NCBI taxonomy): Bacteria > Pseudomonadati > Pseudomonadota > Betaproteobacteria > Burkholderiales > Burkholderiaceae > Cupriavidus > Cupriavidus sp. OV096. The sequence goes on from NZ_FOWM01000006.1 coordinate 131,033, forward strand.
TCGGAAGGCGTGGTCGGCTCCATCCACCCGCATCCGGTGTTCGACGGCTCGCAACGCAACATGGTGACCATCAACGCATCCGGCATGCCGGCGAACAATCCATTCGTCGTCGGCAATAAGAAGGTCCTGCGCGCTACCGCGATCTTGCGCCAATGCGCAGCCGCGATGGTTGCGCGGGTGGACACCACGGCAAACCTGTCCGTGTGGCGCGTCACGAAACTCGAGTTGCCCATTGGCGGCCCGAACATCAACGACGTGTCCGCACGACTGACGAGCGACTGGGGGCCGATACAGGGCAAGACACTGAACTTCTCCACGGCCTCCGGTAAAACCTGCGCCGCCACGACAAACGACGTGGGCGTCGCCCGCTGCACCAACCCCGGCTTCGCCGCAACGGATTCTGTCACCGTGACCTTCGATGGCGCTGAGGGCGATGGCACGACGGAATTGCCCAGCACAGAGACCGCGCAGATGGCATCGGCGACGTAAAGCGGACCCTTTGTCACCGGGACGACAGCGGTTCATCGGCCGCTGTTGTCAAAATTGCGGCCGGTGGATATCCAGTCTCCAAATGACGGCTCTGGGTCGGCTACGAAGTCCGGCCCGGCGGTGACGCCTGGTGGCCAGCGGACTTCCGGATTCGGCCAGTAACCGTCATTGCCCATCGCTGAACGAATGGCTGCTTTGGCACAGGCAGCAGTCGAGACTTGATTCCTTGCTGGCTTGATTTCCATTAGCGCGACTCTGCAGCTTCCAAACCACTTACTTGCACCAGATTCCCGCTCAATTAGCCCGATTTTTCTCCGAAGATCTGGCTCTATTCGGAGGATCGGCTGATACCGGAAACGGAAAATGGCTGAATGCCCTTCGAGCACCCCTCGGTCGATAAAGGAGTGTTGAAGGATCAGTGTTCAACTGTGTGGGCTACCCGACTGAATGCATGAGGGCGGTCTGCGTTCCCGCATTACGCCGCTGCCGCAACTGGAAGCCGAAACGGGGCGCCGAGACGATTGAATGCGTTCATGGCGGCAATCGTAATAGTGAGATCAACGAGGTCCTTGGGCGAAAATGCTGCCGATGCGGCCGCATAGGCTTCGTCTGAGGCATGCGTCTCACTGACGCGCGTCACTTCCTCCGCCCAGGCCAACGCGGCCCGCTCTTGCTCGGCGAATAGGTGCGGTACTTCATCCCACACCGGAACCAGCGTGATCTTGTCGACCGACATGGTCTTTCTGAGATCGCGGCTATGCATGTCAATGCAATGCGCGCATCCGTTGATCTGGGAGACGCGGAGGAACACGAGGTGGACAAGCTCCTCGGGGAGATCCGTCTTCTTCGTGACATAGTGGTGGATACCAAAAAGCGCCTTCGCGCCGTCAGGCGCTATCTCTTGCCAATTCAAGCGGGTCATCTCGGTCCTTTTCTGTTGGTGATGGGGTCTAGCGTCGCGGTCCGCGCGCCCGAGCCGCCTATCGACTTGGGCCGCGATTCATGTCATAACGCAAAGTTACTCCGCCAGGCATTGAAGATACAGGCCCAAAAAGTGGAGAAACGACTGGCCCAAAATGAATCACCCGAATTCGCCCGCCGTGCTGTCCGTTCTGGTGGACCGCGCCACCGCCGTGCCGATCGGCGACCAGATCCATGCGAGCCTGCGACAGGCGATCGTCGAGGGTCGGCTCCTACCTGGACAGCGTCTTCCTTCCGGCCGGGACCTCGCTGCGCAGCTTGGCGTCGCCCGCGGCACCATCCGTGTCGCCTACGACCGTCTGATCGCCGAGAATCTGGTGTTCGGCGCGGGCTCCGCGGGCACACACGTATGCGCGCGGCTACCTGTCGGGCGAGCCGGCGGCGAAGCCGCACTCGATGGGCCTCTGGCGGATTTCACCCGCCCGTTCTCGAGCGTCCCGCTTCCGTTCCAAATGGGCGTACCTGCCCACGACGCGTTTCCCGCCAAGCTCTGGGCCCGCATGCGGACGCGTGCCGTACGCGCCGATGCCTTCGCTTACACGGCCTATGCTGATCCGCGCGGCGAGCCTGCCCTGCGAGCCCAGATCGCGAGCCACCTGGCCGTAAGCAGGCAGATGCAATGTCATCCGGATCAAATCATCGTTACCAGTGGATACCGGCAGGGTCTGATGCTGGCACTGACCGCCCTGCGCGCGCACGGCCGCAAGGCGTGGCTCGAGGAGCCAGGGTATCCGCTCGGAAGGCGAGCACTGGAAGTGACCGGAGCCGAGGTCGTACCCGTACCCATTGATGCCGAGGGGCTGCGCGTCGAAGCCGGCGTCGCCAGCGCGCCAGACGCTTTGCTGGCGCTGGTCACGCCCGGCCAGCATGCACCGCTGGGCGTCACGATGTCGCCGGCACGCAGGCGCGCGCTGCTCGAATGGGCGGCGACAAGGGGGGGCTGGATCATCGAAGACGACTATCTCGGAGAACTACAGCTCGACGGCCGGGCCGCACCGGCGCTTGCCGCCGGCGAGGGCGCCGAGCGTGTCGTTCATATCGGCGCGTTCAGCAAAACGATCAGCCCGGCGCTGGGCCTCGGTTTCGTCGTTGCCCCGCGCGCAGTGGCGGAGCGTCTGGTGGAGGTCTGCGCCGTGTTGGCCCCGGCGCCGAACCGGACCACCCAATTGGCGGTGACGGAGTTTCTGCGGGATGGGCACTACCTGCGGCATTTACGCCAGATGAAGGCACTCTATGGCGAACGGCGCCGCCTGACGCTGGCGCATGTCAGCGAGTTTCTGCCGGGCACGCTGATGGCGGGTCTGGGTGTGATCGCACCGCTGCCACAAACCGCCGACGACCGCGTGGTTGTCGGCATTGCCCGCGCACGCGGCCTCGCACCTTCGGCACTCTCCGCATGGTACCTTCGCCGCAATCACGCGCAAGGCGGCTTACTACTCAGTGCGACAAACCTGCGCCCTGACAACATCGAGGCCGTGTGCGCGACGCTTGCGGGTATCGTTGCTTCATCGAGTCGTAGCCCACATGAGTCCAATGGTCGCGAAGGCGACGTCGGAGCGTCCACTTTCTAGAGATATCGACGACGGCTAAGGGTCGGAACCGAGGATCCGTAGCTGCGGCGGGCCTGGCGACCGCGGAACTTCCGCGTTCGGCCATCAAGAGACGCTCGTCCATCCCATCGCGCGTGCATTTGATCGTCGGCGACACCACTGATAGCGACCCTTCGTTGGAGGATGACACCTTACAGGTCATCTGGCTAAGGGTATGCACGACCCGCGAATCTTGCGTCGTTCTCCAAGCAACCGCCCCCACCGAACCGGGCCGTCATAAAGCAGATGCGACGTGATCGCCGAGCCACGCGGTATGATTTGCGTCGTGATTACGACCATAGCTGCCCGGAGACTGGAATTGCTCAAAAACTACCTGAACAAGGACGGTGAGGACCTCTTCGCCTCATTCAAGTCTGATGCGGATCGTGAATGGACCTGGCAGGTGATTGAGTGCTTACGCGAACGTTATCCCGATGCCGACCAGTGGACGACAGGTGGGCCAAACTACAAGTACACCGACTTGCGATTCGGGCGACGCAAGCTCGGCCACTCAGCATGGCGCGTCAGTTTTCGAATTCGGCTGAGGGCGGGGCGACCTGCTTGTGAGCTTGCCAAATGGCTCTGCAAGGGTTCGGCAGACCGCCCGGCGATGTCGCCCGTGACGCATCCTGACTCGACCGCCATGAATGGCTGGCTCGACGAGTGGGCGCCGCGCGTCGCTCCCTATGCGAGCGACTTGATAGGGCAAGGCTACCGGCCGTCGGACTACGGCGCTTCAGCGTCTCCTGACGTCGACCCAGACGAGTCCGATCCAATCGAGCGGACACCGCGCGGCATACCTCCAGATGCCCGCCTAATGAACACCATTCTGTACGGCCCCCCGGGAACCGGCAAGACGTATGCCACCATTGACGAGACATTGCGCGTCCTGGATCCCGAGTTGCTGGCGCAGTATCCGGAGCCTGTCGGCAACGCTGCGGCCGACAGGCTGAATCGGCGTTCTGCATTGAAGACAAGATTCGACGAGCTGGCTCAGGCCGGGCGCGTGCGCTTCGTCACCTTCCACCAAAGCTTCAGCTACGAGGACTTCGTGGAGGGAATACGTGCGGTCAGCCACAGCAATGGACAAATCAGCTATCAAGTCGTTGACGGGGTGTTCAAGGCGCTGTGCGATCGTGCACGGGGGTCCGCCGCAACCAACACATCCGTCGAGACCGAGCCGCCCATTAAACTCTCCGGACGCCGCATCTGGAAGATGTCTTTAGGTGCAGCTGAAGGCGACGACGCATACGTCTACGATGACTGCATCAGGCAAGGGATGGCGCTGCTGGGCTACGGTTACGCGCTCGACTACACTGGCTGCGCTTCACGAGCGGACGTCTCTGCACGGATGCGCGAACACGGGCATCAACCCGATGTCAACGACTACGCCGCAACGGCGGTCAACACCTTCATAAACGTAATGAAGACCGGCGACCTGATAGTCGTGACGGACGGGAATCTGAAGTTCCGGGCACTTGGCGAGATCACAGGACCCTACCGACATATCGAACGCGAGGAAGGCGACGATTACAGGCAGAGCCGTGCTGTACGTTGGCTACGGTCCTATGAGCCGTCCCTGGCCTTCGGCGAATTGATGAACAATCGCTTCAGCCAGATGACGCTTTATGAACTGCGCGACGGCTCAATCGACATGACGAAACTTGACGCCTTGCTGGCACCGGCGCCTCCACCGACGGGAGCCGACGCGACGCCTTATGTGTTGATCATTGACGAGATCAATCGGGGAAATGTTTCGCGCATCTTTGGTGAACTGATTACGCTCATCGAGCCCAGCAAGCGAGCCGGCAATCCAGAAGCGTTGACGGTTACGTTGCCGTACTCGCAGACGCCATTCACTGTGCCGGACAATGTCCATCTGCTCGGTACGATGAACACGGCTGACCGTTCCCTAACGGGCCTGGATATCGCTTTGCGCCGACGTTTCACCTTCAGGGAAATGGCGCCTCGGCCAGATTTTCTCGATAGCGTACACGTTGCTGGCATCAACATCGGCCGAATGCTTGCGGTGATGAATGAGCGCATTGAGCTATTACTTGATCGCGACCACATGCTGGGCCACGCGTACTTCATGCCGCTGACAGCCGAAGGGGGCAACACACTGGAGACGCTGGCTCGAATCTTCAGGCATCAGGTATTCCCGCTGCTCCAGGAATATTTCTTCGAGGACTGGGAGCGAATCATCTGGGTGTTGAACGATCATCGCAAGGCAGATGAATTGCGCTTCATACGACAGCGTGGCGCGCCACTGGCACAACTTTTTGGTGCGGAGCAGGTCGGCATGCTGCGCGAAAAACGTTGGGAAGTGAACACAAAAGCCTTCGACATCGTTGAAAGCTATGCGGGCATCCTGTCGACCGAAGCATGAGCGCGCGCACGCTTACTGTCCGCGAATTCGCTCGTTTAACGACGGGCGAAGTGCCCACGTCGCTAGATCAGGCCCAAGTTACGAGCGCCGACTTCGAATGGCTATGCGAGATTTCGGCGCGTATGCGCGGGCAAACTGGCGCACAAGTCCTGCATGTCGAAAGCCGGCGGTGGTTACGTCTGGACAATTATGTCGGAGTGCTTGAATCGCCTGGCGGCCTGCGTCTCGAGGTCCTGCCCAAGCATGTAAGCCGCGCCGACGCCCAGACTGTCGAGCCAGCCCGAGCGTTACTGCGCCGCATGCTTGAAGTGGCAATGGAAATTACGCCGCGCGAAGGCGATGAGGCTGCCCTTCAATGCTTTGATCACCCCATCACCGAGTGGGTGATGCGACGGTTTCTACAGGCGCTCGAGCATGTGATCAAGCGAGGCGTGAGACACGACTATCTTCGTATCGAAGAAGAACAGCGCTATTTGCGCGGCCAACTGAATGTCGCAAAACAAATGCGCGCGTCGCCTGCTCGCGCCGATCTGCTGAACATCCGGCATGACGTGTTTTCGCCAGACCGTGCCGAAAACCGGCTACTCAAGTCCGGGTTGCTACGTGTGAGCAAAAGCACCCGGGATGCCGACAACTGGCGCCTTGCCAATGAACTGTTGCACCTCCTTCACGAGGTCCCCGCCAGTCGAAACGCGTCTGCGGATTTCCGGGCGTGGCGCACGGACCGCCTGATGGCGCATTATGTCCAGGCCAGGCCCTGGTGTCAGATCGTGTTGGGCGACCAGGTACCGCTGGCGCTAGCCGGTGAGACGCAAGGGATCAGTCTGCTGTTCCCCATGGAGAAGCTTTTCGAACGTTACGTAGGCCACGCGTTGCGTATGCGTTTGCCTGTGCGCTACCGACTGACGGAGCAAGGATCGCGGCACTGGCTTTGCAACCATGACAGCACTGGCATCTTCAAGCTCGAACCGGATTTTTTGATCGAGGGCCCAGACGCTGCCAGGATCCTCGACGCCAAGTGGAAACTGATTGATGGTGCGGACCGTACCAACAACTATGGGCTCAAACAGGCCGATTTCTATCAACTCTATGCCTACGGCCAAAAGTATCTCGGTGGCGCTGGCGAATTGACTTTGATCTATCCACGCACGCGGCAGTTCGAGGCGGCGCTCAAGCCGTTCTATTTCACTCCCGAGTTGCGCTTGCGAGTATTGCCGTTTGACCTAGACACTACAACATTACATGGCCTGAATTGGCTTGCGTCGGACTCTGAATTTTCCCCAGATCTTTAGATCTTGCGAGCCTCACCGCCTGTGGGGTCTGCTTACTGGCGATTCGATACACGCGAAGTCAGACCGTCATCTTCTGGCGTTCCGTTGCCGTCGCGTTCTCCGCCACATGAAAAACGTCACTTCAAGGCAGAGCACGCTAGTAGCAGTAGCGAAGTAGGCTTGGGGGCCGTTATGCGCTAGGGAACAGCCGTTCCTAGTGTACTAACGTGAAGGACGGCAACGTGTCGGCTACGGAAGTCCGGCCCTGCAGTGACGCCTGGTGGCCGGCGGACTTCCGGATTCGGCCATACTCGGTCATTGCATTTAGATTCGCGAGTGTCCGTTGTACAGTCACGAAGCGACGGCGACTAGGGTTGCGGTCGCTCATATTACATGCCTCGACCTGAACGTGAATGAGCACCTCCGATGAACCGGCTGACTATGGAGCATGCCACCGAAGAATCGCCTTTCGGCGAACAACTAATTCCATAAGCCACCCAGCCCCGCGTCTGCGGCATGCCATCCGGCGGACTCCGGGCTAACGCTTTCCTTCGCCAACTCAAGGAAAGAAACAACCGCCTCTGCCTGTTGTGCATCAAAGCTCATTCGGTACTCCTTCCAGTCAGGACGAGGCTCATATCTGGGATTATCCGGAAGCAGAGCGTCCAGTGCCAAGTACAAATAATCACTGTCATGCAAAACTCCTACCAAGAGCGAAGGCAGATAGTATTTGAAGAAGCTGCTACTTGTAGCGCGACGGATTGCAGAAGGACTGATGCTGCGGATCCAGTGGTCAAGGGAGATTTCCGTCCACATGTGTCCATTGAACTTCTGAACATCCTCGTCCACCTCGTAGTTTGCGATGCCGTCATCCCGGCTATGGCTGCCCGGGATTGGAATGATAGGGAACGCTGCACGAATAGTTGACTTCACCTGTGCAGATCGCCGTGCGTATTCGTTAGAGTCCATTGCAGATATCCACCTGTTGTACGACCTTTGCCCATTCCCGCTGATGAATTTTGTCTCCGCCACGGAAGCAAACGTTCATCATTTTCCGTCTCGCGTTTGCGCAAACTTGTAAAGCATCACGCTTTGATGCAAGTAAGATCGGGCTGTCACCTGCTTTGCAATACTGCTGTCCAGTCTTGCAGGCTTGCTCCACATTGGTTTTTAGCTTGGTATATGCGTCGTCATCACAATCCCCCGGAGGAGTGCTCTTGTCGAAAGAAGAAACGACTGCTTCAACCACCTCTCCACATGCCTTTTGAATCCTCACCAGGAACTGCATAACGTACATACCCGGCGCCGCCTTCTCCGGTGTAAGACTTGGGTCAAGATCAATTGCGGCACTCGAACCCGGGAGAGTTGGAATACTTTGACCGGGACGAAGTGGGGGCGCGTACGAGTTCGGCAGCGACGGCACAGTTTGGGCCTGTGCCGAGCTGATGATGCCCAAGAGCCAGCCCTTTAGCCAATGCAGCACTGCATTCCATCCCGACGCCAGCCGGCTGGAAACGGAAGCCAGCGAGGAAGGAGCCGCTGCCCCATTTACCGAGAAGGGGCTAACCAAGCTCGATTCGTTGATGGCTTCCGGAAGCGTGATGTTGTCCAGGATCTGGATCAGCCGATGGGCGGCATCATAGGTATAGCGTGTCACCAAATCGTACGGCCCGATGATCCCGACGAGCTGACCAATCGAATCGTACTCGTACCGTGTATGGATGCCATCAATATCGACGTCGGTCATGCGCCCGCGTGCGTCGTAAGCGTACTTGATGCGAGATCCACTGACATCCACAGCTTCAAGCAACCTACCCGCTGCATCATATTGCACGGCTGTTCCAGTCTGCCCCGACATGTTCGTCACCGAAGCCAGGTTGCCTTGAGCATCGTAAGTGAAGGTCCATTGGCCGGTGACCGTGTCCCCAAGCTTATCGACGGCCGTCGCCACCAAGCCGTTTGCGTCATAGGTCCAAGTCGTGCTCGTAAAGTCGCCGGACGGATGAGCATTGAGCCCTTGGCTGCCGGTGCTGTCGTTGGTTGGATACCAGCCGTAAGTTAGCACCTGCCCCTTCGAATCGTAGCTGAAATAGTCCACCCGGCTCGGCGCCGCAATCTTCAGCGGCAGATTCCAGTCGGGATGCCACTCAGTCGTCGTGGTCTTCGCGTTAGCAGTGCCGTAGCCCTCGATACGCTGGGTCTCGCGACCCAAGGAATCGTAGCTGTATCGCGTATCACTGCCGTTGCGATCGACCGTGCGGCTGATGTTGTTGCCGGCGTCATACTGGATCGTGTTGAACGGAACACCAACGGGGCTAGATCCTGACGCCCCATTCGGCTGGCGCAGTTTGCCAGCGAGTTGGTAGCTGAAGGTACGGGTGAGCCCACTGCCATCTGTCACTAGGGTGGAGTTCGTCCCGTAACTGAACGATAGCTTGTCGGCACCACCGGCATGCTCTTCAGCAGTTACAAATCCATCTAACGCACCACCACTGGCGAACTTATAGGTGTAACGAGAATAGCGCACTCCCAGTTCATCCGTAATGCCTGTCAACCTACCAGGGAGGAAAGCTTGAAAGTTCGGTACATCCTCTCCGTAGTGGTATCGGCGTACCGCCCCATCAGGCCACGTCACAGTTGGGCCGCCGTCAGTTGTAACGCCGTAGGCAATCGTCAAGCCGTCAGGGGTCGTGATGCCAATGAGATTGTTCTTCGCGTTGTATGTAAAAGAGAGTTTTGTGCCAAACTGGTTTCTCACGCTCTCGAGAACGCCAGACTGCCCCCAAGGCGCTGCCGCGGTAGCGCTGGTGGTATAGGTCAGCGTCGCCACCCAACCGTTTAGCTCCGTGACCGAGAGCAAGCGTCCGTTTGCGTCATAGGCCTCTACCGTATCGGTGGCTGCGACATGGTACTGCCAGGCGCCGATGCCCTTGTCGTTCGCCCCGGCCACAATGTAATCGTGCGACTGGCCGTCTGCCTGTAACCATTGCTGATCTCGTTTGACAAAACTGACTAGGGAGGCATCCGCACGCCTCGCCATAATCGTGCCCTCGTTGGCAAGCATCAGATTCAAAGCACGTTGCCAATTGTGGAACCACGTATTGCTGATCGATCCAACGTTAGAGCCGTACTGTGCCGTGTCAGACCTATAGACGCGCTGAAAAATCAGCGGATGTGGGCCCGTCGATTCGAAGTCGGGACTTTCGATCTGAATTTTTTGCCCGGTAAGAGGAGAGATTGGGTTCCCTATCGGGCAAGATTTGGCGGTTTCTTTCGGCGGATCCGGACATTGATCCTCAAGTGCCAAATTTGGATTTCTGCCCCAACTTGGATTATATGTTCTGCGAACCGGATCTATACAAATTTCTTTCTGATTGACATAATGTCCTAGCAATTCTCTATTAATATTCGGAGTCATTGGTGAGCCATCAAGCAATGGCTCACACCAATCACCTACGTGACCTGAGTCTAAATTGTGCCAGTGTCGATAGGTAACGGTATAGCCCACCCATTTCATTCCATCAAAGTGGGCGCATGCCTGCTGCGGAGTGCTATACATCGGACCCTGTCCGTTTGCATATGCGGTGCCGTAGGGTTCCGCCCACCAAACCTTGATTGGTGGGGAGGCTTCCGCCATGCGGCAAGCAAAAATGAGGACCGCTGCAGCGACAAGCAGCCAATGCAATTTCCTAGCCATTAATAGACCCTTTCACGTGCGCTTCCGTGGTGGCAACGTTGAATGCGCCGATGAGTGTAAGGGCGGTCTGCCATGTCAATGCATTGTTTTCTTTACACCTGAATTAAGTGCCGCTTAAATCACGTTGGCACTATAGGTGGCCCTCAGAAGCCGCTCTAAGCTATCCGACCTTTCACCGCACCCGGCGTCGTCTGCTGGCCAGCGTCAGGCACCAACCTCCGTGTCGCGCGGCTGCAATAAATTGCATGCGATGCCGACCTTGCATCTAGTTCACGCCCTGACACTTGCAAGTCCTAGTCACGCCGGATTGCATCTCAACGGCCGAATGTCGTCAGATTACAGCCATAAATGAAAGGGACACCGATCGGCTCTGATGGGTCGAGACCAGAAATTCATTGCCCGGGGCGGCCCGACTGCCTTGGGCTGGGCGCCCAGGTAAAACCGGGTCCACCAATCAGGCGCACGCAAAAATAGCGCTAGACACCGTTGCACCTCATCCCTCGGCCTCAAAGCGCGCCGCAATGGCATCGATCATCGCCCGAACCCTCGCGGTATGACGGAGGTCCTGGTGGGTGACTAGCCAGACCTCGTAGGCTGCCGCCCTTGAAAGCTCGGGCCAGATCCTTACCAGCCCATCCCGTTCGCCCATATGCACCGGCACCTCGCCGATACCGATATCGGCACGGATCATCGCTCGCAGCATCAGGCTTGAGTGCACACTGGCGACAATGCGTCCCGCATGGATAGGCTCGCCCACCAGCGTGGGCCTACTGCTGCCCGACAGGAACGGCTGATAGAGCACGAGATCGTGCCCCGTAAATCCCGTCCCACGTTCAGGCTCGCCGTGGCGACTCAGGTAATGCTCCGTTGCATAGAGCCCCACGCGCCAGCGGGCCAGCCGCCGTGCCACCAGGTCGGGGCTTTCCGGTTTCTGGGTACGAATGGCGATGTCCGATTCGCGCCGAGCGAGGTTGAGCACTTGTGTGGAGGTGCTCAATTGCACCCTGACGTCCGGATGTTCGACGTGCAAGCTGGCAATCGCCGGGATCACGAACGCGAGTGCGAGCGAATCTGTCGTGGTCACCCTCACCTCACCCGCCAGCCGATTGTCTACACCTTGTGCCTGCCTGGCCAGTTCATGCGCGGACTGCTCCATCTTCTCCGCTGCTTTCAGGACACTCTCGCCAGCAGATGTCAGGGCGTAGCCATCCGACGCCCGAAAGAACAACGTGGCGCCCAATGCATGCTCAAGCGCGGCAATGCGCCGTCCGACAGTAGCCTGGTCCAGCCCCACTACTTTGGCGGCCTTGCGCAGCGTACGTTCGCGCTGCACAGCGAGGAATACCCGTGTGTCATCCCAGTTCATGCTGTCGGCCTTGTGATGCGTTTTTGCATTGGAGAAGCTGAATATTGCCGCATCGATTCATCCGTGTGCAACTCTATACTGGCTACCAATGTTCGGGCGGCTGTCGTCCGGCGCAAGCGCGATCCACCAGGGACAAACCATGAAAGCCATCACCTTCGCCGAATTCGGCGACGCCGACGTTCTGCAACTCACCGATGTGCCGGATCCGGAGGTCAGGCCCCATGACTTGCTGGTGCGCAATCGTGCTGCCGGTCTGAACCGAGCGGATCTGACGCACAGGCGTGGGGGGTACGGGCGCACGAACTTCGGCGATTCGGACATCATGGGCCTGGAGATTGCCGGCGAGGTGATTGCAATCGGCTCAGAGGTGCAGGGTTTCACCATTGGGGATCGCGTCATGGGAATCGTGGGCGGCGGCGGATACGCGGAGCTGGCACGCATCGACTATCGCATGGCCATGCACATTCCCGATGGGCTGGACGACGTGCATGCGGGCGCGCTGCCGGAAGTATTCGTCACCGCCTGGGAGGCGCTTGGTCATCTCGGTCGGCTGGCATCAGGCGAGTCGGTACTGATCCATGCGGCGGCTGGTGGCGTCGGCTCGGCCGCAGTGCAACTGGCGCACGCGGTAGGTGCCCGGGTGCTGGCAACGGCCGACGGCAGCAAGCGCGAAGCCGTAATCGGTTTCGGCGCCGATGTCGCCATTGATTACAAGACCGAAGACTTCGAGGCGGTGGTGAATAAAGTCACCGAGGAGCGCGGCGTCGATGTGATTATCGATTTCGTCGGCGCGCCCTACCTGGCACGCAACATTCGCTCCCTGGGCTTTGGCGGTCGGCTGGTTCAAGTTGGCATCCTTGGCGGCATCCAAGGCGCCGAGCTTCCGCTGGATCGAGTGCTCTACCGACACCTGCAAATCATGGGAACGGTCATGAAATCGCGCCCGCCAGCGGTGAAACATGCCATGACTCGCCGGTTCGCAGATACGTGGCTTCCTCGATTTGCAAGCCACTGCCTGATGCCCGTCGTCGACAGCACGTTTCCGTTGAAGAATGCAGCTGATGCGCACCACCGCATGGAATCCAACCAGAATGTGGGGAAGATCATGCTGACGATGGCTTCTGTGACCTTTTGACGCACCGCAAAAACTCCTGCATGCCCCCTTGATCCGTATTAAACTTTCACAAATTACTGAAAGTTCGAAACGTTCATGCAGCTCTCGCCCCTGATCCAGCGCTTTGTCCTTCACTTTGGTGAGATGGGTAGCCGCTGGGGTATTAACCGGACGGTCGGTCAGATTTACGCCCTGCTCTTCACCGCCTCGCGCCCCCTCAATGCCGATGAAATCGCCGAATCGCTCGGTTTCTCGCGCTCCAACGTCAGTATCGGCCTCAAGGAACTGGAATCCTGGAGTCTGGTGAAGCTCTCCCACCAGCCGGGCGACCGCCGCGAGTACTTTTCCGCGCCCGATGACGTCTGGGCGATTTTCCGCACGCTGGCCGAGGAGCGCCGCCGCCGCGAGATCGATCCCACGCTGTCCATGCTGCGCGAAGTGCAGCTCGAGGCGGCCACCTCCCCGGAAGACCGCCACGCCCAGGCGCGCATGAAGGAGATGTACGGCCTGATCCTGCTGGTGACCACGTGGTTTGGCGACATGCAGCGGCTGGACGTCGCCACGCTGGAAAAGCTCATGCGGCTCGGCTCCCGTGTGACCAAGCTGCTCGACGTCAAGGACCGCTTCGCCAGTGCCATCGGCATGGGCGGCGACAAGAGCGCTGACAAGGGCGCCGACAAGTCCCCCGCCGCCGCCCCCAAGAAAGCCCCCAAGCCCCCCGCAAAGTCCTCCCGCCCCCGCAAGGAGTAGCCCGTGTTTGCCAGTCTCGACCCCGTGGTGCTGGCGCGCATCCAGTTTGCCGCCAACATCACGTTCCACATCCTTTTCCCAACGATCAGCATCTCGCTGGGCTGGGTGCTGCTGTTCTTCAAGCTGCGCTACGGCAAGACCGACGATGAAAGCTGGATGGCCGCCTACCGCGTCTGGGTCAAGATCTTCGCCCTGACTTTCGCGCTCGGCGTGGTCAGCGGCATCACCATGAGTTTCCAGTTCGGCACCAACTGGCCTGGCTATATGGAAACCGTCGGCAACATCGCCGGCCCGCTGCTGGCCTACGAGGTGCTGACCGCCTTCTTCCTGGAGGCCACCTTCCTCGGCATCATGCTGTTCGGCATGCGGCGCGTCAGCAACCGCACCCACACCATCGCCACGCTGCTGGTGGCGGGCGGCACCACGCTGTCGGCGTTCTGGATCCTCGCGCTGAATTCGTGGATGCAGACCCCGGCCGGCTTCGAGATGATCGATGGCCGCGCCCACGTCACGAGCTGGCTCGAAGTCATCTTCAATCCGTCGTTCCCCTACCGCCTGACCCACATGCTGCTGGCGTCCGGGCTGACCGTGGCCTTCCTGCTGGCCGGCGTCTCGGCCTACCGCTGGCTGCGCGGGGACCATGGGCGCGATGTCATCCATGCGATGCGGACCGGCGTGGTGCTCGCGGCGATCCTGATCCCGCTGCAGATCGTGGCGGGCGACCTCCACGGCCTGAATACGCTCCATCACCAGCCGGCCAAGATCGCCGCGATGGAGGGCATCTGGAAGACCGAGAAGGGCGCGCCGGCTGTGCTGTTCGGCATTCCCAACGCCCGCACACAGACCAACGACTTCGAAATCGCCATTCCCAAGCTGGCCTCGCTCTACCTCGCCCATGACCTCGAGGGCGAAATCAAGGGCATCGACGCCTTCCCGGACCGCCATCCCCCCGTGGCCCCGCTGTTCTTCGCCTTCCGCATCATGGTCGGCGTGGGCCTGCTGATGATGGCCGTGTCGTGGATCGGCGCGTGGCAGTTCCGCCGGCGCGGCGAGCCCGCACCGTGGATGGCCCGCGCGCTGGTGGCCATGACCTTCTCCGGCTGGGTGGCGCTCGTCGCCGGCTGGTACGTGACCGAGATCGGCCGCCAGCCGTACCTGGTCTATGGCGTGCTGACCACGGCGCAGGCCGCCTCCAAGGTGCCCGCCGCGATGATCGCCAGCACGCTGGCGATGTACCTGGCGCTCTATCTGGCGCTGATCGTGGCCTATATCTCGGTGGTGTTCCACCTCGCCCGCAAGGCCGGCGCCCCGCCGGAGGATGCCGCCGCGCCCGACGCCTTCCAGACACCGCAACCCGTCCTTCCCGGCCAACCCAGGAGCAAGTCATGAACCCGGCCACCCTTCCCGACCTGACCCAGCCGGCCGGCTGGATGCCGCTGGTCTTCCTGGCCCTGATGGGGCTGGCGATGCTGATCTACGTGATCCTGGACGGCTACGACCTCGGCGTGGGCGTGCTGCTGCGCCGGGCTGACGATGCGGACAAGGACCGCATGATCGCCTCGATCGGCCCGTTCTGGGATGCCAACGAAACCTGGCTGGTGCTCGGCGTGGGGCTGCTGCTGACGGCCTTCCCGCTCGCGCACGGCGCCATCCTGACCCACCTCTACCTGCCCGTGGCGATGATGCTGGCGGGGTTGATCATCCGCGGCGTGGCGTTCGACTTCCGCGTCAAGGCGCGCGATCCGCACAAGCCATGGTGGAACTTCGCGTTCTATGCGGGCTCGCTGCTGGCCAGCTTCTCGCAGGGGCTGATGCTCGGCCTCTATATCACCGGCTTCCGCTACGACCTGCCGAACCTGCTGTTCGCGGTGGCCGTGGGGCTGTGCCTGGTGGCCGGCTACTGCCTGCTCGGCGCGAGCTGGCTGATCATGAAGACCACCGGCAGCCTGCAACTGCGCGCCATCTACTGGGCGCGGCGCAGCCTGTGGCTGACGGCGCTGGGCGTGGCAGCCATCTCGGTGGTCACGCCGCTGGTCAGCGCGCGGATCTTCGAGAAATGGTTCTCGCTGCCCAACATCATCCTGCTGGCGCCGATTCCGCTGATTACGCTGGGCGTGTTCGTGGGGGTGGAGCGGCTGCTGCGCAAGATGCGCGACCTGCACGCGCGCGGCAACGACCGCTGGTGCTGGGTGCCGTTCGCTGGCACGGCGGTGATCTTCCTGATGGCGTTCAACGGCCTGGCCTACAGCCTGTTCCCCTACCTCGTGGTGGATCAGATCGACATCTGGCAGGCCGCCAGCGCGCCGGAATCGCTGGCAGTGATCCTGATCGGCGCGGCGGTGGTGCTGCCCACCATCCTGGGTTACACGGTCTACGCGTACCGTGTATTCTGGGGCAAGGCCACGGACCTGCATTACTACTGATTTACTACTGATCCGTCCCCACTCATTGACCCGTGGCCCCGGGCGCCAGGGAGGCGCCCCAGCGGCATGTCCTCACGCGTCCCCGGCCCCCCCACGGAACCCGCCACCCCTCCGCTGCTGACCCGCCTGCGCAGCCATGCCGGCGCGCAGGTGCGCGCGCTCACACGCAGCAACTCCGGCCTGTCGATCGACTACGACAACCCGCCGGGCGATCCCGGCCTGTTCGGCCCCGATGCAGTCTGCTGGCGCGTGCATGGCGATTTCCCGGCGATGCTGGCCGGCGGCGTCAGCGCGCTGCTGCTCCAGGCGCTGCATCCGCTGGCGCTGGCCGGCGTGTGGGACCACTCCACCTTCCGCACGGACATGCAGGGCCGGCTCGGCCGCACCGCGCAGTTCATCGCCGGCACCACCTACGGCAGCCGTGCGGACGCCATGCGGCTGATCGAGCGCGTGCGCCACATCCACGCCAATATCAGCGGCCTCGCGCCAAACGGCCAGCCCTACGCCGCCGACGACCCCGCGCTGCTGACCTGGGTGCATGTGGCCGAAGTGTCGAGTTTTTTGGCGGGATACCTGCGCTATGTCGGCCCGCTCTCGGCCGCCGATCAGGACCGCTACTACGCCGAGGAAGCCACCGTGGCCGCCCTGCTGGGCGCGCCGGACGTGCCGAGATCCGGCGCCGAGGTACACGCCTACCTGGAAGCCCAGCGTCCCTATTTAGTTAACAGTGAGCGCACGCGCGAAGTGGTGCGACTGGTGATGGCGATGCCGGTGGCCAATCCGATGCTGGTGCCGGCCGTGCGGACCATGGCCGATGCCGGCGTGGCGCTGTTGCCGTCCTGGGCGCGCGAGGCGCTCGGGCTGCACCGGCGCTCGGTGCGCCGGACCCTGGCCGTGCCGGCGATGGGCGCGCTGGCGCCCACCTTGCGCTGGGTGCTCGGCCCCGGGCTGGCAGCCCGCGCCCGGCGGCGCGTGGCGCGCAGCGCGTAACAGGTAAGCCGGGTTATTCCGCCGCGCTGGCCGCGGCCGTAGCGGCAACCGGGCTGCCGCGCAGCGTGGTCTCGCGCAACCGCATCACCAGGAACGGGGCGATCACGGACACCGCCGCGCTGAACAGGAACAGCGTGCGGAACGCCTGCTCGGCCGCCACGCGCACCGCCGCGGCGTCGCCATCGTTGGCCGCGCCCATCGCGCGCCGGAACATGCTCATCAGCACATCCTCGCCGCCGCTCAGGTCGCTCACGGCCATCCCGCTATGACGCAGCAGGGCGATCAGCACCGTGGTCAGCACGGCCACGCCCACCGCCCCGCCCAGCAGCCGCGAGAAAGCCGTCAGCGCCGTGGCGATGCCCACCTGCTGCGGCGGCACCGAATTCTGCGTGGCAACCAGCCCGCTCGGCAGTTGGAGCCCGATGGAGAGCCCGAGCACGATCATCACCAGCGCGGACGCCATCACGGCCTGCGGCGGCATGAACGCCAGCGCCACGATGGCCAGCGGCGCGATGATCGAGCCGGCCAGCTGCATCGGCTTGTAACGGCCGCTCCACGACATCAGCCGCCCGGAGATATAGGCGCCGAACGGAATCGCCAGCGTCAGCGGCACCAGCCGCAGCGCGGCGGTGTCGGCATGGGCGCCGCCCACCACCTGGAAGCGCAGCGGCAGCAACACCGACATCGCAATCAGCTGGAAGAAGCACAGGAACAGCGTGGTGCAGCAGATGGCCACCGTGGGCACGCGCAGCATCGACAGCGGAATCACCGGGTCGACGGCGCGCCGCTCCTGCCAGACGAACAGCACCATGCCGACGACGCCGGCCACCAGCAGGCCGAGGGTCTGGAATTCCAGCGGCGAGTGGCCCTGCCCCAGACGGGTCAGGAACACCAGCACGCCCGAGAGCCCGCCGCCGAACAGCAGCGCGCCGAGGTAGTCGATGCGGTGCCGGCGCCCGCCCACGGGCAGGTGGCGCAGCGCGCGGCGCACCACCACCAGCGCCAGCAGGGACAGCGGGATGTTGATCCAGAAGATCCAGCGCCAGGACAGGAAATGCGCCAGGTAGCCGCCGATGACCGGCCCGGCCATGCTCGCCACGGCCCAGACCCCGCTCACATAGCCCTGATAGCGGCCACGCTCGCGCAGCGGCACCACATCGGCGATGGTCGCCTGCGAGACCGAGATCAGGCCGCCGCCACCCAGGCCCTGGAGGATGCGGGCGAGGATCAGCATCGGCATGGTCGTGGCCATGGCGCAGAAAATCGACGCCAGCAGGAACAGGACGATCGAGAACGAGAGGACGGAGCGGCGCCCGAGCACGTCGGACAGCTTGCCGTAGATCGGCGTCACCACGGTGGAGGCAACGAGATACGCCGAGATCACCCAGGCCATGTCCTCGAAGCCGTTGAGCTGCAGCGCGATGTCCGGCAGCACCACGGCCACGATCGACTGTTCCAGCGCGCCAAGCAGGATGGCCAGCATCAGGCCGAACAGCACCTGCATGACGGGCACGTCTGGCGGCGAGGCGTCAGGTGACCGGAGGGACGGCTGGGGGGATGACTGCTGGGGAGGCGGCACGGAAGGGGCGGACATGGAAGGCCTGCGTGGCAGACGGCGGCGCGACCGGCCGTGTCTGCTCTTGTCTGGTCAAGGAGAGCCGGTATTGTAGGCGCATGCCGCCGGCCCTGCTTGCCGAAGTGCCGCCCGGCTTACAGGCGGCTTTCAGGCGACGCTGGCGCCGCCTGAAAGTGGGGACGGTCGATCAGAACGTTTCCCAGTCGCCAGCCTCGACCGTGGCAGGCGCGGGCGCGGCTGCGGGACGGCGGCGGGCCGGCGTGGACAGCACGGGCTCCTTGCGCTGGGGCGTCACTGCCGGACGCGGCTTGGCGGGCGTGGCCGGCTGGCGCGCGGCCAGCACCGACGGCTGCGGCTTGCGCGCCACCGGCGGACGCACCGCCGCCGGCACGGCCGGGGCGCGAGCGCTGCGGGGTGCGGGGGCTGGGGCCGGGGCAGGCGATGCCTTGGCCGGCAGCGCAGGCGCTGCCGGACGGCTGATGGCCCGCACACGGGCGGGGGCCGGCGCAGCCAGGGCCGGGGTCTTTGCCGGGAGCTTGGCCGGGGCGGCCATGCGCGGCGCGGCCGTCATCACGGCCTGGGGCGCGCGCG
Source organism: Cupriavidus sp. OV096 (assembly GCF_900115455.1). NCBI lineage: Bacteria > Pseudomonadati > Pseudomonadota > Betaproteobacteria > Burkholderiales > Burkholderiaceae > Cupriavidus > Cupriavidus sp. OV096. The sequence continues at coordinate 150,259 of NZ_FOWM01000006.1, forward strand.
CCTCGGGGGCGCGCACGCCGCCCAGGTCGAAGCGCGCCACCTCGGACACCAGCCCGCCGGCCTGCTGCATCAGGCTCTCGGCCGCCGCGCTGGCCTGCTCCACCAGCGCCGCGTTCTGCTGCGTCACCGATTCCATCTGGGTAATCGCCAGGCTGACCTGCTCGATGCCGGCGGTCTGCTCCTCGCTGGCCGCGCTGATCTCGCCCATGATGTCGGTCACACGACGCACGGCGCCGACGATGTCGTCCATGGTCTTGCCGGCCACTTCCACCTGCTTGGCGCCGTCCTGCACCTGGCGCACCGAGCTGTTGATCAGTTCGCCGATCTCCTTGGCTGCCGACGACGAGCGCTGCGCCAGGCTGCGCACCTCGGCCGCCACCACGCTGAAGCCCCGGCCCTGCTCGCCGGCGCGGGCCGCTTCCACAGCCGCGTTCAGCGCAAGGATGTTGGTCTGGAAGGCGATGCCCTCGATCACGCTGATGATCTCGGCCACGCGTGCGGAGGATTTCGAGATGCCATCCATGGTGTCGACCACGCTGCGCACCACCCGGCCGCCTTCCGTGGCCACATCCGAGGCGTTGACCGCCAGCTGGTTGGCCTGGCGGGCGTTCTCGGCGTTCTGGCGCACCGTGGAGGTCAATTCCTCCATCGAGGCGGCGGTCTCCTCGAGCGAGGCCGCCTGCTGCTCGGTCCGCTGGGAGAGATCGGTATTGCCACTGGAAATCTCGCGCGCTGCCGTGTCGATCGAGCCGGCGGCCTGCTGGATGCCGCGTACCAGCACGCCAAGCTGGCCGAAGGCGCGTTCCATCGCGCCAAGCATGCGGCCCATCTCATCCTGGGTGCGCACGGCGATGGCGTGGCCCAGGCGGCCCTGGGCGAGCGCCTCGGCGGCGTCCAGCGCCTGGCCGGCCGGGCGCGTCACCGAGCGGGTGATGGCCAGGCCCAGCAGCGCGGCGATCGCGGCGGCGGCGGCCGCCAGGCCGATCAGCAGGTTGCGGGCAAAGACATAGTGGTCGGAAGCCTCGGCCACGGCGTCGATGGCCATCTTCCGGCCAGACGCGGCGGCTTCGTCGAGTTTGTCGAAATAGGCGCCCTGCGCCGCCGGCAGCGTCACGATCAGGCCGGCGCGGGCGCTATTGAAGTCGCCACCGCGCAGTTGTTGCATGACGAGGTCGAGCTGGCCGTTGTAGGTGGTCCGGGTCTGGTTGAGCTGCTCGAACATGGCCTTGGACTCGGCCCGGCCACTGGCCTCGATGATCTTGGCCAGGGTTTCCAGGCTGGCGCGCATCTCGTCGCGCAGCTTGTTCACCTTGTCGATGTTCTGGGCGGCCAGCGCCGGATCCTCGGTCAGCGTGGCGTCGCGCACCAGCACACCGATCTGCAGCGCCCCTTCCTTCACGTGGTTCAGGTCGATGACGCGCAGCAGGCGCTGCTCCACCGCCTGGTGCATCGCATCGTTCATCCCGCGCAGCGCCGTCACGCCCACGGCCGCTACGGCCGCCAGCAGCAACACCACCGCACAGAATGCCAGGGACAGTCGTGCCCCGATACCCATGTTTCGCAAGCCCATCTCAGCGTACCTTTCTCTCTTTTTCGATGTTGGATGTACGTCTAGCGTCCACCGGAATCCGGGTGTCGCCATCAGCGCTATCGGGCAGGCCGGTGCGCTTCTTGAGCGGAAAATCGAAATAGGGGGAAAAGTGCCGGCAGTTCGTCAAATTGCCGCGTCAACGACTGGCGTCTAATCTGTTCCGGGCACTCCGGCCCGGCCGATCACGGCCACTGCGGCAACAGACCGCGACGAAACGACGAGGGCAAAAAAAAGAAGCCCACGCGCGGGGTGCTCGTAGGCTTTCAGGACTGCTGTGAAAGACCGGGGGTAAACCGGTCCGAACCCCGGAATATAAACCTGCTTACATGAGGTGTAAATGAGGCTTCTATCAGGGAATGCCCTGATAGCGGCTGTAACGAATTGAGCACTTTCGCGTTCCATGTCATGCCATGCCGCACATTCGGGCATATCGGCAGTTATCGGCAGCGTCCCAGAAAGCTTTAGTGCGAGCGGATTGCGACCCAAACGTTGCTTTTCTGTCAGGCGCCGACCACGAAGGTGCTACTTCAATCACACCGACTGCATCAATAAAATAAATAGAGCTTTACCTCTAGGCATTGTTCGCGGGCCAACTTTGTCAACACTTGTAAAACTTTGTTACCCTCCCGGCTGAAGTATTCCCCTTCTCTCCTCGCAAGGCCGGCCGAATTGCTCGGCCGGATGGCGCCATTCAACCGTTCGGTGTGCGCGCCCGTTAACGTGATGAAGGTGAGCCCCTGCCCCGGCTCCGAGAGCGAATGTTTCATATCTCGCCGGGATCAGGGCGCGCCATCCGTCACTTTTAGTGCGACCTCGATCCATGCGCCTGGTCTTCGGACCGTTGACCGCCGCCAGAACCCTCGCGGGCTCTTCCGGAGAAGTTGTGAAGCAGGAAAAAAAGGTTCCCCGTCCCAGCCGAAAGTTGCAGCATCTGCACTTTGCGGCCCACAGCGCCAGCCGCAATACCGTCATCGTGCACCTCTCGAATGGCACGCGGCTGACCGGGATCGTGCTGGCCTCGGACAATTACATGATTCTGCTGGGCAAAACGGGCGAGGATCCCATGCCCACGGTGGTCTACAAGCGCGCCATTACCGTGGTGACGCCGGCGCACGCGCCGGAAGCCGACGCAGCGGTGCTGGACGCCGAGGCGTCGCCGGATTTTGTGCGTCTATATATACCGCGCACCCGCAAGCGCCGCTGACGCCGCCAGGCCGGCCTGCGCCGGCGGCGCCCCGCCCATTCCCCGGGCCGGCCGCCATCCGCAATAACGCCGGGGGTTCCGGGCAGCGCCCGCAAACTCTCGCAAAGATCACTCTAAAGTCTCCTACCGCCCTGTCGATAACCCTTGCAACGGAGGCACTCTACGCCCTGCAACGCAGGCAGCCAACGTTACGGCACCCGCCGGAATGCCTAAAACATTGCATATAGGAGTCGTACCATGGCGCAAGTCATCAACACCAACATTCTGTCGCTGCAAACGCAGAGCAACCTGAACACGTCGCAATCGTCGCTGAACACCGCGATCCAGCGCCTGTCGTCGGGCCTGCGCATCAACAGCGCCAAGGACGATGCTGCTGGTCAAGCCATCGCCAACCGCTTCACCGCCAACATCAAGGGCCTGACGCAAGCTTCGCGTAACGCCAACGACGGTATCTCGATCGCGCAAACGACCGAAGGCGCCCTGAGCGAAGTCAACAACAACCTGCAACGTATCCGTGAACTGTCGGTGGAAGCCGCCAACGGTACGAACTCGGGTTCGGACCTGAAGTCGATCCAGGACGAAATCAAGCAACGTCTGTCGGAAATCGACCGCGTGTCGGCTCAGACCCAGTTCAACGGTGTCAAGGTTCTGGCCAAGGACCAGAACATGTCGATCCAGGTTGGCGCCAACGACAGCGAAACCATCTCGATCGCCCTGAAGGAAATCACCTCGAAGACCCTGGGCGTCGCTGGTTTCAGCGTTGCCGGCCCGCAAGGTGCCACGGCTTCGATCGGTTCCGCCGCCGCTCAAACGGCTCTGGGTTCCGCTACCCCGGTGACGGCTGCTTCGGCAACCGGCATCGCCGCCGCTGACATCCAGCGCGCTCTGGGCCTGAACACCTCGGCAGCCATCAACTCGCAATCCGTCGTGACGGATTCGAAGGGCAACTGGTTCGTGCAAGTGAGCATGACCGGCCTGACCGCCGCCGACGACGCCGCTCTGTCCTCGAAGGGCCTGGCTGGCAACGGTACGGCTACCTCGACGACGATGTACATCGCCGTCAAGCCGAGCGACGCTTCGGTGTCGGGTTCCACCGCCGGCTTCACGATCAAGGGCGCTTCGCTGCAAGCTTCGGACTTCCAACAAGCTGCCACGGTTGACCCGCTGAAGACGCTGGACTCCGCACTGGCTTCGGTTGACAGCCTGCGTTCGAGCCTGGGTGCTGTGCAAAACCGCTTCGAGTCGACGATCAACAACCTGAGCACGACGGTGAACAACCTGTCGGCTTCGCGTTCGCGCATCGAAGACGCTGACTACGCAACGGAAGTGTCGAACATGACCCGCGCGCAGATCCTGCAACAAGCTGGTACCTCGGTGCTGTCGCAAGCGAACCAGACCACGCAAAACGTGCTGTCGCTGCTGCGTTAATCGCCACGCCGCAAGAAGGCCGGGCCGCAAGGCCCGGCTTTTTTGCCGGAATGTTTTGCAGGCAGCCCACTGCCTGCAAAGCGTTTCAACCGAGCAGAACCCCTCGCCTCACCGGACGGAGCAAACCATGGCAACTCCCAATCCCGTTTCCACTCCGGCGGCCCGCATTCCCGCCGACACCGTGGCCATCGCGCCGGCTTCCGCCGCCCCGACCGCCACGGTAAAAGCCGTTCGCCCGTCGCATGAAGCCGACCGCGCGGACACCCGGCCCGCCGCCGATGCGCCTGAAAACACCGCCACCGCGGTGCAGGAGCTGGTGGACGTGCTGAAGACCACCTCCATTGGCCTGCGCTTCGCCATCGACGACCAGACGCACCGCGTCATCACCACGGTTTTCGACAAGGAGACGGGCGAGATCATCCGGCAAATGCCGAATGAAGACGTTGTGCGCCTGGCGCGCGCGATCGACAAGCTCCAGGGCCTGTTCGTGAGCCACGCCGTCTGACCTCTGCAATCACCCAGTTGAAGACAAATAACAATAGGTAGAACAGTCATGGCAATCTCTTCCATCGGTATCGGTTCCAACCTCGAGCTGCAAACGCTGCTCGACAAGCTCCAGGCAGCGGAAGAACTTCCGCTCACGCAGATCAACAACCAGGCCAAGAGCTACCAGGCCAAGCTGTCCGGCTACGGCACCATCAAGAGCGTGCTGGATGCCTATTCGGCCGCCGCCAAGACGCTGAACACCGCCGCCACGTGGAGCGCCGTCAAGGCCGCCGTGGGCTCGGATAGCGTGCTCAGCGCCGCCACCGACGCTACCGCCGTGGCAGGCAGCTACAACATCAACGTGTCCTCGCTGGCCGCGGCGCAATCGCTGGTCTCGAAGTCGGTGGCCGACAAGACCGCTGCCATCGGCGGCGGCACCATCACGGTGGACTTCGGCGCCGACCTCGCCACGGGCGGCACGCCCACCAGCACCAAGACGGTGACGATCGGCTCCGATACCTCGCTGGAAGGCATCCGCGACTCGATCAACAAGGCCAATATCGGCGTCACCGCCAGTATCATCAACGACGGCAGCGGCACGCCCTACCATATTGTGCTGACGTCCAACAAGACCGGCACCCAGTCCGGCATGCGTATCAGCGCCAGCGACAGCGCCGTGAGCGACATCGTGGCCTATGACCCGGCCGTGGCCACGCAGCCGAACGGCATGTCCGAGAAGGTGGCCGCTGCCAACGCCACGCTGAAGATCAACGGTATCGACGTCACCAGCCAGAGCAACACCGTGCAGGGCGCGGCCCAGGGCGTGACCCTGACGCTGAAGTCCACCGGCACCACGACCATGAACGTGACGCGCGACGATGCGTCGATCAAGGCCAGCGTGCAAGGCTTTGTCACCGCGTACAACAACATCCTGTCGGCCGTCGGCTCGCTGACCACGTTCGACACCGATGCCGGCACGGCTGGCGCACTGAACGGCGACGGCACGCTGCGCAATATCGCCACGCGCCTGCGCTCGATGCTGACCACCCCGATGTCCGACGGCAACGGCGGCTCGGTCACGCTGTCCGATCTCGGCATCGAGTTCAACGTGACCACCGGCAACGCTGGCAAGCTGGAAATCGACGACGACAAGCTGAACAAGGCGCTCTCGGACAACTTCCAGGACCTGACCAAGTTCTTCTCGGGTGTGGATGGTTCGGCCGGCATGGGCAAGACCATCACCGACTATGTCGACTCGCTGAACGGCACCTCCGGCGCACTGACGGCAGCCACCGACGGCATCACCGCCACGCTGAAGGACCTGGAAGACAAGTACACGGCGACGCAGGACCGCGTCACGTCGACGATGGACCGTTACCGCGCGCAGTTCACGCAGCTGGACCTGCTGGTGTCGAAGCTGAACCAGACCAGCAGCTACCTGACGCAGCAGTTCGCGGCCATGAACGGCACCAGCAGCAAGTAAGTCACCGGAGTTCACCATGTTCGCGCGCCAAGCCATCAATGCCTATGCCCAGGTCGGTGTACAGACCGGGGTCATGAGCGCCAGCCCGCACAAGCTGATCGCGATGCTGTACGACGGCGCCCGCTCGGCCATCGCCCGTGCCAGGTTCCACCTGGACAATGGCGAGCTGGAGGCGCGCGGCAATGCCATCTCCAAGGCTATCAACATCATCGACAACGGGCTGCGCGCGGTGCTGGACCACGAGGCGGGCGGGGAAATCTCCGCCAACCTCGAATCGCTGTACGAATACATGACCCGTCGCCTGATGCTGGCCAACCTGCGCGGCGACGCTACCCTGCTGTCGGAAGTGGATGCCCTGCTCGAGAATCTTGCCTCGGCCTGGACCGCCATCGACCCGGCAGCGCCCACTGACGCCGAGCCCGCTGCACCGACCGCCATCACGCAGCCGGCCCTGCAGGAATCCTGAGATGTTCGATATGTCCCCCATCGTCAGAAGCTACGAAGAGCTGCTGGTGCTCTCGGAGCAGATGCTCGAAGCCGCGCGCGCGTCCAACTGGGATGCGCTCAACGATCTCCAGCAGGTCTACATGGCCGAAGTGGATCGCCTGCGCCTGCTCGACCACACCAAGCCGTTCTCCGACAACGAACGCCTGCGCCGCTTCCAGTTGCTGGAGCGCATCCTGGCCTACGACGCCCGGATCCGCGACCTGACCATGCCGCGCCTGGCCCAGTTGGGCGAACTGCTGAACAGCTCGCGCCGCAAGCTCGAGTTGTCCGCCGCCTACGGCGCCGCCGCCTGAATCCACTGCCCTTCCGTGCTTGCGGAAGGGATCGACCGACGCGTATCACGTCCATCGCCATCCGCTGACACGCGCCCATGACTGGCATCCAAATCCCGGCGGCCCTGGTGCCCCACGCTGCACCGGACACGCAACTCTCGCGCCCGGCGCTGGCCATCGACAAGCTCGCGGCGCTGATGCCGGTGCACGACGTCTCGCAGGGCGACGTGCAGTCGTCCACGGGCGAGACCGTCCAGGCCCGGCCGCCCAGCGCGGTCGGCCCCGGCGCCATGGACGCGCGCGGCAACGCGCTGACCACCTCCACGCGCGAGACCCTGAGCTTCGCGGCGCGCGCCATCCTCGACCTGTTCGAATCGGGCGATGCGCAGCCGCTGCAGACGCGCGCCCCGCTGCTGGCCACCGCGCCCGGCGCGGGCAACGCGTCGGCGGCCACGCTGTCCGCCGCGCTCGCCACGCTGGTCGACCAGAGCGGCCTGTTCTACGAATCGCATGTGGCGCAATGGGTAGTGGGCCAGCGCCCGCTGTCGGCCCTGCTGCAGGAGCCGCAGGCCGGCCTGCGCCAGCCCGCCCCGCCGGCCCAGACGGCCCCGCCCGCCGCGACGCCACCGCAGCAGCCCGCGCCCGGCGCCGGTGCGCCGGTGGCGCTGCTGCCCTATGGCGGCCCGCCCGCCGCGCCCGCGCAGGCCCCGAGCGCCGCGATCCTGGCAGAACTGACGCGCCCGACCATCTTTCCGCTGACTACCGGCGTACCGGCGCAGCCAGCGCGCGGCCATGGCGCCGACGCAGGGAGCCAGGCCGGCCAACCGGGCCAGCCCGTCGGCGCCACGCCCGGCCAGGCCACGCCCTCGACACCGGCCGCCGAACAGCGCCGTGCCGCGCACGCCAATGCGGCGGCGCATGCTTACCAGATCACGGCCGAGGTGTCGCACGAAGGCCACCATATCGCCCAGGCCCAGCGCGCGGCGATCATCGCCAGCTGGAATGCGCCCGACCAGCCCGCCGCCCCCCCGCAGGCCGACGTCGGCCCGCCAGTCCACCCGGCCAGCGAAGGCGTGGTGCGCCACCAGCTCGAGCTGCTCGCCACGCAGCAGTTCCGCTGGACCGTGGAAGCCTGGCCCGGCATGCCGATGGACTGGGAAGTCACGCGCGAGCAGCAAGGTGAGCACTCGCCTACCTCGGCAGATGCCGCGACCTGGAGCACCCGGCTGCGGCTGGATCTGCCCCGGCTCGGGCATGTCGATGCCGTGCTGACTCTCGGCGCGCACGGTCTGGAAGCGCGACTGGTGGCCGATGACCGCGCCACCGCTGGCCGTCTGGCCGAAGCAGGCGCTGACTTCCGCGGCCAGCTCGAAGCCCACGGCATCTCCCTGCTGAACCTCAACGTCAGCGCAGCCACCGAGGTGGAAGCGCGCCTGGACGCCATTCCCGCAGCCCAGTCATGAGCGAGAACGATCCGAACCGCGGCGCCGCCGTCGCGCTCTCCTACCAGTCCGCCGACAAGGCCCCGCGCGTGGTGGCCAAGGGCTACGGCCTGTCCGCCGAAGCCATCATCGCGCGTGCCCGCGAGGCCGGCGTCTACGTGCACGGCTCCCCGGCGCTGGTCAACCTGCTGATGCAGGTGGACCTCGACAGCCAGATTCCCCCGCAGCTCTATGTGGCCGTGGCCGAGTTGCTGGTCTGGCTGCACCGGATGGAGCAGCCGGATGCGGCGGCATCCCTTCCGGCCCTCACCTGACCCCCGCCTGACCCTCATCTGACCCGGTCCCCGAGGCGCCGAAAACGGCACCCCCGCTGAAATAGCGCCAATTTCGGCCCGTGTTCCGGCCGATGGCGCGGAACGTCCCTTGTTACTGTGCATGCATCGATCAGCCCGTCTGCTGTCCGGGCTGACACCGCGCCTTTGCAAAGCACAACGCCATGACCAAGAACGTTTCGAGTCCCGCGCAGCGGACGATCCAGCAGGCCTGGACTGCCTACAACGCCAGCAAGTATGCGGAAGCGCTGAAGCTCGCCCGCGCCGCCAAGCGCAGCGCCGGCACGCTCCCCGAACCGTATTACATCGAATCGCTGTGCCTGTCCGGCATGAACCATAGCGAGGAAGCCAAGCGGCTGGCGGAAGCCGGCATGAAGCGCTTCCCGAACCATCCGGGCTTCCTGGGCCTGGTCGGCGCGCTCGACGTGGCACTGGAAAACTACGCCGCCGGCATTCCGCTGCTCCAGCGCAGCCTGGAACTCCAGCCTGGCTCGGCCCATCTGTGGCAGGTGCTCGGCACGGCCATGTTCTATACCGGCGACTATTACGGCGCCCGCCTGGCCGGCGAGAAAGCCGCCGCGCTGCTGCCGAACGACCCGGTGGCGGTGGGCAACTACGCCTCGGCGCTGCGCGAATCGGGCAGCACCATCGAAGCCATTCCGGTGTTCCGCCGCGCCTGCGCGCTGGACCCGCTGCAGCGCGTGAACCGCTCCAACCTGCTGTTCTCGCTGCTCTACGACGAAACCATCGGCGCCGAGGAACTGCGCCGCGAGGCCACCGACTGGGCCCGCACGCTGGCCCGCACGCCCGTCGAAGCCCCGGCCTTGCAGGCCAGCCAGGGCGAGCGGATCCGCATCGGCATCCTGTCGAACGACTTGCGCCGCCATGCCTGCGCCTACTTCCTGATCCCGCTGATCGCCAACCTGGACCGCACGCGCTTCGAGGTGCACCTGTTCTCGCTGTCGAACGTCAACGACAACATCACCAGGAAGATCCGCGTCTACGCGGAAGGCTTCCACGACCTCTACAGGATGTCCGAGGCCGAGGTGGTCAAGGCCGTGCGCGCGCAGCGCTGCGACGTGATGATCGACCTGGGCGGCTACACGGGCGCCTCGCCGCTGACCTACATGGTCCACCGCCTGGCCCCGAAGCAGCTGACGTGGCTGGGCTACCCCGGCACCACCGGCATGGAACAGATCGAGTACCGCGTGACCGACTGGACCGCCGATCCGGAGGGCTTCGACCACAACTACACGGAAACACTACTCCGTGCGCCGGTGTTCAGCGCCTACCACCCGATCGTCACCAACCCGCTGAAGATCTACGACCCGCAGTTCCGCGTGCAGCCGACCCCGGCGCTGAACAACGGCTACATCACGTTTGGCTCGTGCAACACCATCGCCAAGCTGGGTCCCAAGACCATGCGGCTGTGGAGCGCCGTGCTGGCACGCTGCCCGAACGCCCGCATGCTGGTGGAAGCCACCGGCTGCGACCGCGACAACGTGCGCGAGATGCTCTACGAGCGCATGGTCGCCCATGGCATCGACACCAGCCGTGTGGAGCTGATCAACCGTGACGGCGCCGCGCAGTACGTGACCTACAACCGCATCGACATCGCGCTGGACACCGCGCCCGTCACCGGCGGCACCACCACCTGCGACGCCATCTGGATGGGCGTGCCCGTGGTGACCTTCTCCGGCGACACCTTCCACCAGCGCGTGTCGGCCCCGTTCCTGCACGCCGCCGGCCTGGACGACCTGATCTGCGAGACCGAGGCCCAGTACGTCGACGTGGCCTGTGCCCTGGCTTCGGACGTGCAGCAGCTCAACGAGATCCGCATGTCGATCCGTCCGCGTGCCGAGCAGAGCGAGATGTTCGACGCGCAGCGCTTCGCCGCCTGGTTCGAGGACCAGTTGACCGAGATCTGCAGCGAGACCAAGCCGATTCCCGCCCGCACCGAACCGCGCCGCTCCGGCCTGTTCTTCGCCGGCGCGTGGTATCCCGCCGAGGACCTCGTGATGTCGGTGGCCGCTCACATCCACCTGAAGGAATGGGTGCCGCTGCTCAATGTGCTGGAGAACCTGACGTCCACCTGGTACCGCAACTGGGTGGTGGCCTACGGCCTGGCCGAATTCAAGTACCACAACGGCGAGGCTGACGCGGCCATCGACCTGCTGGTGGAAGCCATCGGCATGCGCCCGTACGCGCTGCCGCTGTACCGCAAGCTGGCGCTCTGGCTCGACGAACTCGGCCTGGACAAGTCCGCGCTCGCCCAGTTGCTGGACGAGCAGTTCGGCCTGGCGCTGGAAGTGCTGGAAGCCTCCCCACCGCCTACCGTGTTCGAGGTGATCGGCATCGAGGTGGCTACGCAGGCCGCCCCCGAAGCCGCCGCCGAGGAGGTGGCAGCATGAAGGCCGTCATCCTGGCCGGGGGCCTGGGCACCCGCATCTCCGAGGAATCGCACCTGCGGCCGAAGCCGATGATCGAGATCGGCGGCAAGCCCATCCTCTGGCACATCATGAAGATGTACTCGGCGCACGGCGTGAACGAGTTCGTGATCTGCCTGGGCTACAAGGGCTACGTCATCAAGGAATACTTCGCCAACTACTTCCTGCACATGTCCGACGTCACGTTCGACATGCGCGAGAACCGCATGGCCGTGCACCACCGCAAGGCCGAGCCGTGGAGCGTGACGCTGGTCGATACCGGCGAGGACTCGATGACCGGCGGCCGCCTGCGCCGCGTGCGCGAGTACCTGACGCCCGGAGAGCCGTTCTGCTTCACCTACGGCGACGGCGTGTCCGACATCGACATCACGGCCGAGATCGCGTTCCACCGCGAGCACGGCCGCCGTGCCACCGTGGCCGCCGTGCAGCCGCCGGGCCGCTACGGCGCGCTCGAGCGCGACAACGACAAGGTGTGCGGCTTCACCGAGAAGCCGCGTGGCGATGGCGCGTGGATCAACGGCGGGTTCTTCATCCTGCACCCGGAAGTGCTCGACCTGATTCCGGACGACACCACGAGCTGGGAAGAAGCGCCGATGCGCCAACTCGCCCGCTCCGGCCAGATGGCCGCGTTCGAACATACCGGTTTCTGGCAGCCGATGGACACGCTGCGCGAGAAGAACCTGCTGGAAGACCTCTGGCAATCCGGCAAGGCGCCCTGGAAGCGCTGGTAATGGTGTCGACTGCTTCCCCGTCGGCGGCGCTTTCCGCCTTCGCAGGCCGGCGCGTCTTCGTGACCGGGCACACCGGTTTCAAGGGCGCCTGGCTGGCGCTGCTGCTCGCGCGGCTGGATGCGCGCGTCAGCGGCTACGCCCTCGCCCCGAACACCACGCCGAGCCTGTTCGACGCCGCGCGCGTGGCGCCGGCGCTCGCGCAGCATACGGTGGGCGATGTCCGCGATGCCGCCGCGCTCACGCGCGCGCTGCACGCGGCCGAACCCGAGATCGTGCTGCACCTGGCGGCGCAGCCGCTCGTGCGCGCGAGCTACCGCGACCCGGCCGAGACGTGGTCCACCAACGTCATGGGCACGGTCAACCTGCTCGACGCGGTGCGCACCTGCCCGTCCGTGCGCGCGGTCATCGTGGTCACCACCGACAAGTGCTACGACAACAAGGAATGGCTCTGGGGCTACCGCGAGACCGATCCGCTCGGCGGCCATGACCCCTATAGCGCGAGCAAGGCCGGCACCGAACTCGTGGCCGCCAGCTATCGCAAGTCGTTCCTGGCCGAGCGTGGCGTGCTGCTCGCCACCGCGCGCGCCGGCAATGTGATCGGCGGCGGCGACTGGTCCGAGGACCGCCTGATTCCCGACGCCGCGCGCGCTGCCGCCCGTAGCGCCACACTTGAGATCCGCAGCCCACAGGCGACGCGGCCGTGGCAGCACGTGCTGGAAGCGCTGCACGGCTACCTGCTGCTGGGCGCCCGGCTGCTGGCCGGCGACGCCGCCCTGGCCACCGCCTTCAACTTCGGCCCGGAAGCGCGCGACAACCTCCCGGTAGCGCGCGTGCTGGGCGGATTGCAGCAACACTGGCCGGAACTCCAGTGGGCGCATTGCCCGCCACCGGGCGCTGCGCCGCACGAGGCCCGCAACCTGTACCTCGATTCCTCCCAGGCGCACACGCTGCTGGGCTGGCAATCGCGCTGGACGCTGGACGAGGCGCTGGCCGCCACCGCACGCTGGTATCGCACCGTCCAGCACGAGCCGGGCCAGGCCCGCGCCATCACCGAACAACAGATCGAGCAATTCTGCGCATGACCACTGCTGCCACCGCTCCTACCCCCTGCTGCCGCGCCTGCGGCGCACCGCTGACGCAAACCGTCGTGGACCTCGGCCTGTCGCCGGTCTCCAATGCCTTCATCCGGCCGGAGCACATCGCACAGGGCGAGATGTTCTATCCGCTGCACGCCATGGTGTGCCACAAGTGCTGGCTCGTGCAGCTGCGCGACGCCACGCCGGCGGAAACCCATTTCCACGACGACTACGTCTACTTCTCGTCGTTCTCCACCTCGTGGCTCGAACACGCCCGCCGCTACGTGACGGCGATGACCGAGCGCTTCGACCTGACACCGGCGAGCAGCGTGATGGAGCTCGCCAGCAACGACGGCTACCTGCTCCAGTACTTTCACCAGAACGGCGTGCCGTGCCTGGGCATCGAGCCTTCCGCCAATACCGGCGAAGCCGCGCGCGCCAAGGGCATCGACAGCCGCGAGCTGTTCTTCGGCGAGCGCACCGCGCGCGCGCTGCGCGTGGAAGGCTGGGAGGTGGACCTGCTGCTCGGCAACAACGTGCTGGCCCACGTGCCGGACATCAACGACTTCGTGGGCGGCATGCCGATCGTGCTGAAGCCGGAAGGCGTGATCACGCTCGAGTTCCCGCACCTGCTGCGCCTGCTCGAACAGAACCAGTTCGACACGCTGTACCACGAGCACTATTCCTACCTGTCGCTGACGGCGCTGGTGCCGATCCTCGCCCGCGCCGGGCTGCGCGTGTTCGACATCGAGCACCTGCCCACGCACGGCGGCAGCCTGCGCCTGTTTGCCTGCCACCAGGCCTCGCGCCGCGCCACCACGCCGGCCGTGCAGGCCTGCCTGGATGAGGAGGTCGCCGGCGGCCTGACTTCGCCGGACCGCTACGCCCGCTTTGCCGAGCGCGTGCGCCAGGCCAAGCGCGACCTGCTGGCCTTCCTGATCGAGGCGCGCCGCGCCGGCAAGCGCGTGGCCGCCTACGGCGCCGCCGCCAAGGGCAACACGCTGCTGAACTACTGCGGCATCGACGCCGACCTGATCGAGTACGTGGTGGACCGCAACCCGGCCAAGCAGAACAAGCTGCTGCCCGGCACGCGCATTCCGGTGCGCTCGCCCGATTCCATCTACGCCAGCCGGCCCGACTACCTGGTGATCCTGCCGTGGAACATCAAGGACGAGGTGATCGAGCAGATGGCCGGCATCCGCGCCTGGGGCGGCCGCTTCGTGGTGCCCATTCCCGATACCGTGGTCCTGCCGTGATCTTCACCCCGACCCGCATCGCCGGCGCCTGGCTGGTGGACCCCGAACCGCTGCCCGACGCGCGAGGCTTTTTCGCGCGCACGGTCTGCGTGGCGGCGTTCGCCGAGCACGGCCTCGACGCGCACTTCGTGCAGCAGAGCGTCTCGCGCAACACGCGCGCCGGCATCCTGCGCGGCATGCACTTCCAGACCGGCGCGCATGCCGAGGACAAGCTCGTACGCGTGACCACCGGCGCGGTGTACGACGTGATCCTCGACCTGCGCCGCGCGTCCACCACCTACCTGCAATGGCAGGCCGTGGAGCTGTCGGCGGACAACCAGCGGGCGATCTACATCCCGAAGGGCGTCGCACACGGGTTCCAGACCCGCACGGCGCTCTCCGAGGTGTTCTACCAGATGACGGTGCCGTTCGCGCCCGGCAGCAGTGCCGGCGTACGCTGGGACGACCCCGCCATCGGCATTGACTGGCCAGACTGCGCGGACCGCATGGTCTCCGCGAAGGACCTGGCGCTTCCCCTGCTCGCCGGGCTTGGCGAGCATTGACAACCCCTTTTATTCGATCCTGACAATCCAAGCGGAGCCACCCATGACGACTGAACATCTGCAAAAGCTGTCCGACGCCCTGCGCACGGTGGGCGGCAGCGCCGCCGCCCGCGACAAGGTCATCGCCCTGTGCAAGAGCATCGAGCAAGACCTGGACGCCTACGAAGGCAGCGTGCGTGACGACATTACCGGCCCGATCGTCGACGCCATGTACAACGAGCAGTCGCGCCTGCGCAAGACGCTGGCCGACGGCACGGTGTTCGAATTCCTGTACCGCACCAAGATCGCGCGCGACTTCCTGATGAGCACGCCGCCGCAGCCGGACCACGTGTGGGAGCCGCAGACCACCAAGCTGCTGCTGAAGCTGTGCGAGCGCGGCGGCCATGCCGTGGTGGGGGGCGCCTACTTCGGCGACCAGGTGATCCTGATGGCGCGCCGCCTGGCGCAGGCCGGCGGCACCTGCCACGCGTTCGAGCCGAATGCCGACCAGCTCGGCATGCTGCGCAACAACGCCTCGCTGAACCACGTGGAAAACATCCGGAGCTGGCGCCTGGGCCTGTGGTCGGACAGCACCACGCAACTGCGCCTGGTGGGCCACGACTCGTTCGCCCATGCCGAGCACACCGACGGCCCCGCCGATGACGACAGCTTCTCGACGATCACCATCGACGAGTACTGCGCCCAGCAGAACGTGGACAAGCTCGGCCTGATCATGCTCGACATCGAAGGCGCCGAACTGAACGTGTTCAAGGGCGCGGCGAAGCAGCTGGCCCGCCCGGCCGGCGAAGCCCCGAACCTCGTGTTCGAAGTGCACCGCCACTACGTGGACTGGAGCGCCGGCCTGCAGAACGCCGAGATCATCCGCATGCTCACCGGCTTCGGCTACCACGTCTACGCCGTGCGCGACTTCAACTCGAACGTGAACATGGAAGGCCGCCCCGTGGAGCTGGTGCCGGTGGACCAGGTCTACCTGGAAGGCCCGGCGCACGGCTTCAACATGGTGGCCGTGAAGGACCCGGCGCTGCTGGCGGGCAAGGACTTCGCGGTCGTGCCGGGCGTGAGCCCCAAGCTGCTGTGGCACCGTGACCCGGCGCTCCACCATCCCGTCAACTGATCGACACCGAGGAAAGCAATGCGCTGTACGGTGATCGGCGGGGCCGGCTTTGTCGGCCGCCGCCTGGCGGACACGCTGCGGCGTGCCGGCCATGAGGTCTGGGTGCCCGCGCGCGGCGACCGCGCGCTCTTCACCCGTGACCTGGGCCATGTGTATTACTGCGCCGGCCTGACGGCCGACTTCGCGGCGCGCCCGTTCGACACCGTCACGGCGCACGTCTCGCTGCTGGCCGATGTGCTGCGCGCGAACCGCTTCGCGCATCTGGTCTACCTGTCTTCCACGCGGCTCTACGACACCTCGCAGCTGCCCGTGGGCGACGAAGCCGCCGCGCTGATGCTGCAGCCGGCCAGCCCGCGCGCGCTGTACGACCTGTCGAAGGGGCTGGGCGAAAACCTCTGCCTGACCGTGGCCGCCGGCCGCGCCGCCGTGGCGCGGCTCTCGTGCGTGTTCGACTGGGCGCCCGAAGCGCCGGGCTTCCTGTCCGAATGGCTGATCCGGGCCGCCACCGAGCGCGCGTTCACGCTCGACAGCGACGCCGGCTTCGTGCGCGACTACATCCACCTGGACGACGTGGTCGGCGCACTGACCGCGATGTCCACGGGCGGCGCGAGCGGCATCTTCAACCTGGCCAGCGGCGCCAATGTGTCCAACGGCGAGTTGGCCGAGGTCTTTAACCGGCTCGGCTGGGACATCGGGCTGACCCGCGCCTCGCCCGTGCAACGGGCCGCCGTGTGCAGCACCGAGGCACTGCGCGGCCTCGGCGTGGCCCCGCGCGACGTACGCGACGTTGTGGCGAGCTATCTGGAGGGGATCAAGCCATGGAACTGATCGGCCATACCCGCGAGTCGCTGGCCGCCTACACCTGCGCCCAGGTGGCCAACCTGGTGCCGGACGGCCGCCACGCGGCGCTGCTGCCCGTGGTGTCCCGGCACATGGACGAGGCCCTGACCCGCGTGGGCCACTGCATCGACGCCGTGCGCATGTGGCGCCCCGGCCAGTTCAACTACCTGCACTCGTCGCAGTACTGCCAGTACCTGTACTACCTCTCGAACACGATCTGGCGCAATGAGCGCCACGGCGAGGCCTGCACCAAGCTGTTCCTGCTCAACAAGGCGCTCAACGCGATCGACCTGTTCTACGAGATCGAGATGCCCGAGGTGTTCTTCATCGGCCACTCCGTCGGCATCGTGCTGGCCAAGGCCACCTATGGCAACTACCTCGTCCTGTACCAGAACTCCACCGTGGGCAAGAACCACGGCGTGGCCCCGGTCATCGGCGACGGCGTGGTCATGTACCCCAACACCGCCATCATCGGCCGCAGCCACGTCCGCAACGGCTCGGTGATCTCGCAGGGCGTCAGCGTGCTGAACCGCGAAACCCCGGGCGACTGCCTGGTCTACGCCGGCGACGCCGGCGACCTGATCTGCAAGCCCGCCTACGAGCGGGCGGCGACGGAGTATTTCAGGGTCTGAGGGGGTGACAGACGGCAAAAAGGCCATGTCGCGGCAGCGCAACATGGCCTTTTTGTCGTTCCCGACCCACGCCCCAACCGCTGCACGGGTCGGAGAACTGCCATCAAACCGGCATATTCATCATTTCCTGGTACGCCGCCGCCAGGCGGTTGCGGACCTGGACGGCGGTCTGGAACGACACGTTGGCTTTCTGCATGTCGATCATCACGTCGTTCAGGGCCACGCCGGGCTTGCCCATTTCGAAGGCTTCGGCCTGGCCGTAGGCGCGGTCCTGCACGGCGTTCAGGCGTTGCATGGAGCGTTGCAGTTCGCCCGCGAAGCCTTCGGTAGAGGCCGCCGGGGCCTGGTTGGTGCTGCCGCCGCCAGCCACCTGCGCCAGGCCGCGCAGTTGCTGGAGCATGCCTTCAATCGAGGAGATCGTCATGACGCGTCCGGTTCTGTGAGAGGGGTTTCCGGAGCCACGCGCCTGATACATCACACGCAGTCCGTTTTCAGTGCTCGCACTGTACCCACCCCCGCTCCCAGCCCAAAGGATGAATTCGGCGGGAAAACCTAGCCTATTCAGCCGATTGTCCATCAGCCTTCTGGCCGATCATCGCTACCGTGCCGGATCTGGCGGATCCAAGCGTATCGACGCACCGCCCCGGCCTGTTATCAACCAGCGGGGAGTGCGCGTGTTTTTTCAGCAGCGTAATGTGAGCCAAGCCGAAATGATTAACGGCAGCCAAGGCGAAAGTGGCAAGGGCAGGACTAACCCTGCCGCGCCGGAGTCGCGCGCATGAACGCGGCAGCTACCCTGCCGAACGGCGCGGCACTGGTCGACAAGCTCAAGGCCAATCCGCGCCTGCCCATGATGCTGGGCGGGGCGGCACTGGTCGCGGCCATCGCCGTGGGCGTGATGTGGTCGCGCACGCCGGACTACAAGGTGCTGTACAGCAACCTGTCCGAGCGCGACGGCGGCGCCGTGGTGGCCTCCCTCCAGCAGATGAACGTGCCGTACAAGTTCGCCGAAGGCGGCGGTGCGCTGATGGTGCCGGCTGACAAGGTGCACGAAATGCGCCTCAAGCTGGCCAGCCAGGGCCTGCCGAAGAGCGGCAACACCGGCATGGAGCTGATGGACAACCAGAAGTTCGGCATCAGCCAGTTTGCCGAACAGGTCAACTACCAGCGTGGCCTGGAAGGCGAACTCGCCCGCTCGATCGAGTCGATCGGCGCCGTGCAGTCGGCCCGCGTGCACCTGGCCATCCCCAAGCCCACCCTGTTCGTGCGCGAGCGCCAGAAGCCCACCGCGTCGATCGTGCTGCAGCTCTACCCGGGCCGCGCCGTCGATGAAGGCCAGGTCGCCGCCATCAGCCACCTGGTTTCGTCCAGCGTGCCCGAACTCACGCCGAAGTCGATCTCCATCGTCGACCAGCACGGCAACCTGCTCTCCGGCACCAACGACCGCTCGCTGGACGCCAGCCAGCTGAAGTTCGTGCAGCAGGTGGAACAGAACTACGTGAAGCGCGTGGAAGCCATCCTCGCGCCGATCCTCGGCAAGGACAACGTCCACGCCCAGGTCACCGCCGACGTGGACTTCTCGTCCGTCGAGCACACCGACGAAATCTACAAGCCGAACCAGGACCCGACCAAGGCGGTCATCCGCAGCCAGCAGACCAGCGAGTCGAGCACGCAGGGCGCCACCCCCGTGGGCGGCGTGCCGGGCGCGCTGTCGAACCAGCCGCCGGCCGCCGCCGTGGCCCCGGTGACCACGCCGCAGCCGCCGCGCCAGCCGGGCCAGCCCAATCCGCCGGCCCAGGCCAACGCGAACCAGGCCACGCAGACCGCCGAGAAGACCGGCCCGAGCACCAGCCGCCGCGACGCCACCACCAACTACGAGGTGGACCGCGTGGTGCGTCACGTGCAGCAGGCTCCCGGCGGCGTGAAGCGCCTGTCGGTGGCCGTGGTCGTGAACTACCGCCAGAAGCTCGATGCCAAGGGCAAGCCGGTGACCGAGGCGCTGTCCGCCAAGGAACTGGCCCAGATCGAGAACCTGACCAAGGAAGCGATGGGCTACTCGGCCGACCGCGGCGACTCGCTGAACGTGGTCAACAGCCCGTTCACCGACAACGCGGAGAAGGAACCCGAGCTGCCGCTGTGGAAGCAACCGCAGATGATCGACCTGGCCAAGACCGGCGTCGGCTACCTGCTGCTGGCCATCCTGGCGATGTTCCTGTGGTTCAAGGTGGCGCGTCCGGTGCTGCGCAAGTACACCGCGCCGCCGCTGCCCGCGCCCTCCGAGACGACGGAAGCCAGCGAGGCCGTGCTCCTGCCGCCGGAAGAAGCCCAGAATCCGGAAGTCCTGCGCCTGGCCGCGAAGTACGAAAGCGATCTCGCCCTGGTGCGCGACGCCGCGCAACGCGACCCGCGCCTGGTCGCCAGCGTAATCAAGAATTGGATGGCCCATGACGAACGCCAGTAAGGGAATGCCCGAACAGGGCCTGCAGAAGAGCGCCATCCTGATGATGGCGATTGGCGAGGACGCTGCCGCCGAGGTTTTCAAGCATCTGTCGCCCCGTGAAGTGCAGGGGCTGGGTTCGGCGATGGCCAACCTGTCGTCGGTGACGCGCGAGGAAATGGCCGAGGTGCTGGCCGAGTTCCGCGGCGAGACCGAGCAGTACCTGGCGCTGAACGTGGACTCCAGCTCGTTCATCAAGAGCGTGCTGAACAAGGCGCTGGGCGAGGAACGCGCGCTGTCCGTGATCGAGGACATCCTGGAATCGCGCGATCCGGGCGGCGGCATCGACTCCCTGAACTGGATGGACGCCACCTCGGTGGCCGAGCTGATCAAGGACGAGCACCCGCAGATCATCGCTACCATCCTGATCCACCTGGACCGCCAGAAGTCGTCCGAAGTGCTGGGCTTCTTCACGGACCGCCTGCGCAACGACGTGATCCTGCGGATCGCCACGTTCGGCGGCGTGCAGCCGGGCGCGCTGCAGGAGCTGACCGACGTGCTGACCAAGCTGCTGGCCGGCCAGAGCCTGAAGCGCAGCCGCATGGGCGGCGTCCGCACGGCGGCCGAGATCATCAACCTGATGAGCACGGCCCACGAGGAAGCGGTCATCGACGGCGTGCGCACGCACGACACCGACCTGGCCCAGAAGATCATCGACGAGATGTTCCTGTTCGAGAACCTGCTGGAAGTGGACGACCGCGGCATCCAGCGCGTGCTCAAGGAAGTGGCTACCGAATCGCTCATCGTGGCGCTCAAGGGTGCCCAGCAGGAACTGCGCGACAAGTTCATCCGCAACATGTCCACCCGTGCCGGCGAGATGCTGCGCGAAGACCTGGAAGCGCTGGGACCAGTGCGTGTGTCGCAGGTGGAGGCCGAGCAGAAGGCCATCCTGCAGGTGGTGAGACGCCTGGCGGAATCGGGCGAAATCCAGATTGGCGGAGGCGACGATGCCTACGTTTGAGCGCGGCTTTGCCGCCAGCCGCGGGCCTGCCCGCGGCGACACCGGCACCAGCATCGGCAATGGCAGTGGCGCCGGTGCCAGCGACCCGTTCGACAACTTCAGCGCGTTCGAGCCGCCCAGCCCGGTGCGCGCCCGCTCGCGCGGGGACGCCTGGCAGCGCTGGCAGATGGTGTCGCTGGACCCGCGCGACGCGCTGAAGCGGGCGCTTGAGTCCGTCCAGCTCCCCGCCGAACCGCCGCCCCCGCCGTCCATCGATTTCGAAGCCCTGCATGCGATGCGCGAAGGCGCCCGCAAGGAAGGCTATGCGCAGGGCTACACCCAGGGCCAGACCCAGGGTTATGGCGACGGCCACCGCGAAGGCTATGCGCGCGGTCTGGAATCGGCCCGCAATGAAGCCGCCCGGCTGCAGGAGCTGGCCGGCAACTTCCGCGACGCGCTTGGCCGCGTGGATACCGAGATTGCCGACGCACTGGTCGGCCTGGCCCTCGATGTGGCCCGCCAGCTGGTCCGCAAGACCATGGAGACCGATCCCGCCGCGCTGCTGCCCGCCGCGCGCGAACTGCTGGCGGCCGAGCCGCGGCTGTCCGGCTCGCCCTGCCTGCTGCTGAATCCCGAAGACGTGTCGCTGGTGGAAACCCACCTGGCCGGCGAACTGGAAGCCGCCGGCTGGACCGTGCGCGCCGACGCCACCGTGGCGCGCGGCGGCTGCATCGCCAGCGCCGCCAGCGGCGAACTGGACGCCAGCCTGGCCACCCGCTGGAGCCGTGTGATCAAGGCCCTGGGCCGCAACGACCCGTGGGAGCCCCCGCATGCATGACGCCCAGCCCGCCGCGCCGGCCCAGCCGATGCCCCCGTCGGCACCCGCCGATGTCGCTTCTGCCGCGCTGCACACCGCGCGCTGGCGCGACGCGCTGACCGGCGCCTCGGCAGGTATCGCCGAGGTGGACAGCAAGCGCGCCTGCGGCCGCCTGACGCGCGCCGCCGGGCTCGTGCTGGAAGCCGTGGGGCTGCGCATGCCGGTGGGCAGCGACTGCCTGATCGAACTGCCGGGCACGCAGCACGCCCATGGCGGCCCGCGCACGGCCGAGGCCGAAGTGGTCGGCTTTGGCGCCGACCGCCTCTACCTGATGCCGCAATCGGACGTGGCCGGCCTGGTGCCGGGCGCCCGTGTCTATCCGCTCGAACCGTCGCCGCAACCGTCCGGCATGGCTTCGCCGCGCGAACCCGGCTCGAAGCGCCTGCCGGTAGGCCACGGCCTGCTGGGCCGCGTGCTCGACGCCGCCGGTCGTCCGCTCGACGGCCTCGGCCCGATCACCGCCGCCACCGAAGTCCCGCTGGCCGGCAAGCAGATCAACCCGCTGATGCGCGCCCCGATCGAAACCGTGCTGGACACGGGCGTGCGCGCCATCAACGGCATGCTGACCGTGGGACGCGGCCAGCGCATGGGCCTGTTCGCCGGCTCCGGCGTGGGTAAGTCCGTGCTGCTGGGCATGATGGCCCGCTACACCAGCGCCGACGTGATCGTGGTCGGCCTGATCGGCGAACGCGGCCGCGAAGTGAAGGACTTCATCGAGAACATCCTGGGCGAAGAGGGCCGCAAGCGCTCGGTCGTGGTGGCCGCGCCGGCCGATACCTCGCCGCTGCTGCGCATGCAGGGTGCCGCCTACGCCACGCGCCTCGCCGAATATTTCCGCGACCAGGGCCAGCACGTGCTGCTGATCATGGACTCGCTCACCCGTTACGCGATGGCCCAGCGCGAGATCGCGCTGGCCATCGGCGAACCGCCCGCCACCAAGGGCTATCCGCCTTCGGTGTTCGCCAAGCTGCCCACGCTGGTGGAGCGCACCGGCAACGGCCCCGAGGGCGGCGGCTCCATCACCGCCTTCTACACCGTGCTGACCGAGGGCGATGACCAGCAGGACCCCATCGCCGATTCCGCCCGCGCGATTCTGGACGGCCACATCGTGCTGTCGCGGAGCCTGGCCGAGAGCGGCCACTATCCGGCCATCGACGTGGAAGCCTCGATCAGCCGCGCCATGACCGCGCTGATCGAGCCGCCGCAGTTCGCCTCCGTGCGGCGCTTCAAGCAACTGATGTCGCGCTACCAGCGCAACCGTGACCTGATCAGCGTGGGCGCCTACGTGCCCGGCAACGATCCGGAACTGGACCTCGCAATCCGCATGCACCCGCGCATGGAGTCGTTCCTGCAACAGGACATCCACGAGCGCGCGGACTACGAGGGTTCCATCGCCCGCCTGCACGATCTCTTCGAGAGGACGCACCATGGCTAAGCCCACCCCGCTCAACACGCTGGCCGAACTGGCCCAGGACAACACGGACAAGGCCACGCGCGAGCTGGGCCGGCTGCAGGGGCTGCGCACGCAGGCCGAGCAGCAGCTCCTGGCGCTGACCGAATACCGTCACGAGTACCGCACGCGCATGCAGGCCATCGCGGCGGAGGGCATGACCTCGGGGCGCTGGCAGGACTTCTCGCGCTTTCTCGACTCGCTCGACCACGCCATCCGCCAGCAGACCAGCGCGCTGGCCAAGGCCGAGGCCGACCTGCTGGCTGGCCGTGCCAACTGGCAGCAGCAGAAGCGCCGCCAGAACTCGTTCGACACGCTGATCACCCGCGCCGAAGTGCGCGAGCAGCAGGTCTCCGCGCGGCGCGAGCAGCGTTCCACTGACGAATACGCCGCCCGCATGGCCCGCCAGCCGGCCAGCGGCCAGAACTAACCTGCCAACAAGAACATGATCGATATCAGCCAGCTCGTCGGCAACGCCGGCCTGAAGACCCCGACCTCCGGCACGGCCGGCGACGCCCGCGCCAGCGCCGAAGCGAATGCGTTCAAGGACGCGCTGACCCGCGCGCGCGCGAGCGGCCAGCCCGCCGTGCGCGTGCCCGCCAAGCCGTCCGGCAACAAGGCGGACGCCAGGGACACGGCAGCCAAGGACAAGTCGGCCGAACCATCGACGCAGAACAAGGGCGACACCCAGACGGCGCAGGCCAATACGCGCCCGGCCAAGGATGCCGACGGGAAGACCACCGGCAAGGCCGATGCCGCCACGGACACCACGCAGGATGCCGAGAACGGCGAAGACAGCACTGTGGCCTCTGACGCCGCCGCCGCTGCCGCCGCGCTGGCCGCCGCGATGCTGCTGCAACCGCTGCCCCAGCAACCGGCTCCGACCGACAAGACCGCTGCCGACCCCACCGGGCTGAACAGCCTCGCTGGCCTGAATGGTATGAATGGCGTGAACGGTCTCAATGGTCTCAATGGCCCGGCCACGCTGACCGGCCAGGCTGCCGCGCAAGCCGCCGCACAGGCCGCACAAGCCGCACAAGCCGCCGCAGCGGCTGGCGATGCCGCCGCCCCGGCCCAGACCGACCCGCTGGCGCAACTGCCGGCCACGGCCACCGCCGACGCCACCGCCAAGGCGTCCACGCCGAGCCCGGCCGACACGCTGGCGACCATCGCCCAGCAGCGCGCCGCGCTCCAGGGCACCGCACCGACCACCGCCGACAAGATCGCCGCCGCCACGCAGCAGGTGCCGGTCGCCGGCGCGCAGGACGCGCACGGCCAGTCGGGCAGCCACACGGGTGGCCAGTCCGGCAGCCAGCAGTCGAGCCTCGGCCAGACGGCCCAGCCGGCACTGCAAGCCGCCGCCGCGCCGAACGCCAACGCCCCGGCCGCCAACCCGTTTGCCGCCGCTGCGGCTGCGGCGCGTACCGGCGAATCGGCCGATACCGGCGCCACGAATGCCAGCAGCGCCGCCACGCTGGCCTCGGCCATCGCCGCGCAGGCTGCCGTGCATGCCACGCCGGCAGCGGCCGCCGCAGCCGCCGCGCGTCCGGCCGTCGCGCCGAACGTCGGCGACAGCCAGTGGGCGCAGGCCCTCGGCCAGCAGATGGTGCGCCTGTCCACGCAAGGCAACCAGACCGCCGAACTCGATCTCAACCCGCCCAACCTCGGCCCGCTGAAGGTGGTGCTGAACGTGGTGAACGATCAGGCCCAGGCGCAGTTCGTGTCGCCGCATCAGGCCGTACGCGCCGCCGTGGAAGCCGCGCTGCCGCACCTGCGGACGTCGATGGCCGAAGCGGGCATCCAGCTCGGCCAGGCATCGGTCGGCTCGGACGGTTTCGCCCAGGCCGGCAACGGCGGCCAGCAGCAACCGCAGCGCCAGTCCAACGGCGGCAGCGCCTTCGCCCAGACCACCGGCTTCGGCAAGGACACGGCACCCGCCGTGGCCGCTACGCCCGCCCCCCGCACCCCGCGCCCGCTGGCGCGCGGCGAAGTCGATACATTCGCCTGATCGGGTACTGCAGACGCCTGCCCTCTCCCCCAGCCCCTCTCCCAGAGGGAGAGGGGAGAACACCGCGGGTTTGCTCCCCTCGCCCGCTTGCGGGAGAGGGGCCGGGGGAGAGGGCAGCGCCTGCACGCCCGCCGCCGTCCGGAACTTCCCCGCACGCGGGGCGGTCAGTTGTGCGACGATCCTGTCTCTTCCTCGCACCCCGCCCCCGCCATGTCCCTGCTCCGCCAGACCCTGCTTGCCGCTGCGACTGTCGCCGCGTTCTCTGCATTCGCCGCGCCGCTCGCCCACGCCGCCGATGCCGCTGCATCCGCGCCGACTGCCGATAGCGGCCCCGCCTACGGCCCCGAACTCGAAGGCTTCGACTACCCCGCCCCGGTCCAGCGCTACCGCTTCACCTCCCAGGGCGAAGCCATGCAGATGGCCTTTCTCGACATCAAACCCGAGAAGCCCAACGGCCGCGCGGTGGTCCTGCTCCACGGCAAGAACTTCTGCGCCGCCACCTGGCAGGAAACCATCCACCAGCTCAGCGGCGCCGGCTACCGCGTGATCGCGCCGGACCAGATCGGCTTCTGCAAGTCGACCAAGCCGGCGCGCTACCAGTACACCTTCCAGCAACTCGCCCGCAACACGCACGACCTGCTGGCATCCATCGGCGTCAGCAACGTGACGGTCATGGGCCATTCCACGGGCGGCATGCTGGCGATGCGCTACGCGCTGATGTACCCGCGCGAGACGCAGCAGCTCGTGCTGGTCAACCCGATCGGGCTCGAAGACTGGAAAGCCAAGGGCGTGCCGCCGCTCTCCGTGGACCAGTGGTACACGCGCGAACTGGCCACCACGGCCGACCGCATCCGCAACTATGAGAAGGCCACGTACTACGCGGGCCAATGGCGCGCCGACTACGAACCGTGGGTGCAGATGCTCGCCGGCCTCAACCGCGGCCCGGGCAAGCAGACCGTGGCGTGGAATTCGGCCCTGCTGTACGACATGATCTACACCCAGCCCGTGGTCTACGAAATGGGCGCGATCCAGGCCCCGACCCTCCTGCTGATCGGCGACAAGGACACCACCGCCATCGCCAAGGACGCCGCCCCGCCAGAGGTCCAGGCCAAGCTCGGCCGCTACCCCGAACTGGCCAAAATCACTGCCAAGGCCATTCCGAACACCACGCTGGTGGAATTCCCCGAACTCGGCCACGCCCCCCAGATGCAGGACCCGGCGGCGTTCCATAAGGCGTTGCTGGAGGGGATGGCGCGGCCGAGGTAACCCTCGCTCAGAACGGCAGCCCGATGTAGTACTTGCCCAGTTCCGTCAGTTGCCCATCGCCGCCGAGCAGGCTGGTGAAGTGCATGTCGTTGTTCCAGCGGCCGGTGAACCAGGCGTAGCGGAACACGTCGGCGCGTTGTTCGCAGATGGCGACCATTTCCTTCATCTGCTGTTTCTGTTTCTCGAGGGTGTCGATCTGGGCGCCGTCGGCGTTGCTGTGCCAGTTGGCGAACTCGGTCACCCAGAACGGCTTGTTGTACTTCATCAGCCGGTCGAGCTGGCCGCCGAGGCCGTAGTCGTACCAGTGGAAGGCCAGGTAGTCGATGCGCGGGTCGCGGTTGCCGTTGGCGGTGCGATAGGCGGCGTAGAACGCGTCCATCCAGATCACCGGGTCCTGGTAGCCGGGCATGGTGCCCCAGGTGATGGTCGGGCCGACCAGCTTGACGCCGGTATGGGCGGCGATGGCCTCGTAGCGCGGCCAGACGGTGGCCGCCTGCACCGGGGTCAGGTTGGCCTGATCGGTGAGGTTCGGCTCGTTCATCAGCAGCAGGTACTTCACGCGCGGATTGGCCAGCAGCCAGGCTTCGATGGCGGCGTCGTTGAAGTTGTCGTTCCAGAGCATGGGGATGAAGTCCATGCTGTACTTGGTGGTGGCATCGGCGGGCGCCGTGCCGTTGGGCTTGGCGGCCCAGTTGTACCACCAGGACACCCCCGGCGCGAGCGCCGCGAAGTCCTGCGCGCTGACCAGATCGTAGGCCACCCCGCGCTTGGCGCTCTTGGTCACGCCGGGCGTGCCGGGGTCCCCCGGGGTCACCGGCGGCACTTGCGGCACCTGTGGGTTGGACGGCGTCAGCGGCGCCCCGGCGCCAGGCGAGCCGTTGGTCGCCTCCTCGCCCCCGCCGCCACAGGCGGCCAGTGCCAGCATGCCGGCGATCAGTCCCGCGCCCAGCAAGCGCCGGACAAGTGTCATCCCGCGCCATGGCGCGAATTGCTTGGTTTCCATCGTATTGACCCCTTCTGGTTATTCCCGTGCGCGCTATGTTTTTGTCGATCCGCGCTACCGTCCCTTGACAGGACTCGCGGATGATAACGGAAGCGCACTCGGAATCCGTGCCGGTTTGCCCATTTACAACGCTGGTCGATGCGCGATGGCACCCAGATAGCGTGAACGCGTTGCACGCCCCGCCACCCGGCATCCCGGCGAGCCGCTATCATCGGCATGCCCCGCCTCACCTCATCATGACTTTCGATCTCTTCGACGCCCTGCCCGCCGACCCCGACACCCCGCCCGCCTCCGAGCCGCTCGGCGCGGGCGCCGTGGTGCTGCGCGGTTTTGCGCGCGATGTCGATACCCGCCTGCTGGCCACCGTGGACCAGGTCAGCGCCCAGGCCCCGTTCCGCCACCTGATCACCCCCGGCGGGCTGCGCATGTCCGTGGCCATGACCAACTGCGGCGAGGCGGGATGGGTCTCGGACCGCACCGGTTACCGCTACGACCCCGTCGACCCCGATTCCGGCGCGCCGTGGCCGCCCATGCCCGAGGTGTTCCGCGCGCTGGCCGAGCGCGCCGCCGCCAGCGCCGGCTATCCGGGCTTCGCGCCCGATGCCTGCCTGATCAACCGCTACCTGCCCGGCACGCGGCTCTCGCTCCATCAGGATCGCGACGAACTGGACCTGCGGGCGCCCATCGTCTCGGTCTCGCTCGGCCTGCCCGCCACCTTCCTCTGGGGCGGCCTGCGCCGCGCCGACAAGCCGGCGCGCATCCGGCTCGCCCATGGCGACGTAGTGGTGTGGGGCGGCCCGTCGCGGCTGGTCTTCCACGGCATTGCGCCGCTGCCCGATGACGATCACGCACTCACCGGGCGCACGCGCATCAACCTGACCTTCCGCAAGACACGCTGAGCGGGAAAACACAAGCGACAAATCCTCGCGCCGGGCACAAGTTGCGCATCCAGCACGGGCCTTGCGGCGTGCAGTACGATACGGCACCACGACAAATGGCTGCCGGCGCCAGACGTCAACAATCGCGCGACCGGCCTCCGAGAGACACCCGCGATGCCTGCCGATTCGACCCCCGCCAATCCCGCCAATCCCACCGCCAAGCCGACGGCAACACCACCCGCCCCGCAATTCACCGGCCGCCCCGCCGACTCCATCCGCGCCGCCCTGCTGATCGCGGCCAGCATCGCCGCGGTCTGGATCGCCGGCCAGGCCGCCGGGGCCCCGCCAGCGCTGATCTGGGCCGGCGCGCTGGTGGTCTCCACCGTGTGCTGCTGGGCCACCGGCGCACTGCCCGAACCCACCGCCACGCTGCTGTTCTTCCTGTGCGCAGTGGTCCTCCACATTGCGCCCGCGCCGGTGGTCTTCTCCGGCTTCACGTCCACAGCCTGGTGGCTGATGTTCGGCGGCGCGGTGACCGGCGTGGCGCTGCGCGGCACGGGGCTGGCGCTGCGGCTGGCGGACATCATCTTCCACAAGCGCGTCAACACCTATCCGCAGGTGATTGCCACGGTGGCCATGAGCGCGGTGGGGCTGGCGTTCCTGATGCCGTCCACCACGGGCCGGGTGCTGCTGTTGATGCCGATCGTGCTGGCGCTGTCGGACCGCCTCGGCTTCCGGCCCGGTTCGAACGGGCGCATCGGCATGGTGCTGACCGTGGCGGCGGCCAGCTACATGCCGCCCACGTCGATCCTGCCGGCCAACATTCCCAACAGCGTGCTGCTCGGCGCGGCCAATTCGCTCTATGGCATCAACCTGAGCTATGGCAGCTACCTGTTGCTGCATTTCCCGGTGCTTGGCGCGCTGAAGACCGTGGTGCTGGTCTGGCTGGTCTGCAAGCTGTTCCCGGAAACGGCGGCGATGACGCCGCAGCCGGCCACCGCGCGCACGGCCATGAGCAAGCCCGAAACGCTGCTCGCGGTGCTGCTGGCGCTGGCCGTGGCCGCGTTCGCCACGGACGCCTGGCACGGCATCTCGCCCGCCTGGATCTCGCTGGCGGCGTGCATCGTCTGCCTGCTGCCCGGCATCGGACTGGTCTCGCCCAAGGCGCTGACCGAGCAGGTGCATCTGGTGCCACTGCTCTACGTGGCCGGCTTCCTCGGCCTGGGCGCGGTGGTCGAGCACACCGGCCTCGGCACGGCCATCAGCGCAGCGCTGCTGCACTGGCTGCCGCTGGCGCCGGGCCATACCGCCGGCAATGTCGGCGCGCTGGGCGCCATGGGGGCCGTGCTCGGGCTGATGTCGACGCTGCCCGCGCTCCCCGCCGTGATGACGCCGCTGGCGCGCGACCTGGCCACCGCCACCGGCCTGCCGCTGGAAACGGTGCTGATGTTGCAGGTACCGGTGTTCTCGACGGTGTTCTTCCCCTACCAGTCGCCGCCCATCGTCATCGCCATGCAGCTGGGCGGCGTGGGCCTGCGGCACGGCACGCGGCTGTGCCTGGCGCTGGCGGCCATCACGGTGGTGGTGCTGCTGCCGCTGGATTACCTCTGGTGGCGCGTGCTGGGCTATCTCCCGTAAGCCACGCCCTGTGGGATTCGGCTGACATCGCGGCGCGCCGTTTGCCGGCAGGCGCCGCGCGGCGCCGTGCGTACCCTCCAAAGTGACAGATTCCGATGCTGGCACGAGGATGGAGGCACCATGGGCGACTTTCCGGACGATCGCGGCGCGCACGCCCACCTCGGGGCTTTGATTGCCGAGTTCGTCCGGGGGGATCGCGTCCCCCCTGGCATCCCCCATGGCATCCCCCTCCCCGGCCATGGCCAGACGCTGGCGCGCTGGCAACTGTTCGCCACCATCGCCGCCAGGCGGGGCGCGGTAGCCATCAAGCTGTTCGAGGCCCATGCCGATGCGCTGGCCATCCTCGCCGAAGTCGCCGGCGCCACGCCGGCTCCCGACTCAAGCTGGGCGATCTGGGCGGCGGAACCGCCCGATGCACGCCTGCGCGTGCAGACCGATGATTCGCCCAGCATCCCGCACATTGCCGGCCTGACCGGCAACGACAGCGGCACCGACAGCGGCACCGACACCTTCACCCCCGCCCGCCTCACCGGCCGCAAGGCCTGGTGTTCAGGCGCCTGGGAGGTCTCGCACGCGCTCGTCACCTGCTGGCTGGATCAGGCGGAGCCCGGTCCGCAGCGGCTGGCTATCGTCGACATGGCCGGACCCGGCGTCACCGTCACGCGCGAGGGCTGGCACGCCGTGGGCATGGCCGCCACCGATAGCGGCGATGTCCTGTTCGACGATTGCCCCGCGCTGCTGCTCACCGCGCCCGATGCCTACCTGCGCCGCCCCGGCTTCTGGCACGGCGGGGCCGGCATCGCGGCCTGCTGGCATGGTGCGGCGCTGCCGCTCGCCCACGCCGTGCGCGCGGCGCTGAAGAAGCGGGACGATCCCCACGCTGCCGCCCACCTCGCCGCCATCGACGGCGACCTGCACGCCAGCGCCGCGCTGCTGCGCGAGACCGCGCAATGGATCGACGCCCATCCCACCGAAGACGCCTTCGTGCCGGCCATGCGCGCCCGCACCGTGATCGAGGCCGCCGTGCTGCGCGTGATCCAGCACGCCGGCAACACGCTCGGCGCCGGCCCGCTGTGCCGCAACCCGACGCTGGCCGCGCTGTACGCCGACCTGCCCGTGCTGCTGCGCCAGAGCCATGCCGAACGCGACCTCGCCGCGCTGGGTCAACGGCTGGCGCAGGACGATAGCGATATGGGGGCGCTATGACCGCAACCGCCACGGATTTCCACGCCATGTTCGACAACCCCGACCCGTGGGGCTTCGAGTCGCTCTGGTACGAGGCCCGCAAGCGCGACGTGGTGCTCGCCGCGCTGCCTGACGCGCGCTACGGCGCGGCGTTCGAGGCCGGCTGCGCCACCGGCATGCTGACCGATCGCCTCGCCACGCGCTGCGACCACCTGCTGGCCGTCGATCTCGTGCCCCGCGCCGTGGCCTGCGCGCAGGAGCGCGTGGCGCGGCACAGGCACGTGAAGGTGGCCACCGCCAACCTGCCTGCGGAATGGCCGAACGGCCCCGAGGCCGCCTTCGACCTGATCGTGCTCAGCGAGATCGGCTACTTCTTCGCCCCGGATACCTGGCTTGAGACCGCGCAACGCGCGGCCGGCGCGCTGACCGATGCGGGCGTGATCCTGGCGTGCCACTGGCTGCGGCCGTTCGCCGAGCGCACCCAGCCCACGCGGCACGTGCACGCTGCCATCGCGCGGCAGCCGGGGCTGCATCGCCATGTGCGGCATCTGGAGCCGGATTTCCTGCTCGAAGTCTGGTCGCGCGACGCGCGGCCACTCCGCCAGCGGGAGGCGCCATGATCGGCGTGGTCGTGCCTGTTCACAACGAGGAAGACCATCTGGAGGCGTGCCTGCGGGCGCTGACCATGGCCGCCACCCATCCGGCGCTCGGCGGCGAGGCGGTGCGCGTGGTGATTGTGCTCGATGCCTGCGACGACGGCTCGGCCGCCATCGCCCAATGCCACGCGCCGGAGCGCATCACCTGCCTGACGATTGCCGCGCGCAACGTGGGCGAGGCCCGTCGTGCCGGCGCCCAGCACCTGCTGGCCCAGCAGGCGCGCTGGCTGGCCTTTACCGATGCCGACAGCCGCGTAGCGCCGGACTGGCTGGTGGCGCAGCTTGCGCTACGCGCCGATGCGGTCTGCGGACTGGTGACGGTGGAGGACTGGAGCCCCCAGCCGCCGCACGTGGCCGTGCGGTTTGCCGCGCGCTACCGGCGCGAGGAGGGGCACCGGCATGTCCACGGCGCCAACCTCGGGGTCTGCTCGCATGCCTACCGGCGCGCGGGCGGCTTCCTGCCGCACCCGGTCAGCGAGGACGTGGCGTTGATCGAGGCGCTGCAGGCCATCAACGCGCATATCGCCTGGAGCACGCTGCCGCAGGTGACCACCAGCGCGCGCGCCCGTGGCCGGCTGGCCGGCGGCTTTGCCGATCATCTTGCGACGCTTGCCGCGCTGCGCGAGGGCGAAACGCTGTTGCCCTGAGCCGGGCGGATTGATCCGGGCCTTACCACTCGAACTTCTGAATTTCCGCTTCCCCGATCGCGCGGTCCTGCACGACGAGATCGAGGTCATAGGCCCCGAGCAGCGCCAGCAGTTGCCCCGCGCTGATGGTCTCGG
This sequence comes from Cupriavidus sp. OV096, assembly GCF_900115455.1. NCBI lineage: Bacteria > Pseudomonadati > Pseudomonadota > Betaproteobacteria > Burkholderiales > Burkholderiaceae > Cupriavidus > Cupriavidus sp. OV096. Next base: position 182,822 of record NZ_FOWM01000006.1, read on the forward strand.
GGTTCAGCTCCATATGCGAAATCCGGCTTTGACTGATGTCGAGCCGGGCAGCCGCTTCCGCCTGGGTCAGGCCGGCGACCTTGCGTGCGCCTTGCAGCACTTGTCCAAGCTGATCTGGGTTGGAAATCATGACTCTCAGCATCGCGGTCATCCAGGAAAAGTTAAAAATCTATCAATTCTGACCAATGATTGACAAAACCTCCTAGCGCAACATCATGCGGCTACGCATGCCATAGGTAAGTACCCGCTTCGCGGTTTGTAATGTTGTCAAAATAAAACGCTCGCCCGAGCAGCGCGCCGTGGCAATCCCTACAAACGGAGGGAGGCGGCCCCCTCCGGACGGGCGCCGGCGGCGTGGAACGAAGCTTGCGGCGGTCAGGGAATTCCTATTCGATAACGGAGACACCCCCATGGACCCGATCGAGACCCCCATCGACCGCCTGGACGATCCCGAGCGCGCCCCGGTCACCGGCACGCGCCGGCTGGCCGTGGTCACCGGTGCCTCTACGGGCATTGGCTATCACCTCGCGCAGTGCTGCGCGGACCACGGCATGGACCTGATCATCGCGGCGGACGAGCCGCAGATCGAAGCGGCGGCGCAGACACTGCGCACCGAAGGCACCACCATCGAGGCCATCCAGGCCGATCTCTCCACCCCGGCCGGCGTGGACAAGCTGCTGGCCGCCACGCGCGGGCGGCAGGTGGACGTGCTGTGCGCCAACGCCGGGCGCGGCCTGGGCCGCGCCTTCCTGGACCAGGCATTTGCCGATATCGAGCATGTGGTGGAAACCAACGTCACCGGCACGCTCTACCTGCTCCATCACATCGGCCAGACCATGCGCGAGCGCGCCGAGGGCCGGATCCTGATCACCGGGTCCATCGCCGGCTTCATGCCGGGCACCTATCAGGCGGTCTACAACGCCACCAAGGCCTTCCTGGACTCGTTTTCGTTCGCCTTGCGCCACGAACTGCGCGATACCCGCGTCACGGTGACCTGCCTGATGCCGGGGGCCACGGAGACCGAGTTCTTCGACCGCGCCGACATGCTCGACACGCGCATCGCCCAGGAGAAGAAGGCCGATCCGGCCGAGGTGGCGCGCATCGGCTTCGAGGCCATGATGCGGGGCGAGGGCGACGTGATTACCGGCTGGCAGAACAAGCTGCGCGCGGCCATCGCCATGGTCACGCCGTCCGATGTGCTGGCGGAACAGCACCGCAAGATGGCCGAACCGATGAGCGGCGACGCGGTGCCGAGCGTGGAGAACGAGCCGCGCGCCGTGGAAGAGAAGTAAGAAGGGGAATCAGCGCCGCCGCGCGGCAATGACCAGCGCGATCCCGCCGAGGATGGCCACCGCGCTGACGGCCAGCCGCGCGGTCATCGGCTCGCCCAGCCAGGCGATGCCGCCCAGCGCGGCCAGCACCGGCACGCTCAGTTGCACCGTGGCCGCCGTGGTGGACGCCAGCCCGCGCAGCGCGGCGTACCAGATCACATAGCCGATGCCGGACGTCACGGCGCCCGAGGCCACCGCCAGCACCACCCCGCGCCAGTCGACCGAAAGCTGGGCGACCGCCCCCACGCTCACCACGCTCACCACGCTCACCGCCAAGGCTATCGGCACCCCGCGCACGAAGTTGCCGGCGGTGGCGGCCAGCGCGTCCGGCGCGCCCCGGCCCCGCAGCGAATAGACGCCCCAGCCGATGCCGGCGACGGCCATCAGCAGCGTCGCCCCGGGCGGCGGGGCCTGCAAACCCGGCAGCACCAGCCAGACCAGCCCCGCCAGCGCCAGCGCAATGCCGAGCCACTGCACCGCGCGCAGGCGGTCGCCGCGCCGCAGGCCATCGCCGATCATGGTCGCCTGCACGCTGGCGAACAGCACCAGCGCCCCGGTGCCGGCGGCCAGCCGCAGGTAGGCGAACGAAAAGCCGCACGCGTAGACCAGTAGCGCCGCCGCGCCAATCCAGTCGCCCCCCATGCGCGCCCTGCCCCGCGCCCGCAGGTGCAGGATCGCCCCCAGCACAAGGGCGGCCGAAGCCACCCGCACCAGCGTGAACGTGGCCGCGTCGATGCCGGTGCCCTTCAGCGCCGCCCGCGCCAGCAGCGAATTGGCCGCGAAGGCGACCATCGCCAGCGCGGTCAGGGCGGCCGTGGTGGCTGCCGTGGCGGGGGGTGCCGGGAGGGTGGACGGCGGGGTGGACGGCGGGGTGGACGGCGGGCGGGACATCATCGATTTGTCATTTGGGGGAAGGGGGCCGATGAACCATACTGGGCCATGATGCGCCCATGCAGGCGCCCCCCCACCAGCCCGATCCAGGAGACCAACATGCTCAGGGACAGCCATGCTTTCAGCGGATTTTCGGTCAACGACCTCGCCATGGCCAAGGACTTCTACGCCAACACGCTCGGCCTCGTGGTCACGGAGGAGCACGGCATGCTCGCGCTCAACCTGGCCGGCGGCAACCACGTGCTGCTCTACCCCAAACCCAACCACGCGCCGGCCACGTTCACGGTGCTGAACTTCCCGGTCGCCAGCGTCGACAAGGCCGTGGACGACCTCTCGCACCACGGCGTGCGCTTTGAAATGTATGACGAACCCGACCTGAAGACCGACGCGCGCGGCATCTGCCGGGGCGAAGGCGGCCCCGTCATCGCGTGGTTCAAGGACCCGGCCGGCAACATCCTCTCGATCCTCGAGGCAGAGTAGCCGGCGCCGCCAAAGGTCTCCGGCGTTGCGGGTCGGTGTGCGTGCCAATACACTAGTGCCTCCAACCCACACCCCAACGGCGTGCTGCCTGGCAGGCGCCGTGACGACAGCAACGGTGGAGACACATGACGGTTCGAAGAAAGACGCCCGACGCGCTGCGCAGCGCGCGCTGGTTTGCCCCCGATGACCTGCGCTCCTCGGGCCATCGCTCGCGCATCATGCAGATGGGCTACGCGCCCGACGAGTGGATGGGCAAGCCGCTCATCGCCATCCTGAACACCTGGTCGGACATCAACCCCTGCCACGCCCACTTCCGCCAGCGCGTGGAAGACGTCAAGCGCGGCATCCTGCAGGCCGGCGGCTTCCCGGTGGAGCTGCCCGCCATCTCGCTCTCCGAAAGCTCGGTCAAGCCGACCACCATGCTCTACCGCAACCTGCTCGCCATCGAGGCAGAGGAGCTGATCCGCTCGCATCCGGTGGATGGCGCGGTGCTGATGGGCGGCTGCGACAAGACCACGCCGGGCCTGCTGCTGGGCGCCACCAGCGCCGGCGTGCCCGCCATCTACGTGCCGGCCGGGCCGATGCTGCGCGGCAACTACAAGGGCAACGTGCTCGGCTCCGGCTCGGACGCCTGGAAATACTGGGACGAGCGCCGCGCCGGCAACCTGAGCCAGGCCGAGTGGATCGGCATCGAGGGCGGCATCGCGCGCAGCCACGGCACCTGCATGACGATGGGCACCGCCAGCACCATGACCGCCATCGCCGAGACGCTGGGCATGAGCCTGCCCGGCGCGTCGTCGATTCCGGCGGCAGACGCCAACCATATCCGCATGGCCTCCGAGTCGGGCCGGCGCATCGTCGACATGGTCTGGGAAGACCTCACGCCGGCGCGCATCCAGACCCGGGCGGCGTACCTGAACGCCATCGTGGTGGCCATGGCCATGGGCTGCTCCACCAACGCCATCATCCACGTGATTGCCATGGCGCGCCGCGCCGGGCATGACATCGGGCTGGACGACTTCGACGCCGCCAGCCGGCACGTGCCAGTTATCGCCAACATCCGGCCCAGCGGCGACAAGTACCTGATGGAAGACTTCTACTACGCGGGCGGGCTGCCGGCGCTGATGAGCCGCATCCGGGACAAGCTCGACCTGACCGCGCTGACCGTGACCGGCCGTACGCTGGGCGAGAACATCGCCGGGGCCGAAGTCCACAATGACGATGTGATCCGTACGACGGAGAACGCGCTGTACCGGGAAGGCGCGCTGGCCGTGCTGCGCGGCAATATCGCGCCGGACGGCTGCGTGATCAAGCCGAGCGCCTGCGACCCGCGCTACTTCCGCCATACCGGGCCGGCGCTGGTGTTCGACGATTACCCGTCGATGAAGGCTGCCGTGGAGGACGAGAGCCTCGACGTGACCGCCGACCACATCCTGATCCTGCGCAACGCCGGCCCGCAGGGCGGCCCCGGCATGCCGGAATGGGGCATGCTGCCGATCCCGAAGAAGCTGGTGAAGCAGGGTGTGCGCGACATGCTGCGCATGTCCGACGCACGCATGAGCGGCACCAGCTATGGCGCCTGCATCCTCCATGTGTCGCCCGAGGCGTACATCGGCGGGCCCTTCGCGCTGGTGCGCACCGGCGACCTGATCTCGGTGGACATCGACCGGCGCAGCATCCACCTGGAGGTATCCGACGAAGAACTGGCGCGCCGCCGCGCCGCCTGGACCCCGCCGCCGCCCCGCTATGCGCGCGGCTACGGCTTCATGTTCTCGCAGCACATCCGCCAGGCCAACGACGGCTGCGACTTCGACTTCCTGCAGACCGACTTCGGCGACCCCGTGGGTGAGCCGAGCATCTACTGACCGCAAGCCTTCCGCAAGCATCCTCCCCGATAATCACGGGCGCGCCGCCCCCGGCCGCGCCCCGCCCTTCTTCCCAGATCTCTCCCAGACAGGACCAATTCCGCATGAAACCCCGCCTCCTGCAGCACGGCCGCCTGCCCGAACACACCGAAGCCCGCCTGGCCGAATCTTTCGACGTGCACCCGCTCTGGGCCGAGACCGACCCCGCCGGCTACCTGGCCGCCCACGGCGCCGAGTTCGTGGCGATGACCACCCGGGCCGCCACCGGCGTGGACGGCAAGATGCTGGCCGCGCTGCCGAACCTGCGCGTGATTTCCAGCTTCGGCGTGGGGCTCGACAAGCTCGACCTGGACACCGCCCGCGCGCGCGGCATCGCGGTGGGCTACACGCCGGACGTGCTCAATGACTGCGTGGCCGACACGGCGTTCGCCCTGCTGATGGACGCGGCGCGCCAGGTCAGCGCGGCAGACCGCTACGTGCGGCGCGGCGCGTGGCCCAAGGCCCCGTATCCGCTGACCACGCGCGTCAGCGGCAAGCGGCTGGGCATCGTCGGCATGGGGCGTATCGGGCGCGTGATCGCGCAGCGCTCGTCGGGCTTCGACATGGAAGTGCGCTACTTCGGCCGCAAGCCGCAGGACGGCGTGGCCTATGGCTTCGAGCCGTCCGTGGAGGCGCTGGCGCGCTGGGCGGACTTCCTGGTCGTGGCCACCTCGGGCGGGCCCGAGACGCGCCACCTGATCTCCGCCGGCGTGCTGGAAGCGCTCGGGCCGCAGGGCTACCTGATCAATATCGCGCGCGGCACCGTGGTGGACGAGGCCGCGCTGGTCGACGCCCTGACCCACAAGCGCATCGCCGGCGCCGGGCTGGACGTCTACGAGAACGAACCGCACGTGCCCGAGGCGCTGTTCGGCCTGGACAACGTGGTCCTGCTGCCCCACGTGGCCAGCGGCACGCACGAGACGCGCGCAGCCATGGCCGGCCTCGTGTTCGAGAACCTGGAGAGCTTCTTCGCCTCCGGCGCGGTGGTGAAATCGGCGCTCTGATCCGCCGATCGCCCCCTTGGTCGCCCCGTTTACCACGTGTAGCCGGGGCGACACAGACGCGAAACACTGGCGGGGCACCCCCGGGACTACACTGGGCATTCCAGCTTTTTACGGAGCGTGCGATGCCCGACTCTCCTGCCTCGCCACCATCGACAGCATCGATCCCCCGCCGGCGCCACCTGCTGGCGCTGGGCCTGGGCAGCGCCGGCCTGACCGCGCTGGCCCGCGTGGCACCCGCCGCCGAACCCCGGCCGGCCACCGCCGCCACGCTCCCCCTGACCGCCCAGACCACCGAGGGCCCGTATTACTTCGATGCGGGCAAGATCCGGCAGGACATCACCGAAGGCCAGCCCGGCGTGCCGCTCGAGGTGCGCTTCACCGTGGTGGACGTGCAGTGCCGCCCGCTCGCCGGCCAGCGCGTGGATCTCTGGCACTGCAACGCCGCCGGCGTGTACTCGGGCTATGACGGCCAGCGCGACGACAAGGGCCAGCGCATTGCCACGCGCGGCCAGACCTTCCTGCGCGGCAGCCAGCCAGTGGGCGCCGATGGCGTGGCGATGTTCCGCACGATCTATCCCGGCTGGTACGCCGGGCGCGCCACCCATCTGCATATGAAGGTGCTCGACCCGGCCGGCCGGGCGCACCTGACCACGCAGTGCTTCCTGCCCGATGCGCTCAACGAGTATCTGTATAGCCAGCTCCCTGCCTACCGGCGCCGGCAGGTGCGCGGCACGCTGAACAGCAACGACGGCATCGCGCTGATGGCCGGCGAGACCGTGCTCGGCGCCGTGCGCGAGGCGCACGACCGCTACGTGGCCACGCTGACGCTGGTGGTGGACCCCGCCGGCACCGCCCCGCGCGAGGGGTTTTCCGATCATCCGCCGCCGGACCGTCCGCCGCTGTCCCGCGATGGCCGCCGCCCGCCCCCTCCCCCCGGCCAGGGCGAGCAGGCCGCCCCCGAGGCAGGCAGCGCCCGCGCCGCCGCGCTCATCCCCGGCGTGCGGCTGTAGGCCCCCTGGCCTCCGGCCGCCATCCACCATCCGGCCAAGGTCTCCATCAATGCCCGCCATGGAAAAAATGCAAAATCCACGGCAATGACCAGACATGACCCGTAATTGTTAGTTATGCTCCCCAGGGGCGGGCCGATGGCCTGCCGATCAACCGGGCGTTGACGATCCGGTACATCATGGGGAGCGGCGCATCCTTGGGAGCGCCGCGTTCGGCGCGGTTCTCCAGGAGGGGATGTTCTCCGATGCAGCGCAGCTGGTTTCTCGCGTTGACGATTGCCCTGGCGACCCTGGCTACGCTGTTCCCGGTGGGAATCGGCGTGTTCATGGCGCAGCTGGAGGCCAATCGGCGCGAAGCCGACCAACTCGCGGTGTTCGCCGACGCGGCGCTGCGGCGCGGCGAAGCGGTCATGAGCCAGGCCATCAGCGCCATCCAGGACATGGAGCAGCTCCGCGACGAGCCCTGCTCCCCGTCGAATCTCGTCGAACTCCGGCGCATCACCTACAGCTATCGCTTCCTCCAGGACGCCGGCGTCTATGGCCGCGGCCGCCGCCTGTGCTCGGCGCTGCTGGGCCCGGTGCAGGCGCGCACCCTGCCGCTGCCGCCGCCCGACTGGCGCACGCCCGATGGCTACGACTTCTGGTTCGACCTCGCCAACCCGTTCAGCGCGCCACGCCGGACCATCCTGATGGGCCGCAACGGCAACCATGTGTCGATCGATCCGCAGGTTTTCGTCGATGTGGTGGACCGCGACACGCGCATGCTCGCCGTGGTGCATACCGATGCCGGCCGCATCTTCGCCACCACGCAGGGCGCCAACCTCGCCCGGCTGCAGCGCGCCTACGCCGACCATGCCTACGGCACCGGCGGCGCCGCCGAGCATGAGGACGACGCCGCCGTAGTGCTGCGCAAGTCACGCACGATGCCGTTCGCGGTGGTGGTGCTGGCCCCGCGCGCGGCACTGCTGACCAACTGGAAGGCGCTGCTGGTGGGCGGGCTGATCGTCGGGCTGGCCGCCGGGGTGCCATTCGGCATCCTGGTCTGGCGGCGCGCCACGCGGCGCTTCAGCCTGGAGGGCGAGTTGCGCGGCGCGGTGCGGCGCCACGAGATGGCGGTGCACTACCAGCCCATCGTCGCGCTCTCGGACAACCACTGCGTGGGCGTGGAGGCGCTCGTGCGCTGGCGCCGTAACGGCCGGCTGGTGCGTCCCAACCTGTTTATCCCGATGGCCGAGAACGCCGGGCTGATCCAGCAGATCACCGATCAGGTGCTGGACATCGTGCTGACCGAGCTGGGCACGCTGCTGCGGCGGCATCCGTCGTTCTATGTCTCGATCAACGTGGGCGCGGAGGACCTGAAGAGCCGGCGCTTCCTGAGCGTGCTCGACGCGCGGCTGCGGGACACCGGCATCGCGCCGGCGCAGATCCGCATCGAGGCCACCGAGCGCGGCTTCCTGGAGCCGGACGTGGCGCGCGACACCATCCAGGCCTTCCGGGACGCCGGCCATCCGGTCTATATCGACGACTTCGGCACGGGGTACTCGAGCCTCTCCTACCTGGAGAGCTTCAAGGTGGATGCGCTCAAGATCGACAAGTCCTTCGTCGATACGATGGGACAGGAGGCGGCCACCAGCACCGTGGCGCCGCATATCATCGCCATGGCGCGCTCGCTCGGGCTGGAGGTGGTGGCCGAAGGCATCGAGGACAGCGCCCAGGCCGACTACCTGCGCGAGCAGGGCGTGGACTACGGGCAGGGCTGGCTGTTCGGGCGGCCCGTGCCGGCCGTGGAGCTGGCCCAGTTCCTGAGCAAGAACGCCGCGCCGGCGGCACCGGCGCCGGCCTGACGCAAACCCCAAGATCGATAAAAAAAGGAGGCCCGATGTCCCTGTCCACCCTGTTCCTGACCGCTGCCGGCGTTGGCCTGGCGGTGGCCGCCCCGGTCGGCCCGATGGGCATGCTCTGCATTCGCCGCACGCTGGCCGAGGGGCCGCGTGCCGGGCTGGCGATCGGGCTTGGCATTGCCTGTGGCGATGCGGTCTACGGGATGGTGGCGGCGCTGGGGCTGGTCGGCATCTCGCAGTTCATGCTGGCCTATGACAAGCCGCTCCACCTGGCGGCCGGGCTGTTTTTGGTCTACCTGGGCCTGCGCACGTTCTTCCACACGCCGACCGAGACCGTGGCCACGCTGCGCGGCAACGGCTCGCGCCGCCGGGCCTTCGCCAGCGCCCTGCTGCTGACGCTGACCAACCCGCAGACCATCATCATGTTCGCCGCGCTGTTCGCCACACTGGCGCCGCGCGGGCCGTTCTCGACCCCCATCGCCCTGACCACGGTGCTGGGGGTGTTCTGCGGATCGATTGCCTGGTGGTGCGTGCTGGTGGCGATGGTCACCGGCGCCCGCCACGCGCTGGGCCAGCGCGTGCGGCAGTGGATCGACCGCGTCACCGGCCTCGCGCTGGCCGCGTTCGGCGTGGCGGAGATCCGGCGGTCGATCTAGGCGCGTTGGGCGCTTACTCCGCCTTGGCCCCCGAGTCCTTGGCCACCTTGGTCCACTTGACGGTCTCGGTCTTGATGAAGCCGGCGAGCTGCGGCGGCGTCATGTCGCCGGCGGTCACGCCCTGTTCCTCGAAGCGCTTCTGCACGTCCGGCTGCTTCAGCACCTTGGCCAGCTCGGCGCTCATGCGCTGGCGCACGGCCTCGGGCGTGCCGTGCGGCGCCATCAGCGCGTACCACGTGGTCACCTCGTAGCCCGGCACGCCGCTTTCCGCCACGGTCGGCACGCCCGGATAGGCCGCCGAGCGCTTGGCCGTGGTCACCGCCAGCGCCTTCACCTTGCCGCTCTTCACATGCGGATTGGCCGACGGACTGGTCTCGATGGCCATCTGGATCTGGCCGGCGATCAGGTCCGTCATCATCGGCGCGCCGCCCTTGTACGGCACGTGGGCGATGTCGGTGCCGGTGGCCGCGCGGAACAGCTCGCCCGAGAGGTGCTCGGTGCTGCCGATGCCCGCCGAGCCGTAGTTCACCTTGCCCGGATGCGCCTTGATATAGGCGATCAGCTCCTGCACGGTCTTGGCCGGAATCGACGGATTGACCAGCAGCACGTTCGGCGTCAGCGCCACCATGCCGATCGGCTCCAGGTCTTTCTGGAAGTCGTACGGCAGGGTCTTGTAGATGCCCGGCGCCATGGTGTGGGCGACGGTGGCCAGCAGGAAGGTGTAGCCGTCCGGATTGGCGCGCGCCACGATGGACCCGCCAATGGTGCCGCCCGCGCCGGGGCGGTTGTCCACCACCATCGGCTGGCCCAGCGCCTCGCCCAGTTTCTGGCCCACGGCCCGGCCGATGATGTCGGTGGTGCCGCCCGAGGCGAAAGGCACGACCAGCGTGATCGGCTTGGACGGCCAGCTATCGGCGGCGAAGGTGGGGATGGCAGGGAGGGCGGCAAGGGTGGCGGCGGCGCCAAGGCAGGCCTTGAGCACGGCACGGCGCGGCATGCGGATGGTCATGCGGGTCTCCGGGGGATTTTCTGGATATGTAATCCCCCCCACTGTACTGAGACGTCCGCGTCACAACCAGCCCCACGCCGGCGGGAGGTCTTCAGGATTTGTGAAGGGTCGCCCCGGGCCAGCGGCCCGCCGTCACCAGCCCACGCGCCACGCTGTCCAGCACGCTGCGGGCGGCCAGGCCGGCCGGGGACAGTTCGTCGTCGGACAGGCTGACCAGCAGGTTGGGCCGGCGCACGCCCGCATCGGCAATCTCGATCAGCACCAGCGGCTCGCCCAGATGCCGCGCCACAGCGGCGCCGGGCTGGATGGTCGCCCCGAGGCCGGCGCGCACCGCATCCATCAGCACGGCCAGTCCGTCGATCTCCGCCACCACGTTGAGAGAGCGCTCACTACGCGCGAAGGCCGCGTTCAGCACCGCGCGCAGCCCGTGGGCGTTGCTGGGCAGGATCAGCGGCAGGCCGTCGAGTGCCTCCAGATGCACCGGATCGGTGGTCGGCAGGCCCGGCTGGTCCGGCCGGGCGATCACGAACAGCCGTTCCTCCAGCAGCGGCACCACGCTCCAGCGCTGGCCGGGTTCGAGCTGGAACAGCACGGCGAGGTCAAGCTGGCGCGCGCCGATCATCGTGGCGAGGTTGCCCGAGAGGCTCTCCACCAGATGCAGGCGGATGTCCGGGTAGCGCTCGCGCATGGCCAGCATGAACGGCGGGCCCATGACGGAGAGTGTGCTCGGCGCCATGCCCACGCTGACATGGCCCGAGAGGCGCGCGGTGCGCGCGGCGCGGGCGGCGTCATCGGCATGGCGCAGCGCCAGTTGGGCCTGGCGCCAGAAGGCGAGCCCGGCGTCGGTCGGCACCACGCCGGTGGAGGTGCGCTGGAGCAGCCGCGTGGACAGTTCGCTTTCGAGCCGGCTGATCTGCTGGCTCAGCGCGGACGTGACCACGCCCAGCCGCTGGGCCGCCTGGCCCATGCTGCCCAACTCCACCACATGCACGAAGTAGCGCAATTGGCGCAATTCCATCGTCTTCATCCCAGATCTGTCACGCGGAGCCGGTATTGTGCCTGTGCCGGGCCGCCTGGGCGGACAAAGCGGGCCAGGATCACCAAACTTCACAGAAGTCATCCATACGCTGGTTGACCGAGCGTCCATACTGGATAAGCATGTAGGCAACCCCTGCGCAGGACCCACCTTCCACCCAAGGTATCCACCGGAGCTTTCCACCATGAACAGCCTTCCACCGACGCTGTGGCCTTTCCCCGCTTTTTCGTTCCAGGGCGCCTACGCGCTGGACGACAAGATGATCGAGAACTGGCGCAAGATGATGGGCCTGAACGCCGATTTCGCGAAATCCTGGATGGATGAAGCCCAGTTCGACTGGGCCTCCTGCTTCATGCCGCAAGACCCCGAGGAACTGTACGCGCGGCAGTGGACCAACCAGATGCCCTTCTTCTCGATCCCGATGCACTACGCCACCGCCATGCTGGAGCAAGGCGCGGCCATGCAGCGCGCCTGGCTCGACAACTGGGGCCGCATGTTCGGCATGTTCGGTATGCCGACGCTGCTGCCCGCGATGCCGGTGATGCCCGACATCGCCGCCGTGGCGACATCCGAAGGGGACATCGTCGACGTACCGGCCGTCGCCGTGCGCGAGACCCCGCGCAAGGGCAAAAGTGTCTGAAAACCGTCACTGAAGCCGACAGGTTCCCGGGCTTTACACGGTATTTTCTGCAACGCACGGCCCTGACGCGACGTTTGCATCACAAATTGATCGGCACGATTGATGCGTCTACTGTTTAGTCAGTATGCTGATCGAGACACAAAGCGCCACCTGCCCGATGGCTTATAAAGCTGTTGAGGGCGCAGTCGAGGCAGGTATCTGAATCGCGCCCCATCCCGCGAGGCCCTTATGAGCAAGACCCTTATCTCCAGCATGTTCGTCGCCGCCGCTGCCATCGTCGCGATGCCGCTGGCCCACGCCCAGCAAAAGCCCGTGGACCCGTACACGCAAGGTGCCAAGGTCGGCAAGCCCGATCCGTACACCGACGGTGCCAAGTCCGGCAAGTTCGATCCGTACACGGATGGCGCGAAGTCGTCGACCAAGACCGACCTGGCGCCGAGCAAGCCGGACCCGTACACCTCGGGCGCCAAGAGCGGCAAGCCCGACCCGTACCTGGACGGCGCCAAGACCGGCAAGCCTGATCCGTACACCGACGGCGCCAAGAAGTAAGGCGAACCGTCAGGCGGCAAGCCAGCCGCCCGTGACATCCGGCGCCTGATACCCGGAATGCCCGGCACGCCCGCAAGGACGTGCCGGGCTATTTTTTTATCCTCCATCGTGCGGTGGATTTGCTCATCGCGGGCAGGCCATTCAGAATAGCGCTTCGTCCGGCTCGCCCCCGCCGGCGAGGAATCCATCTTGACTAGCCGCGCCCCTGCCGTCAAAGCCGACCCACCGGTCGCCTTTGGTCCGTTTACGCTGCATATCGCGCAGCGCCTTTTGCTGGAGTCCGGCCGCCCCGTGCGGTTGGGTGCGCGTGCGCGCAGCATCCTCGCCGCGCTGGTCGAACGTGCCGGCGAGGTAGTGGGCAAGGCCGCGCTGATCGCCTATGCCTGGCCCGACGGCGATGCCGAGGAAGCCACGCTGCGCGTGCACATGGGTGCGCTGCGCAAGGTGCTCGGCGATGGCCAGGGCGGCACGCGCTACATCGCCAGCGTGGCCGGACGCGGCTACTGCTTCGTCGCGCCGGTGGCACGCGCCACCGCCGAAGGTGCGCCCGGCGCACTCCCGGCAGCCCCCGCCCATGACGCCCACCTCCCCGCCCGCGTGACCCGCGTCATCGGCCGGGAAACCCTGATCGCCGCGCTCGCCCAGAGCCTGCCGCAGCGGCGCCTGCTCACGCTGTGCGGCGCGGGCGGCATGGGCAAGACCACCATCGCGCTGGCCATGGCCGAACGACTGCTGCCGGACTATGCGGACGGCGTGCGCTTCGTGGACCTTGGCCGCGTGGCCGACCCGGGACTGGTGGACGCCGCGCTGGCCGCCACGCTCGGCATGACGGCCGGCCCCACCGCGCGCGCGGCGCTGGTGGATGCGCTGCGGCACCGGCGCATGCTGATCGTGCTGGACAGTTGCGAGCATGTGATCGACGCCGTGGCCCTGCTGGTACTGGCGCTGCTGCAGGGGGCGCCGGACGTCCACCTGCTCGTCACCAGCCGCGAGCCGCTGCAATGCGAGGGCGAATGGGTCCAACGCGTGCCGCCGCTCGCCCTGCCCTCCCCCCGCAACGAAATCAGCGCCGACGAGGCGATGCGCTACCCGGCCGTGCAGCTATTCGTCGAGCGCGCCATCCACAGCGCCGACACCTTCCAGTTGCCGGACGCCGACGCGCCCGGCGTGGTCATGCTCTGCGCCAGCCTCGACGGCATGCCGCTGGCCATCGAACTGGCCGCCGCGCACGTGGAGACCTTCGGCGTCGCCCATCTGCGCCGGCTGCTGGACGACCGCTTCCAGATGTCGGCGTACAACAGCGACATCGTGCAGCCCCGCCACCGCACCCTGCGCGCGCTGCTGGACTGGAGCTACGACGTGCTGCCCGCCACCGAGCGCGTCGTGCTGACGCGGCTGGCCGTGTTCACCGGCGAATTCACGCTGGCCTGGGCGCGCGCGGTACTGGTGGACGCCGAGGTCAGCCGGGGCGATGTGGACACCGGCATCGCGTCGATGGTCGCCAAGTCGCTGGTCAGCGTGGATGCCAGCGAAGGCGTGGTGCGCTACCGGCTGCTCGCCACCACGCGCGCCTATGCGCTGGAACGGCTGGCCCGGGACGGCGCGCTCCGCGACCTCCAGGCCCGCCATGCGCTGCACTGGCGCGATGCACTGCGCGCCACCTGGACCGACGAACCGACGCTGACGCAGGCCGAATGGGCCGCGCGCTACGGCAACGCCATCGACGACGTGCGGGCCGCCATCGGCTGGGCGCTCTCCCCGGACGGCGACGCCGCCCTGGGCGCCACGCTGATCATCGCCGCGCTGCCGCTGGGCTACTTCCTCTCCCGTCTCGACGAATTCTGCGGCTACGCGGCGCGCGCGCTGGCGCTGGCCGACGAGGGCGCCGCCCCACTCGACCCCACGCTGACCACGCGGCTGCGCGTGGCGCTGGGCACGCTGATCTATCACACGCGCGGCGTGGCCGCCGGCGCCGAAGACGCCTACCAGCGCGCGCTGCGCGACGCCACCGCGCTGGCGCAGCCGGGGGCGCAATCGGGCCCGCAACAGCAGGCGCTGGCCGGCATCGGCATGATCGCGCTGGCTTCTGGCGACTACGCCGCCGGGCGGCGCCACGCCGAGACCATGTGCGCACTGGCCGATCAGGACGGCGATGCGATGGCCCGCCTGTGGGCCGAACACACGCTGGCGCTGGCCCACCACTATCTGGGCGACCACGCCACGGCGCGGCATCTCGCGCGGCACGTGCGCACCCATCCGAGCCCGCTGGTGCGGCCCGTGGACAACCTCACCGCGCTGGTGGACCGCCGCGTCTGCATGCGCATCGTCGAGGCGCGCACGCTGTGGATCGAGGGCTACGCGGACAGCGCCGCGTCGCTGGTCGCCCAGTGCGTGGAAGACGCGCTGACCGACATGCCGCTGGCACTGGCGCAGGCGCTGGCATTCGCGGCCTGCCCGATCGCGCTGTGGCGCGGCGACGAGACCGCACTGGCCGACTACGCCAACCGGCTGCGCGAGCACTCGTTGCAGCACGCGCTGGTGGCGTGGCACGGCTGGGTGGAGATGCTCGACGGCGCGCTCGCGCTGCGCGACGATGCGCCGGGTGCCGTCGACACCGACGCGCACCATCGCCTGCAAGCCCGGATCACGCACACCGGCGGCAAGCAGGCCGATCTCTACGCCACCTTCGGCGCCCGCTTCGTGACGCCGCTGGCCATCACGCGCGCGACGGCGGGCAAGTCCGGCTGGTGCATGGCCGAAGTGCGGCGCGTGGCCGCCGAGGCGCACCCGCATCGGCACACGCACGCAGGCCGGTTGGCCGCCGCATCGGCGTTCGAGGACGCGTTGGACGTGGCCCACGCCCAAGGCGCACGCGCCTGGGCGCTGCGCGCCGCCACCAGCCTCGCCCGGGTGCGCCATGAACTGGGCGATGCTGACGACAGCACGCGCGCGGCTGAGTTGCTCGCGTCGATCTGCGCACGCATGCCCGAAGGACACGCCACGCGCGACTACCGGACCGCGCAGGCTGCGCTGGCGGATTGCGCCGCGATGCCGGCCATCGCACCCGAAGCCGACGCGGCGACCACGCAGGCACGCGCATGATCATGGCGAAGACCGACCCTGACAGCGCGGCCGGGCGCGCGTACCGCTTTGGCGCCTTCCTGCTACGGCCGGCACGGCGCGAGCTGCTGGCGGACGGCGTGCCGGTGACGCTGGGCAGCCGCGCCTTCGACCTCCTCGCCGCGCTGGTCGAGCACGCCGGGCAGGTCGTTTCCCGCGATGCGCTGACCGCGGTGGCGTGGCCGCGCATGGTCGTGGAGGACAGCAGCCTGCGCGTGCAGATCGCCCATTTGCGGCGCGTGCTGGGCCCGGAAGGGCCGGGCATCGTCACGGTGCCGGGTCAGGGCTATCGCTTCGACGGCGTGGTGCAGGTCGTGGACGAGGGGGCCGCGCCAGCGGCGCAGGTCATACCGGCCGCGCGCGTGCTGCCGCGCCGCCTCACCGCCATCATCGGGCGCGATGCCGAGGTGGCCCGCGTGCAGGCGGCGGTCCAGCCGGGGCGAGTTGTCACCCTGGTCGGCATCGGCGGCATCGGCAAGACCACCGTGGCGCTGGCCGCCACCGAGCGGCTGGCGGGGGACTATGCCGATGGGATCTGCTACCTGGACCTCGGCACGCTGCCCGACCCCGTACAGGGTCTCGCCGCCGCGTTCGGCGCGGCGCGGATGGACGCGCTCGGCCACGCCATGGCCGGCCATCGGCTGCTGGTGGTGCTGGACGGCTGCGACTACGCACCGGAAGCCGTGGCCGCCCTGCTCGCGCAACTGGCGCAGGCGCCCGGCGTGGCGGTACTGGCCACGAGCCGCCACCCGCTCGGCGCCGCCGCCGAACACCGCCTGCGGCTGCCGCCGCTGGACCTGCCTCCTGAGGGAGAGATCGAGATCGACGCGCCCCGGGCGCTGACCTTCGGCGCGGTGCAGCTATTCGCCTCCCGCGCGCAGGCCAGCGGGGCCGGCTACACGCTGACCGACCGCGACGCCCCGGTCGTAGCCGCGCTCTGCCGGCGACTCGACGGCCTGCCGCTGGCCATCGAACTGGCCGCCGGCTGCGTCGACGCGTTCGGCGTGCTCGGCCTGCTCGACCAGGCCGACGATCGATTCAACCTGCTCGAAGCCCGCCGCCGCAGCCCGCAGGAACGCCAGCGCTCGCTGCGGGCGTCGCTGGATTGGAGTTACACCCGGCTGTCCGCCCCAGCGCAGACCGCGCTGCAACGGCTGTCGGTGCTCGACGGGACGTTCACGCTGGCGTCCGCCACGGCAGCCATCGGCGCGGATGGCATCGACAACGCGGCAGCAGCGGACCTGCTGGAAGCGCTGGTGGCGCAGTCGCTCGTATCGCCGGAAGCCACCGATGACGGCCCGCGCTTCCGCCTATCCGCCATGGTCCGCGCCTACGCGCGCGAGCGGCTGCGGGCCGTTACTTCGCCTCGATAGACTGGTAGGTGGAGACGTAGGTCGCGTCCGCGTAGACCCACGAGCGTATGAGGTTGATGCGCATGTCTTCGACATAAGACATGGTGTACCGGCGGCTGGTTTCGGCGCCCTCGGTCTCCGTGCAGATCATGTCGATGGCCATGCCGGTTAGCGTGGGCAGGATCTGGCTTGCCGCGTAGCGCCCGCCGGTCCGGCAAACCACCTTCGCCAGCTTCGGCGCGCCCGACACCTCCCCGCGCCACGACGATACGGAGAACGTCATCCGGGCATCGGGCTTCACGGTGGCGGGACGCTGCGCCGGCTCGTTCAGCATGACGTACTGGGGCGGCTCCATGGCTTTGGCGCCGTGCGTGTATTCCTGCTGTTTCATCGTCCACGGGAAGGTGTCCCCGAGGTAGAAGTTGCCGTAATAGGGGACGTCTTCCGTCGTGCTCGCCTGCTGGAAACACTGGAGGATCGGCGCCTTGACCACGGAACACACCGACTTGATTTCGACAAAATCCGATCGTTCGCGGGTCTTGATCGAGAGAAACGAATGCGTCTCCAACTGCTTGAATGGCAGCTTGCCGCCGAGCGAGGTCAGTTGCTTGCGGAAAGCGGGAGGCATGGCGGAGAGGACGAAGTCCGCGTCGAGGACATCCTGGCTGCTCTTGAAAGGCGCGGGCAGCACAGCAGTCTTTGGGCGTTCGGCGCGCGCCCGCCCACCCAGCAGGAGGAGGACGAGATCATCGCGATCCGCTTCGTCGATCTGGTCGACCGCGACGCGTACGACGGCTTCGACAAAGCACGCCGCGTCCTCGTCGGAAAAGTCCTTCTGACCCAGATCGATCAGCTTCTGGGCGCCGCCAGGCATCTTGGCGGCAACCTCAAGTGTCTTGGCACCGAACGTGCGTTCCAGCGCCGCCGTGCGCTCGACTGTCAATCGCGTGTGGGGAACGCTTCTGGCTTCGGCCTGAAGGCCCAGGTAGAACACACGGTAGGCTGCATCCAGGTCGATCGGCGCCGCCTCGTCAATTGGCGCGTTGCGGCGGCACAGCAATGGCATGCCGCTCCGCAAATAGGACATCCGGTTCTGGCTGTCGAGGCGCATCAGGTTCCGCGTCATCTCGCAGTGGCGGCATCCCTCGCTGGCAACCCGGTTCAACCGCGACTGCAATTCCTCGTCAGTAAGCCCCTTCCTGATCTCCGCATCATCCTCCGCAGCCTCCAGCCATTTCCGGACCGCCGGATTGCCCGCCAACTGGCGATCCGCGCCTTCGCGGCTCAGGGCGGAATCGGTCATCGGGTGGCTGCCGGCGCCGGGCGCCGCGGCATCTTCCGCCGCGCCTGCCGTGTGCATGGCAAGGAAAGTCCAGACTGCAACAAACAGCAACTGCAGGGCACGTCGTGTGAGCGTCATGATGGGAGGGAAGGTGCGGCGACTCGCCGAATTGGAGCGAGACCGTAGCACCGACGCCCCATCATGTCGCGGATGGCGAAGGAGGGTGTGTTGCGACCCGCCAACGCAGGACGCAGCGCCTGCTTTAGCAGGCTAGGTGAGCGCTGACTATCGGCGGGGCATGACCCCTCACCCCAACGTTCGCCTCGCCGCAGCCTGGATCGCTTGCACGGCCGCCGCGGTCATGACGCCCATCGCCAATACGCCCAGCGCGCCGAGGGCCACGGCGAGGAAGCGGCCCAGGGGGGTGGTCGGGACGACGTCGCCGAAGCCGATCGTCAGCGACGTAATCGCACAGAAATACAAGGTGCCGCCGAGCGACGCTGGCGACCGGCGGCCCGCGTCGACCGGGCCGCCGACGTAGTACATCGCCAGCGACAGCAGGACGAACAGCACGCTGAGGAAAATCAGGATCGAGCGCAATTGCCACAGCACGGCGGTGAATTCGGCAATGGCGTGGCGGGGGCGGATGGGTAGCTGCCCGGATTCGTTGCGGATGGTGGCCATAAGCGGTGGACTCCCTGGCAAGGTGCGGCGAAGGCCGCGCTAGTCCATGTTAGGTCCCGGATCAGCCCGCCGCGCGCTTCAGTCGCGTCGTGACCGAAAAGGTTTCCGCCGGATGGATGGTCACGGACACCTCGAAGGTGTCGCCGGCCTCGTCGATATAGCGGCGCACGATCTTCAGCACCGCGGCCCCCGGCTCCAGCCCCAGCGCGCGGCCGATGCGCGGGTCCGCCAGCGTGGTGGCGCGCACGTCCTGCTCGATCTCGGCAATCGGCCGCCCATGGCGCGACTCGATCAGGGCGCTGACCAGCACGTCGGGCGTGTCGCGCACGATCGGGCCGATGTCCGCGTAGGCGCTATCTATATAGATATCGGTCCAGGCCATGGGCGCGGCGCTGGCACCGTCGTCCAGCCGCACGCTGGAGATGCGCAGCCAGCGGGTGTCCGGCGCGCCGCCCAGGTCGGCCGCCACTTCTGGCGGCGCCGCCACGGTCTCCACCGACTGCACCACGCGCCGGTGCGCCTCGCCGAACTGCATGAGGTCTTCCACCGAGGCCAGCGTCGGTTTGAACACGGCCCGGGGCCGCGCGGCCTCCACGCGGGTGCCCACGTTCTTGCGGCGCGACACCAGCCCCATGTCCTGCAGGGACTGCAGCACCGCCCGGATGGTGTAGCGGCTGGCCTGGAACTGTTCGCACAGCGCGAATTCGGTCGGCAGCAGCGTGCCCACGGGGAATTGGCCCGTGGTGATGCCATCCAGCAGTTCGCGGGTGATCTCCGCTGCGTTTGTTTTACTCATAAAGGCCCGTTACATCACTGGATTGGCGCGGTGCGGCATGGCTGACGGCACACGGGTTGACGCCCCGGGTTTACGTCTATTTCGCAAATATGTTCGAACATATTTAATAGTCGATATGTTCGAACATATCCGAGATCCCATCAGCATGCCACAAGGTCGCACCATGCCCAACATTTCGATTCCCGCCGCCAGTACCGTTGTCGACTCCGCGCTGTTCCGCGACGCCTTCGGCACGGCGGCCATGCGCGAGATCTTCTCCGATGGCGCGCTGGTCCAGCGCTACATCGACGTCGAGATCGCCCTCGCCCGGGCCGAAGCCCGCGTCGGCGTGATTCCGGCCGATGCCGCCGAGACCATCGCCGCCGCCTCGCGCCTCGATCGCATCGACTTCGACCACATGCGCGAGGAAACCGACATTGTCGGCTATCCGATCCTCCCGCTGGTGCACCAGCTCGTGGAAATGTGCGGCGATGCCGGCCGGTACGTCCACTGGGGCGCCACCACGCAGGACATCATGGACACCGCCGTGGCCCTCCAGGTGCGCGACGCGCTGGACAGCATCGACGCCGATATCCGCACCCTGCGCGGCATCCTGGCCGACCTGGCTGCCCGGCACCGCGACACCCCGATGGCCGGCCGCACCCACTTGCAGCAGGCCCTGCCGGTGACCTTCGGCTACAAGGTGGCGATCTGGCTGGCGATGTTCGACCGCCACCAGCAGCGCCTGGCCGAGCTGCGTCCGCGCGTGGCCATGGTGGAGTTCGCCGGGGCCGCCGGCACGCTGGCGTCGCTGGGCGACAAGGGCTTCGCCGTGCAGCAGGCACTGGCCGAGGAACTGGGCCTGGGTGTGCCTGCCACCACCTGGCACGTGGCGCGCGACGGCTTTGCCGAGGCGGTGAACCTGCTGGCGCTGGTCACCGGCTCGCTGGGCAAGATTGCGCTCGACATCATGATCATGGCGTCCACCGAGTTCGCCGAGGTCTACGAGCCCTTCGTCAAGGGGCGCGGCGCCAGCAGCACCATGCCGCAGAAGCGCAACCCGATTTCGAGCGAACTGATGCTCGCCGCCTCGAAGGCAGTGCGCCAGCACGCCGGGCTGATGGTCGATGCGATGGTGCAGGACTTCGAACGCGCCACCGGCCCGTGGCACGCCGAGTGGATCGCCATTCCCGAGAGTTTCATCCTGACGGCCGGCGCGCTGCACCAGGCGAAGTTCGCGCTGGGCGGGCTGATCGTCGACGTGCCGCGCATGGCCCACAACCTCGGCATCACCAAGGGGCTGATCGTCGCCGAGGCCGTGATGATGCGCATGGCGCCCCACATCGGCCGCCAGCAGGCGCACGACGTGGTCTACGACGCCTGCCGCACCGTCAACGAGCAGGGCGGCACGCTGGCCGAGGCCCTGCTGGCGCTGCCGGCCGTGACCGAGCACTTCGACCGCGCCGCCATCGCACACATGGTGGACCCCGCCAATTACCTCGGCCTGGCGCCGCAGATGGTCGACCGGGCCATCGCGCTGTCCGGCGAAGTGGCCTGAGCCCTCCGGCCGGCGCCACGCACTGCTTTCCACACGATAAGACTGATTCAGGAGACAACCATGCACCGCTTCCCCACCTTCGTGCGCGGCGCGCTCGCCGCCGCCGCCCTGCTCACCGCCGTATCCGCCCAGGCCCAGAACTGGCCCACCAAGCCGATCACGTGGATCGTGCCGTTCGCGGCCGGCGGCCCCACCGACGCGCTGGCCCGCAACATCGCCGAGCGCGTGGGGCGCGAAGTCGGCCAGTCGATCATCATCGACAACTCGCCCGGTGCCGGCGGCACGGTCGGTGCGGCCAAGGCGGCCCGCGCGCCGGCGGACGGCTACACCATGCTGGTGGGGCACATGGGGTACATGGGCGCGGCGCCGGCGCTCTACAAGAAGCTGCCGTACGACCCGGTCAGGGACTTCGCGCCGGTGTTCCGCTTCCCGGACACGCCGATGGTGCTGATGGTGCGCAAGGACCATCCGGCCAAGGACGTGAAGGCGTTCGTCGAATATGGCAAGCAGCATCCGGGCAAGCTGTTCATCAGCAACGCCGGCATGGGCTCCACCTCGCACCTGATTGCGGCGATGTTTGCGTCGGCGGCGGGGATCAAGGTATCGCTGGTGCCCTACAAGGGCGCCGGCCCGGCGCTGATCGATGTGATTGGCGGGCAGGTCGATGGCATGTTCGACCAGACCAACACGGCGCTGCCGCAGATCACGGAATCGAAAGTCCGTGCGCTGGCGGTGACCTCGGCATCGCGGGTGGGCCAGCTCAAGGACGTGCCGACGCTGGCCGAAACCGTGATACCCGGCTTCGAGGCCGCGACGTGGTACGGCATCTACGCGCCGAAGGGCACGCCGCAGCCGGTCATCGACAAGATGCAGGCCGCCTACCTGAAGGTGATGCACGACAAGGCGTTCACTGACCGCCTGTCGGCGCAGGCCATCCAGATGCTGCCGGCTGACAAGTACACGGCCAGCGCGCTGGGCAAGCACACCGAGGCGGAAGTGGCGCGCTGGAAGGTGCTCGCCGCCAAGGCCAATATTTCGCTGGACTGAGCGCCATGACAACGTCCCGGGTGGAGCATGACGCCTTCGGCCCCGTCGATATCCCGGCGGACCGCTACTGGGGCGCCCAGACCCAGCGCGCGCTGGCCGTCTTCGGCATCGGCAGCGAGCGCTTTCCGGACTGCCTGATCCACGCCTTCGGCCTGCACAAGATGGCGGCGGCCGTTGCCAACCAGCAGCGCGGGGCGCTGGAGGCGGAGATGGCGGCGGCCATCGTCGCCGCGGCGGCCGAAGTGCGCAGCGGCGCGTTCGATGCGCATTTCCCGCTCACGGTCTGGCAGACCGGCTCCGGCACGCAGACCAATATGAATGCGAACGAGGTGATCGCCAATCGGGCCAACGAGCGGCTGGGCCAGCCGTTGGGGACCAAGCAGCCGATCCATCCGAACGATCACGTCAACCGCTCGCAGTCATCGAACGACAGCTTTCCCACGGTGATGCACCTGAGCGCGGTGCTGGAACTCGAAGACCGGCTGCTGCCGGCGATGGCCGCGCTGCGCGACAGCCTTCAGGCGCGCGCGACGGACTTCGCGGACATCCTGAAGCTGGCGCGCACCCACCTGATGGATGCCGTGCCGACCACGCTGGGCCGCGCCTTCGAGGGGTTCGCCGCGCAGATCGGGCACGGCATCGCGCGTATCGAGGGGACCCTGCCGCGCCTGCTGATGCTGCCGCAGGGCGGCACGGCGGCGGGCACCGGGCTCAACGCCCCGCCCGGCTTCGCGGAGGCGTTCTGTGCGGAGGTAAGCCGCCTGACCGGCCTGCCGTTCCAGCCCAATCCTTGCAAGGTGGAAGGCATGGCCGCGCACGACGCCCTGCTGGAGTTGTCCGGCGTGCTGAACGTGATTGCGGCGTCGTGCATCAAGATCGCCAACGACCTGCGCTGGATGAGTTCCGGGCCGAACTGCGGCCTCGGCGAGCTGGTGATGCCCGAGGACGGGCTCACCTCGTCGATCATGCCGGGCAAGCGCAATCCGACCATCGCCGAAGTCATGGTGCAGGCCGGCATGCAGGTAGCCGGCAACCATGTGACGGTGACCATGGCCGGCGCCTCGGGCAGCTTCGAGCTGAACGTGGCCAAGCCGGTGCTGATCTACAACGTCCTCCAGTCCATCCGCCTGCTGGCCGACAGTGCGAACACCGTGGCCGAACGGGTCATCCCCGGGCTGGCGCCGGACCGCGCGCGGCTGGCGCGCCAGCTCGACAGCCCGCTGCTGGCAGCCACCGCGCTGAACCCGGTGATCGGCTACGACCAGGCGGCACGCATCGTGCGCCACGCCATGGCGTACGGCATGGCGCCGCGCGAGGCCGCCATCGCACTGGGTATCCTGCGTGGCGAGGAATACGACCGGCTGGTCGATCTCGAACGCATGGCGCGCGGCGTGGCGTAGCCCCGGGGTGTCTCAGCAGCGATAGTCCCCGCCATCGCGATCCAGCAGGCGCAGCAGCGCCGTCCACTCGCGGTCCAGGTGCACCGTGTCGAGGTAGGCGTAGTCGTCGTGCTGCTTGGCGGCGTGCTCGCAGACCTCGGGCGACGGCAGGGTGACCTTCTGGCCCATCGACAGCGTCTGCACCTGGATCTCGCAGGCGCGATTCAGGTAGAACATGCGCGTGAACGCCTCCGCCACCGAGCGGCCGGTGGTCAGCAGGCCGTGGTTGCGCAGGATCAGGTAGTTGGCGTCCTGCATCGATTTCACGATGCGCGAGCGCTCGTCCAGATCCAGCGAAATACCTTCGTAGTCGTGGTAGTTCACGCGGTTGTAAAACTGCATGCTGATCTGGTTCAGCGGCAGCAGGCCGCACTCCAGCGCGGCGACGGCCATGCCGGCGTCCGTGTGCAGATGGACCACGCACTCCACGTCGTGGCGGCTCTGGTGCAGGGCGCTGTGGATCGTGAAGCCGGCGGCGTTGACCTCGAAGCGGTTATCGCCGATCGGCCGGCCTTCGGTATCGATCTTCACGAGGCACGACGCCGTGATCTCATCGAAAAACCAGCCGTGCGGATTGATCAGGAACTGGTCCTGCGTGCCCGGCACGCGCACGGAGATGTGGGTGTAGATCAGGTCGGTGAGCTGGTACTTCGCGGCCAGCCGGTAGGCGGCGGCCAGTTGCACGCGCACCGCCCATTCTTCCTCGCTGATGTTGCGCGGCTTGCGGTTGCGGTGCGGGTCCGTGGTGGAAATCATGGTGGCGTCCTCTGGTGAAATCGGCGGAAGTCGGCGGAAGTCGACGGAGTTCAGGCGAGCAAGGCAGTGATGACGATCTCCACGCGGTAGGCCGGGTCGGCCAGTTCGACCTTGCCGCAGCAGCGCGTGGGCGTTTCGCCGGGGGCCACCCAGGCGTCCCAGACCGCGTTGAAGCCGTCGAAGTCGGCCATGTCGGCCAGCCAGATCTGGGCGGTCAGCGCGCGGCGGCGGTCGGTGCCGGCCTCGGCCAGCAGCGCGTCTACCTTGGCCAGCGCCTCGCGGGCCTGGCTGGCGATATCGCCGGACTTGTCGTCAGCCACCTGGCCGGCCAAAAAGACCATGCCGTTGGCGATGACGGCCCGGCTGCGGCGGTGGTTCTGGTCCAGACGGACGATGGGCGATGCGGAAGATGTCGACATGGCGGGCTCAGGCGTGGGTCTTGACGATGCGGCGGCAGTGCTCCAGCGCGGCGCCGATCAGGTTGTTATTGGCCTCCGGTGTGCGGAAAGCCGAATGGGCGGACAGCGTGACGTTGGGCAGCGTGGTCAGCACGTGGCCGCCGGGCATCGGCTCCACCGTGAACACGTCCAGCCCGGCGTGCGCCAGCTTGCCGCTGCGCAGCGCCGCAATCATGGCGTCTTCATCCACCAGCGCGCCACGCGCCGTGTTGACCAGGATCGCGCCGTCGCGCATCGACTGGATGCGTTCCGCCGTGATCAGGCCGCGCGTCTCGTCGGTCAGCAGCAGGTGCAGCGACACCACGTCGCTCTGCGCCAGCAGCGTGTCCAGATCGACGAATTCCACGCCCTCGTGCGTCTTCGGCGTGCGGTTCCAGGCCAGCACGCGCATGCCGATACCCCGCGCCAGCCGCGCCAGTTCCTGGGCGATGCCGCCAAACCCGACCAGCCCGAGCGTCTTGCCGGTCAGCTGCACGGCGTCCGAGCGCAGCCAGTTGCCGGCGCGCATCTCGCGGTCCATGCGCGCGAAGTTGCGCGCGGCCGCCCACATCAGCGCGAAGGCGCACTCGGCCACGGCGGTATCCCCGTAGCCCTTGATGGTGTGCACCGTGATGCCGATCTCGGCCAGTTCCTCCGGATTCATATAGCTGCGCGGGCCGGTGCCCAGAAACACCACGTGCTTGAGGCCGGTGCACTGGCGGGCGATCTCGGTCGGCAGATGAGTGTGGTCGATGATCGCGATCGGCGCGCCGGCCAGCGTCGCGGGCAGTTGCTCGGGCTTGATCTCGGGCTGGCGGTTGATCGTCAGCGGCAGGTCATCGGCCCGGTGCAGGCGGGAAGCCACTTCCGACAGTGTGGGATTGGCATCGACGAAGACGGCGCGCCATGCACCAGCATCGGACGCGGGATTATGGGCGGCGGGGCGCGCAGGCGTAGCGGAAAGAGAAGAAGTCATTGTTTTTACTCGGCAATAAATAGGGGTGAACCATTACGGTGCCGATGAACCAAAACGGGGCTCGATGAGGCCGCAACGGTGAAGCGCAGCATAACGCTTTACAGAATACAGATCAATAATTAAAGTCTGTATACAGGACGGAGTGCAGGGCCGGGAGCCACCCGGCCCGCACGTTGCCCCCACCACCCTGCCCTTGGAGCGTTCCCATGACGATGCGCCGATTTGCCCCGCGATTTGCCTTGCTTCCCGCCTCCCTGCTTGCTGTCACGTTGATGGGGCTGGCCAGCCCCGCCTCGTCCCAGGACACCAAGTCGTGGCCCAACAACACGATTGCCATCGTCAGCGGCTTCCCCGGGGGCGCCGCCACCGACATCTACGCGCGCCGGCTTGGCGTGGAGCTGAACAAGGAATTCGGCGTCTCGTTTATCTCCGATAATCGCCCCGGTGCGGGCGGGAATATCGCGTCGAGTCTCGTCGCGCAGGCCAAGCCGGATGGTTATACTTTCCTGCTCGGCACGGCCGGCACGCACGCGATTAATCCCGCGCTATATTCGAAACTGTCATTTGACGTGGTGAATGATTTCTCGCGCATTGCATTATTGGGCACGCTGCCGAA
Source organism: Cupriavidus sp. OV096 (assembly GCF_900115455.1). Taxonomy (NCBI): domain Bacteria; kingdom Pseudomonadati; phylum Pseudomonadota; class Betaproteobacteria; order Burkholderiales; family Burkholderiaceae; genus Cupriavidus; species Cupriavidus sp. OV096. The sequence goes on from NZ_FOWM01000006.1 coordinate 209,212, forward strand.
TATCCTGCTCGTGAATCCCGAGAAGCATCCGGAGATCAAGACCTGCCAGGACCTGATCGCCGCCGCGAAAAAGGCGCCGGGCACGCTGAACTACGCCTCAACCGGCAACGGCGCCTCCGGCCATCTGGCCGGCACGCAGTTCGCCACGGCCTCGAAGACCAGCTACGTGCACATCCCGTACAAGGGCCAGGGGCCGGCCATGACCGCGCTGCTCTCGGGCGAGGTCGATTTCTTCTTCAACCAGAGTTCGCCGAGCCTGGGCGCCATCCAGTCTGGCAAGGTGCGTGCGTTAGCGGTCACTTCGTCGCAGCGCGTGAGTGTGCTGCCGAATGTGCCGACCGTCGCCGAGGCGTGCAGCCTGCCCGGCTTCGAAAGCACCACCTGGTACGGCCTGTTCGGCCCGGCCGAGTTGCCGGCGGACATCCAGACCCGGATGTCGCAGGCCGTGCTCAAGGCCATCGGCACGGAGAGCTTCCGCCAATGGCTGGTGAGCCAGGCGATCCAGCCCATTGCCGATGGCGGCCCGGCAGCGTTCAAGCGCACGCAGCTTGCCGATATGAAAACCTGGGCCAAAATCGTCAAGGATTCCGGCGCCCATATCGATTAACGCTGATATAGACCGATTCGCATGGCGGCGTGCCGGTTGCCGCGAGGTGTATACACCGCCGTGCACAGAATCGAATTCAGGTATATTCCAGCCTTTCGCCAGCACCGGCGAAAGGCTGATGACCGAAGACAGGACTCAATACCGTGGCAACCGTGGCAAGTGACAGCATCGTCGAGCAGGTCTATGACAAGCTCAAGCAAATGAGCGTGGGCTATGACTTCAAACCCGGCGAACGGCTCAACGAAGGCGTGCTGGCCAGTGCGCTGGGCGTCAGCCGCACCCCGCTGCGCGAGGCGCTGACCCGCCTGACGACCGAAGGGCTGCTGCGCTTCTCGCCGGGCAAGGGCTTCTTCTGCCGCGATCTGGATGCCCAGGAAGTGTTTTCCCTCTACGAGCTGCGCAAGGTGGTGGAAACCGAGGCGCTGCGGCTGGCCATCGTGCGTGCCAAGGAAGAGGACATCGACGCCCTGCTGTCCTTCCTGGAGAACACCGGCCCGGAGCCGGGCGACCGTACGGTGGAGGAACTCGTGAAGCTCGACGAGACCTTCCATGAAGGCCTGATGGCGATGTCCGGCAACCTGGAGATGCTGCGGGTGCTGAAGAACATCAACGCGCGCATCCGCTTCGTGCGCTGGATCGACATGGAGCGCTGCGACCGCCGCGTCAGCCAGAACGACCACCGCGAGATCCTGCTGGGCCTCAAGGCGCGCGACCCCGAGCGCTGCATCCCCATCCTCACCCGCCATATCGACCGCCGCCACGACCAGATCGCGACCGCCCTGAAGGAAGGGCTGGCGCAGATCTACATGGGCTGACGGCCGGCCCGCCCTACCTCCCGCCTTCCCCCAAAGAAAAAACCCCGCGATGCCATCGGCAACGCGGGGTTCGATGCCCTGCCGCGAACGGCAGGGCCGGCTGTGCCCGGAAACGCTTACACGTTCACGGTATCGGCCACTTCCTTGAAGTCTTCGATCTGGTCGAAGTTCATGTACTGGTAGATCTTGTCGCTGTTGGCGGTCAGCACGCCCATGTCGGCCATGTACTCTTCCTTGTTCGGGATACGGCCAAGGCGCGAGCAGATGGCGGCCAGTTCGGCCGAGCCCAGGTACACGTTGGTGTTCTTGCCCAGACGGTTCGGGAAGTTACGCGTGCTGGTGGACATCACCGTGGCGCCTTCGCGCACCTGTGCCTGGTTACCCATGCACAGCGAGCAGCCCGGCATTTCGGTGCGCGCACCGGCCGTGCCGAACACGCCGTAGTGGCCCTCCTCGGTCAGCTGCTTCTGGTCCATCTTGGTCGGCGGGGCCACCCACAGCTTCACGGGGATGTCGCGCTTGCCTTCCAGCAGCTTCGAGGCTGCGCGGAAGTGACCGATGTTCGTCATGCACGAGCCGATGAACACTTCGTCGATCTTGGCGCCGGCCACGTCGCCCAGCGTCTTCACGTCGTCCGGGTCGTTCGGGCAGGCGACGATCGGCTCATGCACGTCGGCCAGATCGATCTCGATCACGGCGGCGTACTCGGCGTCAGCGTCCGGCTCCAGCAGCTTCGGATCGGCCAGCCACGCTTCCATGGCCTTGATACGGCGCTGCAGGCTGCGCGGGTCCTGGTAGCCCTCGGCGATCATCCACTTCAGCAGCGTGATGTTGCTGTTGATGTACTCGATGATCGGTTCCTTGTTCAGGCGCACCGTGCAACCGGCGGCCGAACGCTCGGCGGAGGCGTCGGACAGCTCGAAAGCCTGTTCCACCTTCAGTTCGGGCAGACCTTCGATTTCCAGGATACGGCCCGAGAAGATGTTCTTCTTGCCTTGCTTGGCCACGGTCAGCAGGCCCGACTTGATCGCGTACAGCGGAATCGCGTTGACCAGGTCGCGCAGCGTGACGCCGGGCTGCATCTTGCCCTTGAAGCGGACCAGCACCGATTCCGGCATGTCCAGCGGCATCACGCCGGTGGCAGCGGCAAACGCCACCAGACCGGAGCCGGCCGGGAAGCTGATGCCGATCGGGAAACGGGTGTGCGAGTCACCGCCGGTACCCACGGTATCCGGCAGCAGCATGCGGTTGAGCCACGAGTGGATCACACCGTCGCCCGGACGCAGCGAGATACCGCCGCGCGTGCTGATGAACTGGGGCAGCGTGTGGTGCGTCTTCACGTCCACGGGCTTCGGATAGGCGGCGGTGTGGCAGAACGACTGCATCACCAGATCGGCCGAGAAGCCCAGGCAGGCCAGGTCCTTCAGCTCGTCGCGCGTCATCGGGCCGGTGGTGTCCTGCGAGCCCACCGAGGTCATCTTCGGTTCGCAGTACGTGCCCGGGCGGATGCCCGTGCCGTCGGTCAGGCCGCAGGCGCGGCCAACCATCTTCTGGGCCAGCGTGTAACCCTTGCCGGTATCGGCCGGGTTTTGCGGCAGGCGGAACAGCGTGGACGGGGCCAGGCCCAGTGCCTCGCGGGCCTTGGCGGTCAGGCCACGGCCGACGATCAGCGGAATCCGGCCGCCGGCGCGCACTTCATCGAACAGCACGTCCGACTTGACCTTGAATTCGGCGATCACGGCGCCGTTCTTGAGCGCCTTGCCTTCGTACGGGCGCAGTTCGACCACGTCGCCGGTGTCCATCTGCGACACGTCGAGTTCGATCGGCAGCGCGCCGGCGTCTTCCATCGTGTTGTAGAAGATCGGGGCGATCTTGCTGCCCAGGCACACGCCGCCGAAGCGCTTGTTCGGCACGTAGGGGATGTCTTCGCCGGTGAACCACAGCACCGAGTTGGTGGCCGACTTGCGGCTGGAGCCCGTGCCGACCACGTCGCCCACGTAGGCCACGAGGTTGCCCTTCTCCTTCAGCGACTCGATGAACTTCACCGGGCCGCGCTTGCCGTCTTCCTCGGGCTCGAACGCGGTGCCTTCACGCTTGTTCTTCAGCATGGCCAGCGCGTGCATCGGGATGTCCGGGCGCGTGGTGGCGTCGGGGGCCGGCGACAGGTCGTCGGTGTTGGTCTCGCCCGGCACCTTGAACACGGTGATGGTCATCGACGCCGGCACTTCCGGACGGTTCGTGAACCACTCGGCGTCGGCCCAGCTTTGCAGCACGGACTTGGCGTTGGCGTTGCCCTTGTCGGCCTTTTCCTTCACATCGTGGAAGGCGTCGAACATCAGCAGCGTGGTCTTCAGCGCGTTGCCGGCCACGGCGCCGACTTCGGCGTCGTCGAGCAGCTCGATCAGCGGGGAGATGTTGTAGCCGCCGAGCATGGTGCCCAGCAGTTCGGTGGCGCGGGCGCGCGAAATCAGCGCGGTCTTCTCCGAACCCAGGGCCACGGCGGCCAGGTAGGAAGCCTTGACCTTGGCGGCGTCGTCCACGCCGGCCGGCACACGGTAGGTGATCAGGTCCAGCAGGGTCTGTTCCTCGCCCGCCGGCGGGTTCTTGATCAGTTCGATCAGCTCGGCGGTCTGCTTGGCGGTCAGCGGCAGAGGGGGAATGCCAAGCGCGGCGCGTTCGGCAACATGGGCGCGATAGATATCAAGCATGGGAACCTGCTGGTAATAGGGTTGTAACGTACAGCTTTGTCTCTGTGGGTCCAGCGGCACAGCACACCGCTGGTTGCCGCGTGATTGTAATCCGAAGTCCGGCCCAGATCAAATGTCTTATATCTTATATAAGACTTAAATCGCAACACCCGCGGCTCCACAACGGTTGGCGGCACATAAGACTCGCGGAACTGACATGAAAGGTGTCCGGAGGTCGCCACCCGCCCTGCCGGCAGCCACGCGAGCCGGGCCGCGGCGCCGGCCTTTTAAGATATTCATCGATCACATTCACACGTCATGCAAGACGTGCGTCTTAAGTTCCGGCGCGCCCATTCGTTAACCATGGTGCAGGCGCTAATGGCGCGCCCATGCGCCTCCGCGTCCGATGCCCGCCCAGCTCAAACGGCCAAGCTGAGTGGGTTTCCCCCTTTTTATCGGCCCTTTGCTTGCCTGCGATTCGGGAAGAATGGCAGGCATTCCGACACAGGCATCTCATGGCGAACACGCTTTCCCCCTCCCAGACTGGCGGCAATTCAAGCAAGCGCGGTCGACTGCTGCTGATTGGCGGCGGCGTGCTGGTGGTGGTGCTGGGCGTTGGCGGCTTCGTGCTCGGCAGCGTGCTCGGCGGTAATCGCCAGGCAGCGGCGCCGGCAGCACCCGTAATCCCCGCGCCGATCTTCGTGCCGCTCGACGCGTTCACGGTGAACCTGAAGGGCGAGGACGGTGATCGCTTCCTGCACACCGGCCTGTCGCTCAAGGTGGCGGACGCCGACACCCAGGGCCGTCTGGCCCAGTACCAGCCGGAAGCGCGCAGCCGCATCCTGCTGCTGCTTTCGGCCCGCCAGCCGGCGGACCTGGCCACGGTGGAGGGCAAGCGCAAGCTGGCCCAGGACGTGCAGGCTGCCATCAGCCAGCCGTTCGCGCCCGGCCTGCCGCCCCAGAAGATCCTGGATGTCTTGTTTACATCGTTCGTGGTGCAGTAAGCCCCTGGCGCCCTGCTCCCGAACCCAACTGCATAACCGACATGAAACTGTCCGCCGACCTTCCTTCCTGCCGACGCGCCTGGCGCGCCGACTGAAGCCGGCCATGGACCGTTTCATCCTTACAGCTGTTCACGGGGCAGGACACTAGATGGCCTACGACAAGTTCCTCTCGCAGGACGAGGTAGACGAGCTACTGAAAGGCGTATCGGGCGAATCCGATGCGCCCGCAGCCAGCAGCGCGCCCGCTATTGATGAAGGCGGGGTGCGGCCGTACAACCTGGCTACCCAGGAACGGATCATCCGTGGCCGCCTGCACACGCTCGAAATCATCAACGAGCGCTTCGCGCGGGCGCTGCGCACGGCGCTGTTCAACTTCATCCGCCGCGGCGCCGACATCTCGGTCGGTTCGGTAAGGATCGAAAAATACGGCGATTTCGTGCGCAACCTGCCGGTGCCGACCAACCTGAACCTGGTCCACATGAAGCCGCTGCGGGGCACCGCGCTGTTCGTGTACGACCCGAACCTCGTGTTCCTGGTGGTGGACAACCTGTTCGGCGGCGATGGCCGCTTCCACACCCGTGTGGAAGGCCGCGACTTCACGCAGACCGAGCAACGCATCATCCGCCGCATGCTGGACCTGACGCTGAACAGCTACGGCCAGGCCTGGCGCACCGTGCATCCCATCGAGTTCGACTATGTCCGCTCGGAGATGCACACCAAGTTTGCCAACATCGCCGGCGCCAACGACGCCGTGGTGACCACCGCGTTCCATATCGAACTGGGCGCCGTGGGCGGGCAACTGCATATCTGCATTCCCTTCTCGATGATCGAACCGCTGCGGGATCTGCTGATGAACCCGCTGCAGGACGAGGTCGAGGTGGACAAGCGCTGGCTCGGCCAGCTCTCCACCCAGCTGCGTGCCGCCGAAGTGGAACTGGTGGCCGAATTCACGCACCTCCAGAGCACCGTGGCCGAGGTACTGGCCCTGCGTGCCGGCGACGTGCTGCCGATCGACCTGCCCGAGAAGCTCTTCGGCAAGGTGGACGGCGTGCCCGTCATGCAATGCGGCTTCGGCACCATGAACGGCCAGTACGCGCTGCGCGTGGAGCGAATGATCAATTACCAAGACAGCGATTCCAACAAGGAAACCGATCATGACTGACGGCACTCAGGACAAGCCGGTCGATCCGATGGACGACTGGGCCAGCGCCCTGGCGGAGCAGACCAGCGCCGAGCCGGCACCGGCTGCCGCCCCGGCCGCCACGACCCCCTCCGCTACGGCACCCGCTACGGCGGCGCCTTCGCAGGCCATGGCTACCGCCACCCCGGCAGCCTCCACGGTGTTCCCGCCGCTGGCGCAGGAAGCGCCGGCCGGCTTCCACAACGATATCGGGATGATTCTCGATATCCCGGTGCAGCTGACCGTGGAACTGGGCCGCACCAAGGTACCCATCAAGAACCTGCTGCAACTGGCGCAGGGCTCGGTGGTGGAACTCGACGGCCTGGCTGGCGAACCGATGGACGTGCTGGTCAACGGCTACCTGATCGCCCAGGGCGAGGTGGTGGTCGTGAACGACAAGTTCGGCATCCGCCTGACGGACATCATCACGCCGTCCGAACGTATCCGGAAGCTGAACAAATGACAGCCGTGTCGCGCCGGCTGCGGTCTGCCGGACGCTTTGCCGCGGGCCTGATCCTCACGGGTCTGGCCACGGCCGGTGCGCAGGCTGCAGATGTTGTATTGAGTACCGCCCAGGCAGCCAGTGCACCGGCTGCCCCGGTCGCGCAGTCCGCGCCGGTGATCAGCGGCGGGGCCAGCCTCGCGCAGGCCGGGCTCGGCCTGTTTGCCGTCATCGCCCTGATCCTCGGCATGGCCTGGCTCGCGCGCCGCGTGGGCCTGGTGCGCCACGGCAGCGGCGGCGCCACGATGAAAGTCGTGGGCAGCCTGATGCTGGGCGCGCGCCAGAAGGTGGTCATGGTCGAAGTTGGCGATACCTGGCTCGTGCTGGGTGTTTCCGCCGGCGAGATTCGTCCGCTCCACACCCTCCCGGCCCAGCCGGATGCCATGGTCCCGGCCGGCACCACCGCGCCGCAGCCCTTGCAGGGCGGCTTTGGCGAGCGCCTGATGCGCGCGATGCAGGAAAACCTCAAGAAATGAACACGTTGCGTGCCGCCATCGGGCGGCATTCCGCCCGCGGGGCCTGGGTCGCGCTGCTGCCGGTAGCGGTCGGGCTGGCGCTGTCGGCCCTGCCCGAATCGGCCCTGGCCCAGGCGCTGCCGGGCGTGACCAGCAAGCCGGCCGCCGGCGGTGGCCAGACCTGGTCGCTCTCGATCCAGACGCTGGTCCTGCTGACCTCGCTGTCGTTTCTGCCGGCTGCCATGCTGATGATGACGGGCTTCACCCGCATCGTCATCGTGCTGGGCCTGCTGCGCAGCGCGCTGGGCACGGCCTCCTCGCCACCGAACCAGGTGCTGGTGGGCCTGTCGCTGTTCCTGACCTTCTTCGTCATGTCCCCGGTATTCGACCGCGTGTACACGGACGCCTACAAGCCGCTCTCGGAAAACAAGATCAGCCTGGAGACCGCCGCGTCCCGCGCCGCCGTGCCGATGCGCACGTTCATGCTGCGCCAGACCCGCGAGAAGGACCTGGCGATGTTCGCCCAGATGGCCAAGACGCCCGAGATGAACGGCCCGGAAGACGTGCCGTTCTCGGTGCTGGTGCCGGCGTTCGTCACCAGCGAGCTGAAGACCGCGTTCCAGATCGGCTTCACGATCTTCATCCCTTTCCTGATCATCGACCTGGTCGTGGCCAGCGTGCTGATGGCGATGGGCATGATGATGGTGCCGCCGGCGACGATTTCATTGCCATTCAAGCTGATGCTGTTCGTGCTCGTGGATGGCTGGCAACTGCTGCTGGGCTCCCTGGCGCAGAGCTTCATGACCTGACAAGGAGCCTGCCATGACGCCCGAAACAGTCATGACCATCGCCACGCAAGCGATGAAGATGACGCTGATGCTGTCCGCCCCGCTGCTGCTGGTGGCGCTGGCGGCCGGTCTGGTGGTGAGCCTGTTCCAGGCCGCCACCCAGATCAACGAAATGACCCTGACGTTCATCCCCAAGCTGATTGCACTGTTCGTGACGATGGTGCTGGTTGGCCCGTGGATGATCAACACCTTCGTCGACTACATGCGCGAGGTGTTCCAGGGCATTCCCGCGCTGGCGCACTGACGCCCGCCTGCCGTGATCGACGTCTCCACGGCCCAGCTCTACGGCTGGATCGCCGCCTTCCTGTGGCCGATGTTCCGCCTGCTCGGGCTGATCGCCACCGCGCCGCTGTTCAGTGAATCGACGATTCCGCGCCGCGCCAAGGTCCTGCTGGCCGGTGCGCTGTCGGTCATCGTCTCGCCCACGCTCGGCAATATCCCGAGCGCCACGGTCTATTCCTTCGACGGCTTCCTGATCATCCTCAACGAGGTCGGCATCGGCGTGGCCATGGGCTTCACCATGCGGCTGGTCTTCGCGGCGGTGCAGACCGCCGGCGAGGTGATCGGCCTGCAGATGGGTCTCTCGTTCGCCTCGTTCTACGACCGCTCGTCGGGCGGGCAGACCATGGTGCTGTCGCGTTTCCTGAACATCGTGGCGATGCTGCTGTTCATCGTCCTGGACGGCCACCTGATGATGCTGGCCGTGCTGGTGGACAGCTTTGGCGCGGTGCCCATCGCCGCCACGCCGCTCTCCGGCCACGGCTGGGGCACGGTGGCCAAGGCCGGGTCGATGGTGTTCTCGGCCGGCACGCTGCTCTCGCTGCCGATGATCGCCACGCTGCTCACGCTGAACCTGGCGATGGGGATTCTGAACCGCGCCTCGCCGCAGCTCTCGATCTTCGCGGTGGGCTTCCCCGTGACGCTCCTCGGTGGCATGCTGGTGATGACCCTGGTCATGCCGCAGATGGGCGCCTACATGCAGCACATGGTCGAGGCCGGCCTGGCCACCATGGGCGCCGTCCTCGACCAGCTGGCGCCCTAGGGCGCCCAAGCCGACTAGTTCGCCTGCGGCAGCGCGCCAGCCTGCTGCAGCGCGGCGCGGCCAATCTCGAGCCGCTTCGGCCCCTGATCCATCTTCGGCATGTCCATGTTCATGGCGAACACGTAGCGGTCCTCGCCGCGCGTGAGCGAGCCGACCCACCAGCCCACATCGACACCATCCCGCGCGGACCAGCCGGTCTTGGCCCGCAGCGTGTACGCCGGGGTCTGCTCGATGGTCAGGATGTCATCCAGCGCGTCATAGCTGCGCGCCGAGATGCCCGGCAGCGTGCGCGCCACCACGGCCCGCATGAAGTCGATCTGCTGGTAGGTGGTGATCTTCAGGTGGTTGTTGAGCCAGAACTGGTCCACCGGGCCGCTCACATCGGCATTGCCGAAGTGGGCCGCGCCGAGGAAGCGGCGGTACTGCGCCGTCCCCACGCGCCGCGCCAGCGCCTGATAGGCCGGCACGCACGAGTTCTTCAACGCCAGCCGCAGCGACACATCGCCATTGCACACGGCCGGCAGGATCGGCTTGCCGTGGTGGGTCCAGACCTTGCCGTCCCAGGGGATCTTGTCGTTGTCCACGTCAGCCACGGCGCCGGTCTCCAGCCCGATCAGGGAATTGAAGATCTTGAACGTCGAGGCCGGCGAGTAGGCCTCACGGGCACGCTGCGGGTTGTAGGCGTACAGGCGGGCGGCGCGCACGTCGTAGATCAACATCGTGCCCTGCGTGCCGGCGGCATCGAAGAGCGGCTTGAGGTTGAGCGGGGCTTCCTTGGGGGCTTCCTTGGCGGTCTGCGCGTGGACCGGCGCGGCCAGCATCAGCGCGGCGGACAGCGAGGCGAGGCAAAGGCGGCGGGCAAGGCTGGGCAATCTGTTTGGCATGTTCTGCACCTTTCTGAGGGGAGGATCGAAATGTCATGGGATGACAATCCAGGCCCGGATCGTGGTGCGGAGCATAGGCGCTGATCGCCGGGGCGCCAACCCGGCCGGCTGTAACACGCGTAACATGGCGGGGCCCCACAATCGCCCCACAATCGCCCCACAATCGCCCCCCAATCGCCCCCCATCGCCCCCGCCCCCATGCCCGCCCCGCTCGTCCATATCGACCTGTCCGCGCCCTACCGCGTGAACGGCCAGCCCGCGCGCTACCAGTCCGTCTGGCTGCTGGCGCGCATCTGGCTGGCCACCGCGCGCGACCATGAAGACCTGCCCGCCGCCGCCGTGCGCGCGCGCTTTGCGGAGGCTGCCGATGTGCGGATGATGGTGTCGCGCGCGTTTGCCGATTTCGCGCGCTGGAGCGTGCCGGTGGGCTGGGGCGGCGACACCTCGGCGCCCATCGACCATCTGCGCCCGGCCCGACGCAGCCGGGGCCCGTTCTGGATGCCGCCCGCCAGCGCGCGGCGCCTGCGCTTCGCAGCCGGCGGCAAGGCGCTGGGCGCCACCGCCGTGGCGCGCTGGCTGGGCCAGTCCGCCGCCGATAGCACCGATGGCGCCGATGCGGCGCCGCCCGCCGCCGACGATGGCCTCGGCTACGTGATGCGCGACATGGCGTTCTGGAGCCACCTCACCCAGGCCATGCGCGGCGCGCAGGACGGCGTACCGGGCACGGTCGATGCCGGCGTGGCCGAGTTGTTCCGCGCCGCCCAGCGCAGCGCGGCGGACGACTTCCAGCAGGCGCTGTCGCTGCTCAAGGAGAGCCTGGCGTGGCGCCGCAGCGACCGCCTCGACCAGAGCCGCGCGGCGCTGCGCCGCTTCCACCGCGTCGTCGCGCGGGGCGGCGTCAGCGCGGCCCTGCCCACCTTTGCGGCGATGGGCCACGTAGTGCGCGCGTGGGAGCACTACGCGCGCGGCGACCTGGACACCGCGCAGGGCGAGCTGGCGCGCCTCAACGCCGATGCCGAGCTACGCCCGGTGGTGCGCTACAACCCGCGCGTCCGCTTCGAGACGCTGAACCTGGGCGCACTGGTGCGCAAGAGCCTGGCGCTGCGGCCGGACGATCCCAAGGCCAAACCCGGCAAGGTCGATCGCCCCACCGCCGCGCGCGACGCCCTCCAGGCGTTCTCCGGCGCGCTGCAGGCCGGCTACGAGGCCGATTCGGTCGACGCCGTGCAACACGCCGCCGCCAATATCGGCTGGTCGCTGTGGCTGTTCTGGCAGCACGGGCTGGTCGATGAAGGCCGCGCGCTGGCCGCCGGCGACGTGCAGCGGCAGGCCATGCGCTGGCTGGGCCTGTCCGAATGGATCTGCGACCGCTTCGGCGTGGGCGGCGGCTCGGCCTGGAACACGATCTTCCTGCTGCGCGTGGCGCGCGGCACCGCCGACGTGGAAGCCCCCGACAGCGTGGCCGCGTTCCGCAGCCAGCGCCCCCTCACCGTGGCCGCCGCCATCGACGCCCTGCGCCCCTTCCACGCCCCGTTCGCGCCGGCCAAGGGCTTCGTGCGCTGGTCGTCGGTGGCCGCCTTCGCGCTTGAGGAGCACGACGCTGGCCACGTGCGCTACAACGCGCTCCAGCTCGCCAACCTGCTGATGGAATCGGCCTGGTACCTCACCCACGAGCAGGGCGCCACGGCCATCGCCTATACCGCGATGGAGCGACTGGCGCAGCAGATCGGCACGCTCAGGCCCGCCGAGCGCGGCTTCTTCCGCGCCGGCCTGCGCGCGTTCCCGCCGGAGTTGCGGGCGGCGGCAGCCGAAGCCATGCGCCGCCCGAGCCTCAGCCGCTGAACTGCACGGCCCCAACCGGCAGCGCGCGGCGGCGCCGAGCGTCAGCCACCCCCGCCACATCCCCCGCCCGGCCCGGAAGCCGGAAGAACGCCACCGCCTCATTGAGCATGCGGCCCTGTTCGTCGAGCGAGCGGGACGCCGTGGCGGCCTCGTGCACGAGGGTGGCGTTCTGCTGCGTGACCTGATCGATCTGGACGATGGCCTGGTTGACCTGTTCGATGCCCCGGTTCTGCTCGGCGGACGCTGCCGCGATCTCGTCGACGATGCCGGTCACGCGGGCCACCGCCTGGGTCACCTCGCCCATCGTCTTGCCGGCCTCCCCGGCCAGCACCGCGCCCTCGCTCACCTGCGCCACGGAGACCTCGATCAGCGCCTTGATCTCCTTGGCCGCGCTGGACGAGCGCTGCGCCAGCCCGCGCACCTCGCTGGCCACCACCGCGAAACCGCGCCCCTGTTCCCCGGCGCGCGCCGCTTCCACGGCCGCGTTGAGCGCGAGGATGTTGGTCTGGAAGGCGATGCCCTCGATGATGCCGGTGATATCGGCAATCTTGGCCGAACTGGCGCTGATGCCGTTCATGGTGTCCATCACGCGCCCCACCGTGCCGCTGCCCTGCTGCGCCACCGACGCGGCGTTGCGGGCCAGCTCGCTGGCCTGGCGGGCGTTCTCGGTGTTGTGGCGCACCGTGGCGGTCAGCTCCTCCATGCTCGCGGCGGTCTGCTCCAGTGACGCCGCCTGCTCCTCGGTGCGTGCGGACAGGTCCGCGTTGCCGTTGGCGATCTCGCCCGTGGCATCGACGATACTGGCGCTGCCCTGACGCACGCGCGCCACGGTTTCGGTCAGGCGGTCGTTCATGTCGCGCAGCGCGCCCAACAGGCGGCCAGTCTCGTCGTCCGAATTCACGTCGATGTGCATGCCCAGCTCGCCCCGCGCCACGGTGCGCGCCACGTCCACGGCGCGCTGGATCGGGCCGGTGATGGCGCGCGTCAGCAGCAGGCCGCCCATCAGCCCGAAGACCACGGCGGCCAGCGACACCACGACCAGGAGGTTGCGCTGCGTGCCGTAGTCAGCCTCCAGCGCCGCCACCATCTCGTGCTGGCGCTCGCGCGTGAAGCCGGCGTAGGCGTCGGTGGCCTTGACCAGCTCGGCCAGCAGCGGACGGCACTCCGCATTCATCTTGGCGATGGCCGCCTCCTGCTTCTTGTCCAGCGCGAGGCCGACGATGGCTGTCGCCACCGGGCCGTAGCGCGCTTCCACGCTGGCCATGCCGGCCACGAGGCCGCGCGCGGTCTCGCTGACGCCTTCGCGGGACACCATCTCCCTGAGCTTGGTCATGCGCGCCGCCACATCGTCATGCGCGCGCAGCACCTCGGCCTTTTCCACGTCGAGGTCCGCCTGCGTGGTCACCAGCACCAGATTGCGCGCGGCAATCGCGCGGCGGTCCACGGCGGAGCGCAGTTGCGCGGCCACCTCGGCCCGCGCGTTGAGGCCATCGACATAGGCCTTGAAGCCGCTGGTGGCACGGTTCAGCGCGTACAACGACAGCCCCGACACCAGCAGCACGACCAGCGCCAGCGTGCCAAAACCGGCCACGAGCTTGGTCTTGATGGAAAGATTGCGAAAGCTCACAGTGATCCCCTTTTCCCGAAGGCATGCCTGTCCGATATAGGCATGCCGGATGCATGTCACACGCACGCGTGACGGCCGAATCGCTGAGAGCCCGTTCCCCACTCGCTGGCACATCGCGATATGACTGGCTCTGCCCTTGCGGGCGCGCTCGCGATTTGGCGCGCGTACGCGCCGTGCTCTGTCTAGTGCGTGGGCTAACGGCAGGACGTGGAAAGCTTTACCCCTCCTGCGGGAGGGGTATCCGTAAGGGGGGAATGGTTAACCCGTGAGAAGTGACGGGACCGCCGGTTTCCCCCGTCAATCCGGCTTGGAACGGGGTCGCATTCTAAAGTTGCGTTTGTAATGCATATTTTATAGAATCGATTCGTCGCGGCGTTCGGCCGTGAATTCAAGCGAGCAACGATGTCCGTCCTGCTGCCGATTTCTCCCCCCTCCCGTCCCGACGCCGGCTATCGCGGCCTGCCCGTCTTCGCGCTCGGCTTCCGTCCGTTCTATTTGCTCGCCGCCGCCTTCGGCGCACTGGCCGTGCCGGCCTGGGTGGCGCTCTACCTCGGCTGGTGGCAGCCGGCCGCGCAGCCGTGGATGGGCACCATGGCCTGGCACGCGCATGAAATGGTGTTCGGCTTCGCGGCGGCGGTGGTGGTGGGCTTCCTGTTCACCGCCGGCAAGGCCTGGACCGGCCTCCAGACACCGCAAGGCCCCTGGCTGGCCGCGCTGGCCGGCACCTGGCTGGCGGCGCGCATCCTGATGTGGGCCGGGCCGGCCTGGGCGGCCATCGCCGTGGATGCGGTGTTCCTGCCGCTGTGCAGCTTCAGCTTCTACCGCCTGCTGCGCCGGGCCAAGAACAAGCGCAACATGGGCCTCGCCATCGCCATGGGGGTGCTGGGCGCGCTGAGCCTTGCCTTCGACCTCGCCGTCGCCAGCGGCCATCTCGGGCTGGCTTTCCAGATGGCCGACGCAGCCACCGGGCTGGTCGTCGTCTTCGTCACAGTGATCGGTGGCCGGGTGATTCCGATGTTCACCACCAACGGCGTGCCGGGCACGCGCATCCGCCGGGTGGAGATGGTCGAGCGCGCCGTTATCGCGCTGACCCTGCTCGCCATCGTCGCCCATGCCTCGATGCTGTCGCCGCTGGCCACCACGCTGCTGGCGCTCGGCGCGGCGGCGGCGCACGGCATCCGGCTGGCCGGCTGGGACCCGCTGCGCACCTGGCGCAAGCCCATCGTTGCCATCCTCCACTTCGCCTATGCCTTCCTGCCGATCGGCTTCCTGCTGATTGCCGGCGCCGCGCAGGGCTGGGTGGACCGCTCCACCGCGCTCCACGCGCTGACCGTCGGCGTGATCGGCTGCGCCATCGTCGCCATGATTACCCGCACCGCGCTTGGCCACACTGGCCGGCGGCTGGAAACCGGCCATCTGGAACACCTGGCCTACGCCTGCATCGTGCTGTCCGCGCTGGTCCGCGTGGCGCTGCCGATCTGGCTGCCGGCGCTCAAGGCGCAGGCGGTGGCCGGGGCCGGCGCGCTGTGGGTGGCGGCCTTCCTGCTCTACCTCGTCAAATACACCCCCTACCTGTTGCGGGTGCGCATCGACGGCAAGGACGGCTGATGCGGGGCTCCCGATGGACGTGATACGATGACCGACAACTGGGGCGTGACTTCGATGCCCCAGTCAATCCATCACCGTTCCTCCAACAAAAAACGGGAGACATCGATGTTCAAATTCGCCGCAGCCCTTGGCGCCGCCGTGCTGTTTGCATCGGCCAGCGTGCCTGCCATGGCCCAGTCCGCGGACGTCCAGTCCGTCACCACCACCGCCGAAAAGCTCCGCGTCGCCATGGTCGATCCCGACCAGGCCGCGCTCTCCGCACTGGTTGCCGAGACGCTGAGCTACGGCCACTCGGGCGGCCGCCTCGACACCAAGGCCAGCTTCATCGGCGACCTGCTCGATAAGAAGTCCGATTTCGTGTCGATCGCCATCACCGACCAGACCGTGTCCGTCTCGGGCGATGTGGCCGTGGTGCGCCACACGCTGTCCGGCGAGACGCTGGATAGCGGCAAACCCGGCACGGTGAACCTGAAGGTGCTTCAGGTCTGGCAGAAGCAGGGCGGCGCCTGGAAGCTGCTGGCGCGGCAGGCGGTCAAGGCCTGACGCGCCCCCGGACGTTATATGACGTCCTATGTTTCGAATGCCTCCTTCGGGAGGCATTTTCGTTTTGGCGCGTCGTATGATGACGGCTTCCCGGTCGTGATTCCGCGAGGTTGACCATGCCTATCGCCTATCTGCGCAGTCTCACGGCGCGCCAGCGCACTGCCTATTCGAACCGGCAGCTAGCCGGTTTCCTGTGCTTCGTGGCGGGCGCGGCCAACGCCGGCGGGTTCCTCGCGGTCAAGCAGTACACCTCGCATATGTCCGGCATCGTCTCGGCGATGGCCGACGATCTCGTGCTCGGCAACTTCGCCCTGCTGCTCCAGGGCCTGGGCGCCTTCCTCTCCTTCCTGCTCGGCGCCGCCTGTTCCGCCATCACCATCAATTGGGCCCGGCGCACCGGCCTGCGCAGCGAATACGCGCTGCCGCTGGTGCTGGAAGCCGCCCTGCTGCTCTGCTTTGGCCTGATGGGCGCGCAACTGGGCCTGAAGCAGTGGCTGTTCGTGCCAGCCACGGTGATGCTGCTGTGCTTCATGATGGGCCTGCAGAACGCGATGATCACCAAGGTTTCCAACGCCGAGATCCGCACCACCCACGTCACCGGCATGGTCACGGACATCGGTATCGAACTAGGCAAGCTGTGCTACTGGAACTGGGCGCCGCCACTGGGCAACCGGCGGCCGGTGACGGCCAACCACGACAAGCTGCGCATGCTCGCCCTGCTGGTGGGACTGTTCTTCGGCGGGGGCGTGGTGGGGGCGCTGGCGTTCAACGGCATCGGCTACACGGCCACGATTCCGCTGGCGGCCCTGCTACTGCTGGTGGCGCTGGTGCCTGTGCTCGACGATCTACTACCGCGCCTCTTCCTGCTGCTGCGCGCACGCCGGCTGGCGCGGCGCAGCCGCCGCTGGGGCCGCCGGCGTTAGTCGCCCGGCCAGCCCGCCAGCCTAGGCCCGCGCCGCGCGCCGCACCGCCTGCGGCGGGAGGCCGAAGCCGCGCACGAAGGCCTCGCGCATATGCCGGCGGTCCCGAAAGCCGGTTTCGCGCGCCACCACGTCCAGCGGGTGGCGGCTCTGTTCGATCATCAACCGCGCCGCCTCCAGCCGCAGGCTTTCGATGGCCTTTGCCGGCGACTGCCCGGTCTCCGCGGTAAAGATCCGGCTGAACTGGCGCGGGCTCAGATGCACCGACTGCGCGAGTTCCTCCACCGTCAGCGCCTGGCTCAGATTTTTGCGCGCATGGTCGATGGCGCGCTGGATGCGGTCTGACTTCGGCGCCATGTCCAGCAGCTCCGAGTGCTGCGACTGCCCGCCCGCGCGCCGCTGCACCATCACCAGCTTGTGCGCGAGGGACCGCGCCGCGTCCGCGCCAAGATCCTTCTCGACCATCGCCAGCGCGAGGTCAAACCCGGCCGTCATGCCCGCCGAGGTCCAGATCGGGCCATCGACGATATAGATACGGTCGTCCTCCACGTGGATGCCCGGGTGCTGCTGCTGCATCGCGCGCGCGTACGCCCAGTGCGTGGTGACGCGCCGGCCTTCGAGCAACCCCGCCTCGGCCAGCACGAAGGCGCCCGTGCAGATCGACGCCGCCCGCCGGGCGCGCGGGGCTGCGCGGCGCACGAAGTCCAGATGCGCCGCCGGCGTCGGCGTGGCGACCGGGTCCCCCACGCCGACGATGATCCACGTATCCACCGCCGTGCGCGGCCCGACGGCGCGCGTCTCCACGCGCATGCCCAGCGACGAGCGGACCGGCCCGCCGGCTATCGAGTAGTTGTCGATGGCATAGAACGGCTCCCCCGCCACCATGTTGGCGTACTCGAACACGCTCTGCGTGGCCAGCGCCATCACCTGGAAACCATCGATCAACAGAAATCCGATGCGATGCATTGATCACTCCGCGCCACGCCGTGGCCTATGTCCTGAATCCGTACCATAAACGTCATTTCGGCTATCGTCAAACGACCCTACGATGACATCCATGGATTCGACGAATCCGATCCGACGACACAAACCGATTCAAAGGAGCATCACCATGGCAATCACCCCGACCCCTCCCCTCGGCACGGCCCTGATCACGGGCGCCTCCACCGGCATCGGCGCGCTCTACGCCGAGCGGCTGGCACGGCGCGGCTACAACCTGATCCTGGTGGCACGCAACCGCGAGAAGCTGAACGCGCTGGCCGCGCGCATCACGGACGAAACGCGCCGCGAAGTGGAAGTGCTGGTGGCGGACCTGAACGACCGCGCCTCGCTGGCCACGGTGGAAGCCAAGCTGCGCGAGGACGCCAGCATCACGCTGCTGGTGAACAACGCCGGGGTCGGCACGCACACGCCGCTGCTGGAGAGCGACGTGGACAATATGACGCGGATGGTCGACCTGAACGTGACCGCGCTGACGCGCCTGACCTACGCCGCCGTGCCCGGTTTCGTGGCGCGCGGGCAGGGGTCGATCATCAATATCGCGTCGATCGTGGCCGTGGCGCCGGAGATTCTCAACGGGGTCTATGGGGCGAGCAAGGCCTACGTGCTGGCGCTCAGCCAGTCGCTCCATCACGAACTGAAGGACCAGGGCGTGCGCGTGCAGGCGGTGCTGCCGGGCGCCACGGCCACCGATTTCTGGGCGATTGGCGGCCTGCCGGTGGAACACCTCGACCAGAACATCGTGATGCCGGCGGCGGCCATGGTCGATGCGGCGCTGGTTGGTTTCGACCAGGGCGAACTGATCACGATTCCGTCGCTGCACGCCCTCGACACATGGCAGGCCTATGAAAGCGCCCGCCAGTCGATGATGGGCCAGCTGTCCCGCAACGCGCCGGCCCCGCGCTACGCCACGGCGGGCTGATTTTTATCGCAGCCCAAGCGAGTCAAGCGTCTCCCGCAGGCCCAGCAGCTCGACCATGGTCGCGCCCTGGGCCAGCCGCTCGCGCATCTGGGCCTCCTTCTGCTCGCGCGCCGCGCTCGCGGCGATGACTTCGGGCACCTCGTCGGCGGCCACGATGACGAGGCCGTCGCGGTCCCCCACCACGATGTCGCCGGGCCGCACCGCCGCCCCGCCCAGGATCAGCGGCAGGTTCAGCTTGCCCGGCTGGTGCTTGTTGGTGCCGCGAATGCTGAGCCCCCGGCAGAACACCGGAAAGCCCATCTCGACGATTTGCGAGGCATCGCGCACCGCGCCGTCGATCACCAGTCCGGCAATGCCGATCTGCTGCGCCGCGAAGGTCAACACATCGCCCCACGGGCCGGCATCGACGAACGCTTTCGCGTCCACCACGAGTACATCGCCCGGGCGCGCCTTGGTCAGCGCGTAGTGGATCATCAGGTTGTCGCCGGGACGGATGTCCACGGTCAGCGCCGGGCCGGCCAGCCGCATGGTCGGGTCCAGCGGCGCGATGCGTGGGTCCACGGCGCCGCGCTGGCCCTGCGCCTCGTGAATCGTGGCGGTGCCCAGGCGCTTGAGCTGGTCGCGCTGGGCGGCGGTAATCGAAGTGGTCATGGCGAAGTTCGATGAAGATCAGTCAACGGTCGCGCCGGAGCGCTTGACCAGCGATTCCCAATACGGCAGTTCCTTGCCGATAAAGGCGCGGAACTGGGCCGGCGTGCCGCGCACATCGCCCGAGCCCATCTCGGCCAGCTTGGCGGCGACGTCCGGCTCGCCGAGCACGGCGTTGAGGTCGTCGTTGAGGCGCTGCACCAGCGGCGCGGGCGTCTCCGCCGGCACGAACAGGCCGTACCAGTTCTCGATCACGAAGCCCGGGAAGCCGGCCTCCTGCATGGTCGGCAGATCAGGCAGTGCGCGGGCGCGCTTGGCGCCGGTAGTGGCCAGCGGCCGGACGCGGCCCGACTTGAGCTGCGGCGCCAGCGCCGTGGTGGTCTCGAAGGCAATCGGCACCTGCCCCGCCAGCACATCACTCAGCGCCGGCCCCTGTCCGCGATACGGCACGTGGATCAGGTCCAGATGGCGCTCCAGCTTCAGCAGTTCGCCAGCCAGATGCTGCGGGCTGCCGCTGCCGCCGGACGCGTAGCTGTACTTGCCCGGCGACGCCTTGACCAGATCCACCAACTGCCCCACGTTATTGGCCGGCAGCGCCGTGTTGACGTAAAGCACCAGCGGCACGGACGCCACCTCGCCCACCGGGGCCAGCGCGCGGGTGGGGTCCAGCTTGAGCTTGTACAGGGTGCGATTGATGACGATGCCGGTGTTGTTGCCGAGCAGCGCCGTGCAGCCATCGCCCTTGGCGCGGCCCACGAACTCGGTGCCGATATTGCTGCTGGCGCCGCCCCGGTTGTCGACGATGACTGGCACGCCCAGCCGCTTCGACAAGCCCGGCCCGACGATGCGCGCGAGGATGTCCGTCGTGCCGCCCGGCGGATAGGGCGAGACGATGCGCAGCGTGGCGCAGGGGTAAGCGGGGGTATCGGCGGCGGCGAGGGCGGTGGAATTCACGCCGGCAAAGATTGCGATAACGGTCGCGGCCAGCACGAAACCGGCAGCCGCGCGCCGGCGCGGGTGGGAGGGGAATGCCATGTCTGTCTCCATCTCTATTTATAGTGTGCGAGGGGCCGGGAGCCCCTTCGCGGCGCCGGGCTCAGTGGCCGGCGCGTTGCAGCGTGTGATAGCCGAACTGGCGACGGGCGTCGCGCAGCGCCATGCCCTCCAGCGCGGCGCCGAGAATCTGGTCCTCCACGTCACGCGTGCGCAGCGCGCGTTCGAACACTTCCTGCGCGCGGGCCTGCGGCACCACCACCACGCCGTCCGGGTCCGCCACGATGAAGTCACCGCTGGCCACGCGCACATCGCCCAGGCTCACCGGCTGCTCCACCGCCCGCACCTGCACGCGGTCCTTGCCGGTGCGCATGAACCGGCCGCGCGCATAGAGCGGATAGCCGGCCGCGTCGGCCTCGGCGGTGTCCCGGCAGACGCCGTGGATCACCGTGCCGCCCACCCCGCGATGCGCGGCCAGCCGGCTCATGATGCCGCCCCAGACCGTGCAGTCCATGCGGCCCGCGTTGTCGAGCACGGCCACGGCGCCCTGCGGAATGTCATCGAGAAAGTCGCCCACCGTGCCCGGCGTGGCCAGGTCCACCGGCACGAAGGCCACGGTGAAGGCCGGGCCGAACACCTGCGGCCGGCCGGCGATGTGCTGGATGCCCAGCGCGCTGCCGGGCAGGCGGAAATAGTCGAGGGCGTCCGAGATCTCGGCGGTCGAGAGTTGGCGGGCGCGGGCCAGCCAGTCGCCGGTGTGGGTGGGATTGGGGGTGTCGCTCATCGTGCTGCGTCTCCTGCTGCTTTTCTGTTTTCCTACCGATGAACGCAGTTTCAAGTAAAGTCCCATCGAGATCAAACATCGAAAAATGGACTCGACTTCAATAAAAATGAACTTGCGGCAGCTACGCTATTTCTGCGAAGTGGTCGATGCGGGCAGCGCGGCGGAAGCCGCCAACCGGCTGTTCGTGGCGCCCACGGCCATCAGCATGCAGCTTGGGCAGCTGGAATCGCTGCTCGGCGCGCCCGTGTTCGACCGGTCCCGCCGCCCGATGACGCTGACCGCGACCGGCCAGTTTCTCTACCCGCGCGCCAAGGACCTGCTCGCGCAGATGCGCCGGCTGGACGAGGAGGCGCGCGCCATCGCCGCCGGCAACCTCGGCTGGCTCGGCATCGGCTTTACCCGTTCGGCTATCTTCTCGATCCTGCCGGCGGCGGTGCAGCGCTTTCGGGAGCAGTATCCGGATGTGCATCTCGATCCACTCGAACTGCTGTCCGAGCACCAGCCAGCGCAACTGCGGCGCGGGCGTATCGACGTGGGCATCTCGCGCTATGTGGGCGAGTTCGAACGGCCGGCGGACCTGCACTACACCACGCTGTTCGAAGACCCCTTCGTGGCCGCCGTGCCGTTGCAGAGCCCGCTGGCACAGCGCAGCGCCATCGCCGCGCGGGAGCTGGACGCGCTGCCGCTGATCCAGTATCCGAAGGACCCGCAGAGCGTGTTCGCCAGCCATATGGTGGCGGCGCTGCGCGACGCCGGTGCCCATCCCACCCCGGGGCATGAGGCCATCGAGATCCATACCGCGCTGGGACTGGTGGCGGCCGGGCTCGGCTTCACGCTGGTGGGCGCGTCGGTGGCGGCGCCGAACCGCACCGACGTCGCCTTCGTGCCGATCGACGATCTCCGCGTGCGCGCCACGCTGGTGGCCGTGACCCGCGCCGGGACATCGAGCCCGGTGATCGACGCCTTCGTGGCCGCCCTCGCCGCCTCCCGCCCCGCCTAGACCGTCACCACAATCTTGCCGAACTGGGCGTTGGACTCCAGGTAGCGGTGCGCGGCGACGATGTCGTCGAAGGCGAAGCGGCGGGCGATGACCGGCGCCAGCGAGCCATCACGCACGCCGTCGAGGATGAACGCCTTGGCCGCCGCCAGCTTCGCCGGGTTGCCGATGACCTCGTGGACGAGGTAACCGCGCAGCGTCAGCCGCTTGCCGAGGACGGTGGCCAGCGGGAACGGCGTGGGCGCGGGGTCCAGCCCGCCGTATTCGATCAGGATGCCGCCCGGCGCCATGGCGGCGGTGAGCGGCGTGAACAGCGGGCCGCCGATCGGATCGAAGACCACGCGCGCGCCCCGGCCGCCAGTGATGGCGTCGATGCGCGCGGCCAGATCCTCGTCTTCCGATGCCACGACGTGGGCGACGCCCTGCGCCCGCAGCGCGTCGCCCTTGGTGGCGCGGCGCGTGACGGCAATCGGCGTGGCGCCGACCCGGTTGGCGATCTGGATGGCAGCCAGGCCGACGCTGCTCGACGCGGCCGTCACCACGACGAAGTCGCCCCGGCCCAGCGCGGCGATGTCGATCAGCGCACCGTAGGCGGTCAGGGTCGGCATCCACAGGGCGGCGGCCTGGGCCCAGTCCAGCGCCGCCGGGTGCCGGACCACCGCTGCGGCCGGCATCGTAATGATCTCCCCGTAGGTCGGCCAGCGCGCCATCGAGATGGGCGGGATCACGCTAACTGCATCACCGACGGCCACCTCGCGCACCCCCTCCCCCACCGCCGCGACAATGCCGGCCGCCTCCAGCCCCAGCCCGGACGGCAGCGGCGGCGTTTCTATATAGATGCCCGCGCGCATCAGCGCCTCGGCCCGGTTCAGCCCGAGCGCCTTGACCCGGATCTGCACCTCGCCGCGCGCGGGCGGCGGCACCTCGACGTCTTCGATCCGGAGCACCTCCGGGCCGCCATGTGCGTGGAAACGGATTACGCGTGTCATCGGTGCCATCACTCGCCTTATTCGTCTTGATTGGGAACGAATACACTATGGCAGGCCGCCCATCCGCGATAAATGGCCGGTTTTCCAGAACACTGATAACCAGGAGTTTCTAATATGGACCGGCTGACTAGCATGGCCGTGTTTGTGAAGGCGGTGGATCTCGGCTCGTTTTCGGCCGCCGCCGACGCGCTCGAGCTATCGGGCCCGATGGTCGGCAAGCATGTCCGGTTCCTGGAAGAGCGGCTGGGCATGCCGTTGATCACCCGCACCACGCGGCGCCAGAGCCTGACCGAGTTCGGCCGCGAGTATTACGACCGCTGCCGCGTGGTGCTGGCCGAGGTGGACGCCGCCGATGCGCTGGCCGCCGACCATGCCGACAAAGGCGAGCAATCAGCCCCGCCGCGCGGCCGGCTGCGCGTGACCGTGCCGGTGCACTTCGGTCGGCGCTGCGTGGCGCCGGTGCTGCTGGCGCTAACGCGGCAATATCCCGGGCTCGAACTCGACCTGTCGTTCAGCGACCGTTTCTCGGACTTGATCGAAGACGGCTTCGACCTGGCCATCCGCACCGGGGAGCCGGACGACAAGGCCGGTGTGGTGGCGCGCCGCGTGGCGCGGCAGATCATGATCGTGTGCGCGTCGCCCGGCTATCTGGCCGAGGCCGGCACGCCGCTGGGGATCGATGACCTGGCGGGGCATCGCGCCGTGGTCTACCGGCGCTCGGGGCGCATCCGTCCGTGGCAGTTGCCGGGCGACGATGGCGCGCCGGTGCCGCTCCTGCCCGCCCATCAGGTGCGGATGGACGATCTCGACGCCCTGGCTGACGCCGCCGCGATGGGCCTCGGGCTGGCATGGCTGCCGTACTGGCTGGTCCGGGACCGGATTCAGGCGGGCACGCTGGTCCACCTGCTGCCCGAGCGGCCCGGTTTTCCCTACGATGCCTACGCACTGTGGCCGCACACGCCCCACACGCCCCACCTGCCACGCAAGGTGCGCGTCGCCGTGGAGGCGCTGGCGGCCGAACTGCCGCGCATGATGGCGTGAAACCACGAGTGCTGGGTGGCTTCCTCGACCTATGGCAGCCCCGCTCGCTGATCGTCGATGCCGGCACCACCGCACCGGCCAGCGGCAGCTTCCCGGCCGTGGTGGCCTCGGACTGGACCGGCGTGCCCGGCGACGCCACCGACGGCACCGACGGCACGATCCGCAACGCCGCCGTGCTCGCCGCCAACATCGACTACGTGGCCACCGTGACCGCGTAGCGCACCGCCGCGCAGGCGCTAGAACACGCCGAGCGCGATGCCGGCCGCCAGGCCGGCGCCCAGCTCGGCGCATTGGTCCAGGTCGTCCTGGTCGATCTGCTTCGTGGCGAGGATGGCTTCGGGCGTCTGTGCGTGCGTGCAGACAATCAGCGTCGGCGCCACGCGGTTGAGGCGCCAGCCGGTGGCGATGCGCTCGACCTGCCGCTGCGCGTTCTGGCCGTCACTGCCGGCGCAGATCATCGCCGCGTAGGGGCGGCCGTTCACGCGGTCCAGCACCGGGTAGTAGCAGCGATCGAAGAAGTCCTTCATCAGGCCGGACATCGCGGCCAGGTTCTCCGGGGTGGCGAACAGGTAGCCGTCGGCGGCCAGCACATCGGCCGCGCCGGCCTCGGTGGCGCGCAGCAGGCGGACATCCACGCCCTCCTGCCCGCGCGCCGCCGTGGCCGCCGCCTCGGCCATCTGCGCGGTGCCGCCGGTCATCGTGTGATAGACGATCAGTAAGGTCTTCATGGTGCGCCGACTCTACCATGTGGCACGGGCGGCACCGGCGCACCCGGGGGTACCGAATCGGCCTACTTGCTGCCCTTGACCGTGGTGTAGCTCGTGATCAGGTTGCGGTAGTCGGGAATGTGGTTCGAGAACAGTGTGCCGAGCCCCTCGATGTCGTTGCGCCAGTCGCGGTGCAGCTCGCACGCCACGCCGAACCAGCTCATCATCTGCGCGCCGGCCTGGGCCATGCGGTTCCAGGCCGCGTCCCGCGTGATCGGGTTGAAGGTGCCGGAGGCATCGGTCACGACGAAGACGTCATAGCCTTCCTCGATGGCGGACAGTGCCGGGAAGGCGACGCAGACCTCGGTGACCACGCCGGCAATCAGCAGCTGTTTCTTGCCGGTGGCTTTCACGGCGGCGACGAAGTCGGCGTTGTCCCAGGCGTTGATCTGGCCGGGGCGCGGAATGAACGGCGCCTCGGGGAACATCGTCTTCAGTTCCGGGGCGAGCGGGCCGTTCGGGCCATCCTCGAAGCTCGTGGTCAGCACGGTGGGCAGGCCGAAATATTTGGCGCAATCGGCCAGCGCCAGCACGTTGTTCTTGAACTTGTCGGGTTCGATATCACGCACCAGCGACATCAGGCCGGCCTGATGGTCCACCAGCAGCACGGCGGCTTGGGACTTGTCTAGGCGGTTGTACTTTTGGGTCATCATGCGCTCCAAAGGAAGCCTTGGGCGAGCGGACGGGCATCCGCCCGGCGGGGGTGGCCCTGCGGGCCAGACTCCGCTGCGAACGGCGGAGTGAAGTCCACTGTAGGCGATCCATCGGCAGCGCGGCAGTCGTGAATGCAACGCGCAGCGGGCCGGTGAAGGCGCGCTGCGCGGGACTGCCATCGGAAAAATCGGACCAGATCCGACCCGGTCAGACGAGATTGATCTCGATATGGATGTTGCCGGTGAGGGCCTTCGAGTACGGGCAGGTCTGGTGCGCGGTCTCCACCAGCGCCTGCGCCACATCGCGCGGCACGCCCGGCAGGCTCACGTTCAGGCGTGCCTGCAGCAGGTAGCCATCGCCGCCCTTGCCGAGGTCCACTTCGGCGTCCACGGCGGTATCGCCCGGCAGTTGCACCTTGCGGGCCTTGGCCGCGATGCCCATGGCGCCGATGAAGCACGCGGACCAGCCCGCAGCCAGCAGCTGCTCCGGGTTGGTGCCGATGCCGCTGGTGCCCGGCGAGGACAGCTTGATGTCCAGCCGGCCGTCGTCGCTGCGTGCCGAGCCGTCACGGCCGCCGGAGGTGATGTGGACTTTGCCGGTGTACAGCACGTTTTCGATACGGGTCATGTCGATTTCCAGTGTTTCGAGGTTGCAGGTTGAAGAGCGTGGATCCAATCGGGCAAATCAGGTGACGCAGGTGACGCAGGTGACTCAGGCGTAGGCGCCGTCGAGGTACGGATCGACCGTGCGTGCCGGGTCGGCCGAGACGCCGGTGCGGTCCATGCCGGCCACGATGCGGGCGCCGTCCGTGTACGGATCGACATTGCGGGCGCCATCGGTGAACGGGTCGACGTTGCGGGCGCCGTCGCTGTACGGGCTGCGGGCGTCCTGCACCGAGCGGGCACCGTCGCTGTACGGGTTGCGGGGTTCTTGCACCGAGCGGGCGCCGTCGGTGTAGACATCACGGGAGCCGGTGACGGCGGCTTGGGCGCCGGCAGCGGCGGCAACGAGGGCGACGGCGAGAACGAGGCGCTTGGCGATGGAGGTCATGATCGTATTTCCTTGAAGTTTGGGTTCGGTAATCAATTAAGGATTGCGAGGCGGGTTACGGTGCGTCTGGTTTGTTTCGCTTGCCGCGCTGCCACGGAATGCATTTAAGACGACGGACGTATCGCGCCCGTAGCGATTTGAGGGCCTTACTGTCAGGGCACGTATCGGTGCGGGAGCCAGATACAAAGGCGTACAAAAAGGGGCGGGGCGGAGGGGGGAGGCAGATCGCGATCGGCGGGATTCGGGTGACGGATGGGGCGGAATCGGAGCCGGAGGAGACCAGATCGGACCCGAATCGGACCCAGACCGGGCAAATCGGACGCAACCGGGCCGATCGGCGAGCCCGCCGGCCACCGCCATGTATCACTCTGTATCTGGCGACGGCCTCGCCACAGTGGCATACGCCCAGCCGCGCTGGCGACACATCGGCGATATGCGCAGCGGGTCTGATCGAGGCAAGCCAATCTTCCTACCGGATGCCAATCATGACCCTGCTGATACTTGCCTATATAGGTGGCGCTCTCACCATCCTGAGCCCGTGCATCCTGCCGGTGCTGCCGTTCGTGTTCGCCCGCGCCGGCCAGCCCTTTGTGCGCAGCACGCTGCCGATGCTGGCCGGCATGGCGCTGACCTTCGCCGCCGTGGCCACGCTGGCGTCGGTGGGCGGCGCCTGGGTCGTGCAGGCCAATCAGGTGGGACGCTACGCCGCGCTGGTCCTGCTGACGATTTTCGGCGCGAGCCTGCTGCTGCCCGCGCTGGCGGACCGGCTGGCCCGCCCCGTGGTGGCGCTCGGCAACCGGCTGGCCGGCGATGGCGACACCTCCACGGTGTGGCGCTCGCTGCTGCTCGGCGTGGCGACCGGCATGCTCTGGGCGCCCTGCGCCGGCCCGATCCTTGGGCTGGTGCTGACCGGCGCGGCGCTCAACGGCGCCAGTGTGCAGACCTCGCTGCTGCTGGCCGCCTACGCGGCGGGCGCCGCCAGCTCGCTGGCCGTGGCGCTGGGCATCGGCGGCCGGGTCTTTGCGGCGATGAAGCGGTCGATGGGCGCCGGCGAGTGGCTGCGGCGCGGCCTGGGCGTGGGCGTGCTGGCTGGCGTGGCGATCATCGGCACCGGCACGGACACCGGCCTGCTGGCGCGGCTGTCCGCCGGCAGCACCACCGGCATCGAACAGGCGCTGCTCAATGCGGTGGAGAAGGCGCGCGACATGCCGCCGCAGTCCGCCAACGACGCCAATGACGCCAATGACGCCAACAACGGCATGCTGCTGGCGGCTAACGACGCCCGCGTAGGCTTCCCGGGCGGTGTGTCGGGCGCCTTGCCCCCGCTGCCGGTCGAAGGCCGCCTGCCCGCGCTGGACGGCGCGGTGCAATGGCTCAACTCGGCCCCGATCACGCGCGAGCAGTTGCAGGGCAAGGTCACGCTGGTCTACTTCTGGACCTATTCCTGCATCAACTGCATCCGCTCCCTGCCCTACCTGCGCGCCTGGGCCGACAAGTACAAGGACCAGGGCCTGACCGTGATCGGCGTGCATACGCCCGAGTTCGCGTTCGAGAAGCAGCCCGAGAACGTGCGCCGCGCGGTGGCGGACTTCCGCATCGGCTTCCCGGTGGCCATCGACAGCAACTACAAGATCTGGCGCGCCTTCGACAACAGCTACTGGCCGGCGGCGTATTTCGTGGATGGTCGCGGCAATATCCGCCATCACCAGTTCGGCGAAGGTGGCTATGCGACCTCGGAACGTGTGATTCAAGCGTTGCTTGCGGAGGCCGGCGACAAGTCGGTGGCCACGGGACTGGTTGCGCCGGAGGCGCGCGGTGCGCAGGCCATGCCTGACCTGAACAACGTGCGCTCGGGCGAGACCTATGTCGGCTACCAGCAGGCCACCAACTTTGCCTCCCCCGGCGGCCTGCGGCCCGATGCGGCGCGCGACTACACGGTCGGCAAGCTGGACCTGAATAGCTGGGGGCTGTCTGGCCGCTGGACCGTGGAAGCGGAGCAAGGGACACTTGACCGCGCCAACGGCACCATCGCCTACCGCTTCCATGCCCGCGACCTGCACCTCGTGCTCGGCCCGGCGGCCAATGGGCAGGCGGTGCGCTTCCAGGTGACCATCGACGGCAAGCCGCCCGGCGCCAGCCATGGTGCGGACACCGATGAGAACGGCAATGGCGCGGTCACGCAAACCCGGCTCTACCAGCTGGTGCGGCAGGCGGGCGAAGTCGGCGACCACACGTTCGAGATCCGCTTTCTCGATCCGGGCGTGCAGGCTTACGCGTTCACCTTCGGCTGATGTCTGAATACGTGAGTTAATCGTCACTTTTTCGGGGCTTCCTCCCGATTGCGGTAAACTACGCCCCGTTCTGCCGGCCGGGGCGTCGCTGCATCCAGCCCCACCCAGCATCATTTGCCCGGCAAACACCCCTCTGCTTCACCTTCGCTCCGGGGACTGCGCCGCCCATCGCGCGCAGCCGCCCGGTCATTGACCTGCGCCCCCCCATCCGGGACCGATCCGGGACCGATCCGGGACCGATTCGGAACCCATCCGGGACCCATCGTGGACCGCGCGCAGGACTGAATCCCTCAGGCAGTTTGTCTGACCCTCCCTCCCGGGGCACGCGCGCGTGTGCCGCGGGCGGATCCGTTTTCCGGAGGACAACGCAATGAAGAAGCCAGCCAGCCTTTGGCTGCTTGCGGCCGGGCTCCTGCCCGTCGCCGCCCACGCCGCACCGGGCGTGACCCTGTACGGCATCGTCAGCTCGGCGGTGCGCTATACGTCGAACATCGACGGTCATCACAACGACCAGGCCGCACTGGTCTCGGGCGGCATGGTCGGCAGCCGCTGGGGCCTGAAGGGCGATGAAGACCTGGGCGGCGGCCAGCACGCGATCTTCCAGGTGGAAAGCGGCTTTGCCAGCGACGACGGCCGCGCGTCCTACAACGCGCTGTTCGGCCGGCAAGCCTGGGTGGGCCTGAGCGGCGACTGGGGCAGCCTGACCTTCGGCCGCCAGTACAACGCGCTCAACAACATCGGCTGGGCGTTCGATCCGCTCGACCAGGGCTGGGGCAATTTCTGGTCCGATCCGCTCTACATCGGCGGGGACATCTTCTTCCAGGACTACCGCATCGACAACAGCGTGGTCTACCAGCGCACCGTGGGGCCGTTCTCGGTCCAACTGGACTACGGTGCCGGCGAGCAGGCCGGCAGCATGGGGCGTGGCACCACGCTCGGCGGCGGGGTGAAGTACCAGCAGGGGCCGGTGGTGCTCGGCGTGGCGTACGACCAGCGCCGCAGCGACGATGGCGCCAACACGCTGCGCAACTACTCGGTGGGGGGTTCCTACGCGTTCGGCAAGGCCACGGCCTACCTCGGCCATATGGGCCGGCGCGAGTCCGCTGGGGATGCGCGCTTCGCCATCTCCTTCGTCGGGCTGGGCTACCAGCTGACGCCGGCGTTCCACGTCTCGGGCGCCTACTACCGCTACCAGCAGTCCGGCGACGTGACCACGCAGTTCCAGGACACCCCGGTGCGGCTGGGCGGCGGCAACGCGGACAGCATCGCGCTGGTGGGCGACTACGCGCTCTCCAAGCGCACCAGCGTCTACGTGGAGGCGGATATCGTGCATGCGCGCGGCGGCGCGGTGGGGCGGGAGACCGAGTACTGGGCCGGTACGCCGGCCACGGACGTGGACGATTCCACCCGCATCGGCGTGATGGTGGGCATGCGACACCATTTCTGAAGCCGCGCTATCATCGCCCGCTCAGTCCGTTACATCTGTTAAACCCGGGAGCCGCGATGACCGCGAACATGGACACCATCGAGATCAAGGCGTTTCTGCCGGCGCAGGATTTCGACCTGTCGAAGCGTTTCTACCTCGACCTCGGCTTTACGGAGGCGTGGGGCAGCGACGAGATGGCCTACCTGCACGCGGGGCGCTCGAGCTTCCTGCTGACGCGCTTCTACGAGAAGCCGTTCGCCGAGAACCTGATGATGTCGCTGCTGGTGGTGGATGTGGAGGCCTGGTGGCAGCACGTGGTGGCCCAGGACCTGGGCGCGCGCTACGGCGTGCGCGTGAACCCGCCCGAGGACCGGCCCTGGGGCATGCGCGACTTCACGATCGACGATCCGTCCGGGGTGCTGTGGCGGATCGGCCAGTCCATCGACCAGCCGGCCTGATGGCTGCCTGATGGCTGCCTGATGGCTGCCTGATGGCTGCCTGATGGCTGTCCTGGCTCCCTTCCTTCCGCTTCACGCTTATGTCTTCCGATTCGATTCTTTCCCCCCGTGAGCCCGGCGACACCGCCTTCTACCAGCTGTTGGCCGATAGCTACCAGCGGCTGCTCGGCCGCACGCTGGTGCCCGAGCCGATGCCGGCCCGCAAGGCGGCCCGCTGGCTCTACGAGGAGGCGCCGTTCGCGGTGCTCGCCCACAACACCGCGCCCGATCCGGTCTTCGTCTACGGCAACCTGGCCGCCCAGCAGCGTTTCGAGTACGACTGGGCGGGCATCACGCGGCTGCCGTCCCGGCTCTCCGCCGAGCCGCCCAACCAGGCGGAGCGGCAGGCCTTCCTGGCGCGCGTCCAGCGCGTGGGCTACGAGACCGGCTACACCGGCGTGCGCATCACGCGCACCGGCAAGCGCTTCATGATCGAGGAAGCCACGCTGTGGCAACTGATCGACGCCGATGGCGTGCTGCACGGGCAGGCGGTGATCATTCCCCGGACGCGCGACCTGTAGGCAGGCGCCCCCGCCGTGACTTGAGCGTTACTTGACCGGGGCCACCAGCGGCACGCCCTTCCGGACGACGTACGTCGCCAGTTCCGAGGCCTTGCCGTGCCCCACGTTCTTGGCCACGTGCGCGGTGCCGTCCGGGATGAACAGCGCCTCGCCCGCCTTCAGCGTCACCGGCGCGCGGCCCTCCAGCTGGTATTCGAGTTCGCCCGCCAGCACGTAGGCGATTTCCTCGCCCGGATGGGCATGCTTGATCGAAACCGCGCCCGGATCGAAGTCCACCCGCACCTGCACGGCTTCGCGCCCCGGCGTGCTCAGGTCGCTCCGCACCAGGTCCGTGCGGTGGAGGCCGACGTTCTGGGCGTGCGCGGCCTGGAACAGGCCGGCGCCGATCAGCAGGGCGGTAGCGGCGAGGATGCGGCTGGAGGTACGGGTCGAAGTCATGGGAAGCCTTTGCGTTGCAGTGGAAAGAGTCGCCATTGCATCGCGCTGGTGTGTGGCGGATGTATCGGGCCGGGGACGGTTCTGTATGCCGATGTACGAACGCCCGGCGCCGACATGCGGCGATACAATGTCCGCCACGCCCGCACCGCTGCGGGCCGGCGCCCTCCCCCAACGTAGGTTTCCGACTGCTACCCCATGACCGTAGACAAGCCACTTCTTGACGCCTTCGCCCCGACCGGCGTGCTGCGTGCCTCGATCAACCTGGGCAATCCGATTCTTGCGCACCGCGCGGACGCTGGTGGCGCGGGTGGCGCGGGTGGCGTGTCCGTGGACCTGGCCGGCGCGCTGGCCGAGCGGCTGGGCGTGAAGCTCGAACTGGTGGTGGTGGAGACCGCCGGCAAGTCGGTCGATCTGGTGGCGAACGAGCAGGCCGATATCGGCTTCTTCGCCATCGATCCCAAGCGCGGCGCCAGCATCGCCTTCACGGAGCCCTACGTGCTGATCGAGGGCTACTACCTCGTGCACAACGACTCGCCGGTGCGCACCAACGCCGATGTCGATCACGCCGGCACCCGGGTGGTGGTCGGCAAGGGCAGCGCCTACGATCTGTTCCTGTCCCGCGAACTCCAGCATGCGGAGATCGTGCACGCGCCGTCGTCGCAGGAGGTGGTCCGCACCTTCCTCGAACAGGATCTCGACGTGGCCGCCGGGGTGCGCCAGCAACTGGAGGCGGATATCCGGGGCCTGCCCAACCTGCGCCTGCTGGACGAGCGCTTTATGGTGATCCGTCAGGCGATGGGCGTGCCGAAGTCTCGCGGCGACGCGGCGGCGGCCTTCCTGGCGGCGTTCGTCGAGGAGCGCAAGGCGTCCGGCGCGGTGGCGGCGGCGCTGCAAAAGCACCGCATCCAGGGCGCGACCGTGGCGCCGTTGGCGGCGGGCTAACCCATCGACGAGCCTCAGCGGCCGACGAAGGTCGGCTTGCGCTTCTCCGCGAAGGCCGTCGCCGCGTTCCGATAGTCCTCGCTCTGGTCGCTGCGGCGCGTGGCCTCCGCAATGGCGTCGCGCGCGGCATCGAGCTGGCCGGCGGCGATGGCGTTGAGCTGGAGCTTGATGCCGGCGATGGAGAGCGGCGCGTTGTCCATCATCGGACGGCCGAAGGCCATGGCGGCGGCGACCGGGTCGTCGTCGGCAGATAGCGCGTCCAGGAATCCGGCCTGATAGGCCTCTTCCGCCTGGACGAGGTCGCCGGAGAAGAGCCAGCGGCGGGCGGCACTGAGCCCGATCAGGTGCGTCAGCCGCACCAGCTGGATCGTCGGATACATCAACCCCAGCTTGGCGACCGGCACGCCGGCCCGCACGCTGCCATCCCCCACGCGGAAGTCGCAGCACATGGCCAGGCTCAGGCCGCCGCCCACGCACGCGCCTTGCACGGCGGCGATGACGGGGACCGGGCAGTCCTGCACGGCGGCGTACGCCTGCTGGATCACCGCGCGGTAGGCGTCCGCGGCCACCGGATCGGACAGCACGCTGCGGAACGCGAGGATGTCGTCCCCGGCGCAGAAGTGGCCGCCGGCCCCGGTCAGCACCACCAGTTGCAGCGCGCCCCGCTCGGCGGCGAACGCGCGGAAGCGGTCGCGCAGGTCGGTCCAGGCGGCGAGGTCACAGGCGTTGCGCCGATGGGGGCGGTTGATCGTCACGATGGCCACGCGGCCGTCGTCGCGGAACTCGGTCACGATCTCCGAGGGTTGGGTGTTCGATGCGTTCATGGCGGAATTCATGTCCAAAGTGGCGGGCCCCCCCGGGGGCGCCCCGTTCCTATTCCTATTCCTATTCCTATTGTGCGGCGATGCGGGTTTCCTGGATCACGCGCGCCCATTTGGCGACTTCGCCCTTGAGCCGGTGATCGGCATCATCGGCGCTGCCCAGCACCACGTCGATGCCCTGGGCGGCGAAGCGCGCCTTGACGTCGGGCATCTGCAGGATCTTCTGCAACTCGGCGTTGAGCCGCGTGACGATGGGCTTGGGCGTGCCCTGACGGACCAGCACGCCGTAGGTGGACGGCACCACGAAGTCCTTGAGCCCCGCCTCGGCCACCGTCGGCACGTCCGGCAGCGCGCCGATGCGCTGCGGCGTGGCCACCGCCAGCGCCCGCACCTTGCCGCTCTTGATGGCGGACAGCGCCGTGGGCCCGGTGGCGAACATGATCTGGATCTGGCCGCCCAGCAGGTCCGCCACGGCCGGCGCGGCACCCTTGTACGGCACGTGCAGCAATTCCAGGCTGGCCTGGCGGCGGAACATCTCGCCGGCCACGTGCTCGATCGAGCCATTGCCGGACGACCCGAAGGCCAGCGTGTTGGGCTTGGCCTGGGCCAGCCGGATCAGGTCCTGCACGCTGTTGGCCGGGAGGTCATGGCTCACCAGCAGCACGATCGGCAGGTTGCCGACAATCGCCACCGGCGTGAAGTCGCCGGCGAGGTTGTAGCCGTTGGCCTTCTGCAGCAGGGCGGCGTTGATCGAATAGGAGGTCAGCGCGGCCATCAGCACCGTGTAGCCGTCCGGCGCGGACCGGGCGACGAACTGCGCGCCAATGTTGCCGGAGAACCCGGGCTTGTTGTCCACCACCACGGGACGGCCCAGGCTCTCGGCAAGCTTCTGGCCCAACAGGCGCCCCACCACGTCGACGGCACCGCCGGCGGGATAGGGAACGACCAGGTTGACCGGTTTTTCGGGGTACTTTTCCTGCGCGATGGCCGGCGCGGCCATGAAGGCCACAGCACAGGCCGACGCACAGGCCAGGAGGATGTTCGTGGCCAGCGTGGCGACGCGTGCCGGGGTACTGCGACCAGACTTTGACAGCATGGAAAGACTCCACTGAGACGAAAGGACGCACCGGCCGGGAAACCTCGCCCGACCGGGGGGGGCATGCCCAAGGGGGCATCAGGGCATCAGGGCATCAGGACATCAGCCGCGGGCCTTGCCGACGCGATAGCCGCTCTGTTCGAGGTCCCAGACGCCCGCCACATCGCGGGACAGCAGCTTCTTCTGGATGCGCTGCGTGGGCGTTTTCGGGAATTCGTCGATAAAGGCCACGTAGCGCGGCACCTGGAAGTACGGCATGCGCGACTCGGACCACTGGATCAGCGCGAGCGGGTCGAGCGTCCCGTCGCCCTCCTGCCGCACGCGGATGAAGATCTTGAGTTCGTCCTCGCCCAGGTCGCTCGGCACGCCGACCAGCGCGCACTCCTCCACCAACGGGTGCTCGGCGATCACCCGCTCCACCTCCCACGCGGAAATATTGATGCCCCGCCGCCGGACGGTGTCCTTCTTGCGGCCGGCGAAGGTCAGGAAGCCGTCCGCATCGCGCCGCGCCAGATCGCCCGTGCAGAACCACTCGCCACGCATGGCCGAGGCCTCGGCCTCGGGGTTGCGGAAGTAGCCCAGGAAGGCCAGCCCCGGCGCGTTGGCGCGCACGACGATTTCGCCGGGCTCGCCCACCGGCACGGTACGCCCGTCATCGTCGGTCAGGTCCACGTCGAAGTAGCCGAGCGGCTTGCCGATGGAGCCCGCCGGGCCCGCCGGATTGACCGTAACGAAGGTGATCATCTCGCTCAGGCCGTAGCCCTCGCGCATCTCCACGCCAAAGCGCTCGGAGAACGCCTTCCACAGCTCCGGCGGGCACCCGCCGCCCCACGCCACGCGCACCTTGTGCTCCCGGTCGTTATCGCGCGGCGGCTGCTTGAGCAGCATCGGCACCACGCTGCCGAGATAGTGGATGTGGGTCACGCCATGGCGCCGCACCTGATCCCAGAACTGCGAGGCGCTGAATCGATCGACCATGGCCAGCGTGGTGCGCTCGATCAGCGCGGAGATCAGCACAGCCACCCCGGCGCCGTGGTGCAGCGACTCCCACAGCAGGAAGACGTCGCCGGCCTGCGCGCCGGTCAGCCGCAGGATGCCCATCGGGCCCGCGCGCAGCGTGCGGTCGGACTTCAGCACGCCCTTCGGGGCGCCGGTGGTGCCGGAGCTGGGGGTCAGCGCCAGGATGTCGTCCGGCTGGGTGACGTGGGCCGGCGGCGTTTCCGGGCACGCCGCGAAGGTGGCGAAGTCGTCCCGGCCCTGCCCTGCCCCGCGCCACAGCACCGACATCGACGGCCGGTCCTGCCGGATGGGCGAGAGCGCCTCGGCATAGTCCGCGTCGGCCAGCACCGCGGCCGGCTCGAACTGCTCGAACAGGTGCGACAGGGCGGCGCCGTGCAGATGCACGTTCACCGAGACCCGCACCAGCCCCAGCCGCGCCAGCGCCAGGATGGCGACGATATGGTCCGGGTGGCTCGGCAGCATCAGCGCCACGCGGTCCCCCGGCTGGAGGCCGGCTGCGGCGAGGCCGTTGGCCACCTGGTTCACGCGCCGGTCGAGGGCGGCAATCGTCAGCACCTCGTCGTGGAAGCGGCAGTAGATGTCGTCAGGCGTTTCCCGCGCGCGGCGGGCAAGCAGCGCGGAAATGGTTTCCGAGGCGGCCGGGGGAATATCGATGTGAGTTTCCGAAGACATGGGAGATGGCAGGACAGCGTTGATCTGATCGACAGGAAGGACTCGGGCGGCTCAGGCGGCGGTGGCGCGGCGGCGTTCGCGCTCGGCGAAGAACGCTTCCATCATGCGCGCCGGTTCGCCCGAGGCATAGGATTCGCGGTGGATGCGGATACCGGCCTCGATGGCATCGCGGAAGCCGGCTTCGGTCATTTCCTGCAGGCGGGCCTTGTCGAGCTTCATGGCCACCGGCGGCTTGCCGGCCAGCGACTCGGCGATCTCCATGGCGCGGGCGTGCACCGCCTCGCGCGGCACCAGATAGTGGATCAGGCCGATGGCGTGGCACTCCTGCGCGTCCATCATGCGGCCGGTCAGCGTCAGCTCGATGGTGCGCGACAGGCCGAGCATCTCGCGCATGATCCACGGTCCCGTGACGCTGGCGATGCCGGCGTTGATCTCGGGCTGGCCCATCTGCACTTCCGGGTGGCCGACGCGGATGTCGCCCAGCAACGCCACCTGGAACGCCGAGCCGGCGGCGGTGCCGTTCAGGGCCATCACCAGCGGCTTGGGCAGGCTGCGCAGCGTGTCGTAGAAGGTTTCCCATTCACGCAGCCAGACTTCGGCGCGGTCGGCGTCGAAGTCATGCGCCTCTTCGAGATCCTGGCCGGCGGAGAAAGCCCGCTCGCCGGCACCGGTCATGACGATGGCGCCCACAGCGGGGTCCTTGGCGAAGGCGCCCAGCGCCGCCAGGATCTCGCCGCGCATGGCGGTGTGCCAGGCGTTGAGGCGCTCCGGGCGATTGAGGGTGATCACGCCGATGGCGCCGATGCGTTCTGCCTTGATGTCTCGGTACATAGTTATCGCATAGAAATAGTAAGTTAGTGAATCGAAATATAAAGACATCACGGCGGCGGTGCAACCGGTTTTCGACTAAGGGTTTACCCGCGTCTATTTGGCGCAAACGGGTGAAAGTGGGCGTGCCGCGTCGCTACGGCATGCAAAAGGGAGACCACGTCGGGGGCGAAGCTGGCGCGCAGTCACCGGGGGGCGGTGACTGCGTGGGGGTATGACAGGGGAAGGGGTAAGGCGGGCGAGGAGGCGGGAGAACTCAGGCGCGGCTGGAGATGGCGCGGCCTGCGGCAATCAGCAGCGACGCGACGCGCTGCTCGTCTTCCGCGCCCTTCCAGCGGGCCCGCGACACCGCGACATTGATCGCGCCGCGCGGCCGGCCATCGGACCCGACGATCACCACGGCGGTGGCAATATCGCCGATATACATCTCGTCTTCGGTATGGGCGTAGCCGTTGCGCCGGATGGTTTCCAGCCGCTTCAGGATGGCGTCCGGCGCGAAGATGGTGTGCTGCGTGTACGGCACGAGATCGGACTTGGCCAGGATCTCCCGCACTTCGTCATCGGGCAGCGCGCTGAGGATGGCGAGGCCGGACGAGGTGCAATAGGCTGGCAGCCGCGTGCCGACGATGACATCGGGCGTCAGCACGTGGCGGCTGACAAAACGCTGCACGAACACGATTTCCGTGCCGTCGAGCAGCGTCAGGTTGACCGTCTCCTCGGTTTCCAGCGACAGGTGCTGGAGGAACGGCGTGGCCAGCCCAACCAGCTCGTTGGCGGCGATGAACTGGTAGCCGAAGTCGAGCATGCGCGGCGACAGCGAATAGGTTTTCGCCGCCGCGTCGCGCCGCAGCAGGTTGAGGTGGGTCAGCGTATGGGTGAAGCGCTGCGCCGCGCTCATGTCCAGCTCGGCCAGCGCCGCGATCTGGGTCAGCGACAGTTCGCGCCGGCGTGCATCGAACACGCTCAGCACGCGCAGGGCCTTCTCCACGGAATTGACGAAGAGCGACGACTCGTCGCCCGCGCTGTCTCCCTTCTTGGCCCCTTCGGCAGCGGCGGGCGCGCTGGGCGTGGCTTCCGCGCTGCGCTTCGTCCGGGTTCGCTTGGTGGTGGGCTCGTTCGTTGGCATTCGAGGATAATCGTTAGCGGATTGCAATACATCATTATTGCATTGTCCGGTAACGATCCCACCCGCCCACCCGCCCACCCGCCGCCTCACCCCCCGAACAGCTTCGCGGGCACCGTCACCAGGGCCGGGAACACCACCATCAAAAACATGATGGCGAACTCGGCGATCATGAACGGCACCACGCCCCGGGTGACCTCGTCCATCTTCATGCGCCCCACGCCGGCCACCACGTTCAGCACCGTGCCGACGGGCGGGGTGACCAGTCCGATCGAGTTGTTGATGATGAACATCACGCCGAAGTAGACCGGGTCGATGCCGGCCGCCTTGATCACGGGCATCAGCACCGGGGTCAGGATCAGGATGGTCGGCGTCATGTCCATGGCCGTGCCGACGATCATCACCAGCACCATGATCGCCGCCATCAGCAGGATCTTGTTGCCCATGAAGGGCTGGAGCAGGTCCACCACCTTGGACGGCAGGTCCGCCACGGTGATCAGCCAGGCGCTGACCATGGCCGCCGCGATCAGGAACATGACCACGGCGCTGGTCTTGGCCGCCGTGACGAAGATCTGGCGCAACTGGGCGAAGCTCAGCTCGCGGTAGACCACCATCGACACGAACAGCGCATACGCCGCCGCCACCACGGCGGCTTCCGTGGGCGTGAACACGCCCATGCGCAGCCCGACCAGGATGATGACCGGCAGCATCAGCGCCCACAGCGCATGGCGGAACGCCGCCAGGATCTCCGCGCGCGACTTGCGCGGCGGCGGCTCCAGGTGCTCGCGCCGTGCCAGCCAGGCCCAGGTGAGCCAGAGCGCCACGCCGATCAGCAAACCCGGCACGATGGCGGCGAGGAACAGCTTCGAGATCGACACATTGGCGGCCACGCCGAAGATCACCAGCCCGATGCTCGGCGGAATGACCGGGCCGATGACGCCCGTGGCGGCAATCAGCCCGCCCGCCGTTTCCTTCTTGTGGCCGGCGCTGACCATCATCGGCAGCAGCAGCGCGGTCAGCGCGGCGGCGTCCGCCACGGCCGAGCCGGAGAGTGCCGAGAGCAGGCAGCCGGCCATGATCGTGACGTAGCCCAGCCCGCCCTTGATATGGCCGACCAGCGCCAGCGCCAGATCGACAATCCGGCGCGACAGCCCGCCCACGTTCATGATCTCGCCGGCCAGCATGAAGAACGGCACCGCCAGCAGCGGGAAGCTGTCGGCGCCGCCGATCACGTTCTGCGCCAGGATCTGGGCGTCGAACATGTCCAGATGCCACATCAGGGCCACGCCGCTGGCCAGCAGGGCGAAGGCAATCGGCATGCCGATCAGCATGGCGCCCAGCAGCGAGCCGATAAAGACGGTGATGGTCATGCGCGCCTCCCGGTGCTGCCGAGGTCCGCGGCGTCCGCCGCGTCCGCCTGGTCGAGAATCTGCTTCATCTGCACCGCTTCCTCGGATTCCTGCACCATGACCAGCTCGTCCTCGGTGAGCCTGCCGGTCAGCAGGCGCCAGAGATCGAGCGCGATGATGACGGCCGCGAGCACCGAAAACACGATGCCGGCCGCGTAGACAATCGCCATCGGGGCGCCGGTCACCGGGGCCGTCACGTCGAGATTGATGACTGCCTGGTCCCAGCTACCCTTGCACAGCAGCACCACGATGTAGAGCATCAGCACCTGGCTGACCACCAGGCACACCTTCTTGCCCCAGGCGGGCAGCTTGCCGACCAGCATGTCCACCCCCAGGTGCCCCCGTTCCTTGAGCGCGATGACCGCCCCCAGGAAGGTGAGCCAGATGAACATCCAGCGCGACACCTCCTCCGACACCGTAATGCCCGAGTTGAAGCCGTAGCGCAGCACCACGTTGCCGAACACCAGCACCACCATCACCGCGAGCAGCAGCGCGATGCCGGCCTCCAGCACGCGGCAGATTCCATCGATCAAGCGACCCATGATGATCCGCGCCGCCTAGGACTTGGCGTCGGAGACCAGCCCGACCAGCGCGCGCAGCCCCGCCAGGTAGGAATGCACGCCCAGGCCCTGGATAGTGCCCTTCACTGCCGGCGAGATGATCGAATGCGCGCGCCAGGTTTCCCGGGCCGCGATATTCGACATGTGGATTTCCAGCGAGGGAAACGGCATGGCCTTGATCGCATCGTGCAGCGGCACGCCGTGCTGGGTCAGGCCGGCGGGGTTGATGAGGGCGCCCTGGGCGGCGTCGATGTGCGCGTGCAGGAAATCGATCAGCGCACCTTCATGGTTGGACTGGATCGTGGCCAGTTCCACGCCCAGTTCGGCGGCCAGCGCCGCCAGGCGTTCGTTGATCTGATCGAGCGTGGTGGTGCCGTAGATATGCGGCTCCCGGCGGCCGAACAGGTTCAGGTTCGGGCCGTGCAGAACGAGGATTTTCATGATGTATTGGGGGCGTCGGAGGTGGCGGGGCGGCGGGCTTACTTGCGCAGGCGCCGGATCTCGTCGTTGTAGAGCTTCACGGTGGCCGGGTCGTAGCTGGCCATGAAATGGTCGGTGACCGGCTTGACCACCTGCTGCATGCGCGCACGTTCCGCCGGCGTCACATCGTTGTACTGGATGCCCTTGGCGCGCAGCTCGCCCACGGCCTTCTGCGCGGCGGCGCGGCTCACCTGGCGCTGGTAGACGCGCGCTTCGTCCGCGGCCTCGTTCATGATCTTCTGCTCGGCCGGCGAGAGCTTGTCCCAGAACTTCTTGCTGACGAGCACGATGTTGGCGGCGTACACGTGGTTGGTGGCGCTCACGTACTTCTGCACTTCATAGAACTTGTTCGAAAGAATCACCGCGAAGGGGTTCTCCTGGCCATCCACCGCCTTGGATTCCAGCGCGCCATACAGCTCGGCGAACGGCATCGGCACCGGGTTGGCCTTGAACGCCTTGAAGGTGTCGAGAAACACCGGGTTCGGGATCACGCGGATCTTCAGGCCCTCGAAGTCCTCCGGCCGGGCAATCGGTCGCTTGGAATTGGTGACGTTGCGGAAGCCCAGATCCCAGAAGCCCAGCGCCACCAGCCCTTTCTCGGGCAGCCGGGCGATCAGCGCCTTGCCGAGCGGGCCGTCCAGCAGCGCGTCTGCCTGCTCGAAGCTGCCCACCGAGAACGGCAGGTCGATCAGGCCGAACTCCTTGACGATGCCCGCCAGCGAGGTGGACGCCGGGGCCGACATCTCCTGCACCCCGCCCTGCAGGGCCGATTGCTGCTGCATCTCGTTGCCGAGCTGCGAGGCCGGGAATTCCTTCACCTTCAGCTTGCCGCCGCTCTTGGCGGCCAGCAGCTCCCCGAACTTCTTCACGCCGAAGCTGACCGGATGGTCGGGATTGTTCAGATGGCCGAAGCGGATGGTGCGCTCCTGGATGTCCTGCGCCATGGCCGTGGCGGCGATGGTGCCCAGCGCGGCGGCCAGCGCCAGCCGAAGAATGGTTTTCCTCATGCCTTGTCTCCTCGATGTCTTTTTTCTGGGCGGGTGGTGGCCAAGTATCGGTACCAATATTGGGGCCGATCCCGATGGCTCCCCCGCAGTGAGTGGAATACTATTCCACATGGAATCAGTTTCCACTTGGGGTTAGTATCTAGCCCACCCTCATCGCCCTAACACCACCTCTATCGATATGGCCGGAGTACTCGAACGCGCACTTGCCGTGATGGAACACCTCGCCACGCAGCCGGAAGGCGTGCCGCTGGCATCCATCGCGCAGGAACTGGAGATCCCGCAGAGCGCGGCGCATCGCCTGCTGAACGAACTGGTGCGCTGCGGCTATGTGCGCCAGCTCCGCGACCATGGCGACTACGCGCTGACCGCCCGCGTGGCGTCCATCGGCCTGAGCTACCTGAGTGCCACGGGTATCGTCGACATCGCCCAGCCGCTGGTGGACCGGCTGGCGCAGATTTCGGGGGAACTGGTGCGGCTGGCCATCGTGGATGGCGAGCACCTGACGTGGGTGGCCAAGGCGCAGGGCGCCCGGCATGGTTTGCGCTACGACCCGGACATGGGCATGGACGCCCGGCTGTCTTGCAGCGCGTCCGGCCACGCCTGGATGCTGACGATGAGCGACGAGCGCGCCATCGAGCTGGTCACGCGGCAGGGCTTCGGCTCGCCTGAGGAATATGGTCCGAACGCGCCGACCACCATCGGCGCGCTGCTGACGATGCTGCACGAGAACCGCGCGCGCGGCTTTGCGATGATCAACGAGGTGTTCGCGCCCGGCATGACGGCGATGGCCGCGCCGGTCAAGCGCAAGGAGCGCGATCCGATTGGCGTGCTGAGCATCGCCGGACCGGCCGTGCGGCTGACCGAGGCGCGCATGACCGCGCTGGGCCCCGACCTGCTGGCCGCCGCCGACGAACTCGCGCTGGCCAGCCTGGCCTCGCCGATGTTCCGCACACGCTTTCCGCTACAGGGCCGCAACAACGAGGACAACTCGGCCGCGGCCTGACCTTCAGGGGCGCCGTTCCTTCAAGCCTCCATGCCGCGCAGGCACAGGCTCATCAGCCCCATGCGCCCGCGCACGCCAAGCTTGGTGAAGACCCGGGCGACATGCGCCTGCGTGGTGGATGCCGTCAGGCCCAGCCGTCCGGCGATCTGGTTCTCGGAAGCTGCCGTCAGCAGCAACATCAGCACCTGCTGCTCGCAGGGCTCCAATACATTCAGCAAGGCGGCGGGAATCAGGTGGTCGCAGGTGGGCTGCCGCAAGGCGGTGACGTCGTGCGCCACGCCGAAGCGCAGTTGATGCGTCTCCAGCCAGCGGGCGGACCATGAGAAGTGAACGTCACTGCCGTCGCGGTGCTGGTAGCGGTTCTCGAATCCGGTGCGCCGATTCCCGGCCATCACCGTGCCCGCTTCCCGGAGCGTCCGGTCGCGGTCATGCGGCGCTACCAGTTCGATCATGGTCTGGCCGATGATGGCGGCCTGGGACAGGCCCAGGCTATCCGCGCACCGGGCGTTGGCGTAGCGGATCTTCCCAGCCTTGTCGACCAGGAACACCGTGTCTGGCAAGCTGTCCGCCAGCGTCAGGATCGCGTCTTCCGCCAAGCGTTCAATCATGTGTACCGATCCCCGGGGCCGCGACAAAGCCATCGCGACAATGTGGCCGATCATGCCAGAGGATCGGCGTTCACTCCAGCGGCACTGGCCCTACGTCTCGTCCTTCACCGCGTGCACGATGTTGTCGCGCAGCGCGATGACCTCCTTCTGCAGCTTGGCGAAGGCCGGCGGCGTCAGCCCGCATGCCGACATCAAGTCGGTGCTGGCCGCCTTCT
Source organism: Cupriavidus sp. OV096 (assembly GCF_900115455.1). Taxonomy (NCBI): domain Bacteria; kingdom Pseudomonadati; phylum Pseudomonadota; class Betaproteobacteria; order Burkholderiales; family Burkholderiaceae; genus Cupriavidus; species Cupriavidus sp. OV096. Next base: position 252,577 of record NZ_FOWM01000006.1, read on the forward strand.
CCCGCACGCGTCGACCGCTCTTCGTCAGGCTCACGCGCACCTGCCGCTCGTTCTCCGGGTCGCGCTTGCGTTCGACGTGGCCCATCGCTTCCAGCTTCTTGAGGATGGGTGTCAGCGTGTTCGACTCCAGGAAAAGCTTTTCGCCGAGGCCGCTGACGGTCTGGCCGTCCGCCTCCGACAGCGCCACCAGGGTGACGTACTGGGTGTAGGTGAGCCCGAGCTTGTCCAGCACGGGCCGGTAAAGCTTGCCGAAGGCAAGGTTCGTCGAGTAGACCGCGAAGCACAGGAAGTCCGACAGCGGGGTATCCGCGGCGCTTGTCTCATCAATGGGTTTCATCTGTTTTCTCGTCGTGATGCCGATGGCAAAGAATACATCGTATGCGACGCAATCGTAAGCGCTGAGCGCCTTCCCCGGCCCACCGCCGCGCCGCCCGCCGGGTTTCTTCATGCGCGCCGTACAAACGCCTTGACTTGCCCGGTCCCGTGAACCATTATGCAACGCATGCGATTACATCGCATGCGATTTATTAAACCACACTAGATTCAGAGAGACCCTCACACATCATGACCAAGATCGAAAAAGTACTGTTCACCGGCAAGACCCACACCACCGGCAGCAAGGGTGGCCCCCGCCATCACGGCAACGTCGACCTCCATCTCACCACGCCGGGCAACGACACGGCGCCGACCTATGCCTATGAAGCGGTGCAGTCCCACCCGACGGCCGAACAGCTCTTCGCGGGCGCATGGTCGGCCTGTTATATCGCTGCCCTGGGCCTCGCGGCCAAGGAACTGAAGGTGGCGGTGCCGGCCGATCTGTCGGTCGAGATCGAGGTGGATCTGGGCATGGCTGGCGCGGACTACTTCCTGCAGGGCCGCATCCACGTCAACCTGCCCGGCGTGGCGCAAGAGGCGGCCGAAGCCGTGGCGCACCGCGCCGATGCCATCTGCCCGTACTCGAAGGCCACGCGCGGCAATATCGACGTCACGCTGACCGTCGCGACGGCGTAACGGGGGATAAGGGGGATAAGGGGGGTCATGGCGCAACCGCTTCCGCGTTGCGCCATGCCTGCACGAAGGCACGCAGGGTCGTCGCGGAGGCATCGCTGACGGCCCAGTACTGCATGCCGCCTGCCGCCCAGCGCTGTAGCTGGTAGCCCTGCTGCACGGCTTCGCCGCTGCCGCCCGGCCCACGCTGCGCGTCTGGCAGCACGAACACGTCGATCGGATGCCCATCGCGCCGATAGACCAGCACGGCCACCCGGTGGCCATCCACATAGTCGAGCCGGCCGCCCAGCAGCGGGAACCCGGCGCTCGCCAGGTCGCGGACCTCCGGCGCGTAGTCGACACGGCCGTTGAACCACGGCTTCACCACATGCATATTGGACGACGCCACATCGATGGCGTGGTTCGAAATCAGACCGCGTACGTGGCTCGTCACCACGGCGTCGACCATGCCTTCCGCCGGAGACTGCCGCATGGCGTGCTGCTGGAGGCCCAGGCCGACGGCGAACACCGTGACGCCCGCCATGGCCGCGTTGATGGCGGGCGACCACGTGAACCAGCGGCGCCAGCCTTCCGACGAGGGGGGCGAGGGCGACGCGTCGGCGTCCGGTGCGATGGCCGCGTCGCCGGGCAGCGCGGTCACGATGCGCGCGCGCAAGTCGGCGGACGCGCGGTGATAGTGCGCGCCGTGGCGCGTCGCCGCGCGCAGCGCCTGGAGATTGCGCAGGCAGGCCACGCACTGGTCGCAGTCTTCGAGATGTCGTTCCAGCCGCACACTGTCAGCCGCGCCGACTTCCCCGTCGGCGCAGGCCTGCAGGAGCAACTGCGCGTCATGGCAATCCATGTTTCGTATCTCCGGGGGGATGAGCGGGTGGCACGTCCGCAAGGTCCTGGCGCTCCGCCGGCGCGGCGGCAACCGGCGCCTCGCCACGCAGCGCCGTGACGGTGGCGGCCAGCATGCGCCGGCCCCGCGCCAGTCGGGACATCACCGTGCCGACCGGTATCTGCGCGATGCGGGCGATATCGCGGTAGTGCAGTTCCTCCAGTTCACGCAGGACGATGACTTCGCGGAAGACCACCGGCAGCCGCGCCAGCGCCGCATGGACCAGCCGCACGTCCTCCTCGCGCATCAGCCATTGCTCCGGGTCCGTGGCGGCGCCATGCCAGTCCGGCAGCGCGGTGTCCATCTCGCCTTCCTCATAGTCCGTTTCCGCCGCGCCCCGGCGCTTCTCGCAGGTCGTGAACCACGTATTGCGGACGATGGCCAGCAGCCAGGGCCGCGGCTGGTCGCCCCGAAAGCTGCCGAACAGCCGGAACGCGCGCAGGAACGCCTCCTGCACCACGTCCTCCGCATCGCCCGTGTTGCCGCACAGCCACCGGGCGAGGTTGTAGGCGGCGTCCAGGTGCGGCAGCACGAGGGCGTCGAAGCGGCGGCGCGTGGCAGGGGCGTCCACGTCAGTCCTCGGTCCGGACGGAGCGGTCGGGCAATCCAGTCACATCGGGGCAGTCGAGCGAATCGAGCGAATCAGACGAAGCGGGTGGATGGCGCAAGGCGGTCTCCTGTATACCGGCGCTGCACCGATTCTATTCCCGCGCGCCGGCGCCGGGAATATTTGGCGGCCCCCGCCGGTATGACAGGGGTGGGGCGTGCGATGGCCATGCCCGCGACACCGACGGAGGCAATCATGGACGGAACATGGCGGCGGCGGGACATCCTGCGCCTGGCAGGCGCGGCCGGGGGCGCCGTCTTTGCATCGGCGCTGCCGGGCTGGGCGGCGGGGCGGGACGAGGAATTCGTGTTCGTGCAGCTATCGGACGCGCATTGGGGGTTCGAAGGGGCGCCGAATCCCGACGCGCGCGGGACGCTGGCCAAGGCGGTGGCGGCCGTCAATGCGCTGCCAACGCCACCCGACTTCATCATGTTCACCGGCGACCTGACCCACACCACCGACGACCCGAACGAGCGCCGGCGCCGCATGCGGGAGTTCCGCGACCTGATCGCGCCGCTGCGCGCGGGCAAGGTGTGGCTGATGCCGGGCGAGCACGACGCGAGCCTCGACGCCGGGGCCGCCTATCGCGAGCTGTTCGGTCCCACGCACTACACGTTCGATCACAAGGGGGTGCACTTCATCGTGCTGGACAACGTGTCGGACCCGGCCGGCCAGGTCGGCGAGACCCAGCGCGCGTGGCTGGCGGACGACCTGCGCAAGCAGTCGCGCGAGGCACGCATCGTGGTCTTCACGCATCGGCCCCTGTTCGATCTCTATCCGCAGTGGGACTGGGCCACGCGCGACGGCGAGGCCGTGGTGGCCCAGCTCATGCCGTACCGGCACGTCACCGTGTTCTACGGGCATATCCATCAGGAACACCACCACATGACCGGGCATATCGCCCATCACGCGGCGCGCTCGCTGATGTTTCCGCTGCCGCCGGCCGGCTCGCAGCCCAAGCGCGCGCCGGTGGCGTGGGATCCGGCCCAGCCCTATCGCGGGCTCGGCTGGCGCACGGTCAAGGCCACGCGCGCGCCGGATGCGTTCGGCCTGACCGAGCAACCGGTACAGCGCGATGCCTGAGGCGATGACCACCTCCCCGGCAAGCGGCCGCCGCACGGTATTGGGATGGATGCTGGCCGGCGCGCTGGCGGGGATGATCACGCGCGGGGACGCGGCGCCCCCGCGTGTGATTCCGGTCCGGGCGCGCCGCTTCGTCTTCCTGCCCGACCGGATCGCCCTCAAGGCCGGCGAGACCGTGATCCTGGCGCTGACGGCCGAAGACATCATGATGGGCTTCGGCGCCCCGGACTTCCACGTCCGCGCCGACCTGCCGCCCGGCCGCACGGTGCAGGTCACCCTGACCGCCGGCAAACCCGGCACCTACCGCTTCCTGTGCGACATCTTCTGCGGCACCGGGCACGAGGACATGGGAGGGACGATCGAGGTGACGTAGGGGGAGCGCTTTACTCCCGATGAATCGCCAGCGGCCCGAACGACTGGGTGACCGGCATCACTTCCACGAAGTTGATGTTGACGCGCGCGGGCAGCGTGGCGGCCCAGAAGACGGTTTCGGCGATGTCGTCCGGCGTCAGGGCGTCCGCGCCTTCGTAGACCTTCTCCACGCGAGCCTGATCGCCGCTGAATCGCACCGACGAGAACTCGGTGCCGCCCACCAGACCCGGCGCCACGTCGGTCACGCGCACGCGGGTGCCTTGCAGGTCGGCGCGCAGGTTCAGCGAGAACTGGCGCACGAAGGCCTTGGTCGCGCCGTAGGCGTTGCCGCCCGGATAGGCGTAGGCGCCGGCCGTGGAGCCGATGTTGATCACGTGGCCACGGTTGCGCGACACCATGCCGGGCAGCACGGCGCGCGTCATATACATCAGGCCCTTCACGTTGGTGTCGACCATCGTGTCCCAGTTGTCCAGGTCAGCCTTCTGCGCCGGCTCCAGGCCCAGTGCCAGGCCGGCGTTGTTGACCAGCAGGTCGATCTCGGCGAACTCGGGCGGCAGCGCGGCCACGGCGGCGGCCACGGCTTCGCGGTCGCGGACATCGAGGATCAACGGCAGCACCTTGTCGCGGCCCAGCGCGTCGGCCAGCTCGGCCAGGCGGTCCGCGCGGCGTCCGGCGGCAATCACGCGATGGCCCGCCGTGGCGAAGCGTCGGGCAATGGCGGCGCCGAATCCTGAGGTGGCGCCGGTAACGAAAACGATCATCTTGCTCTCCAAACTGGGACGGGTTCGGGCACCGATACTACACCGGATCCCCGCGGGTTTCCCCCACTGCTGGGCGCGGGGCGCGGTGCGACAATCCAGCCGTGTCGCCGAGCTGGCGTCGTGGCGATGCCTCGATTGCTGTACCACCCCAGGGAGAACAACATGCACCGCCTTGCCACGCTTGCCGCCATCACCGCCGCCTTCGGCTGCGGCTACCTTGCCGCCCCGACGGCGCTGCCGCCGGCCCACGCGCAAACCCCGCCCGCCGCGCTGGCGCCGCAGATCATCAACCTGGCGGCGATGACCCCGGACGACATCGGGCCGCAAGTCCCCAACATGGGCACGCTGCGCACGAAGGGACTGGTGGCCACGCCACACGGGACCCTGGCCGTGCAGGCCGGCAATGTGCCGAAGCACTATCACACCAGCGCCGACGAGATCCAGTACATCATCGCCGGCAAGGGCACGCTCTGGCTGGGCAATGAGCAGCGCGAGATCGGCCCGGGCGACCTGATCGTGATTCCGAAGGGCACCGCGCACGCGGGATCGATCGCCACCAGCGGGGAATTCAAGGCGCTGGCCATCAAGCTGCCGCCGCAGGCCGCCGGGGATACGCACCTGCTGCCCTGATCCCCAGCGGCTGGTCGACCTAGACCGGCAGCCCCTTGGCCCGCAGCGCCGCGTCGAAGCGCTCGGGGTCCGAGGTGCCGGACGCGTTCTCCGCGCGGATCTTCGCTTCCTTGGCCAGATGGGCGCGGCAGCGTTCGAGCACCTGGGCAGCCTCGGCGGCCGGCACGGCAATCACGCCGTCCGCATCGCCGACGATCAGGTCACCCGGCAGCACGGCCAGCCCGGCGCAGGACACCGGCACGTTGATCTCGCCCGGACCATCCTTGCTGGGCCCCCGGTGGGTGTGGCCCCGGGCGAAGATCGGCATGCCGTCTTCGGCCCACTCGCACAAGTCCCGGACGGCACCGTCGATAACCAGCCCCCCGAGCTGCTTCGTGACGCACGTGGTGCGCATCAGGCCGCCGACCAGGGCCTGGGTGACATCGCCGCCGCCGTCGATGACCAGCACATCGCCGGGCTGCACCATCATCAGCGCCTTGTGGATCATCAGGTTGTCGCCGGGGCGCACGCGCACCGTCACCGCCGGGCCGCACAGCACAGTCTCCAGCCGGCGATGGTATTGGCGCAGGCCAAGCGTGCCGATGTTGCGGCTCATGGCGTCGCCGATGGCGGCGACGGGCATCTCGCGGAACGCAGCAACGATGCTGGCGGACGGGCCATCCGCACGGGGGTTGATGCGGTAGCCGGCAGGCCACTGCACGGGTGCTGGGGATTCGGACAGGCTCACGGGAGACTCCAGGAACAGGAAGGTAGAAAGGGGATCAGGCAAGGACCTGGGGATTGACGCACGCGGTACGGTCCATCGGGCTGCCATCCAGCCAGCCGAGCACGTTCTGTGCGGCGGCGCTCGCCATCGCGGCCAGTGCCGCCGGCGTCGATCCGCCGACATGCGGCGTCAGCACGACGTTCTTCAGCTCGGCCAGCGGGCTCCCGGCGGGCAAGGGTTCGACCGCCATGGTGTCGAGCCCGGCCGCAAACAGGCGGCCGTCCTGCAGCGCGGCCACCAGCGCGGTTTCATCCACCACTTCGCCGCGCGCCGTATTGATCAGGATGGCGCCCTTCGGCAGTTGGTCGAACGCGGCGTCGTCCAGCATGTTGCGCGTGTGGCGGTTAAGCGGGACGTGGAGGCTCAGCACGTGCGCCTGCGGCAGCAGGTCGGCCATCGACGGGAGCAACGCCACCCCATCGACGGGACTTTGACGGCCGGCCAGCGCTGGGTCGAAGGCCACCACCTGCATGCCCAGCGCCAGGCAGACCTTCGCCACGCGCTGGCCGACCTGGCCGAACCCGACCAGCCCGATGGTCTTGCCGAGCAGTTCCACGCCGTCCTGCGCGCGCGACCAGCGCCCGCTGTGCAGTTCGGCATCCATCCAGCCGATGCGCCGGGCCGCCGCGAACATCAGGCCCAGCGTCATCTCGGCGACCGACTGGGCGTTGGCGCCGGGCGTGACGTAGACCGGAATGCCGCGCGCGGTGGCCGCTTCCACATCGATATTGCTGACCCCCACGCCATGCTTCGAGATGACCTTGAGCGTGGGGCAGGCGGCGATGGCCTGCGCGGACAGCGTCACCGTGCGTGAGATGACGGCATCGACGGGCTCGGCGGCCATGATGCGCTCCACTTCCCCGGCATCGCCGGACGCGGACAGGTACAGCACGCGCGCGCCGGCGCGGGTCAGCAGGTCCACCCCGGCGGGGGCGAGCTTGGGAGCGGTGACGAGAATGGTGTGCATGGGTTTCAATCGAGCTTGATATTGGCTTCGCGGATCAACGCGCCCCACTTCTGGTGCTCGGCGCGCAGGTAGTCGCCAAACTGCTGGGGCGTGCTGCCCATCGGCGTACTGCCCTCGGCGGCGAGCTTGTCCTGCACCTCCTGGGTCTTGAGCGCCTTGCGCACTTCCGCGTTGATGCGGTCCACCACGGCCGGCGGCGTGCCGGCCGGCGCTACGAGGCCGGTCCAGGTGATGGCGTCGAAGCCGGGGTAGCCGGACTCCGCCACGGTCGGCACGCCGGCCAGTTGCGGCACGTTGCGCAGGCGCTGGGCGGAACTCACGGCCAGCGCGCGGACCTTCTGGTTCGTCAGTTGGGGCATCGCGGCTGCGGTATTGGCGAAGTTGAACTCCACCTGATTGCCGAGCAGATCCATCATGGCCGGGCTGGCGCCCTTGTACGGCACGTTGAGCATGCGGAAGCCCGCCTGCCGCTCCAGCAGTTCGCCGGCAAGGTGGGACACGGTGCCATTGCCGGGCGTGCCCATCCGCAGCGCCTCGGGCTTGGCCTTGGCGGCGGCCACGACGTCCTTCAGGGTCTTGAAGGGCGAGCTGGCGTTGACGAGCAGCACCACTGGCTGCGACGCCACCGTGGAGATCGGCGCGAAGTCTTTCAGGGGATCGAACGGCATCTTCGGGTACAGCGCCGGGTTGATCGCCAGATTCGCGGTCTGGCCGAGGCCGATCGTGTAGCCGTCCGCCGGCGCCTTGGCCACCGCGTCCATGCCGACATTGCCGCCCGCGCCGGGCCGGTTCTCGATCACCACGGTCCAGTGGGCCTGGGTGGCCATCTTCTCGGCGATCAACCGCGCGACCGCATCCGTGCCGCCGCCGGGCGGAAACGGCACCACGAGCCGGATCGGCTTGGCGGGCCAGGTGTCGGCGGCGCTCGCGGCACCGCTGCAGATAGCCAGCACGGCGGCGGCGGCCAGAAGGCGAAGGTTCAGCATCGTGTCTCCTTTCGTTATGGGCGCATTCTTGCCGTGCAGAAACATTCCGTCTATTTGATAATGTTCATGTTTTCATTCCCCGGAGTTATCGATGGACATCCAGCTCAGGGACCTGCGGTACTTCGAGGTCGTGGCCGAACTCGGTCACATCGGACAGGCAGCCGAAAAGCTGGGCCGCACCCAGCCGGCCCTGACCAAGGCGGTGCAGCGCCTGGAGGCGGCGTTCGGCAGTGAACTGTTCGAGCGCAAGGGGCGCGGCATCCGGCTGACGCCCGTGGGCGAGGTCCTGCTGGCGCGGGCCCGCATGCTGCGGGGCGCGACGGACGAGGCGCTGCGGGAAGTCGGCGATTTTGCGAAGGGCAACGCCGGGCACGTGCGGATCGGCAGCGGCCCGATCGCCGCCGAGCATGTCTTGCCCGAGATTTGCAGCCTGCTGCTGGAGGAGGCGCCGGCAACCACCATCGACATCACGGTGGCGCCCAGCCTGGTACTACGCGAGCGCCTGAAGGAAGGCACGCTCGACCTGCTGATCGGATTGATGCCGGAGCATGACGACGCGCTCGTCAGTCATGCGATCGTCGAAGACGTGGTGGTGGTGGCCGCCAGCCGGACGCATCCGGTGTTCCAGCTACCGCGCGTGACGCTCAAATCCCTGCTGGCCTGGCGCTGGGTCTTGCCTGCCGCCTCGATTCCCAGCCGGCAATGGCTGGACGCGGCCTTCCAGTCGCACGACCTGCCCCGGCCCGCCACCCAGATCGACGCGAATTCCATCCCGCTGCTGCCCCGGCTGATCGCCAAGACCGAACTCCTGAGCTTCCTCTCCCGGCATACGCTGCACGAGCACAGGCACACCCTGCGCGAAGTGCCGCTGAAGGAAGCCACGCTGCGCCGCAGCCTGGGCGTGACGTACCGGCGGCAAGGCTACCTGTCGCCCGCCGCGCTACGGCTGATGGCGCTGCTGCAGGAGCGCGGCGAGGCACTGTTCCGCGCCGCGCCGGGGGATGCGGCCAAGCCGTAAGCAAATTGTATCCATGACAATTATTTGATTGTCCTGATGCAGCGGACTACGATGCCTCATCCTCCCAGCCCGGCTCCGGGCGTCGGGTGGCATCGCAAGGACGCGCATCACCATGGAACTGAACACCACCACCATCCTCGTCACCTTCGCCGGGGTTTTCCTGATCTGCTTCATGAAGGGGGCCTTCGGGGGCGGCTTTGCCATCGTCGGCATTCCGCTGCTGTCGCTGGTGATGGACCCGGTGACGGCGGGCGGACTGCTCGCCCCGCTGTTTATCGCGATGGACCTGTTCGGCCTGCGCTACTGGAAGCCCTCCACGTGGTCGAAGCCTGACCTCCGGCTGCTGGTACCGGGGCTGGTGGTCGGCATCGGGGTCGGCTACGGGCTGTTCCGGGTGCTGGATCACCGTGCGATCGCCATCGTGATGGCCGCCATCACGCTGGCCTTCGTGGGCATGTGGTTCCTGCGTGGCGGCGATGTCGTGGTGCAGCCGCGCTCCTCGCGCAAGGCCGTGGCCGCTGGCGTGACCTCGGGCATCACCACCATGGTGGCGCACTCCGGCGGGCCGCCGCTGGCGATGTACCTGTTGCCGCTCGGCCTGAGCAAGCAGGTCTATGCCGGCACGACCAGCATGTTCTTCACGGTCGGCAACATCATGAAGGCGGCGCCGTGGCTGTTCCTGGCCAGGCCGGTGGGCGCCGTCTGGACCTTGATGGCGATCTGCCTGCTGGCGATACCTTCCGGCGTCTGGCTCGGCTGGCGCCTGCATGCCCGGCTGGACCAGCGCCAGATGTACCGGGCCTGCTATGGGTTGCTGGTGGTGACCGCGATGAAGCTGCTGTGGGATGGCGCGTCCGGCTACCTGCTCTGACGCTCACCAGGACTGGTCGGCCACCACGCGCGCCACGGTTTCCAGCGCCTGCCTGAGCGTTGGCAGGCTGACGGAGCCGAGCGCGAGCCGGATGACGTGGGGCACCTGCGCTGACGTGGCGAACGGATGGGCCGTCGATACGGCGATGCCCGCCTGCATCAGCGCCATCGCGATGGCATCCGCGCGCACTTCGGGGGGCAGCGGCAGCCAGACGAAGTACGACGCGGGATGGCTGACCCGCTCCAGTCCGCCGAGCACTTCCGTGGCCAGGCGCTGGCGCAGCGCGGCATCCCGGCGTTTGTCGGCTTCGAGCCGGGCCACGGTGCCGTCTTCGATCCAGCCGCAGGCGATGGCCGTCAGCGTGGCCGGCGTATTCCAGGTGGTGGCGCGGATGGCGCGTTCGAGCTGGGGCACCCATTCGCGCGGCGCACTGACGAAACCGATGCGCAGCCCGGTGGCGACACTCTTCGACAAACTCGACACATAGACGGTAGCTTCCGGCGCCAGCGCGGCCAGCGGCGCGGGGGCCCCTTCGACGAGGAAGGCGTAGGCCGCATCCTCGATCAGCATCAGCCCATGCCGCCGGGCGATGGCGACCAGTTCGCGGCGTCGCGTGGCACTCATCACCCAGCCGAGCGGATTGTGCAGCGTCGGCATGGCGTACACGGCACGCACGCGCCGGCGGCGGCAGAGCGCCTCCAGGGCGTCGAGGTCGGGCCCGTGAGCGGTGACGGGAATCGGGACGAGTTCCAGCCGGCCAGTTTCGGCGGCGAGCTTGAAGCCCGGGTAGGTCAGGGCATCCACGGCCACCACGTCGCCGGGCTCCAGCAAGGCCATGGCGGTGAGCGTCAGCGCGTGTTGCGCGCCGCTCGTGAGCAAGACGGTTTCCGGGGTGGCCGGCACGCCGCGCCGGCCCAGATGGTGCGCCACGGTCGCGCGCTCGTGTTCGCGGCCGCCGTGGGGCTGGTATCGCAGCAGCGCCTCAAGGTCGCCGGCGGCGGCCAGCTGGCGCAGCGCTGCCCGCAGCAGATCTGCCTGGCCCGGCAACGCCGGATTGTTGAAGCTCAGGTCGACCGTATCGGCGATCCAGGCAAGCAGATCCACGCCCTGCCCGCGCGGCAACGCCTCCTTGACGAAGGTGCCGCGACCGGCCTCCCCGCTTACCAGCCCCATCGATTGCAGTTCGGCGTAGACGCGCGTGGCCGTGACCAGCGCCAGCCCTTCACGCGCCGCGAGGTCGCGGTGCGTGGGCAGCCGCGTGCCGGGACGCAGCCGGCCCGCGCGGATATCGTCGGCAAGCCGGTCGACCAGTTGCTTGTAGCGGGGCTGGGGCATGACAGCGCGTGTCCATGACAATCATCGGAATGTCCCGATTATCCCCCCTGTGACTCACCGCCCGCCGGTGACATCGAGGAAGGTGCCGGTGCTGTAGGACGCGTCGGCGCTGGCCAGCCACAGGATCGCGCGGGCGACCTCTTCCGGCTGGCCGCCCCGGCCCATCGGGATCGAGTCCTTGACGCGATCCACCCGTCCCGGCTCGCCGCCGCTGGCGTGCATGTCGGTGTAGATGTGCCCGGGGCGGATGCAGTTGACGCGAATGCCCTCCCGCGCGACTTCCTTGGCGAAGCCGGTGGTGAAGGTCTCCAGGGCGCCCTTCGACGCCGCGTAGTCGACATATTCGTTCGGACTGCCGAGCCGGGCCGCGCCCGACGAGATATTGATGATCACGCCGCCCCGCCCGTTGTGACGATGGGACATGCGCCGGGCCGCCTGCTGGGCGCAGAGCATGGGGCCGATGGCGTTGACGGCGAAGATGCGCTGCATCCGCGCGAAATCGAGATCCTCCAGCCGGGACTGCCGCGCGAGGATGGCGGCGTTGTTCACCAGCACGTCGATCCGGCCGAACGTCCGGTCGATGGTGGCGAATAGCTGGGCAACCTGCTCGGGGTCCGCGCTGTCGGCGCGCACGGCCAAGGCCCGGCGGCCCAGCGCTTCCACATCGGCCACCACGGCCAGCGCGGCGGATTCGTTGGCGACGTAGCTGATCGCCACGTCGTAGCCCTGTGCGGCGGCCAGGCGCGCGGTGGCCGCGCCCACGCCACGGCTGCCCCCCGTAATCAGAATCAGCGGTGCCTGCGGAACGGTGTTCATCATCTGCGCATCTCGATGTGATAGTGGATTAACAATTATGAGGGGCTGTCAAAGCCCCAGGCAAACCGCGCCGGCTGCGACGACGATGCAGGCGAGCCAGCGCGTGCCGCTGACCGACTCCCGCAGGAAGACCCGCCCAATCAGGACCGCGAACACCACGCTGGTCTCGCGCAACGCCGAGACCGCGCCCATCGCGCCTGATTGCAGCGCCCAGATCACGATGCCATAGGCGGCAATCGACACCAGCCCGCCGACCAGCGACGAACCGACCGCCAGCGGCTCGGACCGTACCGGCGCCCACAGCGGCGCCAGCCCCCGCACCGCGACGAACAGGATCGGCATCAGCCAGTAGAACAGGAACATCCACGCGGTGTAGCTGAGGGCCTGCCCGCCGGACAACCTGACGCCGATGCCGTCGATCACGGTGTAGAGCGCAATCATCGCCCCGGTGGTCAGCGCGGCCAAGGCACCCGCGCGGGACGCGCGGTGCCCCTGCAGCGCGATCACGATGATGCCGCCCGAGACCATGGCGATGCCGAGCGCGCGCAAGGGGCCGATCGCCTCGTCGGCGAAGAGCGCCGCGCCAAGCGTGACCAGCAGCGGCGAGGAGCCCCGCGCGATGGGGTAGGCCAGCGCCAGGTCGTTGCGGCGATAGGACCGCACCAGGCTCACGTTGTAGACGATATGCACGAGCCCCGACGCGACGATGTACGGCCAGGCGGCGCTGGCCGGCAAGGGGTTGCGCAGGACGACGAGCGTGGCGACGGCCGCGATGGCGATGCTCATCCACGTCATCGACAGGAACCGGTCGCGGTTGCCGTGCAGCATGGCGTTCCAGCTCGCGTGGAGCATGGCGGCGAGGAGCACGATACCGCCGGTATAGCTGAGCATTGGGGTGGGAGGGGAGCAGGAAATGCCCAAGAATATCTATCTTGAAGCGGCACGACAAACCAGATAAATTGCCACATCGCGTTAGAAAATCTATTGCCATGAAACGGGTATTGCCGCCGCTCAATGCCTTGCGGGCCTTCGAGGCCGCAGGCCGGCTGGGCAGCTTCAAGGAAGCCGCCGCCGCGCTGCACGTGACGCACGGGGCGGTGAGCCAGCAGGTGCGCCTGCTCGAGGAATGGCTCGGCGCCGAGCTGTTCGAGCGGCATAACCGCCGCGTGACGCTGACGCCGGCGGCGAAAGCCTATCTGGCGGAAATCGGCCCCTTGTTCGAACAGCTCGCGCAGGCCACCGCGCGCTACGGGGTGCCCGGGCCGGTCTCCCGGACCCTGTCCGTCAACGCGCCCGCGACCTTCACCCTGCGCTGGCTGGTGCCGAGACTGGCCAAATTCCGCGCCGAGCATCCCGATGTGGAGATCAAGGTGGAGACCTCGAACGGGCCATTGGAAAGCCTGAAGGACGACCACGACCTGATCATCCGAGGGGGTCCGGACACGTTCTACGGCTACGCGATGCGGCCATTCCTGACCGAGGAGCGGCTGCCGGTTTGTAGCCCGGCGCTGTTGCAGCGCCATCCGCTCGGGGTGCCGGGCGACTTGCGCCACCACACCCTGCTGCATACCTCGAGCCTGCCGCGCCTTTGGCCGGACTGGCTGGCGAGCGCGCAGATCCCCGGACTGAGCCCGGCCGCCACGTTGACCTTCGATCACTTCTTCCTGACCCTGCAGGCAGCCATCGACGGCATCGGCATCGCCATGGGGCCGACGTCGCTGGTCTCCGACGACCTCGCCGCCGGGCGGCTGGTCGCCCCATTCGCCGGCCCGCGCCTGCCGTCGCGCAGCTATTGCGCCTACGTGCCGGACGAGAAACGGGGCGATGAACTGGTCGGGCTGTTCCAGTCATGGCTGGAACGGGAGGGGATGTGATTCTGCGGCGATGTGCTACGGACCCATACGGATCTGGTATACCATCGCCCGCTAGTCCCCGCCTTCCCAAGACCCCGGCATGAAGTTCAAGGAAATCAGTGCGTTCCAGGCCGTGATGCGCTCCGGTTCGATGACCGCGGCGGCCACCGAGCTGTACACGTCGCAACCGAACGTGAGCCGGCTGATCGCGCAACTCGAATCGTCCACCGGACTGACGCTGTTCACGCGCAACGCCGGCCGCCTGATTCCCACCGAGGAGGGCCTGGCGTTCCTGCGCGAGGTGGAACGCGCCTTCGTGGGCCTCGACACGCTGAAGGACGCCGCCCGCAACATCCGCCAGTTCGGCAAGGGCCGGCTGCGCATCGCCGCAGTGCCCTCGCTCGCCATGACCGTGCTCCCGCTGGTGCTCCAGCGGTTCCATGCCGACTATCCCGGCGTCAACGTCGCCATGGAAACGGGCAGCACGCAGTTGGTGGCCGACAGCGTCGGCAGCCGCTACTGCGACCTCGGGCTGGTGTCGTTCCTGCCCCCCGCCGCCGTCACCGATGCCCAGCCCGTGGCCGAACTCGCGGGCTGTTGCGTGCTGCCGCCCGGCCATCGTCTGGCCAGTCTGGACGTCATCACGCCTGCCGACCTGGCCGGCGAGTCCTTTATCTCGATGAGTCACGGCGATGGCCTGCGCGCCGCCGTGGACGCCGCGTTCGCCGACGACGACCGGCGTGTGATGCACTTCGAAACCCCCTACGGCGCCACCATCTGCAAGATGGTCGGACTCGGGCTGGGCGTGGGCATCGTGAACCCGCTGGTGGCCCGCATGCACGCCGCCGAGGTGGTGGTCCGGCCATTCCGGCCGCGTATACCGTTCGTCAGCTACCTCCTGCTGGCCCGGAACCGGCCTGCCAACGTGCTGGCGGACCGCTTTATCGAGCGGCTGATGGAACTCATCGCTGCCGAAATGGCATCCCTGCCCCCGGGGCTATCAGGTTTTCGTATAGACGCCTGACAGACTCGTATTTGCGCGCGCGGCGCGCGCTCCGCATACTCGCTCGGACTGACACACCGCTGCCCATTGGGCTTTTTTGGGCTTCTTCGGCTGGTGGTTTCATGAAGCTTGCGAGTACCTGACATGATTTCTAGCAGGGCCCAAGGCCCGCAATCCCCCCACGGAAGGTGCTGCAGATGACCGCAGCCTCCACCTCCCGACTCCCCGTGTTCGACGTCGCCGTGATTGGCGGCGGCCTGGTCGGCTCGGCCGTGGCCTACGGCCTGCGCAGCAGCGTGGGCACAATCGCCGTGCTCGACGAAGGCGATATCGCCCTGCGCGCCTCGCGCGGCAATTTCGGCCTGGTCTGGCTGCAGAGCAAGGGCTACGGCATGGGCGCCTACAGCCGCTGGACGCTGAACTCCACGCGGCTGTGGCCGAAACTGGCCGCCGGCCTGCTGCAGGAAACTGGCATCGACGTGGCCCTGGAGCAGAAAGGCGGCCTGACGCCGCTGATGGGCGACTACGAGGTCGAGGCGCGGCTGGCGTGGGTCAACACGCTGATGGCGCAGCCCGGTGTGGAGCCCTATGAATGGAAGCTGCTGGATCACCATCAGGCCGCTTCGCTCGTGCCCGGACTGGGCCCCGATGTCACCGGGGCGATCTGGACGCCGCACGATGGCATCGTCAATCCGCTCAAGCTGCTGCGCGCGTTCCATACCGCGTTCAGCACCAGCGGAGTCAATTACCTGCCGCACCACGGCGTCACGGACATCGTGCAGCAGCCCGGTGGCGACTTCGTGCTGACCACGCCGAACGGCACCGTGCGGGCGCGCAAGATCGTGCTGGCCGGCGGCCTGCGCAACGGCGACCTGGGCCGCATGGTGGGCATCGACCTGCCGATGGCCCCGCAGCGCGGCCAGATCCTGGTGCTCGAACGCACGCGCCGCCTGCTGGACACGCCCATGGTCACGCTGCGCCAGAACGACGAGGGTAGCTGGTTGGTCGGCGACTCCCAGGAAGAGGCGGGCTACGCCGAACAGGTCACCACGCTGCCGGTACTGGCCACGCTGGCCGACCGTGCCGTGCGCACCCTGCCCGCCCTGCGCGACGTGCGCGCGGTGCGCGCCTGGTCCGCCCTGCGCGTGCGCGCCAAGGACGGCTTCCCGGTCTACGAACAATCGGCGACGCATCCGGGCGCGTTCATCGTCACCTGCCATAGCGGCGTGACGCTGGCCGCCACGCACGCCATGAACCTCGCCCCCATGATCGCCGCAGGCGAGCTGCCACCCGAGCTGGCCACTTTTTCGACCCGGAGATTCCATGTTCAGACGCATTGACGCGGCCGTCCTGCAAGCGACGGATCGCAAAGTACGGGTCACCGTGGATGGCACCGCGCTGGAATGCCGGGAAGGCGACAGCGTGGCGGCGGCCCTGTTCGCCGCCGGCGTGCTGGCCTGCCGCGACACGGCCGTGTCCGGCGCCGCACGCGGCCCCTATTGCATGATGGGCATCTGCTACGACTGCCTGGTCCGCATCGACGGCCGGCCCAACCAGCAGGCCTGCATGGCGCGCGTGCACGATGGCATGACCGTGGAACGCCAGCACGGCGCACGCGAGGTGGCGGCATGAGCCTCGACATCGACATCGCAACCTGCGACCTGCTCGTGGTCGGCGCCGGCCCTGCCGGGCTGGCTGCGGCAACCGAGGCTGCCGCGCTGGGCCTGTCGACGGTGCTGATCGACGAACAGCCGGCACCCGGCGGACAGATCTATCGCGCCATCAGCAGCACGCCGGTGCAGAATCGCGCGATCCTGGGCGAAGACTACTGGCACGGCCAGAGCCTGCTGGAGCCGTTTGCCAACAGCGGCGCGCGCCATCTGTCGGCCGCAACTGTCTGGTCGATCAATGCGCGCGAGCCGCAGCCGGGTACGGAGGGCGATGGCCAACCCGCCGGCTTCGAGGTCGCCTATTCGGTGGCCCGGCCCGGTCAGGATCCGCAGGCCGCGCTGCTGCACTGCCGCCATCTCATCCTGGCCACCGGCGCGCAGGAGCGGCCCTTCCCGATTCCGGGCTGGACCTTGCCGGGCGTGATCACGGCCGGTGCCGCGCAGATCCTGCTGAAGACCTCGGGCGTGGTGCCCGAAGGGCGCACGGTGCTGGCGGGCGGCGGCCCCCTGCTCTACCTGCTCGCCTATCAATACCTGAATGCCGGCGTGAAGCTCGAGGCGATTCTCGAGACGACCGATAGCGGCCAATGGCGCAAGGCGCTGCCGCACGCCTGGGGTTTCCTTCGCTCGCCCTATCTGGCCAAGGGGCTGAAGCTGCTGCGCGCGGTCCGCAAGGCCGTGCCGATCGTGAGCGGCGTCACGGCGCTCGAGGCCATCGCCGGCGCCGGCGGTCAGGTCGCCGAACTGCGCTATCAGGCGGCGGGCCAGCGCCACAGCATGGCGATCGACCAGATGCTGCTGCATCAGGGGGTGGTGCCGAATACCAACCTGTCGCGCGCCATTGGCGCCGAGCATGTCTGGAACGAGCGCCAGGACTGCTGGGAGCCGCAGGTGGATGCATGGGGCGCAACGTCGATGCCGCACGTGAGCATTGCCGGGGATGGCGCGGGCATCGCGGGCGCCGTGGCCGCCGAGCATCGGGGCCGCATCGCCGCCGTGCATGCCGCTGCCGCGCTGGGTCGCATCGACATCGCCACGCGCGACGGCAAGGCGGCACCGCATCACGCCGCGCTGGCACGCGCCACGCGAGGCCGCGAATTCTTCGAGGTGCTCTATCGCCCGCTGCCGCAGTTCCGCCGCCCCGTGGGCGACACCATCGTCTGCCGCTGCGAGGAAGCCACCGCCGAACAGGTGCGCCACGCCGCGCGCATCGGCTGTCAGGGTCCGAACCAGTTGAAGGCGTTCCTGCGCTGCGGCATGGGGCCGTGCCAGGGACGACTCTGCGGGCTGACCGTGACCGAACTGATCGCCGACGAACAACAGCGCCATCCGCGTGATGTGGGCTATTACCGGCTGCGGTTTCCCACCAAGCCGGTGACGCTCGGCGAGATCGCCTCGCTGCCGCAGACCCGGGCGTCGCGGGACGCCGTGGTCCGCTTCAAGAAGTAAAGCGCAGTAGGCAGCAACATGAAAACAGAAGCGCGGACCGGGTCATGCATGGCATCCCGCGTCCCGCCAGTCGAACCAGCACAGCGACGACATCCTGAGAGCAATCCTCAACCCCCTTATCGAGAATCAATCATGGCGTTTTCCAAGATCGTCCCCGCTCTCGCCCTCGCCCTCGCGCTGGCCGCAGCCCAAGGCATGGCCCAGGACTTGCCACCGGGCCCGATGCGGATGTTGGTCGGCTTCGCGCCCGGCGGTGGCAACGATGTCATCGCCCGCACGGTCGCCACGCAGTTTCAGCTGAACACCAAGGTCACCATCGTGGTGGAGAACAAGCCGGGCGGCGGCAGCACCATCGCCACCGCCGAGATGGCGCGTGCCAAGCCGGATGGCTCGGTGCTGCTGCTGGGCTCCGTCGGCGGCCAGGCCATCGCACCGTCCATCTACAGCAAGCTGCCGTACGATCCCATCAAGGGCGTGCAGCCGGTGTCGCTGGTGGCCAAGTCCGCCAACGCGCTGGTCGTGAACAATGACCTGCCGGTCAAGAACGTGCAGGAGCTGCTCGCCTACGCCAAGGCCAATCCGGGCAAGCTCAATGTGACGTCGCCGGGCAATGGCACGATTTCGCACCTGTCGGCCGAACTGTTCAAGAGCATGGCTGGCGTCTCCATCACGCACATTCCGTATCGCGGCGATGCGCCGGCGATGCAGGACGTGATGGCGGGCCAGGCCCAGATGACGTTTGCGAGCCTGCCGTCGGCCAAGGCCGGCGCCGATTCCGGCAAGGTCCGCATCCTCGCCGTGACGAGCACCAAGCGCGTGGAAACCATGCCGAACGTGCCGACCATCGCCGAGTCCGGCGTACCCGGGTACGAAGTCGTGTCGTGGTACGGCGTTTTCACGACGGGCGGCACGCCGATGCCGACGGTGAACCGCCTCGCGCAGGAGATTGCCGCCGTGGTGGCACAGCCGTCGATCCGCGATTCGATCGCCAAACAGGGCATGGAGCCGAGCGCGCTGGGCCCAGTCGAGTTCACGCAACTGGTGAACCGCGACGCCCAGAAGTGGGACAAGGTCGTGAAGACCGTCGGCATCAAGCTGGACTGACCCCACGCGATACTTCAAGCAGGGCGAGCGTCGCGTCAGCGCTAGTTCGCCCTTACCGCAGGCGGCGGCGTCCACTTGCCGTTCAGCGCAACCGCTTCGGGCCAATAGGCGCGCACGTACAGCGAGAAGTCCTCGTCCTTCGGCGCAGGCAGCCAGTTGCTCTCCTTGTCAGCGCCGGGCGAGTCGGCCTGGATGTAGAGCGTGAGCGATCCGTCGGCACCGTACTTGAGGGCCTTGTTCTTCGTGCCGATGGAATAGCGCTTGAGCTTGTTCTCGGCAAAGAAGTGGTGCTGGTTGTAGAGCGTCAGCGACCAGAATCCCTGCACCGGGGGCTGCGCCCCCTTGGCAAAGGTCACCGTGTACTCGCCTCGGCCGTTCAGGCGGGCGCCGCTCGCATCCAGATCCTGATAGAAGTACTTGGTCTCTTTCTGCCGATTGACGAAGATGTTGGATTTCGCCGCCGCCGTGCGGGCAAAGTAATCCGTGCCAAAAGCTGCGCCGTTGCTGATGGTGCTCCAGTGGTCGGGCAGTTGCAGGCCGTAGTTGCGGAACTGGAAGAGCGGATCGACGATCTCGCTGTCTGCCTGCGCGGCGGCCTTGACCAGCATGTCCTTGACGCGCGGATCCTTTGCCGCAGCGTCTGCCAGCATCAGCGCCTGGGCGTACTTCGTCTCCTCGCCCGGCAGCGGCCTGGCGTCTTTGAGCACCAGCGGCAGCGTCGCCCAGAATGTCTCCGGCACCACCCATTTGGTCTCGGCGTCCCCCGCATTCTGATTGGGGAAATGCGGCAGCTTGGCCCAGTCCCGCGTCTGCATCTTGCCCGTGTATTCGGCCAACGGGTACAGGTTCACGCCTGCCAGCGATGCCTGCACGGCCTGCTTGTCAGCGGCGGTGTCATCCTGGAACACGCGCGGGATCACCACGCCGGTGTTGCTCCTGGCGCGAAACACCTTGGTGATGCCCTTCGGCACGCTGCCCTTCCAGTCGGGCCCCACCAGCAGGTAGAAGCCCGGTTTGGTGCCGTACATCTTGCCAAGCTCGGCAAAGCTGTCGGTACCCAGATCCACCACCTGATAAACCCAGAAGCGCTTGCCGAAGTCGGGCACCTGCACCACCACCGGGCTCTGGTCCAGCGCCAGCACGCTGAAGCCATAGACCACATCCTGGTTGGGGCACGCCACCATGCGCTCGTCCGGCGCGATGTAGTCGGTCAGCATCGACAGCCGGTTGGACGGTGCGATCGGCACCGTCCCGCCCATCAGCCCGGGTTGAGGCAGGTCCTTGAACGCCAGCCGGCGGTTGTAGACATTGGTCATCGGCCACGCCCAGAAGTAGATGTCGCGCGCCGCCATCTGCAGGTAGGCATCGGTCATCTTCATCCCCGCCACGGGCCCGGCCACCGCTCCGGGCACGTCTTGCGCGGCAAGGGCCATGGTGGGCGTCGCAGCGGCAGACGCCAGCGCCACGGCAACGAGCAAGGGGGACAGCGCAGCGGATGGCATGCGGATCATCGATGGGTTACTCATGTCGGTGAAAGGTCGTGCGTTGTGCCACCACGGTGGGCGGCTGCGCCGTCTACCTCAGCTTTTCCAGGTCGCCCGGTCGCCAGGTCTTGTCAAAGAATGGCTGGGTAGGGCCGTAGAGACGCAGGATCACGAAGTAGCCCTGCTTCGGCAGGGTCTTCAGCCAGTTCTTTCCTGTGCCTGGCGACGTCGGGCCGAAGTAGATATCGGTGGATCCGTCCGCATTTCGTACCGGCTGGTCCATGGTGTTGATCGACGGGAACGGTTGGCCGTTGTCCACGCCCGACGCGGTGATCGAGTCATAGATGGTCGCGGACCAGAACAGCGCCGCCGGCACGTCCTTGGGCAGCGTGAGCTTGTAGCGGTTGCTGCCGGATAGGAAGTTGCCCTTCGCATCGACAAAGGTGGCCGGATATTTCGCACCCACGTTGACCATGTTCACAGCCATGCCCGGACTGGCGGAATACGCATTGGTGAAGAAACCCGTGCGCGGATCGATGTAGTTGAAGGTCTCGGCGGTAAAGGTGGCGTTGCCGGGAAACACGTTCAGCCAGCGGCGGTCTTCGTACCAGACGCCGTTGGGCACGCCACGCTGCGGCGCGTACGAGATCGAGTGCCCCATCTTGGCGGCAGTGCGGGCTGCCTTGTCCAGCAGGTCGCGCGTGTGCGTGTCCGGTGCGAACGGCTTGCCCTTGATGATCCCGAGCGCTGCCAGCATCCCGCGCATCTCCATGTCGGCCGGATCGACATACTCGTTGTCGATAAAGCGCGACAGCATGTTGAATGCCTTGTCATCCGTTGGATACAGCATGTTGACCGGCACGCCCGACGCATTGGGGAACTGCATGGGCCGGGCGGAAGCCTCCTTGCCCAGCGGATAGATCCGGGTCTGCTCCATCACCTTTACCGGCGCATCCAGCTGGCGAGGATCCTTGAAAAATCCGCGCCAGAACACGAACACCCCATACGTGCGCGACCGCATCACGATATAGCCAGCCGGAATCTCGCCGCGATAGTCAGGCGGGAGCACAAGGTATTTGCCACCCCTGCCCTTGTCCGGGCCGGGCAGCCCCACATCGCCGCACCACTGACGGCCGTCGATTTCCCCCTCGGTGCAGATCGGGCGCTGGAAGAAGTCGTCGAGGATGCCTTGCAGTCCGGGCGGCACGTCGATCACCATCGGGCCGTCTTCCTTCAGGTCGAGGTAGCCCATGGCGTAGATCACATCCGAATTCGGCGTGGTGACCAGCGTCTTGGCATTCAGGCGGTCCTTCCAGATCGGCAGGACGTTATATCCCTTGCCGAAGGTCTTCTCGGAGCCTTCCTTCATGCCGAGCATATTGAGGGCAGGCAGCGCCCAGATATACGACTGCACGGCGCGCTGGAACGTCAATTCGTCCTGGAGCGTGGCAACGCCCTGCGGCGTCGGATAACCGTTGTGGAATGGCAGGTTCGCCAGGGCATCGTAGCGCGTTGCCTGCGCTATGGCGTGTCCGGCAACGAAGGCCGTCAAGGCGACTGCAACCCCGATAACTTGCCGCATCGCTTCTCCTAGGATCTGTGGGCGATTGACTACCGCAAGATCCTATCGGCCATCGGCGTGCCGCGTACTGCATGTTTTCGTTCGCTGATGTGAATCTTTTCGCCTGAAACGGCCACTTGACAGCCGTCCGCTGATCTACAGCAGACGCTCCGCCTCTTCCAGCAGCGTCATGCGGGACAACATCGTGGCGCGCGCAAAGCGCACGAGCAGAAAGGTTCTCACCAGGCGGGGGTCGCCTGGAATGCTTGCGGTCAGGAATTCCAGGTCGTCGCCGGGCGCGGTGCTGTCATCGGGTTGAAGCACATTCATCCGGCTCAGCCGCATGCGCCGGCGCTCGATGAGGAGATAGGCGCCGGCGTTGGTGAGCGCTGCCTGCAGCCCTTCCATCTGGCGCTCCAGCGCATCGACTTGTCCCGCCGGCAGGGCAGTGTCGCCGTTGGCCGCATCGATCTGTGCGATCTGCGCGCGCAGGCGCTCCCGTTCCTCGGGGTCCGGCGAGACATCGCCGCCAAGCATCGAACGCATGCCCACCCCCTGGCGTTCCAGCAGCCGCAAGCGCTCGCTGAGCAACGCCATCTCCTGCAGGCGCTCATCTCGCCCAATGCCCCCCGCCGCCGCACTGGCAAGGCCCTGCAGCGCAAGCTGGTCCAGCATGCGTGCCTCGATCTCCCTGTACAGCCCGGCGTGGCTGTCACCGCATATCCGAATCTGATGATCGTTGAAGCTGACCGTGGTTTGCAGCACGTCCGAGCGCATGACGTCGCCCTCCAGGGCCACGCCCAAGGTGCGCCGCTCGACCATTTCCATGCCAAGCACCGCAAACGCCTCGTCTGTGCCAGGTGACGCATCGAAATAGTCGCGCAGATCGGCGGCGCGGCTGAAAGCCAGTGCGACGTCCTGACCAGTGCCAAAACACGCGTGGATGTACGGGTCCGTCCCCCACGTCTCCGGACTCGCTTCCCGTGGTGCGGGAATGCCGGCCACGACCGCGCGTACGTGGTCGAGCGCGATGCGGATCGAGGGGGCCAGCCGCCGGGCATAGCGGGGCAATAGCCGTAGGCGGGGACTTAGCCGGGTAATGCGCTCGGCCAGTTCCGCCACCTCCCGCCGGTTGTCCGCCTGCCCATCGGGGCCGCGGCGGCGGCGCCAGTTCAGAATGCCCATCACCATGCTCCGTTCAGGCGCGCAATATGACCTTCAGCCGCTACCCGTTGCGAGTCCGACACCGTCATGCAATCAGAAGCGCCTCGTATTCCGCCCGAAACTGTTGCAGCGAGCTTTCCACCACCGTCACGGCGCCATCGATCAGACCGCAACGGCCGCTGCCGGGCAGGATGCGACACAGGTTCTCCAGCGCTTCCAGATCGGCACGTACGCCATGGCCCGTGTCGATCCGGCCGAGCAATCGCATCATCTGGAAGGTGCCACCCTTGCAGGGCGGACACTGTCCGCATGAGCCCTGGGCGAAGAAGCTCACGTACTCGGAGACCTTGCGGACGATGCTGGTGCCTTCGGACACGACGATCATGGCACCGGTGCCCAGACGCGAACGCCGTTGACGCACGGAGTCAAAATCGAGTGCCACATCGAGATCACGCTTCGTCAGCAAGGTATTGGACGGGCCGCCGGTAAAGACCGCCTTGAACTCCTTGCCCTGGAGCATGCCACCGCCATGCTCGAACACCAGGGCCTCCAGGCGCGTGCCCATCGGCAATTCATACAAGCCAGGACGCAGGACGTCGCCCGAAAGCGAATAGAGCTTGGTTCCGGCAGCATTCCCGATGCCAAGACCGCGATACCACTGCGCACCGTTGCGCAGAATGCCCGGTACGTGCGCCAGGGTCTCGGTGTTGTTCACGATCGTCGGTGAGCCATGCACACCGTGCTCGGCGGGATAGGGCGGCTTGCGTCTGGGGAACGGGAATCCGCCCTCGACACTCGCGATCACCGCCGTCTCCTCCCCGCCGATATACAAGCCAGAGCTGGGGATCACGTCAAGCGACAGCGGGCCGCCAATCAGACGAACGAGTTCCGCAAACAGGGCGTGCCCCCGCCACTGCTCCACCGCCTGCCGCACCATATTGAGGGCCAACGGTTGATGCGGATTAACGTACAGCACGACATGATTGGCATGGGTCGCCGCTGCGGCGATGAGCGCCCCCTCGATGACCTGGTGCGGCGTGTGCTCCAGCAGATAGCGGTCCTTGAACGTACCGGGCTCGTCTTCGTTGCCGTTGCAGATGATGTATTTGTCGCCTGCAGCGGTGGCAGCGACCGGTGCCCATTTGCGATGCGTCGCGAATCCGGCACCGCCCATCCCACGCAGGTCCGCTTGTTCGATTTCGGCGAGGATGGCGAGCGGATCGCGCAGGGCCTTGGCCAGCCCCTCTCCGCCGCCGCATGCAAGCCAGGCGTCCAGGTCTGCGCCGACCCGGATATCGTCCCTCAGGAGAACCTGATTCAGCTTGTGCATCGCGCGCTCCGTGGGTCGCTCATCGGACGCCGCCGCCCGCGCCGCCCCACTTGCCCCGGCGCAACGCTGCATCGACCCGCAAGTCGAAATGGGCATAGCCGGGGAAGAGTTGCGGTGCCTTGACATGCAAGGGTAGCCCCGCCAGCGTCAATTGCCGCTGCCAGGCGTGCACATGGCCGATGCCTGCGCGGCCGGCCATGGCACCCGCGCCAGACTCCGCTGCCTTGGCGCCGGCACGCCGCCCCATGCTCAGGATGTCGAGCAGCGCGTTTCCCATCAGGCGGTTACGCCCGTGAATGCCCCCCGTGACCTCGCCGACGCAAAACAGGCCGGGCACGCTCGTGGCACCGTCCTTGTCGATCGCCACGCCTCCGTTCTGGTAGTGGAGGGTCGGATAAACGAGGAAGGGCTCCAGTGCCGCATCGTGACCGCACTTCCGCGCGAGATGGCGCAGCGTCACGAGGCGCTTGGCCAGAATGCCGGGGTTCTCCATTTCCAGCGTCGGCGTGTCGAGGAAGACGCCGGTCTGGCCGTCCCGGTCAATGCCACGCCCCTGCGCGCATTCGCGCAGAATCGCCGAGGCCACGACGTCCCGAGGCTTGAGTTCGTCGACGAAGCGCTCGCCCTCGCCATTGATCAGCTTGGCACCGGCCGAACGCGCCGCTTCCGAAATGAGTCCACCTGCCAGGTGCGCCGGATAGGCGATGCCGGTGGGGTGATACTGGAACGAGTCGAGTTCGCGCAGGTGTGCCCCGATCCGATAGGCCAGCACCAGGCCGTCCGCGGTGGCGCCGTAGTGGTTGGATGTCGGAAAAGCATTCAGGTGCAGCCGCCCCGCCCCGCCGGTGGCGAGAATCACGGCACGCGCGCGCACCAGCACATAGGTACGCGACTCCAGGTTATAGATCACGGCCCCGGCGCAGCGGCCCCGCTCGTCGGACAGCAGTTCGACCGCCGGGCAGCGGTTCCACACCTCGACTGCGGGATCGAGGTCCACCGCCTCGCGCAGCA
Source organism: Cupriavidus sp. OV096 (assembly GCF_900115455.1). Lineage (NCBI taxonomy): Bacteria > Pseudomonadati > Pseudomonadota > Betaproteobacteria > Burkholderiales > Burkholderiaceae > Cupriavidus > Cupriavidus sp. OV096. The sequence continues at coordinate 278,306 of NZ_FOWM01000006.1, forward strand.
CGCGCATCATCTCCAGGCCAGTGTAGTCCCGATAGGACAGGATGCGCGCCGCCGAAGCGCCACCGGGCTTCTTGCGCAGAAGGTTGCCGCCCATGGGCCGGCCTTCCTCCAGGTCGAACATCACGCCAAGCTGGATCAGCCAGCGAATGACGTCGGGGCCATCCATCACCATCTGCGCCACGAGTTCTGGCTCGCCGCAGAAGTGTCCGGCACGCAGGGTGTCCTCGAAGTGCAACTGGGGACTGTCGTCCTCGCCGACGGCCGCCTGAATCCCACCTTCGGCCATGACGGTGTTGCTGTCACCCAGGCGCAGCTTGGTGGCGAGGATCACCTGCGCGCCCTGCTTTGCTGCAATGAGCGCCGCCGCGCAGCCGCCACCGCCGCCGCCGACGATCAGGACGTCGGTGCTGATCACTTGCGCGCCGGCGATGTCGATATCGTCGATCAGCGCATTGGCCTGGAGATAGCGTGCGAGATCCGGCTGACAGGGGTCCCCCTGGTTCACGCCGATGCTCAGCGCCACACGCGCATTGAGCCCATGGTCGGGGTGATAGCCCTTGAGAAGCTCGTCGACAGAAGTGTCGTCGCTGCGGACCGTTGGTACCGCACCGGGCCGGTAGCGCTTGCGCGCGTCTTCGAAGGGAATGCCAGCGGGCATCGTTGTGGTTCCGATCAGCGTGGCGGCTGCGCGCCAGGCGCGTCGAAATCGATCTTCATTTCGCCGCGCTCGATCTGCTGCAGCCGGCGCATCAGGTTCGCCGGACGCAGCGACTGTGACGCGATCATCCGCCGCACGAACAGGCCGAGATGGTTGGGCCGGATATGCTCGGGGCAGGCCAGCGTGCAGAGGTTGCACATGACACACTCGTCGAAGACATCGCTCGACTCAGCCAGTTCGCCCGCCACGGCGAGATTGACGCCGCGCTGGACGTCGAGACCCTTCGGGCAGGCGCGATCGCAGCCGCTGCAGTGACGACAATGGGAGGCTTCCGGGAATATTTCAGAGAGGGTGCGCAGCGCCTGCCAGCTGTCGCCGATTTCGTCCAGGCGATACCTGTGGCGAGACGAGACGGTGAAGTAATCCAGGAAGGCCACCTGCATGCCCTCTTCGACGAGCGTCTCGCATCCGAGGGCCGTCTTCACCTCCTGCTCGCCGCTGTGCCGCACCATGACGCGGCACGAACCGCAGACCCCCTGCCCCATGCAGCCAACGCCCTCGACCAGCGTCTCGCCTGCGTAGAGGAAGGCCTGCAGGATGGAGCAGTTGGCCGGCGCCTGGACCTGATGGCCTTCGATGCTCAAGCGTACCAGTCCCATCGGGTTGCACTCCGTCGTTCGCGGCGCCAACGCCACACTGGCGCTTCTATCGAAAAGGTCATATAAACCATAGCATATGAAAGGCTCACGAACTGCCACGCGGCCTTCACTTCACTTTCCGCTGATGTAGCGCGAAACCGGCCCAGGTTCAGGCTCGATTCTCCAGGCACGACGGAGGTACGCCATGCGGCAACCCAAGATCGTCATCGTCGGAGCAGGACTGGTTGGCGGATCGGCGGCCCTGTTTGCGTCGGGGGCCATCCCGAGCGCGGAAATCGTCATCATCGATGTCGCACGCGTCCGGGCCGAAGGGCAGGCGATGGACCTCGCCCACGCTGCGGCATTCTGGGGACACAACCGCTTCTATGCCGGCGATTACGAGAACGCGCGCGACGCGGACCTCGTCGTGATCACCGCCGGCGTCGGCGTGAAGCCAGGGCAAACTCGCCTGGACCTGGCCAAAACCAATGCAGGCATCGCGACGGAGATCGTCGATCGCATCGCCCCGCTGGCCCCGGATGCGATCTACCTCATCGCGAGCAATCCCTGCGATGTGTTGGCCGCCGTCGTGTTTGACCGCCTCCGCTGCGCGCCGGAGCGCGTCATCAGCACGGGCACCTCGCTCGACACCGGCCGGTTGCGGTCGCTGCTCTCCGAGCGACTGGGCATCGTGGCGCCTGCGATTCACGCCCACGTTCTCGGCGAACACGGGGAATCCGCGCTGATCGGCTGGTCCGGCGCAACGGTCTCCGGCATGCCCCTGGAAACGTTCCTGGCGAAGAGCGGCAAGGAGCTTGGGCCTGCCAGCCGGGATCTGATCCTGCGCTCGTGCACGAGGCTGCCAAGCTCATCAAGGAAGGCAAGGGCGCCACGCATTACGGCATCGCCAGTGCGATCGGGCGAATTTGCCAGGCCATCGTCCACGACACGGACCTCATTCTCACGGTCGGCATTGTGCATGCGGAAGTCGAAGGCGTACCGGAGGTATGTCTGTCGCTGCCGATGGTGGTCAATGGCAGTGGCGCGCAGTTACTGGCTTATCCGGAACTGGACCCCACCGAGCGCGAAGCCCTGCAGCGCAGTGCGCGCATCGTCAAGGAGGCCACCGACAGCGTGCGCCACCGGTAGGGGCATTGCACGCTTCGGACAAATCCGTTCGATGTCAGATCCTGACGGCTTCCACTCAGCTTGGCGGCGTCGGCGTCACGCTGGCACTTCTGCCGAAAAAGTCATATAAACCATAAGCAAAGACGACTGGGAAGGATCGCACCATGCTTACAAAACTGAAAGCGGCGTTCCAATACTTCAACAGCGTAGTCCCCTTTAGACTCGGCCCCGCCCTGATCACGACGGTGGTGCTGGTCACCCTGCTGCTGTGGCCTGTGCCAGAGGGGCTCACGCCCAAGGCCTGGGGTCTGGTTGCCATCTTCCTGACAACCATCGTGGCGATCATCCTGAAGGTCATGCCGATCGGCGTGATGGCGATGATGGCCATCGTGGTCCTCTCGCTGTCGCAGGTGACCTCGACCTCGTCCAAGGGGGCCATCGCCGATGCGCTGACCGCCTTCGACAGTCCGCTGATCTGGTTGATCGTGGTCGCCATCCTGATCTCCCGCGGCGTGAAGAAGACGGGCCTGGGCACCCGTATCGGCCTGATGTTCATCGCCCTGATGGGGAAACGCACGATCGGCATCGGCTATGGGCTGGCCACCTGCGAACTGGTGCTGGCGCCGTTCACGCCAAGCAATACGGCGCGCGGTGGCGGCATCGTGCATCCGATCATGAAGTCGATCGCCACGGCATTCGACTCGGACCCGGCCAAGGGCACCGAGGGCAAGGTCGGCACCTACCTGGCGTTGGTCAACTATCACGCCAACCCGATCTCCTCGGCCATGTTCGTGACCGCCACCGCACCGAACCCGCTAGTGGTGGACTACATCGCCAAGGCAACCAATCAGGCACTGCATCTGAGCTGGATGAGCTGGGCGCTCTGCATGCTGCTGCCCGGCCTGCTATGCATGCTGGTGATGCCGATGGTGATCTATGTCTTGTCGCCGCCGCAGCTCAAGGCCACACCCAATGCGGTGGAGTATGCGCACGCCGAAATGGCGAAGATGGGCCCGGTGTCGCCGAAGGAACGGGTCATGATCTTCACCTTCGCGCTCCTGCTGCTGTTGTGGGCCAACATTCCGGCGATGGTGTTCGGCCCGGCGCTCACGCTGGACCCCACGGTGGTCGCCTTCGTCGGCCTGTTCGTGCTGATCATTACGGGCACCATCGACTGGGACGATGTACTGTCCGAAAAGAGCGCCTGGGACACGCTGATATGGTTCGGCGCGCTGATCATGCTGGCCGAGCAACTGAACAAGCAGGGTGTGATCGGCTGGTTCTCAACCGGCATGAGCAACGCGATCGTGGCCAGCGGCATCGGTTGGGGCGGCACGGCCGCGATCCTGGTAGCCGTCTTCGTGTTCTCGCACTACCTGTTCGCCAGCACGACGGCACACATCAGTGCGATGATGCTCGCCTTCCTGACGGTCGGCGTGAATCTGATACCGCCCGCGTATGTGGTGCCGTTCATGCTGCTGATGGCGGCTGGCTCGGCGATCATGATGACGCTGACCCACTATGCGACGGGCACCTCGCCAATCATCTTCGGCAGTGGCTACGTCACGATGGGGAACTGGTGGCGCGTTGGCTTTGTGATGTGCGTGGTCGAACTGCTGATCTTCGCGGTGGTCGGCACCGTCTGGTGGAAGGTGCTTGGCTACTGGTGAAACCGCAGCGATTCACCCAAAGACAATCGCCATCGATCTTGCCGTCTTGACAGCGTCAGTGTGGACAAAGGCGCAACGTCGATTTGCCAGTAGGCCCTCACCGGCGCCTCCAATGCATGGAGGACGATGGCCTTGATGACGCTGGCATGCGTGACGACCAGCGTGTGCGAGGCGGGGCTGGCATAGGGCCCCATCCACCGCCGCACACGTTCGCAAAACGCGGACAGGGATTCCCCGCCGTGCGCGACCATGTCCGGATCGGACAACCAGGCTGACAGTGCGGCAGGTTCCGCAATGCCGATTTCCTTGAGCGAGCGCCCCAACCATCTGCCGTAGTCGACCTCCCCCAGCGCGGGTTCGATGATCGGCGAATGGCCCAGCGCCATGGCGGCCTCCCGTGCGCAGCGTGCCGGGCTGCTGAGCACCTGGTCTGGCGCCCCGAGCGCGGTGGCGAGCCGGGCCACGTCGTCGGCCTGTCCGGGATCCAGGGATTCGTCGGCCGGAAACCGCCCGGCGCGCAGGGCTGCCGTGGCCGGTACGCAGAGCAATGTCAGGCGGGTTGTCACGTGTCAGGTCGTCCAGTCGATTAGAATGCACGCATATGCGCTGGGGAGAAGCCGGTTGGAATCCGGCACGGTCGCGCCACTGTATCGCAATCTGAAGCGTCGTTTTGACGAAGCAGGCTGCCAAGTCAGACCTCCTCAACGCCTCATCCATCCGTTACGGGACGCGTCATCCTCAAGGAGATCTGTCATGCACGCAAGCGCCACCCTTTCGCCGGCCATCGAGCCGGTATCCATCCCGGTTTCCGAACTGCTGCCCTGGGCCATCTTTGGCAGCATGCTCCTGCTGCTGGCGATCTACTTCGTCGGCGTGGAGGAAGGTGCCGCGGCCATCTTCAATACGATGTATGTGCATGAGTTTGTGCACGACGGACGTCACCTGCTCGGCTTTCCCTGTCACTGAGGACGCGCCGCCATGGTGAGAAGTCTTCTGGTCCGCGGCATGATCGCGGGGTTCCTGGCGAGCCTGCTGGCATTCGGTGTTGCCAAGGTCGTTGGAGAACCGGAGGTGGAGGGCGCCATCGCGTACGAGGCGCGGATGGAGCAGGCAATGGGCGGTAGCCACCAGCATGAGATGCCCGAACTGGTCAGCCGTGACGTACAGGCCGGGCTCGGGCTGTTTGTCGGGCTGGCGGTATTCGGCAGCGCGGTAGGTGGCCTGTTTGCGCTGACGTTCGCCTTTGTCTACGGCCGGATTGGCAAGCTGGGCGCGCGCCCGACGTCCGTGCTGATGGCGCTGCTTGGCTACATCGCGACCGTGCTGGTCCCGTTTATCAAATACCCGCCGAATCCGCCGGCCATCGGCGATCCTTCGACGATCGGCCTTCGCACCGCCTTGTTCTTCACCATGATCGCCCTGTCGTTGGCGGCGATGGTGATTGCGGTCATCGTTGCCCGCAAGCTTGCGGCGAGCCACGGCACCTGGCACGCCACGCTGGGCGCGGCGGCCATCTATGTGGTCATCGCGCTGCTGGCGCAAGGGTTGCTGCCGGAAGTCAACGAGATCCCCGACGAATTCTCAGCCGTCCTGCTGTGGCGCTTCAGGATGGCCGCCTTCGGTATCCAGGCCACGCTCTGGGCAGGTCTTGGTCTGCTGTTTGCCACGCTGGCACACCGGCGGCTGGAGGAGCGACGCGGCGTCAGGCATGCCTGACGTCTGATAGCCGAGCCCAAAACAAACATCCCCGCCGTGGCGGGGATGTTTGTTTTGGGCCGCGACAGCCTTGCCGACTATTGCGCGCGCAGCGTCTTCGCAGCCCGATCTCGTTCGGATACTTGAAGTCGTCGAACGCGTCGAGGAGCTCATCGTCGATCTGGATCACGGAGGAGATCGTCGATGTCCGATTGTAGGAAGGCCAATCAATGAAGTAAAATGATCGTTATTCAAAAATACATGAATCTCAATCATGCTTGAACGCATTCACCTGGCAATCATCCGGGAAGTGGACCGTGAGGGCTCCCTGACAGCGGCCGCTTCGGTGCTGTGCCTGACGCAGTCGGCACTGAGCCATGCAATGAAAAAGCTCGAGTTGCAGTTGGGTACCGACATCTGGCTGCGGGAAGGCCGCAGTCTGCGGCTGACCCAGGCGGGCTCCTACCTGCTGGCGGTGGCCAACCGCGTGCTGCCCCAGCTCGATCTGGCCGAAGAACGGGTCCACCAGTTTGCGCAGGGCGAGCGCGGCACGCTGCGGATAGGCATGGAGTGCCATCCCTGCTATCAGTGGCTGCTCAAGATCGTCTCGCCCTACCTATCGACATGGCCGGACGTGGATGTCGACGTCAAGCAGAAGTTCCAGTTCGGCGGTATCGGCGCGCTGTACGGGTATGAGATCGACATGCTGGTAACGCCGGATCCACTCTACAAGCCCGGCCTGCATTTCGAGCCGGTGTTCGACTACGAGCAGGTGCTGGTCGTCAATCGCGGCCACCGGCTCGCCGGCTTGCCCCACGTAGACGCCGACGCGCTGACGAACGAAGTGCTGATCACCTATCCCGTGGCCACCGATCGCCTGGACATCTACAACCTGTTCCTGCAGCCGGCGGGCGTCACGCCCAAGCGCCACAAGACCATCGAGACCACGGACATCATGATGCAGATGGTGGCCAGCGGGCGTGGCATCGCGGCCCTCCCGCGCTGGCTGGTGGCCGAATATGCGGAAAAGATGGATGTCACGGCGGTACGGCTGGGCCCGCATGGCGTCGCCAAGCAGATCTTCCTTGGCGCGCGGGAAAGCGACATCGAGATCGATTACGTACAAGCCTTCATCGAACTGGCCCGCCGTTCAGCGGAGCTCGCCCCCAACTGAACGACGTACCACCATCAGCCGCGCGTATCGCAGCGCGTCACCGACCCGGCATGCGTGAAAGCACCCAACTTCCGCCCACATCGGAATACAGCGTTTTCTGGTTCAGCCGGCCAGCGCCTGATCCAGCGCGGCTTGCAACGCGGCGCCATCCAGTTCCTGGCCGATCAGCACCACGCGCGTGCCCCGCGCTTCGTCAGCACGCCAGGCACGGTCGAAGTAGCTGTCGAATCGTTGTCCCACTCCGTGCAGCACCAGTCGCATTGCCTTGCCCGGGAGTTCGGCGAAACCCTTGACGCGATAGATCGTGTGGTCGGCCACCAGCTTCTGGAGCGCGCCAACCAATGCCTCGCGGTCAACGGTGCCAGCCTCCACCACCACCGAATCGAATTCATCGTGATGATGATCGGCGTGGTCGGCGTCGTCCGCGCTGCCATGATGATCAACGCGCTGGTGGATCGTCTCTTCCGACGCGCGGTTCAGTCCCAGCAGGCTGTTCACATCGAGCGACCCCGCCTGCGCCGGCACGATCTTCACTTCGGCCGGAATCTCGGGCCGTACCAGCGCCTCCACTGCGGCAATCTGGGCGGCATCCATCAGGTCGGTCTTGTTCAGGATGACCAGATCCGCGCTGGCGAGCTGGTCTTCGAACAGCTCGTGCAGCGGCGACTCGTGATCGAGGTTCGGATCGGCGCGGCGCTGCGCGTCTACCGCCACCGGATTCGCGGCGAACTGGCCGGCGGCGGCGGCGGGGCCATCCACCACCGTGACCACCGAATCCACCGTGAACGCGTTGCGGATGCTCGGCCAGTGGAATGCCTGCACCAGCGGCTTCGGCAGCGCCAGACCCGAAGTCTCGATCAGCACGTGATCGATCTGGTCGCGGCGCTCGAGCAGTTGTTCCATGACCGGGAAGAACTCTTCCTGCACGGTGCAGCACAGGCAGCCGTTGGCCAGTTCATAGAGTTGGCCGGTGGGCTCGCCCTGCTCGTCGCAGCCAATGCCGCAGCCCTTCAGGATTTCCCCGTCGATGCCCAGCTCGCCAAATTCGTTGACGATGACAGCGATACGGCGCCCGTTGGCATTCTCGAGGATATGGCGCAGCAAGGTGGTCTTGCCGCTGCCCAGGAAGCCCGTGACGATCGTGGCGGGAATTTTTGCGGTTTGCATGGAATCACCTGATGCTTGAAAGTTGAAAATGGAAAGGGGTGGCGAGAGTCAGCGGCGCAACCGCCGCCAGCCCACGACCACCCCGCTGACGGACATCACCAGACCCACCAGCGACAGCACCCACACCACCACATCCCATGACGGGCGATGCTGCGTGAGCGAAACGAAGTCATAGCTGTGTACGGCGTTGAACAGCCAGCGATAGAGACGGCGGCTGTCGTCACTACGGCCGATGACCTGACCCGTCGAGGGATCGACATAGGCCCAGGTGTTGTCGGCGTCGTCGAAGGTCACGCGCAACACGGGCAGCCTGCGCGCGTTGTGGTGACTGTACCAGTAGGTGTCGGCCTCGGCCTGCATGACGCTGGCCACGACTTTAGCGTCCGGCATCAGGGTGCCGGCGATACGCGAGAGCATGCCCGGGTCCCAGCGCACTGGCGCACCACTGCCCGGATCGAGCACCGTGACAACGCCCTTGCCGGCGGCCACCTGCAACATGGGCGTGCTGCCGACCCACACCATACGGACCTCGCGCGCACTGCGGTCTGCCAGCGTGGCACGCCAGTCCGGCGCGGGGAACGAGGCCCCGGCATGCCCCGCGTAGCGCTGCAGGGCCGCGCCGTCGAAGCTGCGCCCGTTGAACCACTGGTTAGGATTGACGGAGAGCCATCCCGAGATCAGCCAGAACAGCAGGAACAGCGCGCCGACGAGCCCGGCCATGTGATGCCAGGCCATCCAGCCGTGGTACGGCGAGACGCCCGCCATGCTGCCGTGCGCAAAGCGCCGCCGCACGCGTAGCCGCAGCCAGCCAATCCAGATTCCCGTGATGGCCACCACCACGCAGGGCCCGGACGTCCACAGCACCACCTGCCGCCACAGCGGCGGGTCCTTGCGGATCGGCGTGAAATACAGCCAGTGCGGCACCGAGCCGAGCCAGTTCCAGAACCGCTCCGCGCGATCGGTATCGCGCATGATCTCGCCGGTCTTCGCCGAGATGTACAGCTCGGTGCCGTGTCCGTCATCGATGGCGATGCGATGCAGCGGACGCCACGCGTTGAGGCCATTCGGCACGGTCCACTGGTCTCGTTCGGCGGTCTCGATCCAGCGCGCAGGCTTGCCGGTGAACTGCTGGGCAGTGGCCTGCGCCGTGGCAGCATCGACGCGCTCGATGACGCGGCCATCGGTGGCCGCCACGGTATGGGGCTGACCCTTGCCATCAACCATGCGATAGACGGGCAGGCTGCCCGCCATCTCAAGCCGCAGGCTGCGTGGAAAGCTGGACAGCCCCGCCGCCGCCATCGCCGCATCGGGCGTCGTGGCCACGGCACGCACATCGAGCGGCGGCAGGCTGGCCAGCCGCTCGGCATCGGTCAGCGCGGGAAAGCCGACGTACATCATCACCAGCCCCGAGCCGAACCACATCGCGATCAACAGGCAGCCGGCGATGCCCATCCAGCGATGGATCAGGTACAGCCAGCGCCGGATCTTGCGCCACATCGCCCGGGCCTCAGAAGTAGAAGTTGGCCGACAACTCCGCCGAACGCGGACGCCCCAGCAGCCATTGCTGGCCCCCGTTCGAGACCGATTCGGCGTAGTCCTTGTTGAACAGGTTGTAGACGCGCAGCGTCAGCGCCGCCTGCTTCGAGACACGCCACGACAGCGCCGTATCCACCGTCGTATAGCTCGGCACGCGCACGCGGTTGGCCGTGTCCGCGTAACGTCCGCCGACATAGCGCAGGCCCGCGCCGAACGTCCATTGCGGGATGAAGTTCCACGTCAGCCACGCGTTGGCGGCCTGTTGCGGCACGCTCGTCGGCACGTTGCCGGCGCGGGAGACCAGCACCCCGCCGACCGACTCGTTGAAGTCGTCATAGCGCGCGCGCAGCACGGTGCCGTTGACGTCGAGGCGCAGACCGCGCAGCACTTCCACGCTCGCCGAGGCTTCCAGCCCGCGCGACGACTGCTCGCCCACCTGCTGGGTGATGGTCGGATTGACCGGATCGCGCGAAAGCAGGTCGTTCTTGCGGATCTCGTACGCCGCGAAGGTCCATTCGCCGCGATTGCCCCAGAACGCCTGCTTCATGCCCACTTCCACCTGCTTGCCGGTGGCGAGGTTGAAGTTGCGCTGCGCGTCGGACGTGGTGATCAGCGCGCCGAGCGGATCGGTCGCGGTGGCGTACTGGGCGTAGACGGCCAGGCTCGGGGTGAACTGGTAGACGGTGCCCACGCGCCACGTGGTGTTGGCGAAGGTCTTGTCCCAGGCCGAGCCGGCCACGAGGTCGGTGCGCGTCAGGTCGGCATGGTCGAAGCGCACCCCGCCGATGACCGACCACTGCGGCGTGAGGGCGATACGGTGCTCACCGAACAGCGCGTACTGCGTGGTGTTGCTGCGGAAGCGCGGCGAGGTAACGACGCCCGGCGGGCTGAAGAACAGGCCCGGATCGAAATCACGCGCCGGTACGGTGGAGGTGCCGCCATAGGGCGAGTTGTTCGAGTGGGTGAAGTTGACCTTGTTGACGTCGAAGCCGACCGTCGTGGTGTTATCGAGCCCGAACAGCTTGCTGCGCACCGTCATGTCGGCGCGGTTGCCCACCTGCTCCTGGTCGTGCAGGATTTCCAGATAGTCCCCGCGGCGCACCTGCGAGGTGGCCGGCAGATAGGTATAGGTCTCACTGTCGCGCCAGTGACGGTGGCTGGTCAGGTAGTAGAACTGGTTGCGCACGGTGACGCGGTCGTTCGGCGTCCATTCGGCGCTCAGGCGCGTCCAGCGGTCGCGATAGCTGATCTCGGCATCGCCAACGTTGTAGTTCTTCTTGCGCAGCGAGCGGTCCAGGCTGCCGTTGACCAGCGGCGTGCCGAGGTATTGCTGCGGATGCTGGGTGCCGTCGTCATAGGACAGCGTCAGGTTGAATTCCGGATTCACGTCCAGCCGCACGGACGCCGACACCATCAGGTTGTTGGCATCGCCCCGATCCACCCAGCCAGCCGTCCGGTTGTAGGCCGTGGCGAAACGGTACGACAGGTTGTCGTTGACCTTGCCACCACTGTCGAAGGCCACGCGCGCGGTCTTCTCGGTGCCGCCCGTGATCTGGAGTTCGTTCTCGATCGGGCCTCGGATCGGCTTCTTCTGCACCACATTGACCACGCCGCCGATCGCCCCTTCGCCATACATGACCGATGCGGGGCCGCGCAGGACCTCGATGCGGTCTACCGACCACGTATCGAACGGAAAGGTCACCGTACCGGAGGCCACGTACATGCGCGTGCCGTCCAGCAGCTGCATGACCGAGCCCTGCCCGGCGAAGCCGCGCGCGGTCAGCGACGTGCCGCCGTTGCCCGGCGACGGATTGCCGGTGATGCCGGTTGCCCGGGTCACGGCCTCGCGCACGCTCTGGTCGCCCCGCGCGCGGATGGTCTCGCCGCTGATGACTTCGACGCTGGCCGGCGTCTCGAGCGGCGTCAGGCCCATGCGGCTGCCCGTGTATTCGGGTTTCGAGAGCGCCAGGCCGGGATAGACGGCCTCACTGACGACCACGGGCGGCAGTGACGTGTCCTTCTGTTCGGAGGTTTCCTGCGCGAAAGCACAGGGAAGATTGAGGCCGGCCACGGCACCAAGTGATGCGGCCAGCACGCGCGGTCGACGCCCACGCGCAGGGCGAGACGAAATCTGGGCCGAGCGCGGGCGGCCAGCGGAATGCGCGAACAAGTTGTATGTCATCGTGAAGCCGGACGACCCCGTCCGTGCGAAAGATTTCGATGATGACAACAGGCCGGTATCCGGGCTGACAGGCGGGGAGCGTGCGCTCCCGGGAATCCGTCGCCTTCCCACGCGATGACAACGATGACAATCGCGCAGTGGCCGCCGATCCGATGGATCGACATGACAGTTCCCGAACCTGCTTACCGTTGCGGGGGCAGCACAGGCTTGGTCGCGGCTCGGCGACGTACCTGTTTCCCGTTTAACCCACGAGCATCGCGGGCACCTGCAATCACGGGCGGCACAGGGGACGTGCCGCGGTGCGCATTCTACCCGTAACGGACGGTTACAAAGCGCACATGCTGATCTGGGGAGCACGGAGGCGTGAGAGCGGGATGACCCGGCGGGTGCGCCCGATAACTCACATGACTACTGCTCATGGATTGTTGAAATAAAGCCATTTTACTTCATCGATGCACATCCATACGATTGGCATGTCGCGTGAGCCTCGCAACAGATGAAAGCAAAAATGACACGTCCACTCCGTCTAGTAGCGGTTTCCGGCGGGCTACAACGCCCCTCCAAGTCTGCAGCCCTGGCAGAGCACCTGCTAGACCTGATCGCAGACGAACTTCCGTGCGAACAGCGCTTGGTTGAACTGGGTCAGCTCGCACCGCGGCTTGCCGGCGCGGTCTGGCGCACCCACTTGCCCGACACGGTGGAGCGGGAACTTGCGGCGGTTGAGCAAGCTGACGTCCTGGTGGTGGCAACACCGGTGTTCCGCGGCTCCTACACCGGACTGTTCAAGCACTTCTTCGACTTCATTCATCAGGACGCCTTGATCGACAAGCCTGTGTTGTTGGCTGCCACCGGTGGCAGCGAGCGCCATGCCCTGGTGATCGACCACCAGTTGCGGCCGCTGTTCAGCTTCTTCCAGGCGCGCACATTGCCGCTGGGTGTCTACGCGACCGACAAGGATTTCGTCGACTACCGCCTGCAGAACCAGGCCCTCATCGAGCGGGCCAGGCTGGCGATCCAACGGGCACTGCCGTTGGTCGAACTGACGCACCACGCAAGGCCCGCTCTGGCCGAGGAAGTGGTTGTGGCCTGAAACAAGAATCGACTTCTCTCAAAAATTAGGTCACTGGATCGCAATGAACAAAGAACTTGCCTTTAGCCTCAAGAGCATTCTTTTCGATGAAAACTATCAGCCATCGGACAGTACGCGCGTAACCACCAATTTTGCCAACCTGGCCCGGGGAAAGAGTAGGCAACAGAATCTGCGCAACACGTTGAGGATGATTGACAATCGCTTCAATGACCTGGCGCATTGGGACAATCCGACCGGAGATCGCTACGCTGTCGAGCTCGAGATCATCTCCGTGGAGATGAGTGTCGACGCCAAGCGCGGCAACGATGCATTTCCGTTGATCGAGATACTGAAAACCTGCATTCTCGACAAGAAAACGCACAAACGCATCGACGGCATCGTGGGGAATAACTTCTCCTCCTACGTACGCGATTACGACTTCAGTGTCTTGCTTCCAAAGTACAACGTTGATCGAGCGGAATTCCGCACGCCAGACGATTTTGGTGACTTGCATGGAAAGCTGTTCAAGCAGTTTGTTGCCTCGCGCACTTACAAGGAGCGCTTCCACAAGCCGCCTGTCATCTCCATTAGTGCCTCGACCAGCAAGACCTATCAGCGGACCGGAAACCAGCACCCCGTACTGGGTGTCGAGTATGAACAGAATGAACTTTCCTCGACCGACCGATACTTCGCAAAGATGGGGATGCAGGTTCGTTTCTTCATGCCTCCGAATGGCGTTGCACCCTTGGCTTTCTACTTTTTCGGCGATCTTCTGGGCGACTACACAGATCTCGAGTTGATCGGCACCATCAGCACAATGGAAACCTTTCAGAAGATTTATCGCCCCGAGATTTACAACGCCAATTCTGCAGCAGGGAAACGCTATCAACCGAGCCTGAAGAACCAGGATTACTCGTTGACGCAGATTGTCTATGACCGGGAAGAACGCAGCCAGCTGGCTGTCCAGCAGGGGAAATTTGCGGAGGAGAACTTCATCAAGCCGTACAAGAACGTCCTTGATCAATGGTCTGCCAATTTCGCGCTCTGACCCCATAACACGCCGTCCCGTGGCTGATCGGGAAAAACGGTCCCGAAGTATGCTTGCCACACCCATCGTTGCTTGAAAGGAATCCTCAGATGTTTGAAACCTCCATCGCCGGCAGCCTGCCGAAGCCAGGCTGGCTGGCTGAAACAAACAAACTCTGGCCTCAGTGGAAGGCTGAAGGCGACGCGCTTCGCCAGGCCAAGGCCGACGCGACGTTACTGTGGATCAAGGCCCAGGAAGACGCAGGCCTGGACATCGTGTGCGACGGCGAGCAATCGCGACAGCACTTCGTGCACGGATTTCTCGAGCAGGTCGAGGGCATCGACTTCGAGCACAAGGTGAAGATGGGCATCCGCGACAACCGCTACGACGCGATGGTGCCGCAGGTGGTTTCGGCCCTGCGCCTGAAGGGCCGCGTGCATGCCTTCGAAGCACAGCTGGCGCGCGCGCACACGAAGAAGAAGCTGAAGTTCACCCTGCCCGGCCCGATGACCATCGTCGACACCGTGGCGGACCGCTTCTACGGCGACAAGGTCAAGATGGCCTTCGCCTTCGCCGAGTTGCTCAACCAGGAGGCCCTGGCGCTTCAGGCCGACGGCGTAGACATCATCCAGTTCGACGAGCCCGCCTTCAATGTCTACATGAAGGATGCCGCCGACTGGGGCGTGCAGGCGCTCGAGCGCGCGGCGCAGGGCTTGACCTGTACGACGGCGGTGCATATCTGCTACGGCTACGGCATCAAGGCCAATACGGACTGGAAGAGCACCCTGGGCGACCAATGGCGCCAGTATGAGACGGTGTTCCCCGCGCTGGCCCGCAGCTGCATCGACCAGGTGAGCCTGGAATGCATCCACTCCCATGTGCCGCCCGACCTGATGGGGCTGCTGGCCGGTAAGGACGTGCTGGTCGGCGTGATCGATGTGGCCAGCGACGTGGTCGAGACACCCGAGGAAGTGGCTGACACCATCGGCCGGGCGCTGGAGTTCGTGCCGAAGGAGCGGCTGTTCCCGTGCACGAATTGCGGCCTGGCGCCGATGGGTCGGGATGTGGCGTGGCGCAAGCTGGAGGCGCTGGCAGCAGGCACGAGGCTGGCAAAGGAGCGGCTCACCACGGCGTGACGCCCACATGGTCGTCCGCTCTTGGCCGCGGATTCTGTTGGGCTGACCAGGAGTGGAGCGACACAGGGCTTGCATCGCCGGCGCGATTGCCTATATGATTCATATATGTTTCATATATGGATGGCACTATGGGCATCGTGAACATCGATGGCGAGCTGCATGATCAGTTGCGCAAGGCAAGCGGCGTGTCATGTCGGTCTATCAACGCTCAGGCAGCGTTCTGGATGAAGATTGGCATGCTGTGCGAAATGAATCCCACGCAAAGCTTCAATGAGATCGTCACTCGCGAACTGCGGGCTGCGGGTGTTGTTGCGCAAAGCTTGAAGGTGGCTTCGTGACCAAGGAACCTGGGGAAATTGCCCTGATGGCCGAATCGGGCAGGCTATTGGCAGAGGTTTTTTCTCGCCTGGATCGCCTGAATCTGGTCGGCATGTCCACCATGCAGGTCAACGATCTGGTGGACCACTTCATTGTCGACGAACTCCACGCGCGCCCAGCCAGCAAAGGGCAGTACGGGTACGCCTACGCCCTCAATGCCTCCCGTAACCACGTCGTTTGCCACGGCGTTCCGTCCCCCGCGGAGGTCCTCCAGGACGGCGACATAGTGAATTTCGATATCACGCTGGAGAACAATGGCTACATTGCGGATTCCAGTAAGACGTATCTGGTCGGCGAAGTCTCTCCGCTTGCCAAACAACTCGTGCGCGTAACGTATGAAGCGATGTGGAAAGGAATCAAAGCCGTCCGCCCAGGCGCGAGACTAGGTGATGTGGGGTATGCCATTGAGCGACATGCTCGCCGCAATGGCTACTCAGTCGTGCGGGAATACTGCGGGCACGGCATCGGTCGAGAAATGCACGAGCCCCCAGAGGTCCTGCATTGGGGAAAGCCGAACACGGGTCTGGTGCTGCGAGAAGGCATGGTGTTCACCATCGAGCCGATGATCAATCAGGGGCGGCATGCGGTTCATACGGAAGCCGACGGCTGGACTGTGGTGACGGGTGACGGAAAGCTGTCCGCACAGTTCGAGCACACAGTCGCCGTAACTCGACACGGCGTCTGGGTTCTGACGCTACGCGCGGATGAAAGAATGCCGAACTGACCCGTGTTGAGGCAGGGGTTACCACGCATCGTGTCGATATTGGGGTCGAGTCCGAAGTCGAAGCCTTGGCTCGCGCCATCCCCAAGATCGATCACCTGGTCACGACAGCCGCCTCACTGGTATTCAAGCCGTTCATGGAGACCGCCCGATCCGACATCGACGCGATGCTAGGGTCGAAGCTGCTGGGGCCGATGCATCTGGTCCGGCATCTGGTCCGGCATCTGGTGGCCCGCATGACCAAAGACAAGGGAAAATGAAAAAGCCAGCCGATGGCTGGCTTTCAACGAAGCGCTTTCCACCGGGCCGACTAGCGGCCCGGCTCCCACTTACAGAAACTTGAACAGGTTCATCCCCTGGATCTGCATAAACGACTGCTGCGCGCCTTGCAGCGCGGTCTGGCGCTGGTAGAACTCGCTGATGGCGGCCGCGTAGTCCAGGTCCTGCAGGCCCGACAGGGTCTGCGCGTTGGACAGCGCGCGGTTCTCGCCGATGGTGTCCAGCGCGTCGACTTCATTCAGGCGCGAGCCCACCGACGAGCGCACCGTCAGCACGTTGTCCAGGGAGTTGCTGAACTGGCGGATGCCCGTGGCGATCACGTTCTGCAGGTTGGCGTTCGCCGCTTCCTGGTTCAGGCCGGTGTTGATCGGGGCCTTCAGCGCGTCGATCACGGCCTTCAGGTTTGCGAACACGTCCGCGCCGGCCTGCTGCGCCGGCTTGGCGGTCATGGTGTCGCCGTCTGCCGGGACGCCCTTCACCGAGAACGACACGCCTGCCACCTTGATGGCCACGTTTTCAGAGTAGTCCGTCGGGGTGCCCACGGCGGTGCCGGTGGTGGTGTCCATGATGCTGTACTGCATCTTGCCCGTGCCGGCGTCGGTCTGGAACGTCAGCGTCAGCGAGTGGCCGTACAGCGGGTCGGTCGGGTCCGTGACCGAGATCGCGCTGTAGGTGCCCGTGCCGGTATTGGCCGAATTGCCCTTGAGCACGTAGCCGGCGTTGCCGGTGACGCTCATGAACACTTCCGAACCGTTGTTGCCCGCTTCCATCTGGCGCGCGGCATCCACCTGCAGCAGCTGGTGGCCGGTGTCGCCCTGGTACATCGCACCGCCCGCCGCGTTGAGCGAGAACGGCACGGTGCCCGACTGCAGGCCGGCGAAGATGTAGTTGCCGTTGCCGTCGTCGGCGTTGGCCAGGCCCATTAGCTGGTCGAACTGGCCTTGCAGCGCAGTGGCCAGCGACGCGCGGTCGTTGTCGCTCAGCGTGCCGTTACCGGCGTTCACCAGCATGGTCTGGATGTTCTGGATCGTCGTGGTGACGGTGGCCAGCGTGTTGTCTTCCAGGCCGAGGGAGGCCGTGGCCTGCCTGCGCGACGTGGTGTACTGCGTGTTCACTGCACCGGACTGCGACACGCCCAGGGCGCGCGTGGCGGCCACGGGGTCGTCGGACGGCGTCAGGATGCGGCGGCCGGTGCCGAGCTGCTGCTGCACGTGCAGCAGGGCCGATTGCTGGCCGTTCATCGAGGCCAGGCCCTGATGGTACAGGGTAGAGGTTGCGACGCGCATGGCGAGATTCCTTCGTATCCGTTGAGATCGTTGGCCGCCGCGATTACGCGCCGATGCCGATGAGGGTGTCGAACAGCGTGCTGGCCGTCTGGATCACGCGTGCGTTCGCCTGGTACAGCTGCTGGAACTTGAGCATGTTCACGGTTTCCTCGTCCATGTTCACGCCCGAGACCGACTGCTGGGCCACATAGATCTGGTTGGTGATGCTGTCCTGCGAGGTCGAGGCGATGGTCGCCGACTTCGTCGCGCTGCCCACGTCGTTGACCAGCTGCGCGTAGGCGTCGTTGAAGCTCGACGTGCCGTTGATCGTCTTGGCCGTCTGCAGCTTGGCCAGCGCCAGCGCGTTGCCGTTGTCGGCCACGGCGCCGGTGTTGTTGGCCAACGTGAAGGTGTCGCCGTTATTCGGCGCGCCGTTGAACGTGAACGTCATGCCGTTGAAGGTCACGTCGGTGCCCGTGCCGTTGGGCGCGGTGCTGGTCGGCACGACTGCCGCGCCCAGCGCGTTGGTGAACGTGTAGGTGCCCGTGCCGCTGTTGTAGGTGGCCGTGATCGGCGCATTCGCCAGCAGTGCAAAGCCCTGCGCCACATTGGTGAGCTTGGCGGTGCCCGTGCCGGTGTTGTTCTTGTTGACGTCCGCGCGCGCCGGGGAAGCCGCGGCTACCTTGGCAGGGTCGGTGATCAGCGTCCCGAAGCTGGCGGCGGCGTTGCGCGTCGGCTGGATCTGGAACGAGTCGTTGGCGTTCATCGGCGCGCTGAGGCTGATCGAGACACCATCGACGACCATCGGCGTGGCGGCGGTCGGGGCGCCCGCCTGCGAGGCCACCACTTTGTTGTCCGAGAGGCGCGTCAGCGTGTAGTTGGTGCCATCGAACTTCAGCGCGTAGTCGCTGGTCGTCAGGTTGCCGGCGTTCGTGATGGTGGCCGAGGCGATCGCCGCCGAGGTGTTGTTCTTGTTGGCGTAGACCACCGGCGAGCCCAGCGAGAACATGTCCGTGCCGATGGCGCCGTTCAGGTCGATGCCCAGCTTGTGCTGGTCGTTGAACGTCTGGCCGATGGCCAGCGAGAGACGGCCGATGGCGTTCTGCGCCGGCTCCAGGGAGTCCGAGCGGAACTTCAGGATGCCGCCGAGCGAGCCGCCCGTCACCGAGCCCTCGGGGGCTTCGATGATGTTGCCGCTCAGCAGCGTGTAGCCCACCGTTGTGCGGCCGGGGTCGGTGGCCGAAGGCTGCGCCACCATGTCGTACGAATCGCTGCCCATGACCAGCGGCTGGCCGTTGCCGACGAACACGTTGTACGTGCCACCGTCCTGCACCACCACCTTGGCGCCGACCAGTTCGGTCAGCATCGCCACGGCCTGGTCGCGCTGGTCGAGCAGATCGTTCGGCGGCTGGCCACCGCCGGCGGCGGTCATGCGCGTGATTTCCTTGTTCAGGTTCGCGATCTGCTTGGTGTAGTCGTTGACCTGCGTCACCGTCGACTTGATCTGCGTGTTCAGGCCGTCCTGGAGCTGCTTGAAGTAGTCGCTGGAGGACTTGATCTGGCCGGCCAGCGCCTGGGAGGCCGAGAGCAGGCTCTGGCGCGCGGCGGTGTCTGCCGGCGTGTCCGACACGGCCTGCACGGCGGCGAAGAACTTCTGCATCAGCGGCGAGAGGCCACCCTTCTGGTCGGCCAGCAGGTTGTCGATCTGCGAGAGCTGGTCCGCGTACGTCGCCAGCTGGGCGCTGGCCGACGTGGCACCACGCAGCTGCCCGGTCAGGAAGCTGTCGTACACGCGCTGCACGGTAATGGTGTTGGAGCCCTGGCCGTAGAAGCCCGAGCTGGTGTACTGGCCGCCCGCCGACGCGATGATCGTGTTCTGGCGCGTATAGCCCGCGGTAGCTGCGTTGCTGAAGTTGTGGCCGGTCGTCGTCAGCGCGTTCTGCGCCACGTTCAGGCCCGAAAGACCGATATTAAAGAGAGACATGTGTCTGACCCCGGATCTGTTGGTAGCCTTCGGCGTGCGGCCGGCGGCGGTGGATGAGCAAGTTAACGGCGCGAACCACGCGGGACTTTAGCGTCTCATCGGCCATTTCCACGTGTTGGCCGGCGCGCATGTTGTGAGCGATCACTTGCGTGAAGACGTAGTCTGGAAGCGCCAAAAGCGCGACCGAAAGCGGGCCGCGCGAAGCGTGGGACGGGAGATTGGGCGGCGTATGCGTTGCCATGCCGCCCATCCGTCAGGTCGAAACCTTCTTCATGATCCGGACCAGCTTCTCGCCGTAGGCCGGATCGGTGGCATAGCCGGCGCGCTGCAGGCCATGCGCGGCTTCTTCCGCGCTGTTGGCGGCCACCACGCCCGCGTAGCGCGAGTTGGTGGTCAGCAGTCGCGCGTAGTCAGCGCACGCTTCGTCGTAGGAGCCGTAGGCACGGAAGCGGGCCCGCACCTTCTGCGGCTGGCCATCGACATATTCGGTGGTCAGCACCTCGGCGGTCGGCCCCTTCCAGTTCGCGCCGGCCTTGATGCCGAACACGTTGAAGGTGGTGGAGCCATCCGGGTTGGTGATCTCGCGGCGGCCCCAGCCCGATTCGAGCGCGGCCTGGCCGACGATCAGCTTGGCCGGCACGCCCGAGGCGCGCGAGGCGGCCATGGCCGGCGCGGCCAGCCGGTTGACGAAGTTGCTGATGTGTTCGGGGGAGTCGTCCGGGAGCTGGCCCAGTTGCGACTGGCCGTTCTGCTGCCAGTCCGCCTGGCCCTGATAGTGGCGCACGCCGGCGGTGGGGTTCCACGCATTGCCGGGCAGCACCGTGCCGATCGGCGGCGGGCCGTCGGCGTCGGTGGCGCCCCGGCTGTCCAGCAGGGCCGCCATCTGGCCATCCTGCGGGCGCCCGCCCACCCCGGGCGCGGCCATGGTGTCCGGCAGCTGCGTGCCCGTGGCACGCGCCAGCTGGCGGATCATCACATCGGCCAGGCCAATGCCGCGCGAGGACAGCTGCTGCGAGAGCTGCTGGTCCATCATCGACATGTAGAGCTTGGTCTGCTCGTTGTCGAACATGCCGTCCTGCGGCGTGGCGTCGCGCATGCTCTTGAGCACCATCTGCGTGAAGACGGCCTCGAACTGCTTGGCGGCCGCCTGCAGGGTGTTCTGGTTGTTGCCGGCGCGAGCCTGGTTCTTGAGCGCCTCGAAGCCCTGCGTATCGAGCGCGAAGCGCTGCGAGACGTCGGTCTTGGAGGAAAGCGTGGCGCCCGACATCAGATGATCTCCAGTTCCGCGCGCAGCGCCCCGGCGGCACGCATGGCCTCGAGGATGGTCTGCAGGTCGGCCGGCGTGGCGCCGAGCGCGTTCAGGCCCTTGACCACCGCGGCGAGCGAGGCGCCCGCCTTGACGATCTGGAGCGAGCCGCCACCCTGCTTGAGGTCGATCTGCGACACCGGCGCCACCACGGTCTGGCCGTTGCTGAACGGCGCCGGCTGGCTGATCACCGGTTGCGTGTTGATCACCACCGACAGGTTGCCGTGCGCCACGGCGCAGTCTTCCACCGTCACCGCCTGGTTCATCACGATGGAACCAGTGCGGGCGTTCAGGATGACCTTCGCGGCTGCCTTGGCCGGGGTGACGTCGAGGTTCTCGATCCGTGCGAGGAAGCCCACGCGTGCCGTCGGCGCCTGCGGGGCGCGCACCTGCACCACGCGGCCATCCATGGCGGCGGCGGTGCCGGGGCCGAGGTTGCGGTTGATGGCGTCGACCACGCGCTCGGCGGTGCCGAAATCCGTATCCTTGAGTTCCAGGTTCATGTAGCCGCCTTCGGGCTGGAAGGCCGCGACGGCACGTTCCACCACGGCGCCGTTGGCGATACGCCCCACGGCCAGCTGGTTGATCTGGACCTTGCTGCCGTTGGCCGACGCGCCCGCGCCGCCCACCAGCATGTTGCCCTGCGCGATGGCGTACACCTGGCCGTCGGCGCCCTTGAGCGGCGTCATCAGCAGCGTGCCGCCGCGCAGGCTCTTGGCGTTACCCATCGACGAGACCACCACGTCGAGCTGGCTGCCGGGCTGCGCGTACGGCGCCAGCGTGGCGGTCACCATCACGGCGGCCACGTTCTTCAGCTGCATGTTCTTGCCGGCGGGCAATGTCACGCCGAGCTGCGAGAGCATGTTCGTAATGCTCTGCGTGGTGAACGGCGTCTGCATGGTCTGGTCGCCGGTGTTATCCAGCCCCACGACCAGGCCGTAGCCGATCAGCGGATTGTCCCGCACGCCCTGGAACGTGACGAGGTTCTTCAGGCGTTCCGCATGCGCCGTGCCGGCGCCCACCAGTCCGAAGACCAGCGCGAGCGCGAGCAACAGGCGCGGAAGAGAGACCGCGCGACCCCAGCGGGTAGGAAGGCCGGGCGGGGTGCCCAATAGCGAGCCTGGCTTGTGGAAAGGCATCGGAGGCAGAAACATGGCGGGATCAGAACGGTAAGACATTGAGGAAGAAGCGCTGCAGCCAGCCCATGTTCTGCACTTCGTCGATGTATCCCTTGGCGGTGTACTCGATCCGTGCATCCGCCACCTGGGTGGACGGCACTGCGTTGTCGCCGGTGATCGTGCGCGGATTGACCACGCCGGAGAAGCGGATGAACTCCGCCCCCTGGTTGATGGCCATCTGCTTTTCTCCGGACACCACCAGGTTGCCGTTGGCCAGCACTTCCAGCACCGTGACGGTGATGGTGCCGTTGAAGGTGTTGGCGGCGGTGGCGCCGCCGCTGGCCTTCAGGGCATTGCTGCCGTTGACATCGGCATTCGACCTGGCGCTGAACAGCCCGGCCAGCGCACGCGGCACGGCGTCGAACGACAACGTCGTGCTGCCCGTGCGGCTGGCATTGGTCCCGGAGTTCTTGCTGGCGTTGACGTTCTCGCTGATCACGATGGTCAGGATGTCGCCAACGTTACGTGGCCGCCGGTCCTCGAACAGCGGATTGCCCGCGTAGGACGAGGCGAAGATGGAACCCGTGGGTGCGCCCACGGCGCGCGGCTCGGCGCGTGCCGTGGTGGGCGTCTGTACGAGGGGCTCCTTCGGCATCAGTGCGCAGCCGCCGCTCGCCAGCACGGCCAGGCCGGCAAAGGCGTACAGGGCAAACACACCGAGGCGATGCAGCTTGGCGGCCATGGTCACTCCCATCATCCCATCTGGGTCAGGCGTTGCAACATCTGGTCGGACGTCTGCACTGCCTTGCTGTTGATTTCGTACGCGCGCTGGGTCTGGATCATGCTGACCAGTTCCTCGACCACGTTCACGTTCGACGCTTCAACGTAGTTGTTCTGCAGCGTGCCCGCGCCGTTCAGGCCCGGCACGGTGGTGTTCGGTGCGCCCGAGGCATCGGTCTGCGCGTAGAGGTTCTCGCCCAGGCTTTCCAGGCCGGCCGGGTTCGGGAACGTGGCGAGCTGGATCTGGCCGACGGTGGCGGCGTTGGTCTGGCCCGGCTGCATCACCGTGACGGTACCGTCGCGGGCCACGTTCACCGAGGTGTAGTTGGCCGGCAGCGTGATGGCCGGGTTCAGCACGAAGCCGCTCGAGGTCACCAGCTGGCCGTTCGGATCGACCTGGAACGAGCCGTCACGCGTGTAGGTGGTGGTGCCGTCCGGCATCGTCACCTGGAAAAAGCCCTGGCCGATGATGGCCACGTCGCGCGCGTTGCCGGTCTGCGTCGGGTTGCCCTGCGTGTGGATACGTTCCGTGGCCACGGGGCGCACGCCGGTACCCAGCTGCATGCCCGAGGGCAGCACGGTCTGGTCCGACGACAGCGCGCCCGGCTGGCGGATGGTCTGGTACATCAGTTCCTCGAACACGGCGCGGCTGCGCTTGAAGCCCGTGGTGGACACGTTGGCCAGGTTGTTCGAGATCACGTCCATCTGCGTCTGCTGCGCATCGAGGCCGGTCTTTGCAATCCAGAGTGAGCGGATCATGGTTTTCCTTCGAGTTCTGTGTCAGCGCAACGCGCTTCAGTTGTTGGACAGCAGCGCGTTGGCCCGCTGGTCGTTGCTATCGGCGCCGGTAATCATCTTCATCTGCATTTCGAAGCGGCGCGCGTTGGCGATCATGTCGACCATCGCCTCCACCGGATTCACGTTGCTGCCCTCCAGCGCGCCGGAGATCACGCGCACGGTGGGGTCCTGCTCCAGCGCGTTCACGCCGGGACGCAGGCGGAAGTAGCCGTCGTCACCGCGTGCCAGCCCTTCAGGCGGCGGCGATACCACGCGCAGCTTGCCGACCTGGGCCAGGCCATTGGCGGCCTCGCCCGGGCCACGCGCCACCACGGTGCCATCGGTACCGATGGATACCGTGGCGCCCGGCGGCACCGCCATCGGGCCGCCATCGCCCAGCACCGGCCGGCCGACCGAGGTCTGGAGCTGGCCGTCGGCCGAAATTTGCAGCGCACCGGCGCGGGTGTACGCCTCGGAGCCGTCGGGCATCTGCACCGCCAGCCAGCCGTTGCCTTGCAGGGCGACGTCGAGGTCGCGGCCCGTGTACGTCAGCGGGCCGGCCTTCATGTCGGCGCCCGGCGTGGAGGCCAGCGTGAAGGCGCGGGTCTGCGTCTCCTGCCCCACCACCGGTACAGCGCGATACAGGTTGATCTGCGCGCGGAACGCCGGCGTGGAGGCATTGGCCAGGTTGTTCGATACCGCGGCCTGTTGGTCGAGTATCTGCTTGGCGCCCGAGAGGGCGGTGTAAATCATGCGGTCCATGTCGGCGTTCCGGCGGAGAGATCAGCGTGGATCAGATGTTCACCAGGGTCTGCAGGACGGTGTCCTGCGCCTTGATGGTCTGCGCGTTGGCCTGATAGTTACGCTGCGCGACGATCAGGTTGACCAGCTGGCCGGACAGGTCCACGTTGGACTCTTCCACGGCGTTCGACTTCAGCGTGCCCATGGCGCCACCGGCCGTGCCGAGCAGTTCCTGGCCCGATGCGCCGGTGGCGGACCACACGTTGTCGCCTTCCGGCTTCAGGCCTTCCACGTTGCCGAACGTCGCCATGGCGATCTGGCCCAGCGACAGCGTCTTCTCGTTCGAGTAGGAACCGAGGATCGTGCCGTCTTCCTGCACCGAGAAGCCCAGCAGCGCGCCCGAGGCGTAGCCGTCCTGCACGATCTTCTTCGGATCGTTGTCCGAGCCGAACTGCGTGGAACCGGTCAGGTTCAGGTTGGCGGTCAGCGCGGCGGCGCCGTTGGCGGCCGGCAGTGCGAGCGTCGGGTTCGCCGGCGTCGTCGATTGCATCACGCCGTTGCTGTCGAAGGCCATCGAGACCGGCATGCCGGCCAGCGTGTTACCCGCGGAATCGGTCAGGTACATGTTCCAGTTGGTGCCGCCCGGCACGGTCGGCGCGGCAGCCGACTTGGAGAAATACGCGGTGACCTGCTGCTTGTTGCCCAGCGAGTCATAAACGCTGATCGCCGTGCTGTAGTTGAACATGTCCGAGGTCGGCAGCGCGCCCGGGGCGCTGGCGAAGGCCGTGGTCGGCACGGTGCTGCGCGAGTCGAGCTGGAACTGCGCCGTCACGGTCTGCGTGGCGCGCGGGGGCATCTGGGCGTTGCTGATGGTGATCGGCTGCGGGGCCACGCCACCGGCGGTGGTGCCAGCCGGGTAGCCCGTGACCTGCAGGCCCGTGGCGTTGACCAGGCGGCCATCGTCCAGGCGGTTCATCTGGCCGTTGCGCGAATAGAACACCGAGCCATCGGTATTGGTCAGGCGGAAGAAGCCGTTGCCGTTGCTGATGGCCACGTCCAGGTTACGGCCCGACGAGGCGATGTTGCCGTTCGTGAACGACTGCACCACGGCGTTCACGCGCGTGCCCAGGCCGATCTTCGAACCCGCGTACACGTCCGCGAACTGCGCGGTGGATTGCTTGAAGCCAACCGTGTTGGCGTTTGCGATGTTGTTGCCAATCACGTCCAGGTTGGACGCGGCGGCGTTCAGGCCGCTTACCCCTTGACCAAAACCCATGATTTTCCCCTAATAAGGCTGTCGTTCGTGAATTGCCCGCGCGTATGCCGGACCGGGTGATACGTAAAAGTGGATCAGGAAATGCGGCGCACGTCGTCGACGTTGGCGGTCTTGCCGTCGCCAAGTTCGACCAGCACGCCGGTGCTGTCACCGCTGATGGACTGGACCTTGCCGTAGACCAGCGCAATGGCGCTGACATCCTTGCCCTCGGCCGTGCCGGACACCTTGAAGGTGTACTCGCCATTGGCCACGGCGTTGCCCTGGTCGTTCTTGCCGTCCCAGGCGATGTCGTGCACGCCGGCGGTCTGGCCCTTCATGTCGATGTTGCGGACCACGTTGCCGTTCTTGTCGAGCACCTGCACGGTCACCGAGTCAGCCGTGGACGGCACGTCCACACCGATCTTGGTGGCCACGCCGTCTGCCACGGTGATCGCGTTGCCCGGCACCATCACGGTCTTGCCGATCAGGTTGGCGGAGTCCATCGCGCGGCTGGCCGCGGTCTGCGAGAGCAGCGCGGTCAGGGTCTCGTTCATCGTCTGCAGGCCGCTCACCGTGCTGATCTGCGCCAGCTGCGAGGTGAGCTGGGCGTTGTCCATCGGGTTGAGCGGGTCCTGGTTGTTCATTTGCGTCACCAGCATCTTCAGGAAGTTGTTCTGAAGATCTGCCGCGCTGGAGCTGCCGCCCTTGAGCGCGTCGTTGACGGCGGAGTTGCTGTTGACGGAAGAAGTGGTCGTCATGGTGTCGGTTCCGGCGGTTCCTGGAAGGATTCGAAAAGTTGTGGATTACTGACCGATCGTCAGCGTCTTCAGCATCATGGTCTTGGCGGTGTTGAGCACCTCCACGTTGGCCTGGTACGAACGCGACGCCGAGATCATGTTGACCATCTCTTCCACCGGGTTCACATTGGGCATCGTCACGTACCCGTTGGCGTCCGCCAGCGGGTGCGACGGGTTGTGCACCATCCGTGCCGGGGCGGCGTCTTCCATGACGCCGGCCACCTGCACGCCGCCCACATCGGACTGGCCGGGCGTGGGCGCCATCTCGAAAATCACCTGCTTGGCGCGATACGGCTGGCCGTTCGGCGCCACGGCGCTGTCCGCGTTGGCCAGGTTGGAGGCCGTCACGTTCATCCGCTGCGACTGCGCGGCCATGGCGGAGCCGGCCACGTCGAAAATGTTCATGCTGGGCATGGTCGGTCCTGGTTAGCTCTGGATCGCCGACAGCATCGTCTTGATCTTGCTGCTCATGACCGTCAGGCCGGCTTCGAAATGCACCGTGTTGTCGGCGAACGCCACGCGCTCGGTGTCCATTTCCACGGTGTTGCCGTCCATGCTCGACTGCAGCGGAATGCGGTAGTCGAGGTCGGCGCTGCCCGAAGTCGGCGCCTGGCCCGGCAGATGGCGCACCTGCGTGGTGGAAAGCGTCATGCCTTCGCTCTGGCGGCCGCGCTCCACCGACGTCGCCAGGGTGCTGGCGAAATCGAAATCGCGTGCCTTGTAGCCCGGCGTGTCCGCGTGGGCGATGTTCGAGGCAATCACCGATTGCCGCTGGGTCCGGAGGCTCAGGGCTTCCTGCTGGAAGCGCAACGCCGCATCGAGTCTGTCGATCATGTCTGCCTTTCCTGCTCTGGCTTCAACTTCGGGGAGAAAACTGCCGTAGACCTGGGAATACGTATACGCATCCCGGTCGGGGGCTTCTTCAGGGTTGCCATCTTAGGGGCCGGCCTGTCACGCCAATCGTGCGAATAGGACCGAGAAATCCGCGCAATTCGCGCCGACCCTTCGCGCGAGGCTGCCTACAATTGCCCCACAGATTCGTTGTTGTATTTCCGATGTTGTGTGGCGACATCGCGCGGACCCGCCCGTGCCGCCGCCCCCATCCTTGCTGGGATGACCCCTATGAACCTCACTCGCCAGGCCGCCGCCGGGCTGATGGCGCTGGCCGGCTTCGCGCTGGCCCCGCCGTCCGCCGCCGCGCCCGCCCAGGTCACGCCGGTGGCGTCGCCGTCGGCTCCCGCCCCGTTTGCCGACGACCCCGTACGCGTGGTCGTCGAACAGTTCCTGCTGCGCCAGGCCTCCGGCCTGCCGGGCAAGGTCAGCGTGCAGGTGGTGCCGCCTTCGGGCGGCCGCGCGCCCGATTGCATCCTTCCCGACCCGTTCCTGCCGTCCGGCGCGGCCCCATGGGGCCGCGTGGCCGTGGGCGTGCGCTGCGGTGGCGACCGGCCCTGGACGCGCTACGTCCAGGCCCGGGTGTCGGTATTGACTGATTACTATGTGGCGGCCCGCGCGATGGCCCCCGGCGAGACCATCAGCGCCGCAGACCTCGAAATGCGCCAGGGCGACCTGGCCGCGCTGCCGCGCGCCGTTGTGACGGATCCGACACAGGTAGCCGGCGCCGTGGCAGCCAACCGCATCGCGGCCGGCTCGCCCATGCGCACCGATCTACTCAAGAAGTCGATTGCCGTGAAGTCGGGCCAGACCGTCAACGTGACCGTCGAAGGTGACTCGTTCCAGCTCACCAGTGAAGGCAAGGTGCTGGCCGATGCCGCCACCGGCAATTCGGTGCAGGTGCGTCTGCGCAACGGTCAGGTCGTCAGCGGCGTCGTCCGCAGCGGCGACACGATTGTCCTGCAGTAGCAAGCGGCACTTTTTTAACGGAAGAAGCCTGAAGTAGTCGCCTGGATTCCCGAGGAAGCAGGAAGTAAGAGCAGGCGTAGGCGGCGCGTGCGAGAATGCCGCCCAACCCTGATCAGGATGCAAAAACCCTAAAGTTCCGGGTGGAACATCCGATAAGCCAAGGGAACCCAGCAAGGATTTCACCGTGAAGATCAACCAATCCACTCCGTCCCTGCCCGCCGAAGCCGCGGCAACCGACAGCGCAGCCCGTCCGGCCGCCAACGGTGCCGCCTCGTCCGCGACTTCCGGCGCCCTGACCGGCGTGCGCGTCAGCCCGCTGACCGCGCAAGTACGTGAGATCGGTTCGCGCCTGGTCAATGAGACCGACGACGACATCGATACCGCGAAGGTCGAGGAAATCCGCCAGGCAATCGCGGAAGGCAGGATCAAGATCGATCCCAGCAAGATCGCCGATGGCTTGCTCGCTTCGCTGCGCGAGTTGAGCCAAGGCGAAAGCCAATAACTCCCTGACATGAGCCAAGCCCTGATCCAGACCCTGAAGCTCGAAGCTGACGCCATCGCCGCATTTGGCCGCACCCTCGCCGAGGAGCGCGACGCCATCAAACGCCAGGATTTCCAGGCGTTGAGCGAGCTGCTCAACCAGAAGATGGAATTGGCTCAGGGCCTCACGCGCGCTACCGCGGCGCGCGAGGCGCAGATGATTGCGCTGGGCCTGCGCGTGGGCCCGGCGGGCCTGCTCGTGGGCGGGCTGGTGGACGCGGACGTGACCGAAGCGTGGCGCAAGGTGGTGTTCTTCGCCAGCAAGGCCAAGGACGCCAACGCGCTGAACGGCGCCATCGTCAACGCCCACCTCGAATTCACGCAGGAAGCCATCCAGGTGCTGCGCCAGGGCGGCTCGGGCCCCAACGAGATGTATGGCCGCGACGGCCGCGCGCAGAACGCCGCAAGCGGCGTGAGCCTGGCGGCCGGCTGAGTTACATACGCATCACACCGCCGGTCCCAACCCGGCGGTAGTCAGAACCGGCCTACGCAAGGCTAGGTCATCGACCGATCCCGGCCGGCAGGCACCTTGCCTACATTGACAGACAGGCGCATCCGCACGACACGCGCGGATGCCACCACTTTCTGTCTGGGAGGTGTCACTCATGTCCTTCGCGCTCTATCTCATCGGGCTCATGCTGCTTGTCGGCGGCATCGCCTGGGGCCTCAGCATCGCTGGGTTGGCTCCGGTTTATATCGGTATTGCCTGCTTGGTGGTACTGGGCATTGGAGTGATGTCGGCGGTGTCGCGGACGCGAACTAAGGATCCGTCGTAGGGGTGTGTCCGTCCAGGCTGGCGCGTCCGTGAGGCGCGCTCGGCCCTATGTCGCGTCAGTTGCGATTGGAGACGTTGGCTCCCCAGAACCCGTGGCGTCAACGCACAGATTTTGTTTTAGCCGTTCTCATTGCAACCCAGGCCCGATTCGATAATTTCACTCCTCATCACTGAAGATAAAGTCGTCCGC
The DNA here is from genome assembly GCF_900115455.1 of Cupriavidus sp. OV096. Taxonomy (NCBI): domain Bacteria; kingdom Pseudomonadati; phylum Pseudomonadota; class Betaproteobacteria; order Burkholderiales; family Burkholderiaceae; genus Cupriavidus; species Cupriavidus sp. OV096. The sequence goes on from NZ_FOWM01000006.1 coordinate 308,152, forward strand.
TTCCAGGTTGTGATCAAGCCTGTACTGCTCCTCCCACTTCCAAAAATCTCCCGGGGGGTCCGAATCGACACCCCTGTGCCAATACTGCTCACCATGCGCCAGTAGCATCGCAAAGTGATAGTCCAGTTCGTGTGCACGCACGACAATGGCCATATATCTATCTAGAGCGTGTTCTACTAAGGGTGAGTCCAGGACAAGGGACTTGGCTTCCTCCTCCGACTTACCCGCATACTTCACCATGATGGCCTGGACTATTGCCACCCAGGTACGGAAGTTGAAAACAACACTCTCTCTATCGGGAAAAGTAATACGGAAAAACAGGCGAGAAATTGCAAATAGCGGGAGTGATGAGCTAGCAATGGAGCTGTCGCGCGCTCTGCAGCGTCTGGCCAAGCTCGCTGGCCCGGCTCGCGGCAGCGCGCACCTGTTCCGCGACAAGCCCGGCGGCGCTCTGGGCCACCGCACTGTCTTCCTCCGTTCGCGCCACGCGCGGTGGCCATTCCGGCTGGCCGACATGACTGGCCTCGACCCAGGTATCGGCGGGGTCCTTGCCGAAGCTCACCGTGGCAGGGCCCGGTGCGAGCCCACTGACCGCCGCGAAGCCCTGAGCGTTCAGCCGGCCGGCCACGGCCTTGCCCAAGGCATCCTCCACGCGGAACTCCCCGCCGATGCCGGTGTGGTTGGCGTAGCGGTTGAACAGTTCGAGATTGCCTTGCCCGGGCTTGCGCGCCGGCGGGAACGCCACGGCGCCGCGCTGCGCGGTGATCAGGGCATAGCTGGCGGTGCGAATGACATACGCGGCGCCCGTGCGATGCGTGATGCCGCCCGCGCCATAGGTGGTGCTGCTGCCGCCACCGCTGATGACGAGCTCCTGCCGGGCCGACAGCGTGATCCGGTCGGCGGTGGCTGTGATCCCGAGCCGGGCCAGCAGGTTGATGCTGTCGCGCAGCGCACGCAGGTCGATGTCGCCGCCGGCCGCCACCAGCCGCCACCCCATGCTCTGGATGAAGATCCGCATTCCCCGGCTCGCGCTGGCCAGCAGCCGCTTGCCCACGGCAAGGCTGGTATGCCCACCGCTGGTAAGCGCCAGATGCTCGCCCGAAGCGAGGTGCGTCGAGCGCGCCGTGGTGGCCTCGATGCCGACCGGGCTGGCCAGCACAAGGTGCGGCGCGGACAGTTCCGGAAAGCTGCCGGCATCCGCATTGGCAGTTCCTGTGCCGTGGATGTCCTCGTTTTGCTGCTGGATGGCGCGGGCCACTTCGGCGTGGTCGGCCTGGTCGGCCGCGTCCTGCGCCGCGTGCTGCTGCGCCAGTTCGGCCAGCGTTTCCTGCTGCGCGCGCGCCACGGCCAGCCGCTCCACGGTCTCGCCCATGTCCTTGTGATGCGCCCGGGCGTTGGCACGTCGCTCGGTGGTCAGCAGCATGCCGTGGGCGCGCACGACGCCCTGCCCGTCCGTGCGCAGCTCGAAACCCTCGCCCCGTTTGTCCTTGCGCCCGGCGCCGTGCAGCACGCGCGTCAGAAAGCCGAGGCCCAGCCACGAGGTCTGATGGCCGCTCTGCAGCTGGGTCTGGATTTCTCCCTGGGTATCGTCCTGGACAAAGGCGTTGGCCCGCTCGCCATGCAACTCCTTGCTGACAAAGCCGGATAGCGCGTGCTGCGCCGGCAGCGGCCACTGCGGCATATTGAGACGGTTCGGTACACGGCCGGTGACGATGGGACAATCGGGATCGCCATTCAGGTGCTCGACCACCACCTCCTGGCCGATGCGCGGCACGTGCACCGCCCCGAAGCGATTGCCCTGCCACGCCGAAGACACCCGCACCCAACATGAGCTGTTGGCGTTGCGCTGGCCGATCCGGTCCCAATGCATCTGGATACGGATGCGCCCGTACGCGTCGGTCCACGTCTCCTCGCCCTCCGGCCCGACCACCGTGGCGGTCTGCGGGCCGCTGGTGCGCGGCTTGGGCTGGGTCCGCTCGGGCCGGAACAGCACGTTCGTCGGCTGCGCCGTGAAGGCGACCTCGCAACGCCACTGCTGGCCCATGCCCGACACTTCGGGGACATCCTCGATCTCCAGATCGGTGCCGAGGATCAGGTACTCGCGATTGGCCTTGTCCTGGACAAAATGGCTCAGCTTGAACGTGCATCCGGGCACCATCGCGCGCACGTGGCCGCGTCCGCTCGCCCGACTGCCGTGCTGGCGGAGTGCCTCCATCCGCAACTGGGCGAGATGGCCGCCTTCGCGCCACGGGTCGTTGTCGGTGGCAGGCTGGCCATGGTCGCCCGGATATTCATAGATCTCTGCCTCGGCATGCGCGGTATCGAGCGGCGCCGCCGAGCGCACCGCCAGATCCGCGCCTGGCTTGACGAAATCGTAGTCGGAGCTGGCCCATTGGCCGGACACGAGGCGGTCGTGCAGCACGAACGCGTGCAGGCACTCCTCGTCGATGCGGTCCGCGCTGCGCTGCCAGCGAATGGTGTGGTAGGCGGGGCTGGTGTATGGCGCGAAGGCACTGTTGGCATCGGTCAGCACCAGCCGGTGCTTGCCATCGCTGTGCGCGATGTGCCAGGAAATGCCCCACTCCTGGGTCAGGCGCTGGAAGAAATCGAAGTCGCTCTCGCCGTACTGGACCTGGTATTCACGGCTGGGGTAGCGGCCCACGTCGAGGCGCCATTCGATGGGGAAGGTGTAGGCGGAGAGCAGCGCTTCGAGGATCCCGACCACGGTCTGTTGCTGAAAGACGCGGAAGTTCGTGGTCAGCGTGGCCAGCCAGAGCCACGGGCGCAGCGTCAGGCAGTAGGCGATCTGCCGGCCTTGCGGGATCGGGCCACGCACGTCGGTAATCAGCCCCGTGATCTCCCGCGTGCCCACGCCGGTGCGGCCAACTGGCCCGGTGCCGCTGCCATCGAGTTCGATGGCCACCGTCAGTTCCTGGCCGCGCAGGGCCTGCGTGTCGAGGTTCGCCGCCGGACCGGACGGCGCATACCGGGCGTCGGGCGTCTTCAGCTGCACTTCGTATTCGAACAACTCGCACAGCCGCTCCGTCCCGGACAACCGCGAGAACACCAGCGCCGGTGCACCCATCAACGTGGGCAGACCGGCGCAACGGACAGAGACGGTACGGGACGGCGACGGCGAGGGGTTGCGCATATCGGAGCATGTCGACACAGGATGAAGGCAAGGCGACGGCTGCATCGGCTGCTGCGCGGCGCAGCCAGCACAATGCGGCGAAGGCTCGCATCATCGAATATGACAAGTTCGAAAGTGCGCTTAGATAAACTTCAATGAGATCTGCATGACTTCAGATGGCGGCCAGGAACCCCCAGCGCCAGGGAAGCGGCGGCCCATGTTGCGGATCGTGCGCCGGGCTCTATACACTACAAGCGTCCCGGCCCCCCCTGAAGGTGATCGCCCCCATGCTTGAGGCCCTGCGAAATACAACAAGCGCGCTGTTCGACCCCGATCGCCGATTCCGCCAGGCCCGCATCTTCCACGCCACGCGCGTGGCGCTGGCCCTGCTGGTGTCCATCGCGCTGACCACCGGCATCAACGTGCCGCATGGCGAATGGGCGTCGATCACGGTGCTCGTGGTCATTGGCGGGCTCCAGCATCACGGCAATATCCGCCGCCGCGCCGCCGAGCGCGGGGTGGGCACGCTGATCGGCGCCTTCGTCGGCCTCTTCCTGATCCTCCAGGAAAGCTACTTCCGCATTCCGCTGCTGACCTACCTGCTGATCGCCGTGGCGTGCGGGTATGCGGCCTACCATGCGGTCGGCAAGGGGGGATATATCGCGCTGCTGGCTGGCATTACGGTGGTCATCACGGCTGGCCACGGTGACCAGAACGTCTATGACGCGCTCTGGCGCACGGTCGATGTGATGATCGGCACGGCCATCGCGCTGGTGTTCTCGTTCGCGCTGCCGGCCTATGCGTCATATTCGTGGCGTTTCAAGCTGGCCGGGCTGCTGCGCGCCTGTGCGGCCGTGCACGCCAAGATCGAACGGGGTTTTGCGGATGAGAGCGAGCGGCAGCAGGCCATGATGAAGCTGGGCCCGCCGCTGGTGCAGCTGCGCAGCCTGATCCCCTCGGTAGCGAAGGAAACCGGCACGCTGCCGGCGGATCTGGAGGAGGTCCAGCACTGCGCGCGGGTGTGCATCAGCGCGCTGGAGATGTTGGCGACGATTCCGCCCGAGAGCATCGATGCCTGCGGGGACGAGCACTGCATCCGCGACCTGCTGCTGGAAATTTCCAGCGCGCTGGAAGCCGGCGACGAGTCCATGGTTCGCCAGAACATCACCCTGCCGGCGCCGCACCCGGACGATCCGTCCATCGGCCATAGCTCGTTCGCGTTCCTGACGCTGCAGCTGTCGGCCGAGCTGGGCCATCTGCGCGACCATCTGTCCCAGATGGCGGCGCAGCATCACTTTCCCTACGCCACGCGCTGAATCGGGCTACTTCCGGTCTGTCAGCGCGATGCGCATGGCCAGCGCGCCAAGTACGGTTCCCATCACATAGCGCTGCGCACGCAACCACCGCTCGCTACGCGACAGGAATGCGGTAATCCCGGACGCCCCCATCACCAGCAGCAAATTCACCGCGCCGCTGACGCCGATCTGCACCGCGCCCAGTTGCAGGCTCTGCCACAGCACCGAGCCCTGCTCGGGATGCAGGAACTGCGGGAAGAACGACAGGTAGAACATCGCCACCTTGGGATTCAGCAGATTGGTGACAAAGCCCATGCTGAACAACTTGCGCGGTGGATCGTCGGGCAGCGCCCGGGCCTGGAACGGCGCGGCGCCGCCGGGGCGCACCGCCTGCCAGGCCAGCCAGAGCAGGTAGGCCGCGCCGGCCAACCGGATGGCATCGAAGGCGAAGGGCACCGCCATCAGCAGCGCGGTCAGCCCCAGCGCGGCGGCCATCAGGTGGACCACAAACCCGAGCAGCACGCCGGCCAGCGAGACCAGCCCCGCCGCTCGGCCCTGGCACAGCGCGCGGGACACGCAATAGATCATGTTCGGCCCCGGCGTCAGCACCAGAACAAGGGCCGCCAGGGCGAAAAAGGCCAGGTCGTGCCAGTCGAGCATGTCGGATTTCCTTCAAAAAGGGCGACTTCGGGGGATTGGGCCATTATAGGGACGGGGGCCAGCGTCGATTGGATACAGATCGGCATGACTTTCGGGCCGATCTGTACAGCACCGTGTACAGCCCCGGGCACCGTGTCGGACAAACTCGCCTTGCCGGGGCACCGCCGATGGGCCACATTGGTCTGTGACGCCTCCTTGCCTCCCATGCCCATCCTCGACACCCGCATCCGGCACGTCCTCCAGCACCCCGGGCGTTTCATCCTGACCACGCTCCGGGAATTCCGCGCCAACCAGGGCCTGCTGCTGGCCGGGGCGGTGGCGTACTACGCGCTGCTGTCGATCGTGCCCTTGCTGATCCTGATGCTGATTGGCCTGTCGCACGTGATCGAGCCGGCCCGGCTGCTCGATACGCTGGCGCGCTATCTGGAATGGCTACTGCCCGGGCAGTCGCGCGCACTGGTGGCCGAACTGGCGCGCTTCATGGACCACCGCGCCCTCGGCTGGGTGCTGCTGGTGACGATGATCTTCTTCAGTTCGCTGGCCTTCACCGTGCTGGAGAACGCCATGTCGGTCATCTTCATCCATCGCGTGGCCATCCGGCGGCGGCATTTCCTCGTCTCGGCCATCCTGCCCTATTGCTACATCCTCGTGCTGAGCGTGGGACTGCTGGTGGTGACGCTGGTGGCGGGCGGGCTCCAGACCATCGGCGAACGGCACCTGGAGGTGCTCGGCCATGAATGGTCGCTGGACCGCCTGTCCGGCACCCTGCTCTACCTGCTCGGGCTGGCCGGCGAGATCCTGCTGCTGACCTCGATCTACCTCGTTATGCCGGTGGGCCGGCTGTCCGTGCGCCATGCGCTGGTGGGGGCGGTCTTCGCCTGCGTGCTCTGGGAGGTGTCCCGCCACGTGCTGGTCTGGTATTTCGCCACGCTGTCGCAGGTGGGGCGGGTGTACGGCTCCCTGACCACGGCCATCGTGGTGCTGCTGAGCCTGGAGATTGCCGCCACGCTGCTGCTGTTCGGCGCCCAGGTCATTGCCGCCGTGGAGCGCTCCGGCGTGGACCCTGCGCCGCAAGGGTTCCACACCTAGCCGTCAGTCGGCAATTTGAAGGAAGATGGCCGACAATTGACGGACTTGCAGGCTTGATGCGCGACAGAGACGACTTCGACATCTGAATGCCTTTGCATACATCCGCGCAAAAACCGCAATGGTTCGCCCCTCCCGACACCAAAAATAAGGCAAAATTCGGGTCTTGCCCCCGGCTGTGACCCACCCGGGGCATTTTCCAACCTGATTCTTGATGCGAGATAAGCAATGAGTACCCAGCAGCCAACCATCATCTACACCCTGACCGACGAAGCTCCGCTGCTGGCGACCAGTGCCTTCCTGCCCATCATCCGCACGTTCGCAGCCCCGGCTGGCGTGAACGTCGAGACCAGCGACATCTCGGTGGCTGGCCGCATCCTGGGCGAATTCCCCGAATTCCTGACCGAAGAGCAGCGCGTGCCGGACAACCTGGCCGAACTGGGCCGCCTGACGCTGCTGCCGGACACCAACATCATCAAGCTGCCGAACATCAGCGCCTCGCTGTTCCAGCTCGTCAGCGCGATCAAGGAACTCCAGTCGAAGGGCTACAAGATCCCCGACTACCCGGAAGATCCGAAGAACGACGAAGAAAAGGCCATCCAGAAGCGCTACTCCAAGTGCCTGGGCAGCGCCGTGAACCCCGTGCTGCGCGAAGGCAACTCCGACCGCCGCGCACCGGCCGCCGTGAAGAACTTCGCCCGCAAGCACCCGCACAGCATGGGTGACTGGAGCATGGCTTCGCGCACCCACGTGGCGCACATGAAGCATGGCGACTTCTACCACGGCGAAAAGTCGATCACGCTGGACCGCGCACGTGACGTGCGCATGGAACTGGTCACCAAGAGCGGCAAGACCATCGTCCTGAAGTCGAAGGTGGCCCTGCTGGACGGCGAAGTCATCGACAGCATGTTCATGAGCAAGAAGGCCCTGCTGGCCTTCTACGAAGAACAGATGGAAGACGCGCGCAAGACCGGCGTCATGCTGAGCCTGCACGTGAAGGCGACCATGATGAAGGTGTCGCACCCGATCGTGTTCGGCCACGCCGTGAAGGTCTTCTACAAGGACGCCTTCGCCAAGCACCAGAAGCTGTTCGACGAACTGGGCGTGAACGTGAACAACGGCCTGGTGGACCTGTACACCAAGATCGAGGCCCTGCCGGAGTCGAAGCGCGAGGAAGTCATCCGCGACATGCACGCCTGCCACGAACATCGCCCGGAACTGGCGATGGTGGATTCGGCCAAGGGCATCTCGAACCTGCACGCACCGAACGACGTGATCGTCGATGCCTCCATGCCGGCCATGATCCGTATCGGCGGCAAGATGTGGGGCGCCGACGGGCGCACCAAGGACACCAAGTGCCTGATCCCGGAATCGACCTTCGCCCGGATCTACCAGGAAATCATCAACTTCTGCAAGACCAACGGCGCCTTTGACCCGGTGACGATGGGCACGGTGCCGAACGTCGGCCTGATGGCGCAGAAGGCCGAAGAGTACGGCTCGCACGACAAGACGTTCGAGATTGCCGAAGACGGCGAGGCCCGCATCGTCGACAACGCCACCAATGAAGTGCTGACGGCGCTGACGCAGAAGGTCGAGCAGGGCGACATCTGGCGCATGTGCCAGGTCAAGGACGCCCCGATCCGCGACTGGGTGAAGCTGGCCGTGACCCGCGCCCGCAACTCGGGCACGCCGGCCGTGTTCTGGCTGGACCCGTACCGTCCGCACGAGGCCGAGCTGATCAAGAAGGTGGAAACCTACCTGAAGGACTACGACACCAACGGCCTGGACATCCAGATCATGTCGCAGGTGCGCGCCATGCGCTACACGCTGGAACGCGTGATCCGCGGCCTGGACACCATCTCGGTGACCGGCAACATCCTGCGCGACTACCTGACCGACCTGTTCCCGATCATGGAACTGGGCACCAGCGCCAAGATGCTGTCGATCGTGCCGCTGATGGCCGGTGGCGGCCTGTACGAGACCGGCGCCGGCGGTTCGGCTCCGAAGCACGTGGCCCAGCTGGTGGAAGAGAACCACCTGCGCTGGGATTCGCTGGGCGAGTTCCTGGCCCTGGCCGTGTCGCTGGAAGAGCTGGGCATCAAGTCCGGCAACGCCCGCGCCAAGGTGCTGGCCAAGACGCTGGACGCCGCCACGGGCAAGCTGCTCGACAACAACAAGAGCCCGTCGCCGAAGACCGGCCAGCTCGACAACCGCGGCAGCCAGTTCTACCTGGCCATGTACTGGGCCCAGGAACTGGCCGCGCAGAAGGACGACGCCGAACTGGCCAAGACCTTCGCACCGCTGGCCAAGACGCTGACCGACAACGAGAAGACCATTGTCGGCGAGCTGTCGGACGTGCAGGGCAAGGCAGCCGACATCGGCGGCTACTACAAGCCTGACTTCGACAAGCTGGACGCGGTGATGCGCCCGAGCAAGACGCTCAACGCGGCCCTGGAGGCCGTGAAGGGCTGATGACTGCTCCCTCCGCCCCGGCACCCGGGGCGGAATCGCCGGAACGGCCGGACCCGCGCAATGCGTGGTGCCGGCCGTTTTTGCATTGACCACCAGGCAAGCCACATCGTGCAGGAATCCCCGCATGCCCTCGCCGCCGCCGGCCTAGACAGCGCCGCCTTCCACGCGCTGGCGGACGCGATCGACCAGGCGTTCTGCGTCATCGAGGTGATCTTCGACGGCGACCGGGCGATCGACTACCGCTTCGTCACCGTCAACCACGTGTTCGAGGCCCAGACCGGGCTGCATCAGGCGCAGGGCCGCAATATGCGCGACCTCGCACCCGGGCACGAGGCCCACTGGTTCGAGATCTATGGCGAGGTGGCGCTGCGCGGCCATCCGCGTCGCTTCGTCGAGCAGGCGCGCGCGCTGGACCGCTGGTTCGAGGTCTACGCCTTCCGCGTGGGCGATGGGGTGCGCCCGCTGGTCGGCGTCCTGTTCCGCGACATCACCGCCCGGCGCGAGGCCGAGGCGGCGCTGCGCAAGACCGAAACCCAGGCACAACTGGCCGTGGCCATCGCCCGGCTCGGCACCTTCCGGCAGGACACGGAAACCGGGCTGGTCTACATGGATGCGCGCATGCGCGAGCTGCGCGGCGGCGGCGAGGCCGAAGTCATGCCGCTGGCCGAGACCCTCCAGCGCGTGCACCCCGATGACCGGCCCCGGCTGCTGCAGGCCGTGGAAACCGCCATCGCCACGGCCGACGAGAGTGGTGGCGGCGGCTTCGAGGTGGACTACCGCATCCTCTGGCCCGATGGCAGCGAGCACTGGCACGCGGCCAATGGACAGGTCGAGTTCGAGGGCGAGGGTCGCCGGCGGCATCAAGCCAATGTGCTGGGTACGGCGCTCGACATCACGGTGCGCAAGCAGGCCGAAGCCATCCTGCGCGAGGCCGACGCCCGCAAGGACGAATTCCTCGCCACGCTGGCCCACGAGCTACGCAACCCGCTGGCCACCATCCACAATGCGCTCCAGCTCCAGGCCGCCGCTGCCACCCGGATGGACGCGCCGCGCCTCCAGGCCATGCTCGACCGGCAGGTGGAGCACATGATGCGGCTGATCGACGAGCTGATGGAGGTCTCGCGCATCACGCGCGGCGTGATCGAGCTGAAGGTTGAGCCGCTCGACTTCGCCGACGTGCTGCGCAATGCCGTGGAGGCCGCCCGCCCCGCCGCCATCCAGGCGGGCCACGTGCTGACGCTCCAGCCGGCCGACACCCCGCTGCCGGTGCTCGGCGACGCGGTGCGGCTGGCGCAGATCCTCGGCAACCTGCTGGCGAACGCGGTGCGCTACACCGACCCGGGTGGACGCATCGACGTGCACGCGTGGCGCGACGCCGCCGGCATCCACGCCGCCGTGGCCGACACCGGCATCGGCATCCCGCCCGGGCATCTGGGGCGGCTGTTCGCGCTGTTCGGCCAGTTCGACAAGAACGCGCCGCGCTCGCAGGGCGGGCTCGGCATCGGGCTCGCCACGACGCGCAAGCTGGCGCAGATGCATGGCGGCGACGTCCAGGCCGCCAGCCCCGGGCTGGGGCTCGGCAGCACCTTCACCGTCTCGCTGCCGGCCAGCGATGGCCCCGCCGCGGCTGACGACGCGAAAAGCCGGCCCGGCTCGCTGCCCAACCCGGTGCGCGTGCTGGTGGTGGACGACAACCGCGATGCCGCCGACAGCGTGGCGATGCTGCTGGACATGTACGGTGCGACCGCCACGGTGGCCTACGATGGCGCGAGCGCGCTGGAGGCCCTCGCCCAATGGTGGCCGGACGTGGTGCTGCTGGACCTCGGCATGCCGTCGATGGATGGCTACGAGGTGGCCACGCGCATCCGCCAGACCTGGCGCGACCGCCCGGTGATGCTGGTCGCGCTGACCGGCTGGGGCCAGGCCGCCGACCGCGACCGCACCCGCGCGCATGGTTTCGACGCCCACCTCGTGAAGCCGGTGGGGCTGGAGGCCTTGCTGGCGCTCCTCGCCAATTGCGGCGGCGCTGCATCGCCCCCTAAATAGGCACTATTCGTCATACGTCACGGCCATGGTCTATGGTGATAAGCCCAAGACCCAGCGGAGCGAGTGCCATGGCATACATCGACGGATTCGTGCTGGCCGTGAAGACGGCCAATCGGGAAACCTACCGGCAGGTGGCGCAGAAGGCGTCCACCGTGTTCAAGGAGCACGGCGCGCTGAAGGTGGTGGAGTGCTGGGGCGACGACGTGCCGGAAGGCAAGGTCACCTCGTTCACCATGGCCGTTCAGCGCAAGGACGACGAGGCGGTGGTGTTCTCGTGGATCCTGTGGCCGTCGCGCGAGGCGCGCGACAAGGGCATGGCCGCCGCGATGGCCGACGAGCGGCTCAAGGAAGGCATGGATCCGATGCCGTTCGACGGCCAGCGCATGATCTTCGGCGGCTTCGAGGTCATCGTGGACGCCTAGCGGACGCCCGGCAGCAAGGTGCGCTCCACGGCCTCCGTGAGCGCCTGCAGCACCCGGCTGTCCTCGTCCGCCTTGCGCGACACGAGCGAGATCTGCAGCGTCGGCGCGTCGGCCCCCAGCCGCACGCGCCGCACCGGGTAGCGGTCGCAGACCGTCGGGTCCATCAACTGCACCACGGAAACGCCCAGCCCCGCGCTGACCATGGCGACGATGGCGATGACGCTGTCGAACTCCATCGCACTGCGTTTCTCCGGCATCACCCCGTGCACGTACCGCGCCGCCATGGCGCCGGTGACGGTGGCGCGGTCGTAGCGGATCCAGTCGTAGCGGGCAAGCAGCTCGGCCGCGCTGGCCTCCCCGGCGTCCGGCGGGGCGATCAGCACCATCTCCCGCGTGCCGACCGGATGCCAGCGCAGGCTCGCCAGGCGGCCGGTTTCGGGCCGGGCCACCACCGCCGCATCGAGTTGCCCCGCCTTGACCAGATCCAGCAGCCCGGCGCTGCGGCCGCGCACCGGCCGCACGCGCAGCTTCGGGTAGTGGTCGCGCAGGTAGCGCAGCGTGCCCGGCAGCAGCACCGGCTGGATCGATTCGATCACCCCGAGCCGCACCGAACCCTCCACGGCCACGGACACCCGGCGCCGCAGCGCATGGAGGTAGCGCAGCCCGCCCTCCATGGCGGCGGCCACCTCGCGGGCCACGGCGGTGGGCCGTACCTGCAGGCCGGATCGATCGAACAGCGGCTGGCCGACATACTGCTCCAGTTGCTTCATCTGCATGCTGACCGCGCTCGGCGTGAGGTGCATCGTGGCGGCAGCCGCCGCGAACGAGCCCTCCTCGATCACGGCAGCGAGGGTGGCGAAGGTCTCCAGCTTCATCAGTTTTCCTTATCAGCGACGTCAAGGAACGTCACTTTTTCTTAGCTGTTCTGAAGCTTAGACTGGCTGCACGACGTCATGCAAGGCGCCCCCCAGCGCCCGCGCCCAGACGTCCCTTCCATAAGACTCCGAGACACCGCCCCATGACCGCCTATCGTCCCACCGCGTGGCTGGCCGCCGATGCCGACCGCGACACCTCCTGGATCCAGCGCCTCTCCGCTGCCGAAGTGGCCAGCTTCGACACCGCCCTCACCCACGCCATCGCGCTGGACAAGCCGCTGCTGGAGATGACCGCCGATGACTTCCCGCTCGACGCCGCCGCCCGCGACGCGCTGGCCCGCGCCATCGACACCACGCAGGGCCGCTGGGGCATGTGCCTGCTGAAGGGCTTTCCCGTGCACCGCTGGACCGAGGACGAGACCCGCCTCGCCTACTGGGGCATGGGCCTGCACATGGGCGTGGCGCGCACGCAGAACCGCGCCAGCGACTTCATGAACGATGTGCGCGACGTGGGCGCCGCGTACAAGGGCAAGAACGGCCGCGGCTACAACACCAACGCCGGCCTCGACTTCCACACCGATTCCTGCGACGTGGTCGGCCTGCTGTGCCGCCGCGCGGCCCGCAGCGGCGGCGCAAGCAAGGTAGTCAGCTCGATCGCCCTGCGCGACGCCATGCTGCGCCGCCGCCCGGACCTCGAAGCCGTGCTCCACGCCCCGTTCCACTACAGCTACCAGGGCGCGCAGGACCCCGCCCAGCCGCCGCACTATGCCTGCACCATCCTCGGCAACCATCCTTGGGCCTTCGCCATGCGCACCAACCGCAAGAACGTGGTGGCCGCCCAGCGCGACTTCGACGATGTGCCGCGCCTGACGGCGGCCCAGGAAGCGGCCCTCGACGAACTGGACGCGCTACTGACCGACCCGAGCCTGTGCTTCTCGATGCAGCTCGAACAGGGCGACCTGCAACTGCTGAACAACTATGTCACTGTGCATTCGCGCACGAATTTCGAGGACTACGAGGAGTTCGACCGCAAGCGCCACCTGCTGCGGCTCTGGCTGGCCGTGCCGGGCGCCCAGCCGCTGCCGGACGAGTGGGCCGACTACTTCACCGACGTCCGCGCGGGTGCGGTGCGGGGTGGCCTGCGCGGCAGCGCGCGCAGTGCCGAGTTCGACGCCTACGAGCGCCGCCAGGCCGCCGCACTGGGCATGCCGCTGATGCCGTGGGCGCCAGCCGCCCAGCCCGCCACGGCCTAGGCGCCAGCATCGCCCCACAAAAAATACAAAGATAAATACGGAGACAACCATGGAACGACGCGATTTCCTCGCGCTGCTGTCGGCGGCGCTGATCCTGCCCCCGGGTCTGGCGCGGGCGGCGCCGGCCGTCACGAAAGTCCTCGTCGGCGCCACACCGGGCGGCGGCACCGACATCGTCGCGCGCTCGCTGTCGGCCGAGCTGGAGCAGCGGCTCAAGCATCCCTTCATCGTCGAGAACCGGGGCGGCGCGGCCGGCAATATCGCCGCCATCGCCGTGGCCAAGGCGGACCCCGATGGCGGCACGCTGCTGCTGAGCTACACCAGCCACGCGATCAATCCGGCGCTGTTCGAGAAAAAGCCATTCGACGCCATCAAGGACTTCACACCGATCTCGCTGATCGCCAGTTCGCCGCTGATCCTGGTGTCGCGCCCGGACCTTGGTGTCAGCAACCTGCGCGAACTGGTGGCGCTGGCGAAATCGAAGCCGGGCAAGCTGAGCATCGCTGTGGCCGGCGTGGGCAGCGCCAACCATCTGGCGGGAGAGATGCTCAAGCACGAGGCCGGCATCGACATCGTCAGCGTGCCGTACAAGGGCGCCGGCCCGGCCGTGGCCGATGTGGTGGGCAGCCAGGCCGACCTGCTGCTAGGCAACGTGGCCACAGTGCAGCCGCTGCTTGTGGCCGGCAAGCTCAAGGGGCTCGGCGTGAGCAGCCCGCAGCGGCTGGCGGCGTTCCCGAACCTCGCCCCGATTGCCGATCTCGTGCCGGGCTTCGACTACAGCTCGTGGTACGGCCTGCTCGGCCCGGCCGGCATGCCGCCAGACATGGTGCGGGAACTGGAGACGGCAGCCCGTGCGGCCGTGGCAGCGCCGGCCATGCGCAAGCGCTTGCAGGGGGAAGGTCTGGTACCGGTGGGGAATAGCGCCGCCCAGTTCGCGCAGTTCCTGCAGGCGGAAATCGCGCGATGGGCGAAGGTGGTGGCCGTCACGCACACACGCGTGGCGTGAGGCGGCAGATGTAAAGCCCGGGACGGTTAGCGGAAGCTGACCGTCACCTCGTTGCTGCGCCCTTGCAGCGACGGCGCCAGGCCGCCGTTGCCCGGCACGCGGAAGGCGAATACGAAGCCCTTGCTGGCATCGTCGCCAACGAAGGCGTTGGTCTTGCCCTCGGCACCCGGCAGCATCACGCAGCGGTCGGCATTGCAGAGGTAGGCCTGCAGGTCCGGCGGCGGCACGCGCGTGAAGCTGTAACGCCAGCGCACCGCGGTGATGACGCCAGCCGACTGCGGCAGCACCCCGCCCGGCACGATCGGCGCGGACAGCGCGCGCTGGCCCCGGTTCGCAATCATCGGGCCCACCGCCGAGCCAGTCCAGGCATGGCGCGACGGGCCGATTTCGAGCGTTGCCTTCGTCAAGCCCTGCGCCGACAGGATCGCCGGCAGGAAGCCGCAGAGCGCGGCCACCGTCATCGACAGCCAGCCACGCATTACAGCAAACCCCGCAGCTGGTTGCGCAGGCGGGTAATCGCCTGGCTGCGGATCTGGCACACGCGCGACTCGGTCACTTCCAGCACCGCGCCAATCTCGCGCAGGTTCAGTTCCTGGTCGTAGCACAGCGACAGCACCAGCTTTTCCCGCTCGGGCAGCTTGTCGATGGCGCGGATCAGCGCCTCGCGCATGCCGGACTCCATCAGCACCGTCAGCGGGTTGCCGTCGTCGGTCACGCCGAGATGGCGGTCCAGGAAGTCTTCCTCGCCGGAGCGCTCGAAGTCCTCGTAGTGCAGCAGCTGGCAGCCGTAGACCTCGTTGAGCAGCTCCTGGTATTCGTCGAGCGCCATATCGAGTTCCTTGGCCACCTCGGAGTCGATCGGCGTGCGGCCGAGCTTCTGTTCGAGGCTGCGCTGGGTGCGCTCGATCTTGCGCGTGAACTGGCGCAGGCTGCGCGACTGCCAGTCGTTGGCGCGCACCTCGTCGAGCATCGCGCCTCGGATGCGCTGGCTCGCGTAGGTCTCGAAGCGGGCGCCGTGGTTGTCTTCATAGCGCTTGGCAGCGTCGAGCAGGCCGATCATGCCGGCCTGGATCAGGTCGTCGATCTGGACACTGGCAGGCAGCTTGGCCGCCAGTTGCAACGCGATCCGTCGCACCAGCGGCGCGTGTGACTTGACCACGTCTGCCTGTTCGAGCTTTCCCTGAATCGTATACATGGTGGAATTCTCGGTAATAACTTGGTTCGGTGCCAGCGCCCCACATTCCTTGCGGGGCGGACTGGCTGGCTGAGTGTCGGTCCGGTTGTTGCGACTTCTTGTTCTGGTATCAGGCGGGAACGGCCGCGGCCATCCCCGGAGAGACTGCTTCCTGGCGCAGCGGCCATGCCCCGATGCCGCTGGCCACGTGGCGCAGCGCGCCGGTGGCCGCGGCGGCCGGATAGGCCTCCACGACGCAGCGGCCCAGCTGCAGCGCACGGGCCACCAGCGGATCCAGCGGCAGGTAGCCCGCCAGGCTTGCCTCCACGCCCAGGTACTGGCTCGCCGTGCGGGCCAGGTTGCGCGAGAGGGCCATCACCGTCGCTTCCTTGTCCGCCATATTGACGATCAGCTGGAAGTGACGGCATGCAAATTCATGGTGCAGCCGCTTGATGCAGGCGTAGGCAGCGGTGATCGACGTGGCCTCGGGCCGCATCACGATCACGAAGTTGTGCGCCGCGCCGGCCATGGGCGACAGCGCGCCGGACTCGCTCGACTGCGCATCGACCAGCACCGTGCGGATGCCCGGCAAGGCGCGGTCGTCGATCTGCGCGCCGGCGGGCACGTTGCCGGCCGGCAGCACGGCCACGCCGCTGGCGGCACGGGTGCCCGCCGCCGCGTCGAACGGCATCCGGCCGCCCAACACATCGGCCAGCGTGGCCTTCGGCGCCGCGCCGGCAAGCCGGGTGGCGCGCGCGGCGGCGCGGTCTTCATCAGCCAGCAGCACACGTTCGCCCTGCATGGCGAGCGCGTTGGCCAGCCCGAGCGCCACGGTGGTGGCACCGGCGCCGGCCTCGCAGCCCACCACGGCGATACGCCGGGTGACGCGCGGTGCCAGCATGCGGCGCAGGCTTTCCGCCTGGTCGGAGCCCATCAGGTTCAAGGCTTACTCTCCTGCGGGGGCCAGTTGACGGGCGGCACTGGCACCAAGGGCGTCCATCGCCTGGCGCGCCGAGTCGGGCGTGTCGTCGAATGCCGGGGCCGGGGCCGAAGCCACGTTGCGGCCCGGGTAGTTCTCGAGCACGTCCAGCAGCGCCAGCAGGCGGCCCATGCCTTCGTTGAGCACGGCGCCGGACACCGGCGCATTGACGCGGGCGGTGGCGCGGCCAGCCAGGCGCGACAGGAACGCGGGCGCCGTCGGCGTCGGGTTGTGTTGCAGGCGCAGCGCGGTCAGGCCGAGCTGCACCGAGACCAGCGTGCCGAGCGTGTCGTCGTCGCCCGCACCGTTGCCCTCGCTGCCCTGCGCGAAGTGCTCCATCGCATGGCGCAGCGTGCGGAACTGCTCTTCCGCGTGGTGCGTCCACTGAGCCCAGCGGGCCACCTGGGCGGCCACGTCGGCCAGCGCCGGGTCGCACAGCACGTAGTCCACGGACAGCATGTCGCCGGTTTCTCGATCGACCAGCCGGGACACCACGAGGCAAGCCTCGGTGCCGGCCTCGGCGCCGGCCCCCTGGCCACGGCCACGGGCGGCGGCGCGCACCTGGCCTTCGGGCACGCGCACCATGCAGTGGCCGAGCCAGTGCACGGCGTCGCGGTCGCGGCAGGTGGTGTCGCCGATGGCGAGGAAGGTCAGCGTATCGGCAATGGTGTCGAGCTTGTTGGCGGCGCCGTCGGCAATCACGCGCGTGGTCTTGCGCGTGCCGGCCACCCAGCGTTCGCCCAGTTGCTGCCAGCGCGCCAGCGTGGCGGCGGACGGCAGCGAGGCATTGAGGTTGACCACGGTGCGGGCGGCGGCCAGCGTGGCGCGCACGGTGGCGGCTTCGGCTTCCGCCTCGGCTTCGGCCATCGACTGGCGCGTGCGGCCGGCGGGCACCACCGTGGTGGCCAGCGGCGTGCCGTCACGGTCGGCCAGCCACAGCGTCTGTTGCAGCAGTTGCGGGGCGCGGCGACCCGGCACGGTCTGCGAGGCGGTGCCGGTCACAGCGAGCACGTAGCGGTCGCACGCGCGGCTGGCGTCGCGGCACATCGACAGGCGCACCTGCTGGGCCATCTGGCGCAGCGCCGGCGCACCGGCGCCGCGTTGCTGCCACAGCGAGCGGGCCACGTCGAAGCCGTACTGCGCGCCGTTGAGTTCCTCCACGCACACGCCCACGGCGTTGGCGCTGTCGGTCAGCGAGCGCAGCACATCGTCGGCGCCGGCACGCTCGGTCTGGGCTGGCTCGGCGGCGCTGGCCTGGCGGCGCGCCACATCGGCATCGGCGAACAGCGAGCCACGGCGCGGCGTCAGGAAGGCACGTTCGACCAGGGCATCGGCTTGAGCCAGTTCGAGGTGCTCCGGCACGCGCTGGCCGGTGGAGGCGTAGAACACGGGCAGGCGGTGGCGGATCACCACGTCGAGCACCGAGCCCAGGTGGGTGGCTTCGTCCAGCTTGCTGATGATGCAGCCGTCGATACCGGCGGCGTCGCCAGCGGTGTCGTTGCGGTAGGCGTGCACGACTTCATTGAGCGTGTCGCCGTGCGCGGCGCCGTTGAGCAGCAGCACACGCTGCATCGGGGCCTGCACGCCGGCCAGCATCGAGATCTGGTCGGACAGGCTGCGGTCGCGCTGGCTCATGCCCACCGTGTCGATGATGACGAGGTGCTTGTCCTTCATGGCCGACAGCGCGAACCGCAGGTCGGCGGCGTCCTTCACGGCATGCACGGGCACGCCGAGGATGTCGCCATAGATACGCAGTTGTTCGTGCGCGCCGATCCGGAAGCGGTCGGTGGTCAGCAGCGCGAGCTTGCCCGGGCCGTGGCGGAGCACGAAGCGCGCGGCCAGCTTGGCGGTGGTGGTGGTCTTGCCGACGCCGGTCGGGCCGATCAGCGCGAGCACGCCGCCCTGCGCGAACAGCGTGTCCTCATCGGCCAGCACCGGCACCTTGCGGGCCAGTTCCTGGCGGATCCAGGCCATCGCGGCCGGACGGTCCGTGCCGACTGGCAGGTGGGCGAGCAACGTGCGCGAAAGCTGGCCCGAGAAGCCGGCGTTGACGAGCCATTCGAACAGCGACTCGCGTAGCGGGTCGCCAGCGGCCACGCCGGCGGGCGTGTTGGCCAGGCCGGCGAACTGGCGCTCCAGCATGCTGCGCATCGAGGCCAGCTCGCCGCGCAGGTCCCCCAGCGCGGCCGGGTCGGACGCGTCGGCGGTCATCATCGACGGCATCTGTGCGATCGGGGCCGGTGCGAACTGAGACATCGAGGACGACGGGGGCATCGAAGACAGCGGCGCCATCGGGCTCATCGACAGCATCGATGCCGATGACGCCGATGACGCGGATGGCGCGTACGGCTGCGCCGTGGCGCTGACGGCGCCCAGGTCCGCATCGCGCATCGCCACAATTTCCACGCCGCCCTCGATGGCCCGGTTGGACAGCACCACGGCGTCGGGGCCCATGGCCTCGCGCACCTTGCGCATCGCTTCGCGGCCATTGGCCGCCACAAACTTCGCCACGCTCATGTTCGTTCCTTACGCCGCGCCGCCGATCATTGCGGTAATGCGGATGTTGCGGTTGTCCGGGACTTCGGCATGCGACAGCACCTTCAGTTGGGGCAGCGTACGGCGCAGGAAGCGCGCCATCAGCGGCCGCAGCGGGGACGGCACCAGCAGCACGGGGTCGAGACCCATCTGCTCCTGGCGGCCGACCGCGCCCTGCGCCTGCTGGAGCAGCGCATCGGCCAGGCCCGGCTCGATGCCGCCGCCGTTGGCCAGCGCCTGCGTCAGCACGCGTTCCAGGCCGGCGTCGAGGCTGATGACCTGCAGGTCAGCATTGTTCGGGAACAGCTGCTGCGTGATGGCCCGGCCCAGCGCCACGCGCACCAGCGCCGTGAGTTCGGTAGGCTCGCTGACCTTGGTGGCGTGCTCGGCCACCACGTCGAGGATCGTGCGCATGTCGCGGATCGGCACACCTTCGTCCAGCAGGTTCTGCAGCACCTTCTGCAGGCCGGTCAGCGAGATCGTCTTCGGCACGAGGTCTTCGGTCAGCTTCGGCGATTCCTTGGCGATGCGGTCCAGCAGCGACTGCACTTCCTGGCGCCCCAGCAGCTCGGAGGCGTGCATCTGGATCAGGTGGTTCAGGTGGGTGGCCACCACTGTGCTGGCGTCGACCACGGTGTAGCCGTAGGCCTGCGCCTGCTCCTTGAGGCTGGCGTCGATCCACACCGCCGGCAGGCCGAAAGCGGGGTCGCGCGTGACCGGGCCCGGCAGCGTGCCGCTGACCTGGCCGGGGTTGATGGCCATCCACTGGCCCGGCGTGGCCTCGCCGCTGCCAATCTCCACGCCCTTGAGCGTGATGCGGTAGGCGTTGGGCTTGAGTTCGAGGTTGTCGCGGATATGCACCACCGGCACCAGGAAGCCGATGTCCTGCGCAATCTTCTTGCGGATGCTCTTGATACGGCCCAGCAGTTCGCCGTTCTGGCCGCGGTCCACCAGCGTGATCAGGCGGTAGCCCACTTCCATGCCCAGCGGGTCGACCATCGTCACGTCTTCCCACGTGGCTTCGGCGGCTTCTGCGGCCACGGCCGGCTTGCGCTCTTCGCGGACCTTGGTCTCGGCCTGCACGGCGTCGCGGCGCAGCATGTAGCGGCCGAACCAGGCCATCGCGCCGGCCAGCAGCAGGAAGGCGAAGTGCGGCATGCCGGGGATGATGCCCATCGCGCCGATGATGCCGGCGGTCAGGAACATGACGCGCGGGTTCGAGAAGAGCTGGCCGGTAAGCTGCTGGCCGACGTCCTGCTCGTTCGACACGCGCGAGACGATCACACCGGCGGCGGTGGAGATCACCAGTGCCGGAATCTGCGCAACCAGGCCATCGCCGATGGTCAGCAGCGTGTAGTTATGCACCGCGGTGCCGAAGTCCAGGTCATGCTGCACCATGCCCACGACCATGCCGGCCGCGACGTTGATGAACATGATGATCAGCCCGGCGATGGCGTCGCCGCGCACGAACTTCGAGGCACCGTCCATGGCGCCGTAGAAGTCGGACTCCTGCGCCACTTCGGTACGGCGCTTGCGGGCGCCTTCCTCGTTGATCAGGCCGGCGTTCAGGTCCGCGTCGATGGCCATCTGCTTGCCGGGCATGGCATCGAGCATGAAGCGCGCACCCACTTCAGCGATACGGCCCGCACCCTTGGTGATCACCATGAAGTTGATCACCACCAGGATGGCGAACACCACGATACCCACCGCGAAGTTGCCGCCCACCAGGAAGTGGCCGAAGGCCTCGATCACCTTGCCGGCGGCGTCCGGGCCGGTATGGCCCTCCAGCAGCACCACGCGCGTGGAGGCCACGTTCAGCGACAGGCGCAGCAGCGTGGAGAACAGCAGCACGGCCGGGAACGCCGCGAAGTCCAGCGCCGTGCGGGTGTACATGCCCACCAGCAGCACCATGATGGACAGCGCGATGTTGAACGTGAACAGCAGGTCCAGCACAAACGCGGGCAGCGGCAGGATCATCATGCCGAGGATCATGACGATCAGCAGCGGTCCTGCCAGCGCCTTCAGCTGGGCGCCCGAGCGCAGGCCCGGGATGTTGAAGAAATTCGTCAGTGCGTTCATGCGCGGGCTTCCGGTACGGCAAGTTCGTCCGGCACCACCAGCTCCGTCGGTCCCGAAGGCTGCGGACCGTTGGAGTAGTGCCAGTGTTTCAGTTGATAGACCCAGGCCAGGATCTCGGCCACGGCGGTATACAGGCCCGCCGGGATTTCATGCCCCAGCTCCACGTGCCGGTGCAGCGCCCGCGCCAGCGGCGGCGCGGACAGGATCGGCACGCGATGTTCGGCGGCCAGTTCGCGGATGCGAGCGGCCACTTCCTCGGTTCCCTTGGCGACGACGCGCGGCGCGCCCATGCCGCCTTCCTCATAGCGCAGCGCCACGGCGAAGTGCGTGGGGTTGGTCACCACCACATCGGCCTTGGGCACCTCGGTCATCATGCGGCGACGCGCCATGGCCCGCTGCTGCTGCCGGATGCGGGCCTTGATGTGCGGATCGCCATCGGTTTCCTTCATCTCCTGCTTGACCTCTTCCTTGGTCATGCGGAGCTTCTTGTAGAACGTCCAGAGCTGCCAGGGCACGTCCAGCGCCACCACCAGCAGCAGCGAGCCGGACACCACGCCGCACACGTAGAGCACTAGCTCCATCAGGTGCAGCAGCGCCTCCTGCACGGGCGCGTTCATCAGCGCCACGGCCTCCGGCAGCTTGCGCCAGACCATCCAGGCGCCCACGCCGCCCACCAGCAGCGACTTGGCGATGGCCTTGCCGAGTTCCACCAGCGAATGCGAGGAGAACATCCGGCCCAGCCCCTGCAGCGGGGAGAGGCGCGAGAAATCCGGCATGAACGACTTGCTCGCGAACAGCCAGCCGCCCAGCGCCAGCGGGGCCATCAGCGCGGCCACGCCGAACATCAGCAGCAGCGGCAGGAAGGCCAGCAGGCTGTCCCAGATGGCGATGCCGAACTGCGACAGCATGCGGTTGGTGTCGAACGCGGTGGCCGGCTCGAAAGCCAGGCTCTTGTGCATCACGGCGTCCAGCCGGCGGCCCAGCGTGCCGCCCATGACCCACAGGCCGATCACGCCCGTCATCAGCATCACGAACGTGCCGAGCTCGCGCGAACGCACCACCTGCCCCTCCTCGCGCGCCTTTTCCAGGCGCCGGGGTGAGGCGGGTTCGGTTTTCTCGAGATCGCTTTCCTCGGACATGGACGCTCCAACGCGAAGCGCGCAGGCGGCACTTCGTCAGCGAGGATTATCAAATCCCGGGGGCGCTGGCATTCAGGGGAAAAGGGAGGGAAACAGGTGCCTGTTTCAGGAATGAGGGGGGCAGCGGAGTTAACGGCCCGGGGGGTACCGACCTTTAGGGCAAAGGTGCGGTGGCGGCCACTCCGGCGTCGTTTTGGCACCGATCGGGCGGCCATCTTGCCATGTCTTGCCGGTACCACGCAATGATGTGTTTTCGTTAAAGATTGCACCAAACATGTGATCTCAACAGCAATTCGACAGTCTTTGCCGGCAGTCCGGGTAGTCTGGCCTGGCTTTCGCAAATCTCGCGTTTTGTAGTGGATCGGCTGCCAGCCAATAGATGTTTGGTAGCATATTCCCCGTATCGATCACAATTGAGGGGATATGCCATGACGGCACAGACGGCCACCATCGACCAGACGATGCTCGAAAAACTGTCCGCCTCCGGCAGCCTGCAGCGCGTACGCGCGGTGGCGCAGACGGGCGGCTGGCGGATCGTGGTCCGGTACGGGACGAGCGAGAGCACCCTGGTGGTCCGGCGCGGCAACGTCCGCGTCTGGCCGAAGCTCGACACGTTGGTCAACTTTCTCGTCCGTATGCAGATAGCAGAATTCGAAGTCGACGCCACGGCGTTCCAGCCTGGCACCCACGTCGCCCGTCCCCGCCTGGACGCCGCCGAGCGCATGCGCGCGGCCCATGAGGCGGCAGCTTATGACCGGTGGTTTAAGGGGCAGGTGCAGGCGGGGTTAGATGATTCCCGGCCGCGCGTGCCGCACGAAGTCGTATTGCGGGAAATGGCGGAAGAGAATGAGGCGCTGCTGGCCAGCATCGCCCGCGATTCGAACCGGGGGAGTTGACCGTTGAGGGTGGAGTGGTCAACGACCGCACGGGAGGAACGCAAGGCCCTGTTCCACCGCATCGCCGCTGACAACCGGTTGGCCGCCGTGAACCTGAACCTGCTCATTGCCGATCGCCTCGAAGCGCTTGTCAGGTTTCCAGCAATGTATCCCGCCGGAAAAGTGCCTGGTACACGACACATTGTCTTGAATCGCGAACACGTGCTGGTCTACGCATGGCATCCGCAGGAGGAGGTCATTCACATCCTGCGTATCGTTGGTACGCGTCAGCAGCGTCGGCGTCTCACTTAGCGCGGGTTGGCGGCCATGCCTGACCGCTAACCCGGCTGCCTTACCGCACCACGTCCGCGTGATCCGTCGACTCAGCCAGGGTGCGCCATGCGGCCAGTTCGGCTTCCACGAACTTGTGCTTCTGTTCGATGCGGGCGATGGCGTCGGTGCCCAGCGGCAGCCGCAGCGGGGGATGGTCGCTGTCCACGAGTTGCAGCATCGCCTCGGCGAGCTTCTCCGGGTTGCCCGGCTGGTTGTGGTTGGCACCAGCAGCAAAGACGCGCATCGCGCCCACCGTCTCGGCGTAGTCGGCAATCTCGGTCTTGGTGGCAACCAGCGAGTTGTCGTTCAGGAAGTCCGTGCGGAAGAAGCCCGGCTCGACCACCGTGGCGTGGATGCCCAGCGGGGCCAGCTCCTGGGACATGGCTTCGGTCAGCCCCTCCACCGCAAACTTCGAGGCGCCATAGACGCCCCAGCCGTGATAGGCCGAGTAGCCGCCCAGCGACGAGATATTGATGACATGGCCGCTGCGCTGCTGGCGCATCTGCGGCAGCACGGCCCGGCTGACGGCGAGCATGCCGAAGACGTTGGTGTCGAAGTTAGCCTTCGCTTCGGCGATGCTGGTCTCCTCCACCGCGCCGAGCACGCCGTAGCCGGCGTTGTTCACCAGCACGTCGATCCGGCCGAAGCGGGCCACGCCCTGGCGCACGGCCTCGACGGCGTCCGATTCGTTGGTCACATCGACCTTGACCGCGAGAAGGCCGGGCTGGTCGCCAATGGCATCGACGATGGCCTGGGGATTGCGCGCCGTGGCGATGACGCGGTCACCGCGTGCCAGCGCGTTGCGGACAAACAGCGTGCCGAAACCGCGCGACGCACCGGTAATGAACCAGACCTTGCTTTGGGATTGCTTCGAATCGGACATGACTGACTCCTGGGATTGGGTTGGCTCGGTTCCGGCCTTCGCTGCGATCGTCGCGGCGTGTCGGTTACCGTTGAGACCCATGGTAGGTAGTCAGACTTCCACAAACAATGGTGATGTGGATTGCAGGAAAAGCAACTACTGGTTGTGAATCGACCTTAGCCGGAATGGAGGCTCTCGGCCATCGCGTCGCCACGTACCGTCTCGACGATCGCCTGCCGCAGCAACGGGGCGGCAATCGGCTTATGCAGCACCCGGAAGCCGCTGGCGTGGAGCGCCTTGAGGCGGTCCGGCGCCGTGTCGCCGGTGACGATCAGGCCCGGCACCTCGGTGTCGAGGTACTCGCGCAGCCACGCGATGGCCTGCCGGCCGGTCACCTGCGCGGCCAGCCGGTAGTCGGCCAGGATCAGGTCTACCGGGGCCGGGCCGGCGATGCGCGCGCGCTGGTGGGCGGCGCAGACGGCTTCGACCGTGGCGCCCGCATAGACCGTGTGGCCCCAGAACGCGAGCAGGTCGCCCAGCGCCGCGAGGATTTGGGGATCGTCGTCGACCAGCATCACGCCATAGCGCGCCTGGAGGTCCGCCGGGGCGCGACCTTCGGCGCTGGTCAGGGCCGGCGCTTCTGGCTCGACATCGCGCGCCAGTGGCACGGTCACCGAGAAGTTGCTCCCCCGGCCGGGCGTGGAGCGCAGCTTCACGGGATGGCCGAGCAGGTCCGCCAGCCGACGCACGATGGCGAGACCGAGGCCCAGCCCGTGTTCGCTCTGCACATTGGGCAACTGGGCGAACTCCTCGAAGACCAGCGCCTGCTGCGAGGGGTCAATGCCGGGCCCACTGTCCAGGACCTGGATCTCGATCGCGCCGGGCCGGCGCCGGGCGCCCACCACGATGCGCGACTGCGGCGCGTAGCGCAGCGCGTTGCTCAACAGGTTGTCCAGGATGCGCCGCAGCAGCTCGGGGTCACTGTCGATCCACGCCTGGGCGACCCGCACGCGCAGCGTGCTGCCGCGCTGGCTGGCCTGCTCGGCATACTCGTCGCGCAGTTCGGCGAGCAGCTTGCCGAGAGACAACGGCCGGCGCCGTGCCGGCATCAGGCCGGCGTCGAGCCGCGACACGTGCAGCAGCCCGTCGAGCAGTCCGCCCATGCGGTCGAGCGTGCCGTTCAGGCGCCGGCTGATCTGCGTGGCCGCATCGGCGCGGACATCGCCACGCTCCGCCACCGCCGACAGCGAGGCGGAAAGCAGCCCGAGCGCATGCACCGGCTGGCGCAGGTCGTGGCTGGCGGCGGCCAGGAAGCGCGTCTTGGCCTTGTCGGCCGCGGTTGCCCGGTCGCGCTCATGCTCGAGCTGCCCGATCAGGGCGAGATTCTCGAAGCGCAGCTTCACCCCGGTCAGCAGGGTGTGATACGTGACGCGGCTGAAATAGCTGTTCACGACGACCAGGGCGACCCCGAATGCTGCGTAAACGTTGTAGATAGGCTCCGGCCGCATCGCGCAATGGACGATGAACGGGCCGCTCATCAGCAAGACCATGCCGACGTAGATGCGTGGCTGCGCGGACAGCGCCGGCACGGCGCCGCACGTCATGCCGGCCAGGACGATGCAGGCGAAAGCCGTCCACTCGGCGCCCGGCGGGAACAGCGCGGTCGAGCCGACCCATCCCCACAACGCCGCCGATACCCATGACATCGCTGCGAAGCGGTTAGCCCAGGCGCGCGGCGTGGCGCTGGACTCATGCCGATAGAACACCGTCGAGAGCAGAATGCGCGCAAGCGTGACGGCATAGACCATCGCCATCCACCACAGCAGCGGCCCGATGTATGCGCTGTGGCGCAGCGCGTACACGATGGCCACCGGAATCACGAAGTTGGCGAACAGGACCCCATGCGACTGTCGATACAGCAGTCGCACCATGGCGGACTGGATGTCGCCACTGGGCTGGCTCATGAGGATTCCGGAAGGGCGCAGGCAAACAAGGCCGTGTGACGGCCGACGCCCCTTTATAGCATCGAACCTTTTACGCCGTGCCGATAACGGCGCCCGCGCGCGCGGACTGATTCCTCCCCGCAACACCCCCACGTTGGCGGGGCGGCGGGTTTAACGCAACTGCCATCTAGCGGGGAGCTGAGGCTGAGTGGGCGGAGGTGGCAGGCTAGCCGAGCCGCCCGGGTTCCACCTCGATGCCGAGCTGCCCGGCCATCTCTTCGACCAGGGCCTGCAGCCGCGCCACCTTGTCGGCCAGCTCGCGCTGGCTGATGCGCAGCGCTTCGAGTTCCGAAGACGAGCCGCCTTCCGGCGCCGACGCCCCGCGCGGCGCCGCCAGGTCTGCCACGCTGACCTCGCCGCAGAGCAGATGCATCCAGCGGCTCTCCCGCTCGCCCGGGGCGCGCGGCAGGCGGATAACGAGGGCCGGATTGCGCTCGGCGAGTTCATCGAGAAAGCCCTCCACGGACGAGATATCCGCGAAGGCGTGCAGGCGCGCCGTGTTGAGGCGCAGCTCCGCCGCCGTCTGCGGGCCGCGCAGCAGGAGCGTGGACAGCAGCGCCGCCGACTGGCTCGGCACGCCAAGCACCTTGGCCATGTTCTGCTCGAAGCGCGGCACCCGGCTGCTGCTGCCCTCGAACACCAGACTCAGCGACTTCAGGCCGTCGATGGCCGTCAGGATCTCGTCCTCCGACACGCTCATCACCGGCGACCGCGCGGTCTTCTGGTTGCAGCCCGACGCCAGCGCATTGAGCGAGAGCGGATAGGTGTCCGGCACGGTGTACTGCTTCTCCAGCAGCACAGCGACCACGCGGCCTTCCAGCGCCGTCAGCGCGCGCAGCGGCGGCCGCGCCGGGATTTCTGTATTGGCATTCATCGATGACATCAAGGTGAGGGGCGTGATCACGCGAAGGCGCCCATTGGATCGCAAGCGCGGGGACGATGCAACTGCCGCCCGCGCGGCGCATCAGGCCATCAAGGCAGGATCACCTCCGCGGAGAGTCCGCCGCCTTCGCGATTGCGCAGCGCCAGCTTGCCGCCGAGCGCCTGCGCCAGTTGCTGCGCGATGGCCAGCCCCAGCCCGCTACCGCCGGTATCGCGGTTCCGCGAGGCCTCCACGCGATAGAACGGCTGGAGCACCGCATCGAGCTGTTCCTCCGGGATGCCGGCGCCGCGATCCATCACCATCAGCCGCAGGGCGCCATCGGCGTCGCGCCGGGCGACGATCTCGGCCGCGCCGCCGAACTTCAGGGCGTTGTCGATCAGGTTGGTCAGGATGCGCCGCAGGGCATGCGGGCGCGTGACGATCGCCCCGCCCACGCATTCCTCCATGGTCACGGCCTTGCCAGTGTCCTGATAGTCGTAGACCAGGCTTTCCAGGAACGAGCCGATGTCGATACGCGTATCGGCCTCGCCATCGACGTGCGTGCTGCGCGCATAGGCCAGCCCCTCGCGCACGAGCCGCTCGATCTCGGACAGGTCGCTGATGAGCTTGTCCTTCTCGACAGACTCCTCGGCCATCTCGGCACGCAGCTTCATGCGCGTGATGGGGGTCTGCAGATCGTGGGAGATGGCCGCGAGAATGCGCACGCGCTCCTCCACGAAATGGGCGATGCGGTCGCGCATGGCGTTGAACGCCACCGCCGCGTGGGCCACCTCGCTCGGGCCGGTCTCGCTCATGCGCGGCGTGGTCTGGTTCGGGTCGAGCGTGTTCGCCGCATCGGCCAGCGTCGCCAGCGGCCGGATGGCCTGCCGCACCGCAAACCAGCTGCACAGCACCAGCAGCGCGAGTTGCGCCACCATCACATAGGGCAGCCAATGCGCCAGCGGTGCCATGGCAGGATGGACGTCGATAGTCAGCGGGCTGCCGTCGCTCAGTGTCAGGTGCGCCTGCAGGCGCTTGCCGTCGCCCGGAATCATCTCGACCCGGACCGGGAAGCGCTGGCCGGCCGCCTCCTCGATCTTGTTGGCGATGTCCTTGGCGCGCATGGTCATGTCGGGCACGCCCGGCAGGCCCGGGCCGAGGACGTAGCGGTACGTCGGCCGGTCCAGCCGGTGGATCCAGTCCGGGCGCTCGGCGGCGGGCAGGCGGTCGAGAATGGCGATGGAAGTGGCCACTTCGTTTTCCAGCGTGCCCAGCATGACCGTGCGCGCGGTGACGTAGCGTTCCATGAACAGCACCGTGAACGACATCGCATAGGCGATGACCAGCCCCGCCAGCAGGATCAGGAACAGCCGTGCGCTCAGGGTGCCGGGCCACCAGCGCACCCGCGACTGCGGCGCTACCAGGGCGGCCGTGGTCATTCGCGTGCCTCGGTGATCTCGACGGGCATCGCCAGCACGTAGCCCTCGCTGCGCACCGTCTTGATGTAGATCGGCTCGCGGGCGTGATCGCCCAGCCGCTGGCGCAGGCGGCTGACCAGCAGGTCGATCGAGCGGTCGAACAGCTCGGCGTCACGGCCCTGCGTCAGGTTCAGCAGCTGGTCACGGTTCAGCACGCGCTGCGGATGGTCGACGAACACGCGCAACAGCCGGTACTCGGCGCCGCTCAGGGCCACGACAGTGCCGTCCTTGTCCAGCAGATGGCGGGCGGTGGTGTCGAGACGCCAGTCGCCGAAAGTGAGCAGCCGGCCCGCCTCGGACACCTGGAGATTGGGCGGAAGCATCCGGGTGCGCCGCAGCACCGCCTTGATCCGCGCCATCAGCTCGCGCGCGGCGAACGGCTTGGCGAGGTAGTCGTCGGCGCCCATTTCGAGGCCGATGATCCGGTCTGTCTCATCGCTGCGGGCGGTCAGCATCAGGATCGGGGTGCTCTTGTGCTTCCCGGCGCGCAGTTCGCGGCACAGCGTCAGGCCGTCGTCGCCGGGCATCATGATGTCCAGCACGATCAGGTCGACGACGTTCGACTCCAGGAAGGTCCGCATGTGGCGGCCGTCCGGCGCAATGGTCACCCGCAGCCCGTTACGGGTCAGGTAGGTGGACACCAGCTCGCGGATTTCGCGGTCGTCGTCAACAACAAGGATATGGTCGATATGGGCGTCCATCTGGCGGCGCTCTTGGTAGATTTCAGTGGCGATGAGCGGAGTTTGCCCGCTCTGGCGATTGGTTGCACTTCCCTTTGTATGCCAGTGTATCTGGCCAAGCCGGGCAGACAATACCTTACCTGGCGGCCGGCGGGCGATACATCCGGTACACGCGCACGGTGTCTGATAGCGACCATACACCACCCGAACGGAGCGCACTGCCATGAACACCCCCTCTTCCTTCACGCGCCGCACCTTTGGCGCCATGGCGCTGGCGGCGCTTGCCGCCGTCGGCGTCAGCCTGGCCAACGGCCAGTTTCCCGGCCTGAGCGACGCCCGCGCCGCCCGCACGGACGCCCCGGCGCCCCCCCTGGACGGCGCGACGACCTGGCTCAACTCGCCTCCGCTGAACATGGCGCAACTGCGCGGCCGGGTCGTGCTGATCGATTTCTGGACCTATTCGTGCATCAACTGCATCAATACGCTGCCGTACGTGCGCAGCTGGGCCGAGAAGTACAAGGACCAGGGGCTGACCGTGATCGGCGTGCATACGCCCGAGTTTCCGTTCGAAAAGGACGTGGGTAACGTCCGCGACGCGCTGAAGCGGTTCAAGCTCACCTACCCCATCGCCATCGACAACGACTACAAGATCTGGCGCGCCTTCCAGAACAACTACTGGCCGGCGCTGTACTTCATCGACGCGAACGGGCGCATCCGGCACTACCACGTGGGCGAAGGGGACTACGAGAAGTCCGAGCAGATCATCCAGACGCTGCTGAAGGAAGCCAAGGCTGGCGCGGCAGCGGCGCCAGTACCGGCAGCGGCAGCGGCACCGGCACCGGCGCAGTAACCCGACGGCCAATCCAAGGAGATTCAGCATGAAGCTTTACGCGAACGAGATTTCGTCGGCCACATCGCGCGTGCGTATCGCGCTGGCCATGAAGGGGGTGCAGGTCGAGATGGTCACCGTCGGCATCCTGGGCGACGGTGCCGAGAACCGGCAGGCGGACTACCTCGGCATCAATCCACAAGGACTGGTGCCGGCGCTGCAGACCGACGAAGGCGAGTTGCTGACCCAGTCGCTGGCCATCGTGGAGTACCTCGACGAGCGCTTCCCGCTGCCACCGCTGCTGCCCAAGGACGGCGCGGGCCGCGCCTTCTCCCGCTCGATCGCCCTGGCCATCGCCAGCGAAATCCACGCGCTGGTGCCACCGCGCGTGGCGGCCTACCTCGGCAAGATGCCCGGGATGGGCGCGACGGGCGTGGTGACGTGGAACCGCCACTGGATCCTGGAAGGCCTGACCGCCGTGGAAGCCCGCCTCGCCGCCCGCCGCACCGGCCCCTACGTGGCCGGCAACACGCCGACAATCGCCGACATCTTCCTCTTCCCCCAAGCGATCAACGCGGAGCGCGCGGGCATCGAACTGGAGCAATGGCCACACATCGCCGAAATCGTGGATCGGCTGCGGGACGTGAAGGCGTTTGCGGAGAACGCACCGGCGGCGCGGCGGTAGCGGGAGATGGCTAGGGGACCGGGGCGTTCCGGGAAGCTCCCACCCCCGCATAACAAAGCGCGAAAACATTCGTTCGCATCGTCGGGGGCACGGCGTAGGGTCTTGGACTGTTGGCCAGTCCGGCCTTGTTCGAACGGATTCCGATGACCGCTTCCCGTCGCCAGTTCCTGCGCTATGGCGCCATGCTTGCCGCCGCTCCTGTGCTGATTTCCACCGCGCGTGGGCAGTCGCGCCCTGTCCTCAAGGCGGGGGACCAGAAGGGTGGCCTGCGGGCGCTGCTCGAATCCGCCGATGCACTCAAGGGCATTGGCTACGATATCCAGTGGACGGAGTTCCCGGCCGCCGCGCCGCTGGCGGAGGCGCTCAATGCGGGGGCGGTCGATTGCGGGCCGATTGGCGATGCGCCGGCGATCTTCGCACTCGCGGCGGGGACGCGGATCAAGCTGATTGGCGCCAACCGGTCGGACCCTTATGGCACCGCCATCCTCGTGCGGCCCGATTCACCGCTGAAGACCGCGGCTGACCTCAAAGGCAAGAGCATCGGCACGAACCGGGGTTCGATTGGCCATTTCGTGACGCTGAAGGCATTGGCGTCAGCCGGATTGAAACCCGAGGACGCCAACATCCGCTTCCTCCCTCCAGCCGATACCAAGCTCGCGCTGACCAATGGCTCCGTCGATGCGTGGGCGACCTGGGAACCGTACACGGCCATGGCGGAGACCAGCGGCCATGCCCGGGTACTCGTCAGCGGGCGTGGCCTGTGGTCGGGGCTCAGCTATCTCGCCGCCACCGACGCGGCGCTCGCTGCCAAGCGCGCGGTCCTGGCCGATTTCCTCCAGCGCGTGGTGCGCGCCCAGGTCTGGTCCTATGAACACGCGGCGGAGTTCTCCGCCACGCTGGCGCGCATCATCGGCATCTCGCCGGAGGCGGCGCGGCTGCAGTTCGAGCGACGCCATACGACATGGCAGCCGATCGATGCCAGCCTCGTCGCCATCCAGCAGCAGACCGCCGACTTCTACCTCAAATCCGGATTGCTGAAGCAGCGGCTCGAAGTGGCATCGACGTTCGACACCCGCTTCGGACTGCCCGCCTGACAGCGATCCGGGGCAGCGCCCTACTTCGTCGGCCGCTTGGCGAGCAAGGGCTCGCTCACGCCTTCCACGCCGACCAGCCCGAGCACCGTGGTGAGTGCCCACTGCGCACCCTCATGGGCATTGGTCGGATCGAACCATTCGTCGCGCGAGTGGGAACCGCCCGACTTGCCGCCGCTGCCGAGGATAACCGCCGGAATGCCGAGCGACATCGGCACATTGGCATCGGTGCTGCCGCCGCGCAGGCTGGGCGCTTCCTTGCTGTTAGCCTTGATCACGCGCACGGCCGACTGCACGATGACCGAGTCCGTGGCGGTCTGGCCTGCCGGCCGGTCGCCGATCTGCTTTGCCTGGAAGGTGATCTCATTGCCCTTGGTGGGCGACCAGCGGCCGTTCTCGTCAGCCACACCCGATGCGATGGCGGACATGATGTGCTTCTCGGTTTCGAGCAGGGCCGGCGTGCCGTTGGAGCGGATGTCGATGGCCATCTTGGCGTCTCCGGCAATGGCGTTGACCGATGTGCCACCCCCCACCGTGCCGACCGTGAACGTGGTCTTGGGGTCCGTCGGCGTGCGGACATCGCTGACCTTGCCGATCGCGCGGCCCATCGCGTGGATGGCACTCGGCAGGCCGAACGCGCCGAAGCTATGGCCGCCCGGGCCACGGAACGTAATTTCGTAGCGATGGCTGCCGGTGCCTTGCGTCAGCACGCGCTCGCCGGTGCCCGGTTCGAGGCCGATCATGCCGTCGATATCGGGATGATCGCGGAACACTGCCTTCATGCCGCGCAGGTTGCCGAGTTCCTCCTCGCCGACGTTGCCCACGAACACGATGTCCCCCACCGTGCGGACGTTGTTCTCGTTGAGCACCTTGAGCCAGGACAGCAGCACGGCCAGGCCGCGCGTGTCATCGCCGATACCGGGCGCATAGAGCTTGCCGTCGCGCGATTTCACGGTGACGTCGGTGCCCTGCGGGAACACGGTGTCGAGGTGGGCGGAGATCAGCAGCTTGGGCCCGTTGCCAGTGCCCTTGCGGATACCGATGGCATTGCCCTCGGCGTCGATGCGCGCATCGGTCAGCCCCAGCGCCTTCAGGCGCGATACGAAATACTGCGCGCGCGCGGACTCCTTGAACGGCGGCGCGGGAATCTCCGTCATCGTCTTCAGTTCGGTCAGCGCGCGGGCGTCGTCTGCCTTCACGTCGTCGAGCAGCTTCTTCACCACCGGCGAGGCCTCGAGGCGCGTATAGGTGCTGTCAACCTGGGGCGAGACCTGCGGCACCGTCAGCGTTTGTGCGGAGGCGACCCCGACGAAGGCCAGCGTGGCGAACGGGACGACGTGACGGGCGAAGACGGTACGGCAACGGGCTGGCATGGCGACAGTATCCTCTGGCAGTGATACGACACAAAAACCCGGCCCGGGACCTGCTCGGTACCGCGAAGCCGGGGAGCGATCACATTCTGCCAGCGAATGCGGCGATGTGCTCGCGGGACCGTCTCCAAAAACAAACGGGACAATCGCCCGACGCGATTGTCCCGTTGCATCCTGCCATGACCTGATGTGGCTTCAGAAGCCCAGGCTTGCCAGCAGATCGTCCACCTGCGACTGGTCCGACACCACGTCGGCCTTGCCCTCGGGGTTGATCTGCGGACCGTTCATCAGCGTGGGCGGAGCTTCCACGCGACGATCGGCCGGTACGTTGTCGATCAGTACCTGCAGCAGTTCCTGCTCCAGCGAGCGGATCATGTCCATCATCTTCTTGATGACCTGACCCGTCAGATCCTGGAAGTCCTGGGCCATCATGATCTCGAGCAGGTGGCTGCCCGTGGCCTTGGCCTTCTGCGGCACCTCGGTCAGGAACTCGCGCGTGTCGAGCACCAGGGCCCGGGCATCGCCCAGTTCCACCGGCGTCTCGAACCACGCGTCCCAGCGCTTGTCCAGCGCGTTGGCGCGGGCTTCGAGGTCTTCCTGCAGCGGCTGCGCCAGTTCCACGGCCGTGAGCGTACGCTCGGCGGCCTGCTCGGTCATGGCGGCGATGTAGCTCAGGCGGTCGCGCGCGTCAGGAATGGCCTGTGCGGCCCGCTCGATTTCCTTGTCGAGCCCCAGCTCCCGCATGTTATCGCGCAGCATCCGCGTGAGGTTGCCGATGCGATGGATGATCTGATCGGCTGATTCATTGCTGAAAGTCTGAGTCGTCGACATGTCGTGCCCCTCTTACTGACCCAGCTTCTCGAAGATCTTGGTGATCTTCTCGTCCAGCGTCGCCGCGGTGAACGGCTTCACCACATAGCCATTGGCGCCAGCCTGCGCTGCAGCAATGATGTTTTCCTTCTTGGCCTCGGCGGTCACCATCAGCACCGGCGTCTTGGCGATCTCGGGAATCGCGCGGATCGACTGCAGCATGGTCAGGCCGTCCATGTTCGGCATGTTCCAGTCGGACACGACGAAATTGAAGCTGCCGTCCTTCACCTTCTCCAGGCCGGCGGCGCCGTCCTCGGCTTCTTCCACGTTGGTGAAACCGAGTTCCTTGAGCAGGTTACGGATGATCCGACGCATGGTCGGGAAGTCGTCGACCACGAGGATCTTGATGTTCTTGTCCACTATACGGCTCCAATACGGTTGTGGATAACAAATACGAAAACTGCGCCCGGCGCGTGCCCAGGGTCGGTGCCCTACACGCGCTGCGCCCGCGCACCGAAGGTGGCCAGGTGCGCCATGACGCGCTGGCTCATCGAATGCAAGGGCACTACTTCATGCACGCCGCCGGTGGCGATGGCCTCCTTCGGCATGCCAAACACGATGCAGGACTGCTCGTCCTGCGCAAGGTTGTAGGACCCGGCCTCGCGCATGCGCAGCATGCCGCGCGCGCCGTCCTTGCCCATCCCGGTCAGGATCACGCCCGTGACGTTCTTGCCGCCATGCACGGCGGCGGAGTCGAACAGCACGTCGACTGACGGGCGGTGCCGGTTCACCGGCGCTTCCTGCGACAGGTGCGCCACGTAGTTGGCGCCGCTGCGCGCCAGCAACAGGTGCGAGTCACCCGGCGCGATGTACGCATAGCCCGGCAGCACGCGCTCGCCGTGCTCGGCCTCCTTGACCGTGATGCGGCACAGGCCGTTCAGCCGTTGCGCGAACGACTTCGTGAAGCCGGCCGGCATATGCTGGACGATCATCACGGCCGGGCAGTCCGGCGGCAGCGGCATCAGGAATTCCTTGATGGCCTCGGTGCCGCCCGTGGACGCGCCCACGATGATCAGCTTTTCCGTCGACAGCAACGGCGTGCGCAGCAGCGGCGCCGGCGAGGCGCCTTCGGCCGCGCCCTCGGCGCGGGGGGCCCGCACCCGGGCGCGCGACGCCGCGCGGATCTTGTCGGCGATGGTGTCCGTGTACTCCATCAGCCCGTCGCGGATGCCCAGCTTGGGCTTGGTGACGAAATCCACCGCGCCCAGCTCCAGCGCGCGCATGGTGATTTCGGACCCGCGCTCGGTCAGCGACGACACCATCAGCACCGGCATGGGCCGCAGGCGCATCAGGCGCTCGAGGAAGTCGAGGCCGTCCATGCGCGGCATTTCCACGTCCAGCGTCAGCACGTCCGGGTTCAGGCGCTTGATGAGGTCGCGCGCCACCAGCGGGTCGGGGGCGGTGCCCACCACTTCCATGTCTGGCTGGCTGTTGATGATCTCGGTCATCAGGCTGCGGATAAGCGCGGAATCATCCACGCACAGCACCTTGATCTTCGCGGCGGTCATATCTGGTCTCTACGTCTCATTTTCAGGTCGGCACCCTTGCCGTGGCCTGCCGCGTGAACAATTCCACTGCGCCTCGTACGGGCGCCTTCGTGGAGGTGGAAATCGCGCGTGCCAGCGCACGCTCCTCGCGTTCCACGCCTACCGTATCGTCTTGTCGTGTCAGCCGGCGCACCAGCGCCAGGCCACTGCGCGGGAAATAACTCACCCGTCGCGCGTGCGGGCCACGCAGATCCTGCGCCGCCAGTCGAATCTCTTCGGTCTTCAGGTACTTCAATACAAAATCGGCATTCCGATCCCCAATATTGAGGGTCGTCATGTTCGCCAGCACCGCGCCGCCGCCAAAAACCTTGGCTTCCAGGCGCTCGCGTCGGGCGCCCATCTTCAGGAGTTCATTGATCAGCACTTCCAGCGCGTAGCAGCCGTAGCGCATCGAGGCGGACAGCATGCGGTCCGGCCCGGCGTTCTCGTCGTCCGGCAGCATGAAATGGTTCATGCCGCCCACGCCCGCCACTTCGTCACGGATACAGGCGGCCACGCAAGAGCCGAGCACCGTGGTCAGCACCACGTCCTCGCCGCTCACGTAGTACTCGTTCGGCAGCAGCTTGATGGCCTGCTTGCCGAACTCGCGGTCGAAATACTTGCGCGTGGCAATGGCTTCCGGCATCTGGGGCGTACGCATCATGCACCTCCGCTGCCGCCCTTGCCGGCCAGTTCGTATACCGTCTGCCCACGCAGCTGGAACGCGCGCGTGACATACGAGAAATTCTCGGAATGGCCGGCGAACAGCAGGCCATTCGGCTTGAGCAACGGGGCAAACCGTTCCAGGATGCGGCCCTGGGTCGGCTTGTCGAAGTAGATCATCACGTTGCGGCAGAAGATGGCGTCGAACTTCTCGCGCAATCCCCATTCCGGCGCCAGCAGGTTCAGCGGCTCGAACGCGATCGTCGACGCCAGGTCCGGCTTGACCTTGACCGAGCCCGAACGTGCGCCGGTGCCCTTCAGGAAGAAGCGCTTCAGCCGTTCCTGCGAGAGCCGACCCACCTGCTCGGCCGTGTACACGCCGGCGCGGGCCTTGGCCAGCACCTGTGTGTCGATGTCGGTGGCCAGCACCGAACCGGCGCGGTCACCGAGTGCCTCGGCCAGGGTGATGGCGATCGAGTACGGCTCCTCGCCCGTCGAGGCCGCCGCGCACCACACGCTGTAGGGCCGGCCAACCTTCTTGGCATGCTCGGCCAGCAGCGGGAAGTGGTGCGCCTCGCGGAAGAACGAGGTCAGGTTCGTGGTCAGCGCGTTGGTGAAGAACTCCCATTCCTGGGAGCGATCATCGGACTCGAGCAGGGCCAGGTAGCTGCCGAAATCGGCGAGCCCCAGCGAGCGCAGGCGCCGCGCGAGCCGGCTGTAGACCATCTCGCGCTTGTGACTGCCGAGCGAGATGCCCGCGCGCTTGTGAATCAGCGCGCGCACCTTCTCGAAATCATGCTCGGTGAGCAGGAAGTCACGCATGTCGTCGCGCAGCGGCGCCAGCACCGGCGCGGCGGGGGCGGCAACCGCGCCTGGCTTCCCGATGGCGCTGGAGGAAGAACGGAGCGGCGTCATGGTGTGTATCTTCGTGGAGTGCCGGGTCGCGGCGGGTAAATCTAATGAGACTTCGGGGGCGATCTGCCGGCTGGCCCGATCAGGCCAGTTCGGCTTCCACCAGCTCCATCTCGGAACTGGTCATCATGCGTTCGATATCGATCAGGATCAGCATGCGCCCTTCCACCGAGCCTAGGCCGGTCAGGTGCTCGTTCGACACCGACACGCCGAACTCCGGCGCCGGCTTGATATCGTCACCGGTCAGCGTGAGCACGTCCGAGACGCCATCCACCACGATGCCGACCACACGGCCCGCCACGTTGAGGATGATCACCACGGTCTGGTGGTCATAGCGCACGTTGCCGAGGTCGAACTTCAGGCGCAGGTCCACGATCGGGACGATCACGCCGCGCAGGTTGGTCACGCCCTTGATGAAGCCGGGGGCGTTCGCGATGCGGGTGACGGTCTCGTAACTGCGGATCTCCTGCACCTTCAGGATATCGATGCCGTATTCCTCGGTGCCGAGCGTGAAGACCAGGTATTCCTGGCCAGAGGCTTCGCCCGCCTGGGTATCGATGTGTCCGATGCCGGCCATGTCAGTGCTCCTTTGCTGTCGCTATGCTGTCAGTTACTGTGCAACCGCGTCCTGGCGGCGCACGCCGGTGCGCTGCAGCGCGCCCACGTCCACGATCAGCGCCACGCTGCCGTCGCCGAGGATCGTGGCGGCCGAGATGCAGGGCACCTTGCGATAGTTCGTTTCGAGGTTCTTCAGCACCACCTGGTGCTGGCCGATCAGCTGGTCCACCAGCAGCGCGAAGCGCTTGCCCTCGGCGGCCAGGATCACGGCGATGCCCTGCGTCGGCTCCTGCAGCGCGCCGGTCACGTTGAAGACCTTGTGCAGCTCCAGCAGCGGCAGGTATTCGCCACGCACGTTCATCACGCGCTCGCCGTTGGCGGCGGTGTGCACGTCCTCGGACTTCGGCTGCAGGGACTCCATCACGCAGTTCAGCGGCAGGATGAAGGTTTCCTCGCCCACGCGCACCGACATGCCGTCCAGAATCGCCAGCGTCAGCGGCAGCACGATGCGGGTGGTGGTGCCATTGCCCGGGCGCGACGCGATTTCCACGTGCCCGCCCATTTCCTGGATGTTCCGCTTGACCACGTCCATGCCCACGCCGCGGCCGGACACATCGGTGACCACCTCGGCCGTCGAGAAGCCCGGCGCGAAGATCAGCTGCCAGACTTCCTCGTCGCTGATGTTCTCGGACACCGGCAGGCCGTTCTGGATCGCCTTGGCCAGGATGCGCTCGCGGTTCAGGCCGCCACCGTCGTCGCTCACTTCGATGACGATGTTGCCGCCCGCGTGCTGCGCGGAGAGGATCAGCTGGCCCGTCGGCTCCTTGCCGGCGGCCACGCGCTTTTCGGGGGTCTCGATGCCGTGATCCAGGCTGTTACGGACCAGGTGGGTCAGCGGGTCGATGATCCGTTCGATCAGGCTCTTGTCGAGTTCCGTCGCCTTGCCGAACGTGACCAGGTCGATCTGCTTGCCGAGCTTGCTGGCCAGGTCGCGCACCAGGCGCGGGAAGCGCGAGAACACGTAGTCCATCGGCATCATGCGGATGGACATCACCGCTTCCTGCAGGTCACGCGCATTGCGCTCCAGCTGGCCCATGCCCGAGAACAGGCGGTCGAACAGCACCGGGTCCAGCGACGAAGCGGTCTGTGCCAGCATCGACTGCGTGATGACCAGTTCGCCCACGAGGTTGATGATCTGGTCGACCTTCTCGGTCGGCACGCGAATCGAGCCGGAATCCGGCGCGGCGGCGCCGGCGGCCGGCTTGGCCTTCTCTTTTTCTTTGTCCTTGGCAGGCGCGGCGGCGGCCGGCGCAGCGGCTACAGGTGCCGGCGCGGCCACCGGGGCCGGGGCGGGTGCTGCGGCGGCGGCCGGCGCAGCACCAGCAGCCACGGTTTCTACGGTGATCTGCTTGTCGTCGATCACGAAGCAGCAGACCGCGATGATGTCGTCGGCGCTGCACTGGCTGTTCAGCCAGATGACGAGGTCGCCATCGGCTTCCTGCTGGCCGGTGATCTCGCCCAGGTTGGCGATTTCCTCGCGCAGCAGCGCCTGGTCGCCGGCCGATACCTTGAGCAGGCTGATCTTCAGGTTACCAGCGCCACCACCGGCAGCGGGTGCGGCGGCCACGGGGGCCGGAGCGGCAGCGGCCACCGGCGCATGGCCCGGCTCGCCGCCGGCTTCCTCGGCCAGCTGCTGCAGGACGGCGCAGATGCGCGCCAGCGTTTCCGGATCGGGTTCGGTGCCGTTGCGGTAGGCGTTGAGCTGATCTTGCAACACGTCCTTGGTTTCCAAAAAGGTGTCGATGATGACCCGGTTGAGGGCCAGTTCCCGCCGACGCGTACGGTCAAGCAGGTTCTCGAAAATATGGGTGGTCGCGGTCAGTGCCGCGAAGCCGAAGGTGGCGGCGCCGCCCTTGATGGAGTGCGCGGCACGGAAAATGGCGTTCAGCTCTTCCGAATCGGGGGACTCGATGTCCAGCCCGAGCAGCAGCTGCTCCATTTCCACGAGCAGTTCTTCCGCCTCTTCAAAGAAGGTCTGATAAAACTGCGTGATATCGATATCGACAGACATGACCGTCCTGACTCGCTAAATTGCTCTGGAAGATGTGCCGCCCTGTGACGGGCGGCACGCCTCATTCGATCTTGCCCTTGCCTGCAGCGCCGCTGCCGGACGGCCTGGCCGCCGGCGCGGATGCTGCCTGCGCCTGCTCCACCTGTGCCTGCAACTCCTCTGCGGCACGGCCCTTCTGCGCCTGCACGGACACTTCGGCCGCGCTCGCGTTTTCGGATTCGAACTGCGCCTGGGCCCGCTTGTTCAGCACCACGATGCTGATGCGGCGGTTCACCGGGGCCAGCACGTCTTTCTTCTCCAGCGGCATGGTGTCCGCCAGGCCCAGCACGCGCAGCACCTTGCCTTCCTGCATGCCGCCGGCAATCAGCTCCTGGCGGGAGGCGTTGGCACGGTCCGCCGACAGCTCCCAGTTGCTGTACGCGCGCTCGCCCATCATGTACGTGGCCGAGTCGGTGTGGCCGGACAGGCTCACCTTGTTCGGCATCTCGTTCAGCACCGGGCCGATCTCGCGCAGGATGGTGCGCATGTACGGCTCCACCGCGGCGCTGCCGGTGCGGAACATCGGCCGGTTCTGCGTATCCAGGA
The DNA here is from genome assembly GCF_900115455.1 of Cupriavidus sp. OV096. NCBI lineage: Bacteria > Pseudomonadati > Pseudomonadota > Betaproteobacteria > Burkholderiales > Burkholderiaceae > Cupriavidus > Cupriavidus sp. OV096. The sequence continues at coordinate 348,556 of NZ_FOWM01000006.1, forward strand.
TCTGGATGCGCAGCCCTTCGCTCGTGATGTCCAGCAGCAGCTGCGGACGGAACTGGCGCAGCACCGGGTTGTTCTCGATGATCTGTTCGAGACGGCCCTTCAGGGCGCGCAGGCGCTCGGTGTCCATCTGGTCGCGCCGGCGCTGGGCGTCGGACGGATCGTTGGTCTGCGCGCGCATCACCTCGCCGTCCTTGGCCTGCACGTCCTTGCCGCCGCCGGGAATGACGCTCTTCGACATGCTGCTCTTGTCGCCGCCGGCAATCGCCACCTTCAGCGGCGTGCGGAAGTACTCCGCTACGCCTTCCAGCGTCTTCGGCGAGACCGAGCTCAGCAGCCACATCACCATGAAGAAGGCCATCATCGCCGTCATGAAGTCGGCGTAGGCAATCTTCCAGCTGTGGTTGCCATGCGGCTTGGCGTGCGACTTGGCCTTGCGGATGATGATCGGACGCAGATCCTGGGCGCTGCTCATGACGTCTCTCCGGTCAGGTCAGGCTCTTGACTTCGCGGACGTGGTCATCGAGCTCGAGGAACGACGGCCGCACCGTGGAGTACAGGACCTTGCGGCCGAATTCCACCGCCACCAGCGGCGCGTAGCCATTGAGCGAGGCGAGCAGCGTGACCTTGATGCACTCGTACATCTTCACGCTCTCGGACACCTGGTGCTCCACGCGGGAGGCCAGCGGCGAGACGAAGCCGTACGCCAGCAGAATGCCGAGGAACGTGCCGACCATGGCGTGGGCCACGAGGGCGCCCAGCTCGGCCGGCGGCAGGTCTGCCGAGGCCAGTGCGTGCACCACGCCCATCACCGCGGCCACGATGCCGAAGGCCGGCAGGCCGTCGCCAACGCGCGACAGCGCATGGGCGGGAATCTCGGCCTCGTGGCGGTACGTTTCGATTTCGTGGTCCATGAGCGCCTCGATCTCGAAGGCGTTCATGTTGCCGTTGACCATCATGCGCAGATAGTCGGTGAGGAATTCCATCATCACCGCATCGGCCAGGATGCGCGGATACTGGCTGAACACGCTGCTGGCCGCCGGGTCGGCGATTTCCTTCTCGAGGAACAGGATGCCCTCGCGGCGGGCCTTGGAGAGCAGCACGTACAGCAGTGCCATGATGTCGAGGTACAACTCCTTGTTGTACTTCGAGCCACGCAGCAGCATCGGCATGGCCTTCATGGTGGCCTTGATGGCCTTGCCGCTGTTGGAGCTCACGAAGGCGCCCAAGGCGGCACCGCCGATAATGATGAGCTCCGCCGGTTGATAAAGCGCGCCCATGTGGCCGCCGGTGATGGCATAACCGCCCAGCACCGATGCCACCACGACGACATAGCCAATAACTACTAGCACGATCGGATCCCCGTCTGAAAAACACGCGTCAGGCACGCACGGGCATCCTGTAGGGGCGAGCGGGGTCACCGCTCACCCGTCCCGGGGAGCCCGATTGCCGCGCGGACGTCTGGCCCGATGGATCAGGCTTCAGTCTGCGTGGCTGCGGCGTCCTTCGAGAGCTTCTTCACTTTCCCAGCACGCGACGGCGGACGGCACAGGCTGCACACGAAGTTCGCGTGCGGCTCATAAGCGTGCGTGACGAACTGTCCGCCGCAACATGTGCACGAGGAAAGCTGCAGCATATTGCTCTCGAAAAACCGTACTAACGTCCAGGCACGGGTGAAACTTAAGACAATTTCGCCGCCCAGCAGCGAAACGTGCTCGAGGTACAGACGGTAAGCGGCCACTACTGCACGAATGCCCGACGTCTCGCCTTCCTGCACCATGAACTGGTACGCGGAGAAGAACAGGGACGAATGGATATTCGGCAGCCAGGTGGTGAACCAGTCTGTCGAGAACGGGAGCATGCCCTTGGGCGGCGAGGCGCCCCGCAGCTCCTTGTAGAGGCGGATCAACCGGTCGCGCGAGAGCGTAGTCTCGGCTTCCAGCACCTGCAGGCGCGCGCCCAGGCCAATCAGCTCGATGGCGAGCTGGGTCTGGTTCGCGTCCTGCAGGACGCTTTTCCGGTTAGGTGCCGGTGTGGCCGTAAAGCTGCGGGCCGGCTGGGCCTGTAGGAGCGCGGTCAATTGAGCGACTCCACAGGTTGCCGGGCAAGCAGGATAGCAGCGTGGATCTGCTGCATATCATGGCTCTTGGCCGTGTGGGTGAGCGTGGACAGCAGCGCATGATCGTCAAAGCGGAAACGGCACAGCACCATGTTCGATGCTGCCAGCTTGACGAGTTGCGCCGAGGTCAGTTTGGCAAGAATGTCGGCAATTTCCTTGCTGACGCCAAGCCTGAACATGGCTTCCACCTGGTTTTCGCGCACCAGTCTTTGCGCGAGCAGAAGATAGGCGAGATTGACCTCCCTGATCTCCTGGAGAACTTCACTGCTTTCCAATTTTTCCCCGCTACCAAAACCCTTCGACCGCTTGTCCGGCGCTTACCAGCTTCGTGTCCGTGAGGACCCTTGCCGGCGACCAGATCGTTTAGTGCGTGTTCGATGGGTACGACGTACTACGAAAGAACTTCGCCCGGTTACACCTTCTCTCAGAAACGTTACATCTGTTACAGAGTGTAAGTGAAACTGTTACGTTTATATCGGCAATCGGCCCGGAATGCCAATCCCTACTTGAGTTGGGGTCCAGCAAATGTCGCATGGAAAAGACATGGCCCGCCGAATTTGTAACACCAGCACACGCCTGCTTGTGGTTTACATCAAGCGTGCTCAAGCACGTAACGCATCGTGTACCAAACGGATACACGCCTTGTGCGGTGGACATGACATGGCCAAACAGCGCCCCGCAGATTCCACTATTGACGAACCATCGCGCCTTGGCTAAACACGCGCCGCAACCATGCGGCAAGCCGCGCGAAGACGTCGTCAGGCGCCTCGCGGAACAGCTGGGGTCGCGCACGCTCCACTTGCTCGAGCATGCGTGCGGCCTCATCGGCACTGACCGAGCCGTACTCCAACGCAAGGCCCAGCAGCGCGCGCATCTCGCCCACCTTGCTGCGGCCCAGCGCCTCGCTCTGCTCAGTCTGCAACGCGTACATGACGTCATACGCGCGTTGGCGAAGACTGTCGGATATCCGCCACGCCGGGGTGCGCATGCGTTCCTCCAGCGTGCGGATGTCGATGGCGGAGGCAGAAATCTGCGCGGCCAGCGCTTCGGTGAAGGCGGCGTCGGCGCCGGCCTCGGTGAGGATCTGCGTGGCCCACTCGCGCGCGTGCTCCACGCGCTGCTGCGGCGTCCAGTCGGGCTGGATGGCCAGGCCGAAGCCGAAGCGCTGCGCGTCGCGCATCAGCGCCGCCAGCGCGTTGGGGAGCTGCTTGTCGAAGACCTTCTTGGCCCAGCCGTACTCGCCGCTGGCCAGCAGCCGCATCACGGCGCGCTCGGTCAGCGGGCCGTCCTGCTGCATCAGCCGCGCCCGCAGGAAGTCATCGAACGCGGGCGGCACGAACTGCGGATCGATGCCGGTGGAAACTTTTACAAAGGCGTCGAAGTCCGCGCGCAGCCTTGCCGTGGCTTCGGCCGACAGCGACAGGTTGATATCGGTAGTCATGATGTCATCGCATGCAAACGCGCCCCGGCGCAGCTTTTACAACGCTGCAGCCGGGGCGCACGGCGCGACTGGGCACGGCAATCAGAGCGGCGTGGCGCCGGTCAGAATGCGCTCCAGTCGCCGTTGTCGGATCCATTACCGGCCGCCGTGGCGGACGGACGCAACAGCTTCGGCTCGGTCGCTGCCGTGTCGTCGGCGGCTTCCGCTGCCGCCGCACCGGCACCGGCCACGACCAGCGCCGTGCCAGCGGCCTTGTTACGCGCGCCACGGGCCTTGGCACCCTTCAGCGCCGAGGTCACCGCCTTGACGCCGGGCCGGACCGCCGAACGCGCCGCAGGGGCGGCCGACAGGCCAAGCGCGGGCGCCGACGGCGCCACATCGTCATGCGACAGCTTGTAGCCCGACACCGAATCCTGGAGCTTCGACGCCTGATCCTGCAGCGAGCCGGCCGCCGCAGCGGCCTGCTCCACGAGCGCCGCATTCTGCTGCGTCACCTCGTCCATCTGCGCCACGGCCTGGTTCACCTGTTCGATGCCCGAGCTTTGCTCGGCGGAGGCCGCGCTGATCTCGCCCATGATGTCGGTCACGCGCTTCACGGCCTGGACGATCTCGCCCATGGTCGTGCCCGCCTGGCCCACCAGCGCTGCGCCGTTGTCCACGCGCGCCACGGTGTCGCCGATCAGGCCCTTGATTTCCTTGGCCGCATTGGCGCTACGCTGCGCCAGGCTGCGCACCTCGCCAGCCACCACGGCAAAGCCGCGGCCCTGTTCGCCGGCACGCGCCGCTTCCACGGCGGCGTTCAGCGCCAGGATGTTGGTCTGGAAGGCGATGCCTTCGATCACGCCGATGATGTCGACGATCTTGCGCGAGGCCTCGTTGATCTCGTCCATCGTCTTCACCACGCGACCCACCACCTCGCCACCGCGCACGGCGGTCTCCGAGGCATTGGCGGCCAGCCCGCTGGCCTGACGCGCGTTGTCGGCGTTCTGGCGGACCGTGCTGGTCAGCTCTTCCATGCTCGATGCGGTTTCCTCGAGCGAGGCCGCCTGCTGCTCGGTACGCTGCGACAGGTCGTTGTTGCCGGCCGCGATCTCGCGCGATGCCGTGCCAATCGATTCCGCCGATTCCTTGAACTCGCGCACCATCGACGACAGCTGCTCCTGCATCTGGCTCATCGCCAGCAGCAGGCTGCCACGGTCGCCGTTGCGCAGCGCCACCTTGCCCGAGAAGTCGCCATCGGCGATCTGCGAGGCGATCGACGCTGCGTAATCGGGCTCCCCGCCCAGCTGCTTCGACAGCTGACGCGCCAGGAACCAGCCCAGCAGCACGGAAAGCGCCAGACCGCCGACCACCAGGATCAGCATCAGCACGCGCGAGCTGTTATAGACGCTGGTCGATTCGTCCATGTTGAGCTTGGCGCGCTCGTCGCGGCGCTTGACCATCTTGAACAGCACGTCTTCCAGCGCGCGGCTGTCCTTGAGCAGGTCCGCGCTCTCGGTGAACACGGTGGATTCGAACTGCGACGTGTCCAGCGGCTGCTTGCCGACCAGCGCCACGTACTTCTCCATGCGTTCACGGAAGGCCGGCACCAGCGTTTCATACTGCTTGACCATCGCCTGGCCTTCCGGCGAGGTGAACGAGTCCTTGGCGGCCTTCACGCGCGCTTCCATGGCGGCCAGCGATTTCTCGATGGTCTCGCGCTCGGTGGCGCGCTCGCCCATCGTCGAGGCGGACAGCAGCGCGATCTGCGAGCGGCTGGCGTAGACGAGGTTGATATTGCCGTCCTGCACGGCCTTCAGGGCCTGCAGATCGCTGTTGTAGATCTTGCCGGTCCATTCCGCCATGCGCCCCATATTGACAACGCCCAGCAGGCCGATGATGGCGCCGATCACGGAAACGACCAGGAAGCCGGCAATAAGCCTGGTCGTAACGCGCAGTTGATTGAACCACTGCATAGAACTACCCCCTTCTGTCAAAAAAGACCGGGATGGGCATCGGTTGCCGCCTCCCGCGTTGTTATCGCGGCCGCTAGGCCGCTCTTACCCCGTTCCTGGCGCCACGTTGTGCCCGCGGCGTCTTGACGTTCAGATACTTGCGTACCCGGCTCCGCTTCCCACTTCCGGCGCCGGCAAACCCTTGCGCGGGCGCGCCGGCCGGACTTCGGCCTGCATGCTGACGCGGAAGGTGGATACCGACTCGCGCAACCGGTTGGCCTGTTCTTCCAGTGCGCCGGCCGCGGCAGCGGCCTGCTCCACCAGCGCAGCGTTCTGCTGCGTCACCTCGTCCATCTGCGCCACGGCCTGGTTCACCTGTTCGATGCCAGAACTCTGCTCCGCCGATGCCGAACTGATCTCGCCCATGATGTCGGTCACGCGGCGCACGGCCTGCACGATCTCGTCCATGGTCGCGCCTGCGTCGCTCACCTGCGCCGCGCCGTTCTCCACGCGCGCCACGGTGTCGCCGATCAGGCCCTTGATTTCCTTGGCCGCGTTGGCGCTGCGCTGCGCCAGGCTGCGCACCTCGCCCGCCACCACGGCAAACCCCCGACCCTGCTCCCCGGCCCGCGCCGCTTCCACGGCGGCATTCAGGGCCAGGATGTTGGTCTGGAAGGCGATGCCTTCGATCACGCCGATGATGTCGACGATCTTGCGCGAGGCTTCGTTGATCTCGTCCATCGTCTGCACCACGCGGCCCACGGCGTCACCGCCGCGCACGGCGGTGTCCGAGGCATTGGCGGCCAGTCCGGTCGCCTGGCGGGCGTTGTCCGCGTTCTGGCGGACCGTGCTGGTCAGCTGCTCCATGCTCGAGGCGGTCTCTTCGAGCGAGGCCGCCTGCTGCTCGGTACGCTGCGACAGGTCGTTGTTGCCGGCCGCCACCTCGTGCGTGGCCGTGGAAATGCTCGCCATGCCTTCGTGGATGTCGTGCACCACGGACAGCAGGCTGCGCTGCATCGTGCGCATGGCCCGCGCCAGCGCGCCGATTTCATCGTTCGATTCGTGGTCGAAGCCAGTGGTCAGGTCGCCCGCGCCCATGCGCAGGGCGAAGTCGAGCATCTCGCCGACCGGGCGCTCCACCCGCGTCACCAGCATCGAGCCCGCCGCGAACGAGGACAGCACGGCCAGCCCGAAGGCGCCCCACAGCCACGGCCACAGTTGCGCAGCGGCCTCCGGCGCGAGCCAGTGCGCGCCGCCCGCAGCCGCCAGGAACCAGACCAGTCCGGCCAGCTGGGCCCAGAGGATGCGGCGCTTGAGGTCCACGCGCGTCAGGCGGCCCAGCAGCCCGGCGAGGCCCGTGCGCACCACCGCGCCATCGCGAATCGCCAGCCCGCGCGCCCGGTTCTCCCGGAAGCGCTGGTACAGCGCGGCGGTGGCGTCGATCTGCTCCCGGCTGGCCATCGCCCGGACCGAGGTGTAGCCCACCACACGATCTGCCACGCGCGTGGGCGTGACGGTGGCCAGCACCCAGTAGTGGTCGCCGTCCTTGCGGCGGTTCTTGACCACGCCGGTCCAGGACTGGCCGGCCTCCAGGGCGCGCCAGAGATCGGCGAACGCTTCCGGCGGCATGTCGGGATGGCGCACGAGGTTATGCGCCGCGCCAAGCAGCTCCTCCGCCGTGAAGCCGCTGGTCTCGATGAACGCCCGGTTCGCGAACGTGATCCGTCCCTTGAGATCGGTTCGCGAAATCAGGTAGTCGTTCGGCGAGAGCAGGTGCTCGCGTTGGGTTACAGGCTGGTTGTTGCGCATGTCTCGTTGCTGCGTGAAAGCCGTGGGCGCCAGCGCGCTTTGTCAGGCGTACGCGCCGTGGGCCGGTGTGAAGTGGGGATCAGTGGCTGCTGGCCGCGGCGTCGATGGCGGCGAGGTCGTCGATGTTCATCAACTTCTCGATGTCCGCCAGGATCAGCATGCGGCCTTCGAGCGAGCCCAGCCCGCGGATGTATTCGGTGTCCACGCCGCCGGAGAGTGCCGGGGCGGGCTTGATCTGCGCCGGCGCCAGCGTCAGCACGTCTGACACGCCGTCAACCACGATGCCGGTGGTGCGTTGATGGAGATCAACGATGATCACCACGGTGTACTGGTCGTAGCTGACCTCGGCCTGATTGAACTTGATGCGCAGGTCGATGATGGGAACGATGATGCCGCGCAGGTTGATCACGCCCTTCAGATAGGCGGGCGCGTTGGCGATCTGCGTCACCGATTCGTAGCCGCGAATCTCCTGCACCTTCAGGATGTCGATGCCGTATTCTTCGCGACCGAGGCGGAACGCGAGGAATTCTTCACCCGCGCCGTCTGCCTTGTTGATGCTCGTATTCATGGTTGCCCCCGCTGGCTGGATGGGTCGAGGCCGGGGTTCCGTGCCCCTTGGCTTGTGGCGACCCGCGATTTGCGACCCACAATATGCGGCCAGAGGCAGCCGGCGCGCGCCGGACACCTGCTATGGCCCTCCAGTATTTACGGCAGCAAACGGGGTGAATGAAGGGCGACATGGCCCACGACATTACCCCTCCGTGGGAGGGGTCGGCAAGGCCAGCAAGGCTTCCACCGACGCCATCAGTTCTTCCGGATCGAACGGCTTGGCCAGGAAACCGGACGCGCCAGCCTCGCGGGCCTGATCGCGGATGCGGTCGTCGTGCTCGGTGGAAAGCATCAGGATCGGCACGCCGGCATAGTCCGGCAGCGCCCGCAGCGCGCGGATCAGCGCCAGGCCGTCCATGCCGGGCATCACCTGATCGGTCACCAGCATCCCGAAGCGCCCTTCCAGCGCCACCTCGTGGGCCTCCTTGCCGTCGGCGGCCTCCGTCACCGTGTAGCCGCCAGCCCGCAGGCAGGCGCCGATCATGCGGCGAAGGGAAGGCGAATCGTCGACGACGAGAATGCTCGGGAGGGACATGGGGGGACTCCGGGGTAAAAGTTGGTCCGCCTGCGTGCGTGCAAGAGGCGCGCGCGCGCCCAGGCTGCTGGCGACGGACGGGCCAGCCGTGTGCACGCGGTACGCGTGCCACTGCCTGTCTTCAGCATATCGACCCGTTCGTGCCCGGATTTGAGGCAACAACGCGTCGATTAGAGGAAAACTTCTAATCCGGGGATCCCGGCGCGAGGTCAGGCGCGCAGCGGTTCAGCGCCGTGCAGGGTGTCGGCGAACGCCGACGGCTCCAGCGGCAGCGCCATCAGGAAGCCCTGCACTTCGTCGCAGCCCATGCCGTGCAGGATGTCCAGCTGCGAGTTCGACTCCACGCCCTCCGCCACCACCTTCATGCGCAGTTCGTGCGCCAGCGCCACCATGGAGCCGACGATCGCGCGGCCCTGCGGGTCCGTATCGAGCCCGCCGATCAGCGTCCGGTCGATCTTGAGCGTGCCTACGCGCAGCCGCTTCAGGTAACCCAGGCTTGAATAGCCGCTGCCGAAGTCGTCCAGCGCCACCTGAATGCCCAGCGCCTGCAGTTCCGCCAGCGTCTCCAGCGACTTGCCGATGTCCTTCATCGCCGCCGTCTCGGTAATCTCCAGCGTGATGGCCGAAGGCGGAATGTCGTGCTGGTGGATCTGTTCCAGCAGGTACTGCGGGAAATTCCGGCTCGCGAAGCGCAACCCGGACACATTGATCGCCACCGGCACGATGGGCAGCCCGGCATCGTGCCACTGGCGCACCTGCGCGCAGACCGTGGCGATCACCCAGTCGTCGAGCTTGTCGATCTGGCCCGACTGCTCGGCCACCATGATGAATTCGGCCGGATTGACCGCGCCCAGCGTGGGATGGCGCCAGCGGCACAACGCCTCGGCGCCCACCACGCGGCGGGTCTTCACATCGAACTTGGGCTGGTACATCAGCCGCAGGCCGTCGTCCTGGATGGCCAGCCAGAGGTCGCGCCGGATCACGCGCATACGGCGCGCGCGCTCGCCGGCGGCGGAATTGAACACGCGCACCTGGTTGGAGCCGCTCTCGCGCGCCTCCGCCAGGCTCACGCGGGCGGCCTGCATCAGCGCCTCGGAGGTCTGCGCGTCGCGCGGATAGATGGCGATGCCGATATTCACGCCGATCTGCATCTGCAAGCCCCGCGCCGCCACGAACTCCGCCAGAGAGCCGAGCACGCGCGAGCCCAGTTCATGCGCCCGGCTGTGTTGCACCAGTTCCGGCACGCCCACGGCGAATTCGTCGCGCGCCAGTCGGGCCAGGAAGTCGTGCGGCTCCAGCGCGGCCTGCGCCAGCGCGCCGGCATCCTGGGCGAGGATGTCGTCGGCGCGCACCTCGAATACTTCGTCCACCTCGCGGAAATCGGCGATATGGATCAGCAGCACCGCGCAGCCGGTGTCGGAGAGCCGCGCATGGGCGATGGTCTGGTCGAGCCACCGCGCGAACGCGTTGCGGTCCGGGAGGTCGGTCGTCACGCTGTACTCGCCGACCGGTGCCTGTCCACGCGCGGCGGGCCGCACGGTCAGGCCGGGAATGCGCGACAGGCCGCGCCGCCCTGCCCGCTGCTCCTGGCGCGAGACCATGCCGGCAGGCAGTTCGTCGATGCCATCGCCCGCCAGAACCGGCTCGACGCCAGCCGGCAGCCAGCCGCGCGACTGCGCGCGGTGCACCGCGAACATCGCCGCGCAGAGCAGCGCCAACCCGCCGGCCAGCCAGGCCGGTGCGGGCAGCCCGGTCGCTTCCACGCAGGCGCGGGCGCTCAAGCCCGTGCCGCCGCACACGCCTCCCAGGCGCGCGCCAGCCACGGCCACCAGGCCGGCGCCGGACGCCATCGCCAGCGCCACGGCCACACCCCAGCCGCGTCGGCCTTGGCGGAACCAATGGAAGATGGGCGGAATCACTTGCGCGACGATGGCCGTCGCCGCCAGCGTCGCCACGAACGTGGCGGCCATCTTCACGCCGTCATTGGCGGCGGTGAGCGTGCCGGAGGCGATGGCCACCCAGACCGGCATGCCGAGCGTGGCCTGCGACATCAATGCCGCCGACCACGTCAGGCTGCGCGCGGCCTTGCGGCCCGGCGTGCGGTCGCCCGATGCCGTGCGGCGCGCGCGCGCGGCGGCAAGGCCGAGCACGGACGCAAGCATCAGGAGGCTGTAAGTCGTGGCAGTCATGGGGGCGGCGCGTTTGTGGCGGGCACGGATGCCGGCATACCCTCGATGCGGGCCATCGGGCGGCCCGTATCACGGCATCGTGTCTCCGCCATGGGAACAGTCAAGCGCTTACTTCAAACGATGATTGGGCGATCAGAACGCGGCCCAGTCGTCGTCCGCGCGCGAGGCAGGGGCCGCCCCCGACGCCGACAACTGCGGGCGCACCAGCTGCGACTCGCGTGACTTGCGCACCACCGGCGGCCGTGCGCTGGCGGGGCGGGCGGCAGCGCGTGCCGGGCCCGACGCGGGCGACGACATGGCCAGCTTCGGCGCGGCATGCACCGGGGCCGGCGCGGCGGCGCGACGACCGTCCTCGCCACCCAGCGTGAACACCGACACCACGTTCTTGAGCTTCTGCGCCTGTTCCTCGAGCGCACCGGCGGCAGCCGCCGCTTCCTCGACCAGCGCCGCGTTCTGCTGCGTCACCTGGTCCATCTGGTTCACCGCCTGATTCACCTGCTCGATGCCGGTGGTCTGCTCCTGCGACGCCGCGCCGATCTCGTTCATGATGTCCGTCACGCGACGCACGGCCTGGACGATCTCGCCCATGGTCTGGCCGGCCTCGGCCACCAGACGCGTACCGCTTTCCACGCGCTGGCCCGATTCGCCGATCAGCGTCTCGATTTCCTTGGCGGCGTTGGCGCTGCGCTGCGCCAGGCTGCGCACCTCGCCGGCCACCACGGCAAAGCCACGGCCCTGTTCACCGGCCCGCGCCGCTTCCACGGCGGCATTCAGCGCCAGGATGTTGGTCTGGAAGGCGATGCCTTCAATCACGCCGATGATCTCGACCACCTTGCGCGACGCGCCGTTGATCTCGTTCATCGTATCCACCACGCGGCCCACCACGTCGCCACCCTTCATGGCGATCTGCGACGCCTCGCCAGCCAGCACGCCAGCCTGGCGCGCGTTGTCGGCGTTCTGGCGCACCACCGTGGTCAGTTCCTCCATGCTCGCCGCGGTCTGCTCCAGCGACGACGCCTGTTCCTCGGTGCGCTGCGACAGGTCGGTGTTGCCGGCGGCAATCTGCTGCGTGGCCGAGGCAATCGAATCGGTACCGCCGCGCACTTCGGCGACGATGCCCGACAGGCTCTCCTGCATCTTCGCCAGCGCCTGCATCATCCGGCCGATCTCGTTCTTCGACATGCTGACGATGCGCGAGGTCAGGTCACCGCGCGCCATGCGCTCGAACACGTCGAGCGCTTCCTCCACCGGGCGCACGATCGCACGTTGCAGCATCACGGCCGCCAGGATGGCAACGACGGTTCCGGCCACAATCAGGACGATCGACAACAGGCGAATGCTCTCAAAACGGGCCTGGGCGCCTTCGAAGCTGCCCTTGGCCACGTTCATCTGGAATTTCTCGAGCTTCTCGTGGGCCGTGGCCATCGTGCGCTGGAGGTCGGGCAGCACGTCGCGGGCCAGGCGCAGGGACTCTTCGCGGTTACCGGCGACCAGCGCCTGCTGGAGCGGCGTCACGCCCTTCTCGAAGAAAGCCTGGCGCGCGACGCCCAGCGGGGTGGCGAGCGCCTTTTCCTCATCGCCCTGGGGCAGCGCCGAATAGCGCTTCCAGCCGGCGTTGGACGACTCGACGAAGATCATGGAGCGGTCCACGTTCTTCTTCATGTCGTCGCTTTCGCTGCCGGGCATGACGCCACGGTCCAGCGCCAGGCGCACGCGGGTGGTGCCCAGCATCGCCTCGCTCAGCGCAAGCGCCGAGGCAAGCTGGTTCGAATAGGTTTCCTTCAGCGCATCATTGGTTTGCGAGATGCCATGCAGCCCGGCCCCGCCCACCAGCAGCAGGATGGCGGTGAGCACGACCATGGCGCCCCGCAAAAGGGTCTTGATCTGAATATCGTTGTGAAAGGACATGATTCGCTGAATGAATAGGAGGAAACCCGGCGCCCTCCCGGCACCGGTCCGGCAGGCGGACACCCCTGGCAGCCTGCTCAAGACACGATAACGGCGCGGTCTCAACCATCCTTGAGGCAACCGGCAAATCGAATTCACTGTGCGGATAAGGCACCCGAGGCAAATGCGCAAAATGCGGTGGCATACACCGCACATATGCCCCGGATGCACTGCACAAAACGGCCGACTCAAACAGGCGAATCGTCTCAAATGCGGCAGAATCCGAAACGCGTCGGCAGGCCAGTTCAGCGTCCGCCGAATATCGCGCCGTTTTGCATCTACGGGCCGCGCGCTGCCGTGCCGAATCGATGGTTATCCTGACCACCCGGGTATTCGCGCTGGCGTTACTCGATTGCCCCGGCAAATGCCGGCGGCGACAGCCCTCCCTGATAAAAGTTCAGGAGATTAAGTGATTTGAGACTTTTCGCAAATTGGCCCCTGGCGCGGAAAAGGGATTTGCAGGGCGGGGTGCAGCGGTTATAATGCCCTCGACAATTCGCGGACCCATCTATAAATAGAGGCTTGGAAATGGCGACCTATCAGGAAATCGTTCAGAAAATCAGCGAACTGCAGAAGCAGGCGGAAGAGATCAAGTCGCGCGAGCAGGCGACTGTGATTGCCGATATTCGCGAAAAAATCGAACAATATGGCCTGACCGCCGACGATCTCGGATTTGGCAGCGGCAAGGCCGTGGCCAGCAAGAAGGCCGCGCGCAAGGTGCCGGTGCGCTATCGCGACAGCGCCGGCAATACCTGGACCGGCCGCGGCAAGCGCCCGGGCTGGCTGACCCAGGCCCTGGCCAACGGCAAAACGGTGGAAGATTTCCTGATCCGCTGATCGCCGCGTCACCGCACCAACAAAAAACCGGGCCAAGGCCCGGTTTTTTGTTGCGCGTCGGTTATCCCGCTGCCGCAGAAACGGGTACGCGCCCCGTCATCGCTCAGCCGGTAAACCCGTTCGGATTCATTGACTGCCAGCGCCACGAGTCCTCGCACATGCGGTCGATGTCATGCTGGGCGCGCCAGCCAAGCAACTCCTGGGCAAGCGCCGGATCGGCATAGCAGGAAGCGATATCGCCGGGCCGCCGCGCCACGATTTCATAAGGAACAGGCCGGCCGCTCGCACGTTCGTAAGCCTTCACCACCTCCAGGACGCTGTAGCCACGGCCGGTGCCAAGGTTCACGGTCATGCCGCGCGGCTGCTCGCGCAAGTATTTCAGCGCAGCCACATGGCCGTCGGCCAGGTCGCAGACGTGGATATAGTCGCGCACGCCGGTGCCATCCACGGTGGGGTAGTCGCCGCCATAGACGCTCAGTTTCTGCCGGCGCCCGCCCGCCACCTGGGCCACATACGGCATCAGGTTGTTGGGAATGCCGCCCGGGTCCTCGCCAATCAGCCCGCTGTCATGGGCACCAACCGGATTGAAATACCGGAGATATCCGATTCGCCAACTCGCATCCGAAATCTCGATATCGCGCAGAATCTGCTCGCCCATCAGCTTGGTCTGGCCGTACGGATTGGTCGCGGACAGCGGAAAATCCTCGAGGATCGGCACGGCATGCGGATTCCCGTAAACCGTGGCCGACGAACTGAATACCAGTTGTTTCACGTTGGCCGACTGCATCGCGGCGCAAAGCGTCAACAATCCGTTGAGATTGTTGCTGTAATACTCGATCGGCTGGCTCACCGACTCGCCCACCGCCTTCAACGCGGCAAAATGGATCGCACCGGAAATCTTGTGTTCGGCGAACAGCTTGTCCAGCAGCGCGCGGTCACGCACGTCGCCTACGACGAAATTGGGCGTCGCGCCGGTAATCTGCGCCAGGCGTTCGACAACTGCACGGTTGCTGTTACAGAGATTATCGATACCGACAACGTTGTAGCCTGCTTCGTGCAGTGCCACCCAAGTGTGGGAAGCAATATAGCCGGTGGCACCGGTCAGCAGTAAGGTCTCAGCCATGGAAAGGATCAGGGTCAGAAATAGGAATTCGGGGGCGATGCCACGCGCCGGATCGGGCGCATTTGCGCGGGGCGCTCATCATAGCCGGCGCGGGTTACGCCCAACATATCACGGCTGCGTCACAGCGCCATCGTCAAGACGGCTGAGGCGCGGCGGACCGGGTCGGCGGCAGGCCGGCACGTGCCTGCCACGCCTCATAGGCGGCGTGCAGCCGCCAGCCGGACTCCAGATCGCGCATGCCGAGCACCTGGGCCACCTTGGCCGGTGCAGTACCGGCATCGAAGTGCATCGCACCGCACGTATTGCGCAGCGTCTGCGGCGACGCCCGCTCGCGCCGCCCGGCCAGCACGCCGGCCTCTTCTAATAGAAGCTCCACGCGACGGTAGATCGAAGCCGCATGCATCGGCCGGCCATTGGCCATCGCCGGAAAGACCAGTTCGCCGAGCGTGCCGGCGGCCGCGCGCAGCGCCAGCCAGTGGCGCAGCGGCACCTCGGCGAACGGGAACAGCGGCACGGTATAGGCGCGACCGTTGTCCGGGCGCACCATGCGCAGGGCCAGCACGGCGCCCTCTCCACCATCGCCAGCCCCTTCCTCCAAGCCGTCGATGGTTTCCACGCGCAGCGCGCGCACCTCTGCCACTTTCAGGCCGCCACCCAGCAGCACGGCGATCAGCGCCACGTCGCGCGCGCGCTTCCACTGCGTAGGCGAAATGCCGCGCGACAGGTCCGGCCGCTCGAGCCCATCGGGCGACAGCACGCGCGCCACCAGCAGATCGCGCTCGCCCGGCAGCAGGAATGCCGTGGGGTCGTTATCCCCCTCCGTCAGATGATTCTTCACCGCCTGACTCGCGGGATTGTGCAAGTTCTGTTGCAGCAGCGAGAGATGGTGGAACACGCGCTCGATCAGCCGCGCATAACGATAACGATGGCGCTTGTGCAGGTCCTGGGCATCGAGAAACGCGCCAATCTGGCCCGCCGACCACGTCAGCGGCGGCAAACCCTGCTCGCCGGACCAGCGCAGCAGCTTGCCCCACATCGCCCGATAGACAACGGCGGTGCCGTGCCGGAAACCATGGCTGGCCAGCCAGCCATCGAAGGCGCGCTCGGGTTGGCGGCGCCAGGCGTCGAGGTCGGCGTCGAACAGGGCATCGGGTTGCGGGTCGGCCCCGGAAGGCGTGGTCAAGAGTGCTCCTGGATGACGCGCCGCGAAAAACGGCGATGCGTGCATTGTAGACAACCCGGCACACGAAGCTGCCTGCCGCTTGCAAAACGCCTCCGCGTCGTGATACCTTGCCACTCACTATGCAACCAGTTGCATAGAGCAGATTCCACTACGACTTTCGACGTGATCGGAGGAGACCCGATGCGAAACCTCTCACTCGCGCCCGCCGCGGCGCAATCGCTGGACACGTGGCACACGATGATCGCCACCCACAATATGGACGCGCTCGATAGCATCGTCGCCGACGAAGTGGTGTTTCGTTCACCCGTGGCGCACACGCCCTACCCAGGCCGCGCCGCCATCCAGCTGGTGCTGACCACGGTGAACGAGGTCTTCGAGGACTTCCGCTACCACCGCAGCTTCGTCGGCGACGACCAGGCGAGCGTGGTGCTCGAATTCAGTGCCAATGTGGCCGGCAAGGCGCTGAAGGGCATCGACATGATCCGTTTCGATGCCACCGGCAAGATCGTCGAATTCGAAGTCATGGTGCGCCCGCTGAGCGCATTGCAGGCGCTGGGCGAGGCCATGGGCGCCCGCCTCGGCGCCCAGAAACACATCTTGCGGGGCGCCTGAGCGACTCGTATTTCCACGCCCCATCTATTAGAGATCAGAGGAATCCCATCATGGCCCTTCCCGCCCTGCTCCAGAACCTGTCACTGCCGGCCGTCTGCTCGCCGCTGTTCATCATTTCCAATCCCGACCTCGTGATCGCCCAGTGCAAGGCCGGCGTGGTCGGCTCGTTCCCGGCGCTGAACGCACGCCCGGCCGAGAAGCTCGAGGTATGGCTGGACCGCATCACCACGGAACTGGCCGAGCACGACGCCAGGCACCCAGACCGTCCTTCCGCCCCGTTCGCGGTGAACCAGATCGTGCACAAGTCCAACGACCGCCTGGAGCACGACCTGGAACTGTGCGTGCGCTACAAGGTGCCCATCGTCATCACCTCGCTCGGCGCGCGCAAGGAAGTCAATGACGCCGTGCATTCCTACGGCGGCATCGTGCTGCATGACGTCATCAACAACACCTTCGCGCGCAAGGCGATCGAGAAGGGCGCGGACGGGCTGGTCGCCGTGGCGGCCGGCGCGGGCGGCCATGCCGGCACACTGTCGCCGTTCGCGCTGCTGCATGAAATCCGGGAATGGTTCGATGGCCCGCTGCTGCTGTCCGGCGCCATCGCCAGTGGCAACGCCGTGCTGGCCGCGCAGGCCGCCGGGGCGGACCTTGCCTATATCGGCTCGGCCTTCATCGCCACCCAGGAAGCGAACGCGCAGGACGCCTACAAGCAGATGATCGTCGACAGCTCGGCGGACGATATCGTCTATTCCAACCTGTTCACGGGCGTACACGGCAATTACCTGCGCAACAGCATCGTGCGCGCGGGGTTGGACCCGGAAGCCCTGCCGACCTCCGATGCCTCGAAGATGAATTTCGGCTCGGCGAGCGTCAAGGCGTGGAAGGACATCTGGGGCGCAGGCCAGGGCGTGGGCGCGATCAAGCGCGTGGTGCCGGCCGGTGAACTGGTGCGTCGATTTGTGGAGGAGTATGCACTCGCTCGCCGTCGCCTCGGTCTGGCCGAAGCCGCCCCGGCCAGCGCGGCCTCCGCGCTCGACGTGGCCTGACGGTAGCAGTTACGTGTTGTCGCTGGCGGCGGGAGCCGCTAGCAGCGGCAGCAGGTCCTTGGCCCACTTCACCCAGTCTTCCTCATAGCGGATGCCGCGCCTGAGCAGCGCATGATGAATCTGCCGCGTGCGGTCGGCCTGCCCGGCCGCGAAGTCCTTCTGCTCGATCTTGAGAAACGTCTCAAGCCGCGCCTCATGCAGCGCGATCAGCCGTGCCATCTCGTCGGCCAGTCCCAGTGGCCCGATTGCAGCATCTGCACGTAGCTTCACCAGAATTTCCTCACGCTGATCGATCCCCAGCCCGGGGGCGAGCACCCAGCGCGCCAGTTCGTCGCGACCAGCCGGCAACACGCGATACACCTTCTTGCGACTCTTCTTCTCCACGCCATCGGCCTCGGCGGGCTCGCCGCCGTTGGTGCCATTGCTCGCGCCATTGCCCTGCTCATCGGCCGCAATCCAGCCGTGATCGGCCATGCGGCCCAGTTCCCGATAGATCTGCTGGTGCGTGGCGTGCCAGAAATAGCCGATGGACCTGTCGAACCGGCGCGCGAGGTCGTAGCCGGAGGACGGCTTTTCGATCAGCGAAATCAACAGGGCGTGCTGGGTAGACATGAGGCGGGATCTGGGTGCGGGAGCCTGGCATGAAGGTTGCGACCCTGCCCCGCGATGAGCGGGTGAGGTCGCGGCGAAGCTGCCCGGTATGGTAACGCGCAAGTCACGCGGCGTCATGCCGTTAACCCATGGGATACGCGCTTGTTGCGCCCCAGGCATCGGCAATGCGCGCCGGCGTCTATTTATGACAATTTAGTCAATTGTCTCGAAACAGATCTAAAAAAAACGAAATGGCATTTCCCGACCGCTTGCAATACATTCCAGACATTGCCACCCGCATGCGCGCGCCCCTTTGCCGGCCCAACGTTCCGCGTCATGCGTCTCCCGGGAGTTGTCTATGAACGCAAGACCGGAATTCACCGAAGGCTCCGCCGCTGGCGAGGCCGCCGCGCCTGTCCTCGCGGCCCGCGCCCGCGCCGGTTCGGCCCCGATCTACTACCGGCTGCCCGACACGCCGGAAGGGCATCACATCAAGGAATACGCGAGCGGGCTGCGCCAGCTCGTGCGCTTTGTCGGTGTCGAGGAACAAGTGGTCAAGTACAGCCTGGCCTGATTTCCCGCACACCGGCCCGTGTCGGTTGTCTCCTCCTGTCCCTCCGGGACCTGGGATTTCTGCCCGCAACTGGTTTGCGGGCTTTTTCTTGGGCATAAAAAAACCGGCCCATCGGGCCGGTTCCCAGTACTGCTTACTGCGTACTGCGTGCTTCAGTGCTGCAACGATCAGTCCACCGTCGCGCCGGAGGCCTTCACGACCTTGGCCCACTTGGCGGACTCGGACTTCATGAAGGCGGCGAGCTGGGCCGGCTTTTCCGGGTTCGGCTCGGCGCCTTGTTCGGCCATCTGCTTCTTCACTTCCGGCATGGCGAGGATCTTCACCACTTCGGCGTTCAGGCGGTCGACGATCGGCTGCGGCGTGCCGCCCGTGGCGTACAGCGCGAACCACGACGTGGCTTCATAGCCGGGCACGCCGGCTTCGGCCACCGTCGGCACGTCCGGCAGGGCCGGCGAGCGCTTGCCCGAGGTCACGGCGATGGCGCGCAGCTTGCCGGCCTTCACGTGCGGGTACGACGACGGCATGTTGTCGAACATCAGGCCGATCTGGTTGCCCAGCAGGTCGTTCACGGCCGGGGCGCTGCCCTTGTACGGAATGTGCTGGATGTGCAGGTTGGTCATCGAGTTGAACAGCTCACCCGAGAGGTGCATCGACGAGCCGCTGCCCGACGAGCCGTACGACAGCTTGTCCGGGTTGGCCTTCACGTAGGCGATCAGTTCCTTCACGTTGTGCACCGGCACCTTCGGGTTCACCACGACGATGTTCGGCACCATGGCCACGCGCGTGATCGGCGCGAAATCCTTCACCGGATCGTACGGCAGCTTGGAGTACAGCGACTGGTTGATGGCGTGCGTGCCGATGGTGCCCATGAACAGCGTGTAGCCGTCGCCCGGGGCCTTGGCGGCCAGCGAAGCGCCGATGTTGCCGCCCGCGCCCGGACGGTTGTCCACCACCACGGGCTGGCCCAGGGCCTTGCCCAGCTGCAGGCTGACGATACGCGCCAGGATGTCGGTGGTGCCACCGGCCGAGAACGGCACGATCATCGTGATCGGCTTGGTCGGATAGGTGCCCTGTGCCTGCGCGCCGCCCACGGCGGCAATGCCGGCGGCCAGTGCCACGCCAGCGGCCAGCAGGCGTCTGCGCGCCTTCGAAGGTTGATTGGTCATGCTCATCTTGTGCTCCAGGAATGAAATGCTCGCCAGCGGCTGGGATAGGTGCCGCCGACGCCAAGCTTTGAATCGCTATTTCCGCCCCGTGCCAGGGCGGGCATCTTTCTTATACGGGCGCCACGCCCAGCGTGGTTCCGCCGCAGACGTACAGCACCTGTCCGGTCACGAAACCATTCTCGGGCGAGAGGAAGAAGAGCGAGGCACGCGCCACGTCTTCCGGCGTTCCCATTCGTTTCACGGCGATGCTTGCCAGGATGCGCCGTGTTTGTTCGCTGCCCTCCGGATTGCTCCGGCGGAACAGCTCGGTGGCGATGGGACCCGGTGCCACGGCGTTGACGGTGATGCCGTCGCCGCCCAGCTCCATCGCCAGCGTTCGGGTCATGCCAACCAGCCCGGCCTTGACCGCGGAATACACCACGCGGTCGGGCTTGCCCAGCGCCGCGCGCGAGGCCATGTTGACGATGCGGCCAAAGCCGGCCGCACGCATCGCGGGCAGGCAGGCCTGGGTGAGCAGCATGGTGGCCTGCAGCGTCAGGCCCACTACGTAGTCTAGGTCGGCCGTGGTGGCCGTGTCGGCGGTACCGGGGCGGGTGGCGCCGGCGTTGTTCACCAGCCGCGTCACGGCGAAGCGCGACGTCACCTGCGCCGCCGCCGCGCGCGTGGCGTCGGCGTTGGTCAGGTCGGCCTGGAAGAACGTCATGTTGGGGTGCGACCACGCGGGTTCCGCGTAATCGACATTGACCACCTGGGTCACGCCATCGGCAAGCAGCATTTCGGCGATGGCGCGGCCGATACCGGAACTGGCGCCGGTGATAAGCGTGGCAACGGGAAGGGACATCTCGGTACTCCGTACCGGCAACTTCAGCCGGGTCCGTCAGAAAAAGATGCGGCCAGCCGGCGAGCCCGTCGGCCCGGCCGCATTGCTCTACCTCGTTGGGGAAGAGACACCACTGAAACTTCCCATCCGGGTAAACGGCAGGAAGCGGACGAAACTTGAGGGGCGCCCGGCGCCCCTCAAGCCCGTCAGGACACGTTCAGCAACGGTCAGACGCGTTCGATCACCATGGCGATGCCCTGGCCCACGCCGATGCACATCGTGCACAGCGCGTAGCGGCCGCCGGTGCGATGCAGCTGGTACATCGCCGTGGTCACCAGGCGGGCACCGCTCATGCCGAGCGGGTGGCCCAGCGCGATGGCGCCGCCGTTGGGGTTCACGCGCTTGTCATCGTCGGCGATGCCGAGCTGGCGCAGCACGGCCAGCCCTTGTGCAGCAAACGCCTCATTCAGTTCGATCACGTCGATCTGGTCCAGCGACATGCCCAACTGCTTCATCAGCTTCTGGGTAGCCGGGGCCGGGCCGATGCCCATCACGCGCGGCGCCACGCCGGCAGTCGCCATGCCGACGATGCGGGCACGCGGGGTCAGGCCGTGCTGCTTCAGGCCGGCCTCGCTGGCCAGCAGCAGGGCGCAGGCGCCGTCGTTCACGCCCGAGGCGTTACCGGCGGTGACCGTGCCGTCGGCGCGGACCACGCCGCGGAGCTTGGCCAGCGCTTCCATGCTGGTGGCACGCGGATGTTCGTCGCGCTCCACCACGATGGCGTCGCCCTTCTTCTGCGGAATGGTGACCGCCGTGATTTCCTGGGCCAGCGTGCCGTCGGCCTGGGCGCGGGAAGCCTTCTCCTGGCTGCGCAGCGCCATCAGATCCTGGTCTTCGCGGCTGATCTTGTAGTCGGTGGCGACGTTCTCGGCGGTCTCGGGCATCGAGTCCACGCCGTAGGCGGCACGCATCGCCGGGTTGATGAAGCGCCAGCCGATGGTGGTGTCGAAGATCTGCGCATCGCGCGAGAAGGCCGAGGTGGCCTTGCCCATCACGAACGGGGCGCGGCTCATGCTTTCCACGCCGCCGGCGATCATCAGCGTGGCTTCGCCGGACTTGATGGCGCGCGCGGCCGTGCCGGTGGCGTCCATGCCGGAGCCGCACAGGCGGTTGATGGTGGCGCCGGGCACGGCGTCAGGCAGGCCCGCCAGCAGCGACGACATGCGCGCCACGTTGCGGTTGTCCTCGCCAGCCTGGTTGGCGTTGCCGTAGATCACGTCATCGATGGCGGACCAGTCCAGGTTCGGGTTACGCGCCATCAGGGCGCGCAGCGGCACGGCGCCGAGGTCGTCCGGGCGCACCGCGGACAGGCTGCCGGCATAACGGCCGATGGGGGTACGGATGGCGTCGCAGATGAAAGCGTCAGTCATGTTCTGTCTCACTCGTCTTTGGTATGGGTCAGGCGGCCACGGGCTGCAGCAGCGGCACGCCGGTCAGGCGCTGGAGTTCGTCGAAGCTCAGGCCGTCGACGAGGTCGCGGGCGACCAGACCGTCCGGCGTCACGTCGATGGTCGCCAGGTCGGTGTAGATCCGCGTGACGCAGCCGATACCCGTCAGCGGGTAGGTGCACTCGCGCACGACCTTGCTTTCGCCCTGCTTGGTCAGGTGTTCCATCATCACGAACACCTGCTTGGCGCCGATGGCCAGGTCCATCGCACCGCCCACGGCGGGGATGGCGCCCGGCGCGCCGGTGTGCCAGTTGGCCAGGTCGCCGGTCTGCGAGACCTGGAACGCGCCCAGCACGCAGAAGTCGAGGTGACCGCCACGCATCATCGCGAACGAGTCGGCATGGTGGAAGTAGGAGCCGCCGGCCTTGATCGTCACCGGCTGCTTGCCGGCGTTGATCAGGTCGCCGTCTTCCTGGCCGGCCGCGGGCGCGGGGCCCATGCCGAGCAGGCCGTTTTCGCTCTGGAGCAGGATTTCACGGTCGGCCGGCAGGTGGTTGCCCACCAGGGTGGGCAGGCCGATGCCGAGGTTCACCACGGCACCGTCGGGAATGTCTTGGGCCACGCGGGCGGCCATCTGGTCGCGGGTCAGGCGGTTCATTGTGATCTCCTTGGCTTCAGGCGGCTTGATCGGCGTTGGCGGCTTTGGCGGCCTGGGCGGCGCCTTCGATCTTGACCACGCGCTTGACGAACAGGCCCGGCGTGACAATGTGCTCGGGGTCCAGCTCGCCCAGTTCCGCGATGTGGCTCACCTGCACGATGGCGCATTTGGCGGCCATGGCCATGATAGGCCCGAAGTTGCGGGCGGTCTTGCGGTAGGTGAGGTTGCCCCAGCGGTCCGCCGTGTCGGCCTTGATCAGCGCGAAGTCGGCGTGGATCGGCGACTCGAACACATAGCCCTTGCCGTCGATGATGCGGGTTTCCTTGCCTTCGGCCAGCGGGGTGCCGTAGGCGGTGCGGGTGAAGAACCCGCCGATGCCGGCGCCGGCGGCGCGGATGCGCTCGGCCAGGTTGCCCTGCGGCACCAGTTCCAGCTCGATCTCGCCGGCGTGGTAGAGCGAGTCGAACACGTACGAATCCACCTGACGCGGGAACGAGCAAATGATCTTGCGCACGCGCTTGGTCTTGAGCAGCGCGGCCAGGCCGGTGTCGCCGTTGCCGGCGTTGTTGTTGACGATGGTGAGGTCGCGTGCGCCTTGTGCGATCAGCGCGTCGATCAGCTCGGCCGGCATGCCGGCCATGCCGAAGCCGCCAATCAGGATCGTGGCGCCGTCGTGGATACCGGCCACTGCCGCTTCCACCGAGTCATATAGCTTGTTGATCACTTGCGTTCCAGTACGGAAAAGTCCGGCAGCGAGGGCCGGGACCAGCCGCAAGGGGGCGGCACGCAAAACTGTCTCCGGCGTCATGCAGGACGGGGCGTCCGCGCCGTCTGTCCCATGCCTGGGGCATGGTGGCGGGCGCAGACCGGGTCCAACAATCTTGGTGTTGTCTTGGCGGCCGTCTGTGTGCGGCCATGAGTGCATCTGAAACCTGCGAATCCTGCTGAAAGTTCGCTATTCGAACTCCAATTCGCAGACTGAACAAAGGTTACACCCGGCGCGGAAACAGGGTCAAGGCGGCCGGTCCCGTGGCGGGCGATAATCGCACCCGCCCGCGAGGGGTGGCCGCCATCCCTTCAGGGTAGACGCAGCACGGCCTGACTGCCGCTCACACCGGGGCGTACCTCCAGCCGCACATCGATGCGCTCGCGCAACTCGGTCACGTGCGAAATGATGCCGACCAGCCGGCCCGCCTGCTGGAGGTCCAGCAGCGTGCGGATCGCAAAATCGAGGCTTTCCGGGTCCAGCGTGCCGAAACCTTCGTCCACGAACAGCGTGTCGAGCTGGATGCCGCCGGCGCGCGACTGCACCACATCGGCCAGCCCCAGCGCCAGCGACAGCGAGGCCAGGAACCCCTCCCCCCCAGACAGCGTATTGGCGGGCCGCGCGCTGCCGGTGTCATGGTCGAACACTTCGAGATCGAGCCCGCCCGCCACGCGCTGGTCGCCCTGCTCGCGCACGCGCTGCAAGGCGTAGCGGCCCCGGCTCATGCGCATCAGCCGCAGCGACGCCGCCTCGAGCACCTCGTCCAGCAGGGTCGCCAGCACAAAGCGCTGGAACGTCATGCGGCGCGGATTGTTGCCGTTGGCCACCTCCGAGAGCCGGCCCAGCACGGCGTAGCGCGCCTCCACATCGCGGCTGTCCTCGGCCAGCGCATCGAGCAGGGCCTGGCATTGCAGCAGCGCGTCGCGCGCGGCGGCGAGTTCGGTGCGCTGGCGGATGGCATCCTCCAACTGCACGGCCGCCGTGTCACGCGCAGCCAGCAGCGCGGGCAGGTCCGGCGCGGCGATGGCCTGGGCGATGGCGGCGGTGCGCGCGCGGTGCTCGGCAGCGGTGGCCAGATCGATATCGAAACGGCGCACGGCTTCGTCGAGTGTGGCGATGGCGTCCGGCGCGAGCGTGGCGGCGGCATAGGCCGTGACATCGGCGAACCCGGCCTGCGCCAGCGCATCGGCCAACTCGGTGTCGCACTGGACCGTACGCGCGTCGGCCTGGGCCACGTGCTGCTGGGCCGATGCCAGCGCGGCCTGGCTGCCGGAGAGCGTCGCCGCTGCCTGCCGGTCCGCAGCCTGTGCCACTTCCAACGCCGCTTCCAGCGCGCCGGCATGGCGGCGGGCCGCTTCGAGCGATGTGGCGATCACATCGGGATCGCGCGATTCGGCTGGCACCTGCGCGCTGGCGGCTTGCCATTCGCCCTCGCGCTTGGCCTGATCCTGCGCGGCGGCGCGCGCCTGCGCATCGGCGGCGCTGGCGGCAGCCTCGCTGGTGGCGAGCGCCGCCCGGCCCTGCGTGGCCGCCGCTTCCAGTTCCTGCGCTCGGCGCGCTGCCGCCTCCGCCTGCGTCACGGCGGCGGACAGTGCAGCCACGTCGGCCTCCAGCCGGCGCGCGCCGTCTTCCGAACCATCGTCGATCGATTCAGCGATATCGGCCAGTCGCTGCTGGGCCTGCGCCACGTCCGCATCGGCCTTCTGGCATGCCGCCGTGGCCTCGGCGAGTGCCTCGTCGGCACGCTGGAGCGCGGCGCGGCTCGCGTCGAGGTCGTCATCGGTCACCAGCGCCAGCACCTGCTGCGCCAGCGCCGGGTGATCGGTGCCGCCGCACACCGGGCAGGCATCGCCACGATGCAGCCCGGCAGCCAGCCGCGCGGCCTGTCCCACGCGCCAGGCGGCTTCCGACTGCGCCAGCGCGGCCCGCGCGTTGTCGCGTGCGGCGGTGGCCCGGGTCCATTGCGTCTGGGCAGCCGTCTGCGCCGCGCGCAGCGGCGGCAGGGCAACTTCCACCTGTCGATATTTGCCGATGCGCGCCAGGCGCTCGCGCGCGTTGTCGCGCTGCAGCCGCGTGACGTCGAGCGGGGCCGCCGTGGCGCGCGCCTGCGCCAGCGCCTCGTCCAGCGCCTGCTGGCGCTTGGTGCCGGCATCCAGCGCCGCCACAGCCTTGGCGTGCGCCGCCTGCGCGTGGGTCAGGGTGGCATTGGCCTGCGCCAGCGCGTGTTGCAGCAGGCCAAGCTGCCGCGCACGCGGCAGCAGGTCTTCCAGCGTCCTCGCGCTCCGCTGCGCCGCCTGCCGTTCCTCGGCGCGGGCCAGTTCGGCACGCAGGGCGACGGTGGCGGCATCCGCCTCGAGCCGGGCGCGCGCGGCGGCGGCCTCGGCCCGGGCCAGCGCCTCGCGGGAGGCGCCCTGCTCGCGGCGCGCCGCCTCAGCATTGCGCGCCACCGGGGTCATGTGCGCCGCGCGCTGGGCGGCCCGCAGCCGGGCGCGCTCCAGATCCATGGCCGGCGTACGGGCGCTCAGGCGCGCGTGCGTGGCCTCGGCCTCCTGCCACGCCGTGCGCTGCGCCTGTTCCATCTCGCCCTTGCGCAGCGACGCCTGCGCCGCTTCGCTCGCGGCGCGCGCCAGCGCTTCACGCTGCTGCAAGCCCAGCAGCGCCTCCTGCTGCGTGGCGATGCGCTCCGCGAGCGCCTCCGTCGACGGCAGCGTGTACTGCTCCAGCAGCGTGCGGCGGCGCAGCCCGATCTCGTCGGCCTCGCGCCGGATGCCTGCCGCCTGATCCTTGAGGTGCTCCTCCACGCGGCGATACAGCTCGGTACGGAACAGCCGCTCCAGAATCGCCTGCCGCGCGCGCGAGTCCGCCGTCAGCAGTTCGCGGAAGCGCCCCTGCGGCAGCACGATCACCTGCCGGAACTGCGCGCTGTCGAAGCCGAGCAGGTCGCGCACGGCATCGCCCACGCGGTTCGGCTGGGTCGCCTTGCTCCGCCAGCCGTCGTCCATCATCACGTCGAGCTGCGCCTTGGCGGCCTCCTTGACGAAGCCGCCGGCCGCGCGCTGGCTCGGCCGGTCCTGCGTGGGCGAGCGCGTGACCCGGTAGCGCGTGGCGCCCAGGCAGAATTCCAGCGTGACTTCGGTACGCAGCGCCGGATCGGCGTTGGCGCTGCGCATGTCCTGCGGGTTGCGCTCGCCGCCCGAGGTGTCGCCGTACAGCGCGAAGCAGATCGCGTCGAGCAGCGTGGTCTTGCCGGCGCCCGTGGGGCCGTGGATCAGGAAGAACGCCTGATCGCCCAGCTTTGTGAAGTCGATGGTCTCCGTGGCCGCGAACGGGCCGAATGCCTGGAGCGTCAGGTGCAGCGGTTTCATGCCGATTCCCTTTCCGCCGCGGCCATGTCGGCCAGCAGGTCGTCCAGCGTCCGGCGCTGATCGCCGTCAAGATCCGCGTCCGCTACCTCGCGGAAGAAGTTGGCGAACAGCGTGCCCGTATCGAGTTCCCGCAACTGCCGCCCCGCCGCGCTGGCCTGCCCGGTGCGCGCCAGCACCGTGCGCTCCATCGCCAGCGCATTCGGGTAGACCTGGCGCAGCCGCGCCATCGGGTCCAGCAGCGCGCCGGTATCGGACAGCACTGCATAGATATAGTCGTCGCGGCGCGGGTCGTCCATGCCCTGCGCCAGCAGCGTGGCCAGTTCGCCCTGGAGCACGCGCAGGTCGCGCAGCGGCTGGAGGGCGATCGGCTCGATCGTCACCTGCCCGGCGCCGTCGATCTCCACCAGCGACACCGACTTCATGTGCTCGGTTTCCGACAGCGAGTACTTGAGCAGCGAGCCCGAGTAGTGCACCCGCTCGCCGATGGTCTGGGGCCGGTGCAGGTGACCGAGCGCGACGAAATCGAAGCCGGCGAACACCTCCGCCGCCACCGCCCCGCTGCCGCCGACGGAAAGCGGCCGCTCCGACTCGCTCACCGTCCCGCCCACCACGAAGGCGTGGGCCACCGCCACGGCGCGCACACCGGCCGGATGGGTGGCGCGGATGGCCGCCAGCTGTGCCTGAAGCGCCGCTTCGTGGCTGGGCAGGTCCAGCCCGAGCGCATCGCGCACGGCGGCCGGCTCCGCGTAGGGCAGCGCATAGATGCGCACTTCGCCATCGGCGTCGTGCAGCGTCACGCAACTGGCCTGCGGCCCGGTGCGCCCCGCCACGTGCAGCCCCTGCGCGGCCATCAGGCGGGCGCCGAAGCCGAGCCGGTGCGCGCTGTCGTGATTGCCGGCGATCATCACCACGGGCACGCCCGCCTCCACGACGATGCGCGCCAGCACGTCGTCCAGCAGCGCCACGGCCTCGGGCGGTGGCACGGCGCGGTCGTAGACATCGCCCGCGATCAGCACGGCGTCTGGCCGTACGTCACGGACCAGCGCGACGAACTGGTCGAGCACATGGGCCTGGTCTTCGAGCAGGCTGCGGGCGTGGAACAGCCGACCAAGATGCCAGTCGGCGGTGTGGAGAAAACGCAATCTGAATCCTTCGGCGCCGTGGCGCGAGAAGCACGGCCGGGCCGCGCGGTCCCGCATCATAACGTTGCAGCCCCCGGCGCCGCATCCCCCTGTATCCCCTCCCCTGTGTGGTCGCTGCCTCAGGCCGGCTCCGCTTCGCTGTCGGCGATCTGGTACTTGCGCATCTTCTCCCACAGCACCTTGCGGCTGATGCCGAGGCAGGCGGCGGTGTCCTGCCGGCGCCAGCCGTTGGCGTCCAGCGCCGCGATGATGCGGCGGCGCTCCTCGGCGTCGCCACGCGGGTCGGCGCGCTCGGTGCCGTCGAAGGCACCCGGGCGCAGCGCGCGGAACAGCGGGCGGATGCGTTCCTCGTCCCAATGGCCGCACTGCTGCACGGTGATGCCGATCCGCTCGGCCAGGTTGCGCAGCTCCCGCACATTGCCGATGAAGAACGCCGTGCCTACGGCGCCGCGCAGCCAGTCCGGCAGCGGCGGCAGGGCGTCGAAGCCGGCCGGGCCGAGCATATGGCGCAGGAAGGACACCAGCAGGCCCACCTTGTCCGCCGCGCCACGGTCCTCCAGGCTGGGGATGCGCAGCTCGATCACGGCCAGCCGGAAATAGAGGTCGGCGCGGAAGCGGCCCTGGCTCACCGCCTCGCGCAGGTCCTTGTTGGTGGCCGCCACGAGCCGGAAGTCCAGCTTCACCGGCATGGTCGATCCCAGCCGCGTCAGCGCGTTTTCCTCCAGAACCCGCAGCAGCTTGACCTGCTGGAACAGCGGCAAATCGCCGATTTCATCGAGGAACAGCGTGCCGCCGGTGGCCTGCTCGAAGTAGCCCCGGTGGGCGAACATCGCCCCCGTGAACGCGCCCTTGGCGTGGCCGAAGAACTGGGACTCGAACAGCCCGTCCGGAATCGCCCCGCAGTTCACGGCGACGAACGGCCCCTTGCCGTAGCGGGTATTGCGCTCGTGGAACAGCCGCGCGATGCGCTCCTTGCCGGCGCCAGTCTCGCCGTACAGCATCACGTTGCTGCCGAAGTCCGCGTAGGTGTCGACGTGCGACATCAGCTGCAGCATGGCCGGCGAGCCGGCGACGAGGTCGGCCACGTCCGGGCCGGTAGCGGCGGCGGCCAGCAGTTGCGGCATCAGCTTGCCGATCTGCGTGCGCAGGTCGGCGCCGGTGAAGTCGTGCGGCAGGATGTGCGCGTACTCGGGCGGAAAGCGGCCGGGGTCGACTTCCCGGTCCGGCGCGCCCACCCAGATCACCGGCATGCCGTGCGCGGCCTCCCAGTCGAGCGTGAACTTGGCCGCGCCGATGGCCGAGGCGCTGATGACAGCGATGCACGGCTTCACGCGCGGCTCGGCGGGCAGCGCGTCCAGCGCGCCGGCGCGGATCACCTCCACGCCCAGCGGCGTCAGGAAGCGCGCCACGCGGTCGGCAATCTCGTATTTGCCTTCCCAGACATAGACTTCCAGGGTCTCGTAGGCCCAGCGGTCGGCTTTCATGATGGTTCGCTTCAGTAGACCTTCAGTAGACCAGTTCGGCGTTGTTGCAATCGACCCCGTTCAGCCACAGGTCGGCATTGCCGAGCCGGATGCCGAGCGTGGACGTCAGCGGGATAAGCAGGGCGTCCAGCAGGCCCGCGATGGGAGGCAGCAGGGCATCGAGCAAGGCCCCGACGTTCAGCGGGATGCCCAGCACGCCAAGGCCCACCGTCACATCGGGGTTGAGGTTGCGGACCATGTCCGTGATGGCGCGGGACAACGGCTTGGTCGATGACGTGGTGGCGCTGCCGCCCGGCGCCAGCACCACGTCGTTGAGCGGGTTCATCGGCGTGACATCCGGCTTGGGATTGGCGACGACCCTGGTCGACAGCACGCCGGCAAGCACCTTCACCGAGGCCAGCTCCACCACCGTCGCCGCCGGCGCGCACTGCGGCTTCGCCCCATCGGCCACGCAGGTGGTCAGCACGTCCGGGATCACGTTGACCGTGGCGCGCCGCTGCGCCGGGTTGGCCGCGCACTGGACGTTGGTCAGGTCGCCCCGCGCCTGCCCCACGCGCACCCAGACCGGCAGGTTGACGTCAGCGCTGGCCAGCCCCAGCACGGGCAGATTGGCCTTCACCGCCAGCCACAGCCCCAGTTGCGCCGTGGTGGCCGTGGTCTGCCACGTGCCGCCGGGCAACTGCCGCGCCGGCCCCACCGCCACCTGCGGCGGCTGCACGATATAGAGCTTGCCGCCCACCGAGCCGAGGCTGACGTTGACCGAGATCTTGTCCAGGTCGATCGCACTGGTCCCGCGCGCCACGTAGGCCGCCGTGGTCAGCAGCGAGGCCACGTTCACGGCCACCTCCGCCGCCGACGAGGCCGCCGGCGTGAGCACGCCCAGATCGAGCATCTTCGCCAGCGTCACCGTGGTGCCGATGCTGCTCACCCCCAGCTGCGTCACCGGGCTGCCAAGCGCCGCGTTCAGCAGCGCGCTCTTGCCCGCCGCGCCGAGCACCAGCGCGTAGAACTGCTGGATCGACAGCGTGGCGTTGAGCAGCTGGTCGATGGTGCCCACGCCGGCCCGCAGGCGAAGCTGCTCCAGCGTGACATTGGCGCCGACCAGCCCGCTCCAGTCCAGCACGGACAGGGTCACCGTGTTGCCGAGCAGCAGGCCGAGCATGCCGCTGGCCGTGGAGACGTCGAGCACGCCGCTGCCGAGCGTGAACGACGCCACGGGCGGGCTGCCGGCCGCGATGGCCTCCGCGCGCAACTGCCGGGATGCCGTGCCAGGCAGCACGAACAGCACCGGCACCGTGTAGGTGGCCTGCACGCGCACCGCGTTGGGCGAGACGGTGGCGGCCGGATAGGCGGCGTTGAAGTGGCGCACGCTGTCGCCGTTGGCCGGGTTGGACGGGTCCCACAGGCCCAGGCAAGCGCGCAGGCCATCGGCGCCGCCGCCGGCCACATCGGCGCAATTGGCGCTCACGCCCGACGCATAGCCGTTCTGCGCCGCCGCCGCCGTCACGCTGCCGAGCACGCTGGCCGTGGTGGTGGGCAGGTCGGCGGCCCGCTTGAGTTGCTGCGCGCCCGAGAGCGCGGCCAGATCGACCATCTTCTGCAACTGGCGCTGGCTGTAGAACACATGGCCGACGTCGATCGACACCAGCGCGGCTACGCCGACCGTGGCGATCAGCAGCGCCGCCATCAGGCTGACGGCGCCGCGCGCGTGGCGATGGGCTCGGAGCGGACGCATGGCCGTGGCCTTACTGCCCGTTGGGCACGGCGGGCGTACCGCTGCCGGCGCCGCCGCGCAGTGGGCTGCCGGTGGCCTGGCTGGTGAAAAACTCCGGCAGCTCGTAGCGGAAGCTGCGCATATATCGCTCATAGCCGATGGCGGCCTGCTCGCCGCCGAGCGGGATCGCCGCGCCGGCCTGCGAGCCGTTGCGCTGGATCTCCAACAGCGTGCGCGTCTGCTGGCCGACCGGGAGTTGGGCGGTCGTTGGCTGGGGGTCGGCGGGCTGGGCCGATACCGGCGCGGCGATCAGCAGCGCCAGCAGCGCCACGACACTGGAAAATCGGCGGATGGTCATTGTGCGGCTCCTGAAGCAGCGATGGCGATGGCGTTGGCCGGGGCCAGCAGCGCCAGCGGCTTGGTGGCGGGCGTGCGCTCGCGGGCCAGCGCCGCGCGGGCGACTCGGTCGCCTTCCTTGCGGATGGCGGTCCGCGTGGTCTCGGGCATGGCGGCGCGCTGCATCATCGCGTTGGCCTCGGCGCGCTTGCCGCTCGCCCACAGCCATACCGCCGCATTGCTGACGATGCGGGGGTTGCTGCCGTCCAGCTGCAGCGCCTGCATCACCGGAATGCGCGCGTCCTGCAGCGCGCCGCCGCGCATCAGCGCGTAGCCGAGGTCGTTGGCCACCTGCGGGTTCACCGGATCGAGCGTGGCGGCCTGCCGCAGCGAAACGGCGGCGCGCACGAAATCGCCCTGCCGTCCCAGCACCAGTCCGATGCCGTGATGCGCGGCGGCGGCGCGGTCGGTGCTCAGCAGCTCGCGGTAGGCGGCCAGCGCCGCGTCGTCCTGGCCGGTCTCGCGCAGCGCGGCGGCGCGCATCAACTGCACGCCCGGCTGGGTGCCGAAACGCTGCTGGAACGCGTCGATATGCGCCAGCGAGGCGAAATACAGCCCCTCCTGCTGCATCCGGGCGATCAGGCCGAGGTAGACGGCCTGGTCGTTGTACTCGGCGCGGGCCTCCTTGTCGCGCAGCTTGGCCAGCGCGATCTGCGCCTCCGCCTGCTGCGCCAGCGCCTCGGCGCTCTGCTGGCTCTGGCTCGCGCAGCCCGCCAGCAGCAGTGTCACGACCATGGCGATCATCGGTTTCGTCATTCAGTGCCCTCCGTTCATGCGCGCCAGCATGCGAATCACGCCCAGGAAGCCCGGGCCGGCGGTGAGGATCAGCAGCACCGGCAGCAGGCTGACCACCATCACGCCGGTCATCTTCACCGTGAGCCGGCCGATCTTGTCCTTCATGCGCGCCTTGCGCGCGGTCTGCAGCCGCTCGCCGAACTGGCGCAGCGGCTCCTGCACCGCCCCGCCGTGGCGGTCCACCTGCGTCAGCAGCGTGATCAGGCCCTTGAGGTCTTCATCGTCGAACAGCTTGCCGATGCGCTGCAGCGTCTGCTCGCGCGAGCGGCCCGAGGCGAACTGCTGGTTCGCGCGCTGCAACTCGGGGCCGAGCACGTGCAGCATGCTGCCGAACTCGACCACGATGATCTGGAGGCTCTGGTCGATAGACAGCCCCACGCCCTGCAGGAGCCGCAGCATGTCGATCAGCACCGGCAGTTCGTCCGCCACCCGCGCCAGCCGCTGCTTCGCGCGGCGGCGCAGGGCCAGCTTGGGCAGCAGGAAGCCCACCGCGAAGGTGACGAAGCCCCAGCCGATGGCCCCCGCCAGCGACACCGGCAGCCGCCAGGCGAAGACCGCCATCGCCAGCGCAACGGGCACCGCCACGCGCAGCCCGCCAAACACTGCGCGCGGACGCACGCCGTAGTAGCCGCACTGCTCCAGCAGCCGCTGTTCCTCGGCGGTGATCACGGCGCGGCCCAGCTTCGAGCTGAGCCAGATCTCGCCGAAGCGTGCGCCCGGCGTAGCGGGATCGGGCGATGCGGCAGGCGCTGTCGCGGGCGCGGCGGCCGGTGGCGAAGTTGGCGTGGCCGCTGCGCGTGCCGCCTGCCGGTCCAGCGCGGCGTCCAGCGTGCGCGTGGTGGCGCGGCGCTGGCGCCATTGCCGCACCAGCGGCCACGCGAGCAGCCCCGCCGCCCCGGCGGCGGCCAGCAGGCTCATCGAGAGCAGGGTCGTCATGTCGATCGTCATGCCCATGCGCGCGCCCTCATATCGACTTGGCCAGCCGATACAGCAGGAGGGCGCCGACCACCTCCAGCCCCAGCGCGGTCAGCAGCATCGCCTTGCCCATCGGGTCGCGCCACATCAGCAGGATGTAGCCGGCGTTCATCACGAACAGGCCGCCGGCCACCACCAGTGGCAGCAGGCCCAGCACCCACGCCGACAGGCGGGTCTCCGCCGATAGCGCCATCAGCTCGCGCTGCGCTTCCTCGCGGTCGCGCATGAAGGTGGCGGTGCGCTCCATCACCACATCGGCCCGGCCGCCGTAGCGCACGGACAGGCGCAGCACCGACGACACGATCACCAGTTCGGACAGGTCATAGGCGCGGCCCACCATCAGCACCGCCTGATCGAGTTCCTTGCCGGCGCGCTGGAGGTGGATGGCCTGCACCAGGCACTGGCGCAGCGGCGCCTCGGTGTTCGCCACGGAGTTCTGGAAGGCGGCCGGCACGCTGCTGCCGATGGTCATCAGCCGCACCACGCCATCGAGAAAGCCCGGCAACTGGCGCAGCATCTTCTCGCGCACGCGCCGGATGCGCACCCAGAGCAGGAAAGCCGCCAGCGCCACGCCTGTCACCAACATCGCCCCCGCGCCCAGCGCGCCGCCGATCAGGCCGCCGAACAGCACCAGCGTGGCCACCGGGGTGCCCCAGCGCAGCGCCGTGGCGCGGGTCGGCGCGAGGTCGGCGCGGCGCAGCAGGTCGGTCCCGCGGCGGCGCAGGTCGCGCGCGCCGGCTTGCGGGGCCGGGTCGGCGGCGGTGGCGTAGCGCGCCCGCACCTGCTCGGTCTGGGCGGTGAGATGGGCGCGCGCGTGCTCCGCCTGCCCGCGCGCGCGGGCCGTGGCGAGCAGCAGCAGCCCGGTGCCGAGCAGCACCAGCGCGATGGAGGCGATGAGCAGGCCGGCGACCGCCATGTCAGAGATCGAACCGGTCATCGAGCCCGAAGTTCGCGGGCCGCATGCGCGCGAGCTTGGGCGAGTGCGGCAGGATGCCGAGCGACTGCCAGCGGTCGCCCTCGGTGCCGTCCGCGTTCTGCACCGGCTCGTGCCGGTAGAGTTCCTGCGTGGAGATGATGTTGTCGCCCAGGCCGGTCACCTCGGTAATCGACAGGATGCGGCGCTTGCCGCTCGACAGCCGCCCGATCTGCACGATGAAGTCGATGGCGTTGGCGATCTGCCGGCGCAGGCTCACCTCGCTGCCCTGGAAGCCGGCGAAGCCGGCCAGCATTTCCAGCCGGTACAGGCATTCGCGCGGGCTGCTGGCGTGGATCGTGCCCATCGAGCCATCGTGCCCGGTGCTCATGGCCTGGAGCATCTCCAGCACCTCGCCGCCGCGCACTTCGCCCACGATGATGCGGTCTGGCCGCATGCGCAGGCTGTTGCGCAGCAGGTCGCGGATGGTGACCGTGCCGGTCCCCTCGAAGCCGCCGGGCCGGCTCTCCAGCCGCACCACGTGCGGGTGGTTGAGCGCCAGCTCGGCGGTGTCCTCGATGGTGATCACACGCTCCGTGGCCGGCACGAAGGTGGCCAGCGCGTTGAGCAGCGAGGTCTTGCCCGAACTGGTGCCGCCGCTGACCAGGATGTTGCAGCGGGCGCGCACGGCGGCGTCCAGCAGCTCGCTGATCTCCGGGCTCATGGTGCCCAGCGCCTGCAGGTCGGCCGGCGTCAGCGGGTCCTTGCGGAACTTGCGGATGGACACCACCGGGCCTTCCAGCGCCAGCGGCGGGATGATCACGTTGATGCGCCCGCCGTCCGGCAGGCGCGCATCCACCATCGGATTGGACTCGTCCAGCCGCCGGCCAATCGGCGCCAGGATGCGGCGCACGATGCGCAGCAGGTGTCCGCCATCGGCAAAACGCACCGGAATCCGCTCCAGCACGCCGTGGCGCGACACGTAGACGTCCAGGTGCCCATTCACGAGGATGTCTTCCACGGCCGGGTCGTTGAGCAGGTCCTCGATGGGGCCGAAGCCGGCCAGCTCCTTGGTCAGCGCCTCGGCCATCTGGCGCAGCTCGGCCTCGTTGATCGGGATGCGGCGCAGCCGGGTGAAGCTCTCCAGCTCCAGGTCCACGAACCGATGAATCGCCGTGCGCGACCATCGGCCGAACTCGGCGCCGAGTTCCTCGATGCGCGTGAGCAGGTGTTCGTGCGCCGCCTCCTTGATCGTGTGGAACTCCTGCGAGACAGGAAACGGTGCGGCGGCGTTGTCCGAAAATTCGATCGCTTGGGTCATGTCAGTTCCAGCTTGATTCCAGCTTCCTGATCAGGTGCCGGTGCGGACGGCGCGCAGCGCCTCCGGCAGCCTGTCCTTCATCCGCGCCAGGATGCTGCGTGCCTCGCCCGGCGCGGCGGCGTAGCCCAGCCGCGCCATCAGCGTGCCCAGCGCGCGCACGTAGGGGTCTGCCGCGTCGTCGTCCGCCAGCACCGCGCCCCGGTTGGCCGCGCGCAGCAGCGCGCCGCGCCGCTCCGGCAGGGTGCCGACCGATGCCACACCCACCCGTTCGGCCACCTGCGCGGCGTCCACGCCCAGCTGCGGGTCGAAGCGGGACACCAACAGGTGCAGGTCGTCCCGCTCGATCTCACGCTTGCGCAGCTCCTGCACCAGCTCCACGGCGGAGACGATGGCGCCCACGCTCTGCTCGGTGACGATCACCACGGCATCGGCCGCCTTGACGATCTGGGCCATGAACTCGGCATTGGAGAAGCCGCCGAGGTCCACCACCTGGAGGTCGAAGAAGGCGCGCAGGCGGTCCAGCAGGGTCAGGGCCTCCGAGTACGAGACATCGCGCAGCTCGGACAGCGTGCCCGGCAGCGGCAGCACGGACACGCCGTTGGCGTGGCGCGCCAGCGCGGTGCGCACGAACACCTGATCGAAGCGGCGCAGGTTGCGCACCGCCTCGGCGAAATGAAATTCGGGGGCGATATTGAGGTACAGCGCGCCGTCGCGCGCCGGCAGGCCGAGGTCGAGCAGCAACACCTCGCTGGCCCCGCGCTGGCGCACCGCCGCCGCGAGGTTCACGGCGGCGCTGGTCACGCCCACGCCCTGACGCGCGCCCAGCATCGCCACCACCTTGCCGTGCCGCGCCGGCTCCACGGCACGCACGTCGGTGCGCAGCGCGGCGCGCGGCACCATCAGCCGCTGCACCGCGCCCTTGGCCTGCGTGGTGGCGCCGTGCAGGTCGATAAAGTCCCGCACGCCGGCGCGCAGCGCGGCCAGCATGGTGTCCGGCTCGGTGGCGTGGCCCACGGCCACCAGCGGCACCTGCGGGAACAGGCGCGTCACCTGTTCGGCCAGGCGCGTCGAGGCCACCGCGTGCGGCGCCGTGAAATCGAGAAACACCAGTCCGGGCCGGAGCGCGCTGATCTGGTCGGCAACCGCCTCTTGCGAGCTGGCCTCCACCACCAGCGTGCCAAGCCCCACCAGCGCGCCGGCCAGCCAGTGGCGCACGTCGTCGCGCGCGGTGTTGAGCAGGAAGACCTCGGTCTGGGCGTCCATGGTCTTACCTCGAGAAGCCGGGCAGCGTGGGGTCGGCGAACTCGCCGAGCATGAAGCGGCCCCAGACGTTGGGGTCGCTGCTGGTGCGGCCGTCGTCGCCACCCACGCCCGCCACCGCCGGCGCATCCTTGGCCAGCGGCTTCACCAGATGCGGCGTGACGACGATCATCAGCTCGCGGTCCTCCTGATGGAAGTTCAGGTTCTTGAAGAAGCTGCCGAGGATCGGCAGGTCGCCCAGAAACGGAATCTTGCTGACGTTGCTGACCGTGTTGCGGCTGACCAGCCCGCCGATGACGAAGCTCTCGCCATCGCCGAGCTCCACGGTGGTGTCCGCCCGGCGCGTGACGATGGCCGGCACCGACGCGCCGTTGATCTGGATGCCGCGCGAGGGGTCGAGGTCGCTGGCCTCGGGCGCCACCTTCAGCGCGATGCGCTGGCCGGACAACACCGTCGGCGAGACCGTCAGCCCGATGCCGAACGGCTTGAACTGGATGGTGGTGGTGCCCAGCGCCTGCGGCACCGGGATCGGGATCTCGCCGCCGGCCAGGAAGCTGGCGCTCTGCCCGGACAGCGCCACCAGGCTCGGCTCGGCCAGCACGCGCACCATGCCGTTGGCCTCCAGCAGGCTCAGGTTGGCGAAGATACCCTTCGAGGCCGATGCGGCGATCAGGTTGAAGGCGCTGCTGATCGGCGACACCATCTCGCCGGCCGTGCCCACGCCGGACGTGAAATCGACCTTGGTCAGCGACGACGGGCTGAACTGCGCGAACGTGAAGCCGCCCTTGTTGCGGATGAAGTTGAGGCCCACCTCCTTGAGCACGGTCTTGCTGATCTCCACCACCTTCACATCGACCTGCACCGTGCCCGAGACCGGCAGCGTGGAGCGATCGACGACCACGCCACCCGGCTTGCCGTCGGCTCCGCTTGCTGTCCCACCTACTGCGGCGCGGGCGGCCTGCTGGGCCCGGTACGCGGCGGCGGCGTCCGGCGACTGGCCGCTGATGGTGGCGC
This sequence comes from Cupriavidus sp. OV096, assembly GCF_900115455.1. Taxonomy (NCBI): domain Bacteria; kingdom Pseudomonadati; phylum Pseudomonadota; class Betaproteobacteria; order Burkholderiales; family Burkholderiaceae; genus Cupriavidus; species Cupriavidus sp. OV096. The sequence goes on from NZ_FOWM01000006.1 coordinate 386,339, forward strand.
CGGCCGCCGAGACATCGACCTGCGCGCCATCGGCGTCGGCCGCCACGGCGTCCACCCGCACCGTGTAGCTGACCGGGGCGGCGTTGCGGGTCCAGAGCTTGAGGTCGGTGGCGCCGGGCTTCTTCGCCACCACGAGCACGCTGGGCGGGCCGTCGCGATGCTTGAGCAGCAGCGCGTCCGCCACGGCGGGGTTGCCCACCGCCACGCGCTCCAGCGGCTGGCCGGGGCGGATTTCCTGCTGCGCGCCGGCCAGCAGCCGCAGCGTGCGGGGGGCTGGCGGCGACTCCTGCGCCGGGGCGCGGGCGGGCAGCAGCGCCGCGCCGGCGGCCAGCGCGAGCGCCATCGCCAGAATCATCCGTCTATATAGATAGGCCTCGGGGCGTGCGAGGGCGCGGTAACGCGTGGGGGTGGGCATGCCGTGGGGTCCGTTATTCGATGTCTCGGCGGCCGGCGCGGATCATCTCCACGCCGCTTCGGGTGTCGTTCGATGCCGGCCGCGCCACGGCGGGGGCTGGCATGGAGGGGGCAATGGGTGCCACGGCCTGCGCCGCAGGCCGCACCGGCCCCGTGCCGACCAGTCTTGCCAGCGGCTCGGCGAGCAGGCCATCGCCTGGCATGGTCTCGTCCCTGGGGTTGCGCAGCGCCAGCGTCAGGCGTCCGGCCTGCTGCGCCATGACCAGCTTGCTGACCTGTTCCAGCGGCACCGATAGCACCGCCGTCTTGGCGCCCTCGCGGCGGGCCATCATCTGCTCGCCGCCCTCGGCTCGCTTCGCCTCGTTGACCGCGCTGGCGCCGTAGGCCAGCACGCGCAGCCGGGAGAGCAGCATGCGCGCCTGGCTGTCGGCAATTTCCTGGCTGTCGCGGCGCAGGACGACGAAGACATCGACATAGTCGCCCGGCTGCACCTGATGGCCGACGCCGATCACCTCGTCCACCGCCACCGCCATGGCGCGCTGGCCCTCGGGCACCTGACGCGCCAGCCCGGCCAGCAACTGGCCTTCGAGCACGGGCACATTGGCGCCGAGCGCCACCACGGGCACCTGGCCGGTCACGCGCGCTACGTCCTGGTAGGCGCCGGTCGGGTCGATCGGCAGTTGCATGACCTTGAGCGCGTCGGCGGGCAGCGGCTTGCCGGCCTCCACCGCGCGCGTGGTGACCACCACGGCATGCATGGGCGCGGCGCCCTGCACCGGCTGCGGCACCGCGGCCTGACGCGCCACCTGCCAGGCCAGCAGCGCCAGCAGCGCCGCCAGCACCAGCAGCGCGACGGCCGCCATCCGTATCTGCCTGCTGTTCATGTGGGTGCTCCGGGTGTCATCGACATGGCTGGGTTCTCGGAATTCTTCTCGGCGATCGTTCTCAGATGTCTGGGGAGATCTGCACCACGGCCGAACCGGTCAGCGTGGCGGGCACCGGCACCAACGGCACGCTGGGCAGGAGCGACGTAGTGGGCAGGTTCAGCGTGACGCGCACGCAGGTGGTACCGGCCGGGGCGGAGCAGGCGACGGCCTGCGCGACATCGGCGGCGGGCACCAGCGTGGCGAGGGAATCGGGCAGCGTGGCGCGCGCGGCCTGCGCCGCGGCGGACACCCGCAGGTCGATGGTGGTGGCGAGCGTGCCCCCGTTCGACGTCAACGGATAACGCAGCGCGGCCCGCGCGCCTTCCTCGGCGGCGAGCGTGAGCACCTGCTGCAGCGCGAGCACCATGCCGTAGTACACGATGCCCAGCACCAGCGTCAGCAGGAGCGGGAACACAATCGCGAACTCGAGCGCCGCCACCCCCATGTGGCCGCGTCGGGTCGCCTTCGCCCGTAATGACATGCTTCACCCGGTCTCTTCTGTTAGCGCCAAACCGGAGGCGCGGCCTCCCCCGTTGCCGGGGGAGGTTCGCCGACAGCCATTTCGCGACTTGGTACCACTCTCACTGTTGCTTGCCCGGCCGTCCGTGTGCTGCCCGCGGCCGGTGCATTGCCATGACGATCCACGCCGATGCGATCGGCGTGGCCAACAGGGGTCGAGGATTGCCGGCGGCTGCTAGCTGCCGCTCTTCACGCCGAACAGCGTGGTGACCTTGGTGGAAAGTTGGGTGAAGCCCTGGCTGAGGCCGTCGCCGAGGGCCGTGGCCCCCGTGACGATGCCGAGGGCAATGAGGCCCACGATGAGGCCATATTCAATGGCGGTGGCGCCGCGTTGGTAGCGGCTGAAACGTGCCAGCACGTTCTTCTTCATGATGCACTCCCGAAGCGACAAAAAAGAAGTTCCGATCCCGATGGGTGTTGCGCGTGACCGCCAGCGCCACTGCCCGGATGCCGGTTGTGTTCGCCGCTTCATTGAGCGGCGATTTTGTTGTTTTTGGCGCTGGTAGAACATTTATAAGACATGCTATGTCTCCAGCCATACCCCCCATAGGAACTAAGGGAATGCCAATGGGGCCTAGCTTAAAGTGGGACAGACGTTTGAAACAACGCAACCCCGCGCAAAGCGTGATCCGAATTGTTCGCGCGCTGGCAATAAAAGCGAATGTGCCGTGCGGCGTCCTGCACGTTCTGATGCGGGATGCTGCACGGCACGAAATAAAAGGATGCGCCGCGCGGGGTAAGGACGACAGCGCACCATAAAGTAGCCGGGCGATGGCTAGGGAAAGTCCCGAGCCACCTTCAGGCTCGGGGGGGTCAGTGTTGCGTCAGGCCGCCCAGCAGGCCGGTGACGCCATTGAGCGGGGAGCCGGCATTGCCGCTGGTGGCGGTGCCGTTGGTCGCATTGGTCAGCGCGCCGGTTACCGTGCCGACGAGGCCGGTCACCGGGGCCAGCGGATTGGTGCCGCCGCTGCCGCTGGCATTGGCGACCGGCAGGCTGTTGAGCAGCCCGCCAAGCGGATTGCCGCCCGTGCCGCCCCCCGTGCCGTTCCGGTTGTTCAGCAGCACGCCGGCGGCGGCCACGGTCTTGCCGGTCTCCGTCACCACGCCGCCCAGCGGCGAGACGATCGGCTTGTCGGCGTTGGTCAGCATGCTGCCGCCAGTCGCCACGGTGTTACCCAGCTTGGTCAGCAGGTTGTCGACCGGGACGCCCAGGCCGGTGGCCCCGCCCACGGTCTGCGTGGTATCGGTCAGCTTGGTCGTCAGCGGCATGATGGCCTTGCTCGCGCTGCCGGTGAGCTGCGCCACGGGGCCGGTGGACAAGGTGTCGCCAAGCTTGCCGCCCACCTGCATGACGGTGCCGCCCACGGTCTGCACCACGCCTCCCACCGGCTGGGTCACGGGCGCCAGCGGCGAGAGTTGTTCCGTGCCGAGCGACTGGACCAGATCGCCCGCGCTGACTACAGTCTTGCCGGCCTGCGTGACCACGTTGCCGGTGTTGCCGACAGTGACGCCGAGCGGGTTGTCCACGCTGCCGATCTTGCCCAGCCCCTCCCGCACGCCCACGCCGAGCGTGGCCACGGTGTCGCCGGCCTTCATCACCACGTCGCCGGTAGCGTTCTGCGCGGCATCCGGCACCACCGGCAGATTCGCGTCCTTGACCTGCTGGCCGATCTGGCTCACGGCATTGCCGGTGGCCACCACGGTATTGCCGGCGCCTTCGGTCACCTTGGCGGTGGGCGTGGTGTCCACCGAGGCAGCCGGGGTCGGCGTGGCCGGCGGCGGCGTGACGTTGTTGTTCCCGTTCGGCGAGGCGCCGCTGCCGGAACCTCCCGACGAGCAGCCGGCCAGCAGCGCCAGCACGGCGCCACAGGCGATGGTGATGACCGACACCGAACGTTCGCGTTGCATCGTTGACCTCATGATCTGTCTCCTATGGTGTGCTGGTGTGGTGTGCTCGAATCCCTCGGGCTTGCCGATGCGCGCAAGCGGTGTGCCAGCATCAAGCGCACGTTCAATACGGGCGCTCCGCACGCCCTCGCCACCGCCCGGAGACCGTTGCCCGGCGCGGCGCTCCGGCCATCGCGTCGCGCCCCGGCGTGCGTTGCCGAACGCTGCCGGAACGCCGTGTGGCGTGTTACGTGCTACGTAACGTGTTCCCGCCCACGCCACACGCCGCCGCCGCGCGCCAGCCCCGCCCGCTTCATGCGGGCGTTTGAGCCCGCCGCCCGCAAACGCTTGCCTGACGCGCCTCTCCGCGCCCCCTTCCCTCCCTTCGCATGGCATGCCCGCAGGCCGTTGCCGGCCATTCCCGGCCATGGCACACCGTTTGCGCCATGGCATGTACCGCCACGCATTCGTGGCAGGTCGGGAAAAAACCAAAAGGGAAAAGGTCATGCGCAATCAAACGTTCGCGAAGCACATCGCCCTGTCGGCATTGCTCGGGTCGCTCATCGTGCTGGGCGGCTGCGCCAGCGGCAGCGGCTCCACGTCGATGGGCACCAGCGGCTCAGGTGGCTCGAATGGCTCGGGCAGCAACAACGCCGGCCTCGGCGGCACGGGTGGTACGGGCGGCACCGGCACGGATACGGCCAACAACGGCGGTGGTGGTGGCGGCGGTGGCGGCGGTGGAGGTGGAGACAACGGCGGCGGCGGCGGCGGCACGGTGGCGCTCACGCCCACCAGCACCATCGTCAGCAACGCCGGCGGCGTGGTGAAGGGCGTGGGCGATACCGTGACCGACGTCGGCACGGCCATCAAGGATGCGAACCTGCCAGTGGTGTCGCCGGCCACGCAGAACGGCCTGGCCGGCGTGGTGACCTCGCTCGGCAGCGCCGTGAACACGCTGGGCAACGGCGTGCAGGCCGGGCTCGGCAATATGCCGAACGCCACCAACCCGCTGGGCACCACGGTGGCCAGCACCGGTGGCGTGGTCGCCCAGGTCGGCAACGCGGTGACGAACGCCGGCGGCGCGGTCAGCGGCCTCGGCAGCGGCCCGCTGGCGCCGCTCGGGGCGCTCACCAACCCGCTCGGCGGCGTGGTCTCGCAAGTCGGCGGCGCCGTGACCGATACCGGCGGCAAGCTCGGCACCGCGCTTTCCACCGGCCCGGTCGAGCAGCTGACCAGCGGCGTGAGCAAGGCCATCGTGCCGCTCACGTCCACGCTGACCAGCAGCACCCAGACGCTCGGCGCGGCCACCGGCCTCGGCCAGCCGGTCAGCAATCTGCTGACCACGGTGGGCGGCGCGCTGGCGACGGCCGGCACCTCGCTGCAATCGACGCAGAAGCCCGTGGTGTCCGGCGTGGGCGGCATCGTCACAGGCACGGGCAACACGGTGGCGTCCCTCGGTGGCGCAGTGAACGGCCCGGCCAGCGGCGGCGCTGGCCCGCTGGCGCCGGTGACGGGACTGGTCAGCGGCATCACGTCTGGCCTGACGGGCGGTAACGCTGGCGGCGGCTCCGGGACGTCCGGCCCGCTTGCGCCGGTGACGGGCCTGGTTGCCGGGCTGACCGGCGGCAACGCGCCGGCGACGACCACCCCTGCGCCGACCACGCCGACGCCCAGCGGCGGCACGGGCGGAAGCAAGCCGGCAAACCCGCTTGCCCCGATCACCGCCCCAGTCACCGGCCTCGTCGGCGGGCTGGTCGGCGGCCTGACTGGCGCCCTCGGCGCGGGCGCCGGCGCGCGGCGCTGACGGCCTCCCATCGACATCGCACTGCACACACAAGCGTAGCGGCCACCGCAAGGCGGCGGGGATAGCGGCATCCCCGCCCGCCGTGGCACGCCACGCATAGCCGCGAAGCTGTGCTTTCTTGCCTTGGGGTATTGCCATGCGACCACGCGTCCGTGTTGCCGCGCTGCTGCTCAGCGCCGGCGCCTGCCACAGCAGTCTCACTTTTGCCGAACGGGGCCCGGTACAAGGCGACCCGACCCAGACCCTGCCGCGCATAGCGCCGAGCAAGCCGGCCGACAGCAACGTCACGGTGCAGGTGGAGCGGCCCGACGCCGCCCTGCAGAACCTGCTGGCCTCGCGCCTGACGCCGCGCCACTTCCGCATCGAGGGCGCCAGGACGCTGCCCTTCGACCAGATCGCCGCCAAGTTTGCGCCGCTGGCCAACCGCGAGATCACCGTCGCCGAACTGCTCCAGGCCGCCGAGTCCGTCACGCAGCTATACAAGGAAGCCGGCTACCCGCTCTCGTTCGCCTTCGTGCCGGCGCAGTCCTTCGAGCATGGCGATGTGCTGGTCACCGTGGTGGAGGGCTACGTCGCCAACGTCACGGTGCGAGGCAAGCCCGGTCCCGCCGAAGCGCGGCTGCGCAAGATCGCCGAGCAGCTCAAGCAGGACCGGCCGCTGCGCCAGGAGCGCTTCGAGCACTACGTCAACGTGCTGGCGCAGCAGCCCGGCATGCAGGTGGCGGCCACCGTGCAGCCGCCCACCACCACGGACGGCGCCTGCGAGATGGTGCTTGAGGTCAAGCGCAAGCCGTTCACGTTCGGCACCGGCGTGGAGTGGATGTCCCCCGGCGTGCGGGCCATCGCCACGGCCACCACCAACAGCCTGACGCCGCTGGGCGAGCAGCTCTCGGTCTCCACGCTGTTCCCGAAAGGGCGCGATAACGAGGAGTACTACGCGGCCAGCTACGCGCAGCCGATCGGCACCGAGGGCATGCTCGCCAAGCTCACCGCCTCCCACTACCGTGGCGTGCCCGAGAACGCCGCGCTGGCGCCAATCGGCTTCGAATCGCGCTACGTGAACGACTCGAAGCGGCTCGGCGGCACGCTGAGCTATCCGCTCATCCTCAATAACCGCCACGCGCTGACGCTGACCGGCGGGATGTACGCGAACAGCCAGTTCGAGCGCTACACCCAGGCCGTGCAGCCGGGCGCGGGCCGCCAGGTGGAGCTGTCCACCAGCGTGCGCGTGGCGAGCCTGGAGATGGGCTACGTCCAACGCGCGGAGGGTGTCACGCGCAGCGCCACGCTCGGCCTCTACAAGGGCTTCGACGCGCTCGGCGCGAATCGGGAAAACAATCAGAATGATCTGAACTTCCTGCGCACCCGGCTGCTGGTCTCGCAGGCCAACGACCTGCCGTTCGGCTTCGGCATCGCGCTCTCGGCGGCCGGGCAGTTCAGCGACCAGCGGCTGGCGTCGAGCGAGCAGATCAGCTTCGGCGGGCGCTTCTTCGGCCTCGGCTATCCGGCGGGCGAGGTGGCCGGGGACAAGGGCTGGGGCGCCTCGGCGGAACTCAACCGGCTGTTCACGGTGGATTTCACCTACCTGAAGACGCTCCAGCCGTTCCTGGTGGCGGACATGGCGCGCGTGGTTTCGAACAGCGTGTCGCTCTCGCACCGGACGCTGCAGTCGCTGGCCATCGGCCTACGTTTTTCGGACCGGCGCTACTACACGATGGACGTCTCGGTGGCCCAGCCGGTGGGCGACAAACCCACCAATGCGAGCCATCGCTCGCCGCGCTTCAACCTGCTGTGGTCGTACCAGTTCGATTGAGTCACCGCACCAGCCGCTGAGGCGGTTTGGTGCAGTTCGATCCTTGACCCCCGCGTCACCCGCAAATGAGAATGGCTCGCATTTGTACACATCAGCACGTACCAGGGGGTTGTCATGCAGGTCTCACGCGTCGTGGCCGGATCGGCCACATTGTCCCAATCCGACGAAGCATCAGAAGGCCGTGCCGGGGCGTCGTTGCCCCGGCTGACGCAGGCCGTGGGCGTGGCCCTCGCCGCCGCACCCGTGGCGGCGCTGGCGCAGGTGGAGCTGCCACCGGTCACCGTCAACGAAGACCGCCACGACGGCTTCCGCGCCGCGTCCACCGGATCGCCCAAGGACCCCGAAGCGCTGCGCGACACCGCGCGCTCGGTCAGCGTGATTCCGCAGGAGGTCATCCGCACGACGGCCGCCACCAGCCTGACCGAGGTGCTGCGCACCGTGCCGGGCATCACGTTCGGCGCGGGCGAAGGCGGCAATCCCATCGGCGACCGGCCGTTCATCCGTGGCTATGACGCGCAGGCCAGCACCTTCCTCGATGGCTTCCGGGACATCGGCGCGCAGTCGCGCGAGATGTTCAACGTGGAGTCGGTGCAGGTCAACAAGGGGCCGGCCGGCGCCTATGACGGACGGGGCGGCGCTGGCGGCACGATCAACATCCAGAGCAAGGCACCCCGGCTGGAGCGCTTCGCCGAAGGCACCCTCGGCGTGGGCAATGCCGAGTACGTGCGCGCGACGGTGGATGGCAACTGGCGCATCGGCGAGCATGCCGCCGTGCGGCTCAATGCGATGTCCCACAGCAGCGACATCCCCGGGCGCGACGCCGCGCGCGTGAGCCGGTGGGGCGTGGCGCCGTCCGTCGCCATCGGGCTGGGCACCGCCACGCGCGTCACCGCCTCCTGGTATCACTTGCAGACCGACGACCAGCCCGACATCGGCATTCCCTACAACAACGCGCCCCACACCGCCCGCAAGGACGGGCGGCCCCGGGTGCGCCCGACCGGCGATGGCCGGCCGCTCGACGTGCCGCGCGAGACCTACTACGGCCTGCTGAACCGTGACTTCCAGAAGGAGCAGAACGACACCGGCACGCTGCGTATCGAGCACGATTTCAGCCCCGCGCTCAAGCTCCGAAACCAGACGCGGCTCGCGCGCACCCAGCAGGACTTCATCTGGACCCAGCCGGACTCCAACCTCGGCAACACCTACTACAACCTGCTCTGGCGGCGCGCCAACACCCGCGTGGGCACCGTCGACACGGTGGCCAACCAGACCGACCTGTCCGGCACCTTCCGTACCGGCGCCATCGGCCACAAGTACGTGGCGGGCGTCGAATTCTCCGAGGAGAAGGCCAACTGGGATACCTACAAGGTCGATACCGGCGACCGCCGCTGCGCCAATGGCGCCGGCGCGGCCAGCGGCTACAACTGCACGACCGTGTTCGATCCCAATCCGGCCGATCCGTGGGCAGGCGCGATCCAGCGCAACCACCGGCCGACCGATGTGCGCACCCGGACGCTGTCTGCCTACCTGTTCGACTCAGCCGAGATCACGCCGCAATGGCTGGTCAATGCCGGCCTGCGGCTCGATCGCTATGACACCACGCTGACGCAGGCGCCCAACGCCAGCGGCGTGCGCAACCAGTTCTCGCGGCAGGACACGCTGGTCAACTACCAGCTCGGCGCGGTCTACAAGCCGGTGACGTGGGGCAGCGTGTATGCGAGCTTCGGCACGTCGTCCACGCCGGCGGGCTCGTTCCTCGGCCAGGGGGCGGAATCCAATTCGCTGGCGACCGACGCCGCCGGCAATCGCGGCGACCAGCTCGCGCCCGAGAAAAGCCGCGCTTTCGAGTTGGGCACCAAGTGGGATGTGCTGGGCGAGAAGCTGGCCCTGACCGCCGCCGTGTTCCGCATCGACACGGACAATACGCGGATCCTCGAGCAGGACGGCACGGCGCGCATGGCCGGCGAGCGGCGCGTGGATGGCGTGGAACTTGGCTTCGCCGGCAACGTCACGGCCAGATGGGCCGTGTACGGCGGCTACACCCACCAGAAGGCCACGCTGCGCCGGAACGGCGGCAAGGGCACGGCGAACGGCGCCACCGACGGCAACGCGTTCCCGAACACCCCGGCTGACAGCTTCAGCTTCTGGTCCACCTACGAGGTGCTGCCGGGCCTGATCCTCGGGGGCGGCGCCAACTACGTGTCCAAGGTCTGGGGCAACGAGGCCAATACGAAGTGGGTGCCGGCCTACTGGCGCTTCGACGCGATGGCCGCGTACCGGCTGAGCAAGTTCGCCAGCGTGCAGCTCAATCTGCAGAACCTGACCGACAAGTCCTACTACGCGCAGGCGCACCGCAACCACTACGCCACGATGGCGCCGGGCCGCGCCGCCACGCTGACCCTCACGCTGCGCTACTGACAGCCGGAGACGGAGGATGGATACGCTGCCATTCCGCGTGGCCTCCGCGCTGGAGTTGGGCCAGCTTGCGCCCGATGCCCTGCGCGACGTGCTGGCTGGCCCGCCCGGACCGGCGCTACGCTGGCTCGGCGCGGCAGCCGTCAGCGGCCAGCTCGATGCGCAGATGACGCTCGGCCAGTGGTTCCTCGCCGGGCGGGGCCTGCCGCCCGATGCCGCCCGCGCGCACTACTGGTTCAAGCGGGCGGCGCTGTGCGGGCACGCCGGCGCCGCCAACCTCGTCGGCCGCTGCTACGAGAACGGCTGGGGCACGGCACCCGATGCGCGCGCCGCCACGCACTGGTTCCACACCGCCGCCCTGCGCGGTTCCGATTGGGGGATGTACAACTTCGCCACGTCGCTGGCGCTCGGGCGCGGCATGGCCGCCAGCCGCGCCGCCGCCTTCACGTGGTTCGAGCGCGCGGCGGCACGCGGCCATGCCAAGTCGCTCAACGTCGTCGGGGGCTTCTATGAAGATGGCTGGCACGTGGCGCGCAACCTCGCCTGCGCGGCGGACCACTACCGTCGCGCCGCGGCGGGCGGGGACTTCCGCGGCTGCTTCAACCACGCGCGCATGCTGGCGCTGGCCGGGCACGAGATACCCGCGCGCGCATGGGTCCGGCGCGCGGCCCTGACGGCCAACGCGCCGTTCGTCGACAAGATGCTGGCCTGGCTGGTGGCGGCACCGCAACCCGCACTACGCGCGCTGGCGGATGCGGTGCAAGGCGCCCCGGGCGCACGGGGCGCCCAGGCGGTGCGCCTCAGTTCACCCGGAACCCCACCTTGATCATGACCTGGAAGTGCGCGATCTTGCCGTCCTGCACATGGCCGCGCGTTTCGATCACTTCGAACCAGTCGATGTTCTTGATGGTTTCACCGGCTTTGGCAATGGCGTTGCGGATGGCACCGTCGCAGCCGTCGGCGGATGAGCCGACGATTTCGACCAGCTTGTAGGTGTGGTTCGTCATGGTGGTCTCCTGTCGCATCTGGCGTTGTGCCTTCCATCATAGGCAGCATGTCCGGCAAGCCCAAGGGCCACGGACGCCGCAGGGCCCCCCGCGCGGGTTGCGGAAGGGCCGCTTCCACTGTTACGCTGCGGGCCGCTGAACTTCTGCCACCACTCTGTAACCTGATGTTTACTTCCCTTCACCGTTGCAAGCGGCTCGCCCTGGCGAGCCTGATGGTTGCCGCCACCGGCCTCGCCGCCGTGGCCCAGGCCCGCACCACCTCCACGCTCGAGCGTCTGGCCGATGCGCTCACGCCCGCCGCGCGCCCGAGCGCGTTCGCGGCCGGCAGCACCTATACGCTCTGCTTCGTGCCGGACGGCCCGAGCTGCCAGGACATGCTGATCGATGCCATCCACAACACCCGCCGCAAGCTGCTGATCCAGGCGTACTCGTTCACCAACGCGCAGATCGCCAAGGCCGTGGCCGATGCGCACCAGCGCGGCGTGGACGTGCGCGTGATCGTGGACAAGAGCCAGGTCTCCGAGCGCTACACCAGCGCCACCTTCCTCAAGAATGCGGGGATTCCCGTGGTGATCGATACCAAGCCGGCCATCGCCCACAACAAGGTCATGGTGTTCGACGACCAGGCGGTCTTCACCGGCTCGTTCAACTTCACCAAGTCCGCCGAGCAGCGTAACGCCGAGAACGGCATGCTGATCCGGGGCGACGCCGCCGTGGTGCGCGCCTATACCGAGAACTGGCGCACCCGCTTCGAGCAGTCCTCCGCGTACTGATCACACGCCAGGGGCCTCCCCCGGCCGCTCGGCATCCTCCCGCAGCAGGATCAGCCAAACGCTGACAGACCGGCCGCCCGCGCCGGTGTCTACTTCAGGTGTGTATCCCCGGATGCCGCGAACGGCGATTGCCCGGGGTCATGCCAGCCATGATCCCCCGCCAGACCCTCTCCGGCGATGTTTCGAGCCTGCCCTCTCGCATCGTCCGATCGCCCCCTCGCGCGCCGCCGGCCAACCTGGCAGGAGGAAATATGCTTACCAATCAGAACACCGATAAACCCGTGCGCCGAGGGGCGCGCGCGCTTTGCGTCATCGGCGTGGCCGTGGCGTCGCTGGGCTTGTCGATGGGCGCCCGCGCCGACATGAGCACGTCCAGCGCCGGCCCGTTCACCTATGTATGCGGTGGCGTGGCGGCGGACGAACAGGCGGAAATGAACAGCGCGGCCCGCGAGTACGACATGGGCCTGCTCTTCACACAAGGCGGCCGGGGCGAGTACCTCTCGGACGTCAACGTGAAGCTGATGCGGAACGGCAAGCAGGTGGCGGAGTTCACGTCCACCGGCCCGCGCTGCCTGATCAAGGGCCCGCGCGCGTCGTACCAGGTAGTGGCCACGTTCGAGGGGACGTCCAAGCGGACCACCCTGAGCCCTGGCGAGAAGAACGTGCAGTTGCGTTGGTAGGGAACCGCCCCAACCGGCCTCTATCTATATAGATATGCAGCCCTGAGCCGCCATCCCCTGCGCGGCCCCATGCCGGCCCCGTCCCCGCGGGGCCGGCATATTTTTTTGCCCGCGTTTTTGCCCACGTAGTTGCCCACGGTTTTCGGCCACGGCCTGCATGAATGCAACAGGAATGGCACACTTCCGGGTTCTATTGTGGAGTGCCTCAAACCCTGGAGAGTTCGCATCATGACGACCAAGCCCGACAGCCGCTGGATTCGCATCGACACCGCCGATGGCAGCTTTGACGCCTACCTGAGCCTGCCGCCGGGCGGCAAGCAGCCCGGCAATCCCGGCATCGTGCTGATTCAGGAGATCTTCGGTGTGAACGAGCACATCCGCTCGGTGGCGGACCAGTACGCGGCGGACGGCTACGTGGTGCTGGCCCCGGACGTGTTCTGGCGCAAGGCGCCGCGCGTGGAGCTGGGCTACAGCGGCCCGGACTGGGAACAGGCGATGGCGCTGCGCACCAGCGTGGACCTGGAAGCCGCGGTGTCGGACATCGGCGCCACGGCCACCGCGCTGCGTGCCGAGATTGGCACGGGCGGCAAGGTGGCGGCAGTGGGCTACTGCTTCGGCGGGCTGCTGTCGTACCTGGCGGCGGCGCGGGGTCTGGTCGATGCAGCCGTGCCGTACTACGGCGGCGGCATCCAGAACCAGCTGCACGAGGCCGCCGCGCTGAACGTGCCGGTGCAGTTCCACTATGGCGCGCTGGACAAGCACATCCTGCCCGAGCATGTCGAACAGGTGCGCCAGGCCGTGGCCGGCAAGCGCGGCACCGAGGTCTTCGTCTACGATCAGGCCGATCACGGCTTCAACTGCTGGGCACGCGCCTCGTTCCATCAGCGCTCGGCGGCGCTGGCCCATGGTCGCGCGCTGACCTTCCTGGCCAACGCGCTGTCCTGAGCCCCGCTCAGTAAGGCACGGCCACGCCGTTCTGTATCTTCACGCGGTCGCCCGAACGCAGGTTGTACGGGCTGGCCTGCGTGAGGGTCAGGTAGCCGCTGTCGTTGGTGCGCACGCGCACCCGGTAGGCCGCCGGCCCAGTGTTGGTCTGCTTCTCCACCGCGTTGCCGGCCACGGCGCCGGCGACCGCGCCGCCAATCGTGGCGATGGTATTGCCGCGCCCGCCGCCCACCTGATGGCCGAGCAGCCCGCCCGCCACGCCGCCGATCACTGCGCCGACGCCGCTGGTGTCCGCAGGCTGGCCCCGCACCATCTCGATCGATTCCACCCAGCCGTAGCGCACCGCGTACGGGTCGGCACCATCGCCCGGCTGTGTCGCCGGATAGCCGTACTGGTCGTAACCGGGCTGCTGGGGGTAGGACGCCTGGGGATAGCCGGACTGCGGATAGCCCGACTGCGGGTACGCTGGCTGCGGGTAGCCCGGCTGCTGGTACGCTGGCTGCTGGGGATAGCCCGACTGGGGATACGACTGCGCCGGATACCCGCCGCTGATCTGCGTGCCGCTGGTGCCGCTGGTGCCGCTGGTGCCATACCCCGCCTGCTGCGGGTAGCCACCGCCGTAGTTGCTGCCGTAGCCGCCTCCATAGCCGGTACCGTACCCGTCGGCATAACCATTGCCATACGGCGCGGTGACACAGCCGGCCAGCGCGCCGGCGGCGATGACGGCCAACGCCGTGGAACGAAACGGGAAAGACATGGTGGAGACTCCTGCGGCCAATGCGCGTGTGGATGATGCGCGCGAGTCTAGAGCCGGGGCTCGGCGGCAGGTGTCACGGGAGATTGTGATGGGTAACGGGCTGTAACGCCGCCCGTGGACGAATCAGAGCCGATCAGCGCCGTCGTCGTTGAACGCCGTGATGCGGGCCACGCGGAAGGTATTGCGCAGGGACTCGAGTTCGGCCCGGTGCAGCATCGCCAGCCGGTTCAGGCAGCGCTCGCCCTTGGCCAGCAGGTGGATCTGCACCACGCGGCGGTCGTCGGGATTCACCTTGCGGCTGACCAGCCCGGCCGCCTCGCAGCGGTTCACCAGCGCCACCACGCCATGCTGCTTGGCCTGCAGGCGCTCGGCCAGCTCGCCCACCGAGGCCCAGTTCCGCTCCGCCGAGCCGCGGATGTGGAGCATCAGCAGGTATTGCTGCACCGTCACGCCTTCGGCGCGCGCGGCGTCTTCGGAAAACCGCAGGAAACGCCGCAACTGGTATCGGAAATCGGACAGCGCCTCGAAATCCTGCTTGGTCAGGGCGGCTTGGGGCGCGGCGGGCTTGCGTGGCATTGAAGAATCAGTTTTGCAGAGGGGGAAATCCGGCGCTCATTATAAAAGCACCCCTTGTGCCCGCAGGCATCCTCCGGTGCGCTGGCGCGCATTTCCGCATGCGCGCCGGACGGGGTATGGCAGAATCTGTGCGGAGACCGACACCCTAACACCGCCAACCCGGAAATCCGCCCGATGTTCACGGAAATTGTCCTGTTCCTGCTTGATACCGTCTTCACGCTGTTCGGCATGGCACTGCTGCTGCGCCTCTGGATGCAACTGACCCGGCTGCCGTCGCGCAATCCGGTGTCGCAGGGCGTGTTCCAGGTCACGGACTGGATCGTCCGGCCGCTGCGCCGCATCATTCCGGGCTTCGGCGGCATCGACTGGGCCACATTGATCGCGGCCTACCTGACCGCCGTGCTGTTCCTGGTCTGCCGTGCGCTGGTGCTGGATGCGGATCCGCTGGCCTTCCTGCCGGTGATCCTCGCCCTCAGCCTGCTCAACGTGCTCAAGTGGGGCATCAGCATGGTGATGTGGGTGACGTTGCTGATGGCGATCCTGTCGTGGGTCAACCCGCAATCGCCGATGGCGCCGGCGCTGTGGCACCTGACCGCGCCGATGCTGCGCCCGCTCCAGCGCGTGATACCGCGCCTGGGCGGCTTCGACATCTCGCCGCTGATCCTGTTCGTGATCGCGCAGATCCTGCTGATGGTCATCGCCAGCGTGAGCCGTGGCGTGATCTGAGCCGCAAGGCTAGCACAGATCGACCCCCTAGGGTTAACCCTTATTGTCCAGCTGACTGGACAGTCTTTCGAGGATTTACCCTTTTTCCTGTGCGTGCCGAAGCCTACATTACAGCCACCGCGGACCCACCGCGATCTCTGCCAATAAGTAGGAACAGCACGACCATGAAGAAGACCCTCGCCCTCACCCTCCTCGCCCTCGGCCTGGCCGCCGGCGCCGCCTCTGCCCAGGCTTCGCAATCGATCACGGACCTGGCCCGCCTCGACGGCAGCATCGGCCGCGTCGGCAAGGCTGACCCGTACACCGACGGCGCCCGTGGCGTGACCGAAAAGCGTGATGTGTACTCGGAAGGCGCGCGCGGCGTGACCGAGAAGCGCGACGTGTACTCGGAAGGTGCCCGCACCGTGACCGAGCAGCGCGACCAGTTCAGCGAAGGCGCCTGAGCCGCGTAGCGGTACCAAGGGCGGCGCAATGCCGCCCGGCAGCACCCCCGGGGCGCTCCCCACGCCCCGCTAGACTTCCCCCTGCTCCATCCGCTCGAAGGCTTCCACCCGTCCAGCGGGCGCCATCCGCGCCGCCGGCTCGGCCAGATCGCCCAGATCCGCGCCCATCATCGATTCGATGGCTTCCATGAACGCGCGCACCTTGCGCGGTTGCAGGCGCCGGTCGGGCAGCAGCGCGAAGACGCGCAGCGGCGGCAGCGGATAGTCGGGCATCACCCGCACCAGCCGGCCCTGCGCGATCTCGGTCTCGGCGGCCGTCATCGGCACCCGGGCGATGCCCAGCCCGGCCAGCGCGGCCTGCATGCGCAGTTCGGCGTTATAGGTCTGCATGCGCGGGCGGATCGGCACCGAAATGCGCTCGCCATCGCGCGCGAACTCCCAGACCGAGACGCCGGGCGTGGCCAGCGTCGGCATGTTCGAGAGATCCTCGGGATGCATCTGCGCCGGCAGGCTCGCCGCCAGCGAGGGCGCGGCCACCAGGCCGCGTTCCACGTGCCAGATGCGCCGGGCGATGGTGCCGGAGTCGGGCAGTTCGGTCTCCACCGTGACGAAGGCGATGTCGAAGCCCTCGCGGATCGGATCGACCAAGCCCTGGGAAATCTCCACCGTGATATCGAGCGCGGGGTGCGCCGCAAGTGTCCGACAGATCACCCCGCCCAGTTGCTGGGCGCCGAACTCGTATGGCGTGGCGATGCGCAGCATGCCCTGCACGCGCTCCTCGCGCGCCAGGGTTTCCTGGCGGATCTCGCGCAGCCGCGCGAACAGCGGGGCCACGTCGCGATAGACCGCGCCCCCGGCATCGGTGAGGCGCATGCGGCGCGTGGTGCGCTCGAGCAGCTTGGCGCCGATGGCCGTTTCCAGCCGCGCCACGGCGGCCGACACCCTGGATTTGGGGCAGTCCAGCGCCGCCGCTGCCGCCGTGAAGGTGCCCTGCTCGACGACGCAGCAGAACGCCTCCCAATCATTCCACTGAATTGTTTCGTTCACTGACCCGATGACCTGCGACATTTTGCGATCGCACATTATGAGGGAGAGCGGGGCGTCCGTCAGCGTGGCGGTCTGTCGCGGCGGGGTATTGCCGATGGCCCCGGACTAGCGATTTGGGCGCATTTCCACTACCCTTTCGGCCTTTCCGAGCCAATTTCGAGCCCATTCCGCAATGGCGAGCCCTGCCGATCCCGCATCATCCCGCACGCCGGGCACCCCGCCCGCCGAGAAGCCGAGCGACAGCTATGTGCAGTCCTTCGCACGCGGGCTGTCCGTCATCCGCGCATTCGACGCCCGCCACCCAACCCAGACGCTGACCGAAATCGCCCAGGCCAGCGGCCTGACCCGCGCCGGCGCGCGCCGTATCCTGCTCACGCTGGTGGGGTTGGGCTATGTGCAGGCCGATGGCCGCCAGTTCCGGCTCACGCCCAAGATCCTCGACCTCGGCTTCGCCTACCTGACCTCGATGCCGTTCTGGAACCTGGCCGAGCCGATCATGGAGGCGCTCTCGCAGTCGGTGCATGAAAGCTGCTCGATCTCCGTGCTCGATGGCACCGAGATCGTCTACGTGCTGCGCGTGCCGGCACGCAAGATCATGACGATCAACCTGTCCATCGGCAGCCGGCTGCCGGCCTATTGCTCGTCGATGGGGCGCGTGCTGCTGTCGGGGCTCGATGACGACACGCTCGACCGCGTGCTGCGCGACACCGCGCTGGAAGCGCGCACGCGCCGCACCGTGACCGACATCGACCAGTTGAAGTCGCTGATTGCCGACATCCGCACGCGCGGCTGGGCGCAGAACGATCAGGAACTGGAGGAAGGGCTGGTCTCGCTGGCCGCGCCCATCCGCAACCGCACCGGGCAGATCATCGCCGCCATCAATATCAGCGGGCAGGCCAACCGCACCAGCGCGCAGGAGATGTCGGATCGATTCCTGCCACCGCTGCTGGAGGCCTCCGAGAAGATTTCCGGGCTGGTCGGCCTGCGGACCTAGGTCGGCCCTCGGTCGAAGACGGGCTTACACCCGCGCCTTCGGCTCCCACGACACCGCGATATCGCCGTTGACGAAGGTCTGGCAGGCCATGCGGAAGCCGGCGCGCAGGTCGTCATCGCTCAGATGCTTGCGCTCCTTGGGCTTGACCGCGTCCGTATGCTCCAGCCCGCGATCGATGTGGCACTTGCAGGTGCCGCACAGCCCGCCGCCACACTTGAACGGGATGCCGCCCTGCTCGCGCAGCGATACGCGCAGCAGGTTGCTGTTGGCGGGCGCGGTAACCGTCTTGCCGCCATTGGTCACGAATTCGATTTCCACCTTGCGGACCTCCGGCGCCGCAGCGGGTGCGGCGGGCGCGGCGCTGCCGCCGCCAGTGTCCTCGGTGGTGTCGGCGGCAGCCGTCTCGATATCTGCCCGCATCATTGCTTCCTTAAAGAGAGGTCCATGCTGCCGAAGTGCGCCAGCGCCTGCAGCGCGGCCCGGGCAGCGTCGAGCGTGTCGAAGCGCTCGAGGAATTTCGATGGCACGTGGTTGACCACCGGCGGCGCATCCGGGCCGCCGGTTTCGTCGATCACGGGCACCTTCACCGCCGCATGCAGCGTGGCGATCACGAAGATCGCCTTCGGGCGGCCATAGAACAGGTACTCGTAGGTTTCCACCGGCTCCACGCCCGGCACGGCCTCCGTGCGGAACTGGCCCGGCTTGCTGGTCAGGATCACGAACATGAGGTCTGGGCCTGGGTGTTGGCCTGTGGTTGTGCCGGGGTCTCAGGCTGCTGATCCTCCTGCTCCAGCTCGATGTCATGCGTCAGCCAGATCTGGCAGGCAAGCCGGAAGCCCTGGTCGATCCGCTCGCCCAGCTGCTTCTTTTCCTTCCAGTTCGGCGGCGGCAGGTGCTCGGCGCCCGCCAGGACCCGGCACGCGCACTTGGAGCACTTGCCCATGCCGCATTCGTAGCGCAGGTTCGGATACGGAAACTGCTTGATGCCGGCGCGGACGACGAGGTTGGTCTCGGGCTTGACCTCGTCCACGAAAACCTGCCCGTGCTTGTGAAAGACGACTTTCGGCATGTTGGTGACTTCGCTGAAATCGAAAAAAAGGAAGCGCCCGGCGTCAGTGCCAGAGCAGCATCGCGCAGATCGTGGAGACGAACAGCCCGGCCAGCACGGGCAGCAGCAACGCCCGCACTGCATCGAGCACCGGCACGCGCGCAAACCCGGCCACGGCGATCAGGGAGGACCAGGCGATCAGCGTGCCGCCGCCGGTCCAGACCGCGCCCATCTGACCCACTGCGGCCAGCGTGGCCGAGTCGAAGCCGACTACCGGACCCAGCGCGCCGGCCAGCGTGCCGGTCAGCGGCAGGCCGGCGAAGCCGGAGCCATCGATGCCGGTGATCATGCCCACCAACAGCACGCCGAATGCCACGAACACGTGGTTGTCCGGAATCATGTGCTGGTACGCCTGGATCAGCTCGAACAGCAGGCTGGGCGCCTTGCCGGCGTCCACGCCCAGGATCTGCGCGGCGGTCTCGCCGGCGCCCACGAAGAAGAAGCCGGCAATCGGCAGCACCGAGCCCATCGCCTTGAACGCGAACACGAAGCCATCGGTGATGTGCTCCGGGCAGACATCGAGCATCTTGCGCGGCCCTTCGGCGGCCAGCGTGGCCAGCATCATCAACAGCGCGGCCACGCCGCCCACCAGTGCCGCTGCCGCGCCGCCCTTGAGATCCGGCATGCCGGCGGCCAGCTTGGGCGCCACCATCAGCGAGACCACGCAGATAAACGCCACCGGCGTGAGCACCGCGAAGAACTTCGACCACTTGATGCGGCGCTTGGCCACCATCGCCAGGCTCTGTTCGATATTGGCGTCCGTGACGAGCGGCTCCGGGTGCGACGTGCCGCGCGCAATCTCCGCCTTGTCGAAGGTGCCGGTGGCTTCCATGGCCGTGTCCACGCCCGTGGCGCGGGCCTGCCAGCGGTCCAGCAGCGCGCCGTTGGCCGGCACGATGTGACGGCGCATCGACAGATAAGCCAGCGTCAGCGCGATGGTGCCGGTGATGATCGACAGGATCAGCGCCCGGTCCGCCACCACGGCCGCGCTGACCGCTGCGCCCGCCGCCTTGGCGCTGATGCCTGGCGCCACACCAATCACGTAGTCCGACGAGAGCGCCATGCCCTGCCCGGCGATGGCGATGGCCATGGCGCCGGCCAGCGGCGGCAGCCCGGCGGCGATGGCCGCGGGCAGCAGGATGGCCGACACCAGCGGCACGGCCGGCGTGGGCCAGAAGAACAGCGAAATCACATAGGTGATGCCCGCCAGGATGAAGTAGGCGCTATGCCCGTTCTTCATGACGAGGCGGAACGGCTCCACCATGCGGATATCGGATCGCAACGATTTCAGCGCATTGAGCAGCGCCGTCATGAAGGCGATCACCAGGAAGATATTGAACAGCTCCTTCGCCGCGACGAGGCTGGCCCCAAAGATGCCCCCCAACGCGCTGACCGGATTGCCCGTGATGGCCAGGATCACGAGGAAGGTGCCGACGATAGACGGCACGACAACGTTGGCCCGCAGGATCATCGTCAAGACGATGACTGCGACACCTAGCAAATACACCCAATGTGCCAGGCCGATTTCTACGGTTTGTTGCATGAGGCTCCCCTGATCCTGATCTTGGGGCCCTTGTGGGGGCGGATGAATAAGACCTGCCGTCGACCTCTTGGCTGCGTGCAGCGCTGGGCGTCGATCTAATTTGTATACTATATCCCGTTGACGCTTCCGAACAAGCGAAACCTGCACGGCTTGGGGTAATCCCCCAATGCGGTGCGGAAAGCCGCATCAGTGCACGGTTTCAGCGCACCAAGCACCACTCTGGAAGGCACGCCCCGGGAAAATATCGATGCATCAACGCTAGCAATTTTTCCGGCCATGTGTAGACTGTATACCGAATCGAGCCACAAACAGCCCTGAGCCCCCATCGACCATGCTCCATATCACCGACGAACTGATCGACCGACACGTGACGGCCCAGGACGCCCAGCAGGCCATGCTGGCGGCCTTCCAGAGTTTTGGACGCGGCGAGGCCGCGATGCAGGAACGGATCCGGACAGAGGCGGGTGGTGTGAAGCTTTCCACGCTTGGCGCGGTGATTCCGGAGCAGGAGGTGGCGGGGGCCAAGGTATATACGACGATCGCAGGACAGTTCTCATTTGTCATCCTGCTGTTTTCAACCGTTGACGGCCGGCCGCTGGCTTCGTTCGACGCCGGCGCGATCACGCGGCTGCGCACGGCGGCCTGCACGGTACTGGCCGCGCAGCGGCTGGCCCGGCCCGAGAGCGCCACGCTTGCGCTGTTCGGCGCCGGCACGCAGGGTGTGCAGCATGCGGCGCAATTGTCCGCCGCGCTGCCGCTGCGCCGCGTGCTGGTGGTCGATCCTTATGCCGACGCGGGCCTGCCCCACCGGCTCGCCGCACAGTGCGGCATTCCCGTGACCTTTGCCGATCCGGCCGTGGCCGCCGCGCAGGCCGACATCATCGTCACTGCCTCGCGCTCGACCACACCGCTGTTCTCCGGCGAACTGATCCAGCCGGGCACCTTCATCGCCGCCATCGGATCGAGCCTGCCGCATACCCGCGAACTCGACGACACCGCGCTGTCCCGCGCCGCCACCGTGGTGGTGGAGTGGCGGCCGCAGTCGCTGCGCGAGGCCGGCGACCTGGTGCTCGCCGACAAGGCGGTGCTGCCCGACAGCAAGATCGTGGAACTGGCCGATGTTCTGCTGGGCAAGGCGGGGCGCCGCCACGCCGACGACATCGTGATCTACAAGTCGGTCGGCGTCGGTCTGGAGGACATCGCCCTGGCTGGTGTCGCCTATCGACGGATTACCGAAGCGGAGGCTGGAAAAGCCTGACGCGTGCTGCGCCCGGTCAGCTCTTTGTCGCCCAAATTCGATTGCAGAAAGTATACAAATTTCATCCTGATTCAAACCCGCCGCAGATAAGACGTCTCTCACGTCGCGGCTCACAACCACCCCTCGTCAAAACAGGAGCCCCCAAATGGCCGAACTGATGAACCGTGAAGATTTCCGCGCCGCCCTCGAGAACGCAATCAAGGGCAAGAGCGCCAACCAGGCACCCTTCAGCAAGGCATGGGCTGGCGGCACGCTGTCGCGCGACCACCTCGCCCGCTGGGCCGAGAACCACTATCACTACGTGGGCCCGTTCGCCGACTACCTCGCCTATATCTATGCCCGCACGCCGGACCACATGACCGAGGCCAAGGACTTCCTGCTGGCCAATATGTACGAGGAAGAGATTGGCGGCGACCGCCACACCGACCTGCTGATCCGCTTTGCCGAAGCCTGCGGCACCACCCGCGAGCGCGTGGTGGATGCGGACAACATGTCGCCGACCACGCGCGGCCTGCAAAGCTGGTGCTACGCCGTGGCCATGCGCGAAGACCCGGTGGTGGCCGTGGCCGGCCTGGTCGTGGGCCTGGAGTCGCAGGTGCCGTCGATCTACCGCAAGCAGACCCCCACGCTGCGCGAGAAGTACGGCTTCACGGACGAGGAAGTCGAATTCTTCGACCTGCACATCGTCTCCGACGAGATCCACGGCGAACGCGGCTATCAGATCGTGCTCGAGCACGCCAATACGCCGGAATTGCAGCAGCGTTGCCTGAAGATCTGCGAGGTTGGCGCCCAGATGCGACTGCTGTACACCACCGCGCTCTATTACGACTACGTGGACGGCACGCGCGAGACCGTGGCCGCCTGAGCGGCCCCGCATCTGCCCGGCCCCCGTGCCGGGCGCCCCGCCCCCGTTCGCAAAGGCCACAGTCATGACCGAGACGTACCGCAACTACATCGACGGCGAATGGTGCGACAGCGCCAGCGGCCGCACCACCGACAACCTCAACCCCGCCGACACGCGCGACATCGTGAGCCGGCACGCCGCCTCGGACGCGCGTGACGCCGCCGCCGCCGTGGCCGCCGCCTCGGCCGCCTTCGACAGCTGGAAAAAGACCCCCATCGGCAAGCGCGCGAAAATTCTCAACGATGCCGCCGCGCATCTGGAAGCCAACGCCGACGCCATCGCCGCCGAGCTGACCCGCGAGGAAGGCAAGGCGCTGTCGCTGGCGCGCGACGAAGTCATGCGCTCCGCCCAGACGCTGCGTTTCTACGCCGTGGAAGGACAGACCTACGGCGGTGAGACGTATCCCAACGATGACCCGGACATGCTGGTCTACAGCCAGCGCGAGCCGCTGGGCGTGGTGACGGTAATCTCGCCGTGGAACTTCCCGGTGTCGATTCCGGCCCGCAAGATCGCGCCGGCGCTGATCACCGGCAACACGGTGGTCTTCAAACCCTCGTCGGACGCGCCGCTCTCCGGCTACCGACTGGCCGAAGCCTTCGTCAAGGCGGGCATTCCGAAGGGCGTGCTTAATTTCGTGACCGGCAGCGCCGCCGAGGTGGGCCCGACCATCGTCGAATCGCGCGCGGTACGGGCCGTGTCCTTCACCGGCTCCACGGCAGCGGGCGAGCAGATCCACAAGTCCGTGCCGATGACCACGCGCACGCAGATGGAGTTGGGCGGTAAGAATCCTCTGATCGTGATGGAGGACGCCGACCTCGACAAGGCCGTGGACCTGGCCATCAAGGGCGGCCTGTCGCTGTCCGGCCAGGCCTGCACGGGCACCAGCCGCATCCTCGTGATGCGCGAGGTGAAGCAGGCATTCACCGACAAGCTCGTGGCCAAGGTCAAGACGCTGAAGATCGGCAGCGGCATGGCCACCGGCATGGATCTTGGCCCGCTCGCCACGCGCAAGCAACTGGAAACCGTGCTCGGCTACATCGCCGCCGGCAAGGCTGAAGCCACGCTGCTGTGCGGTGGCGAAGCGCTGACGGATGGCGATTTCTCGCACGGTTACTACGTCTCGCCGGCCGTGTTCACCGATGTCACGCCGACCATGCGCATCGCCCGCGAGGAAATCTTCGGCCCGGTGCTCGCCATCCTCGAAGTGGGCAGCTACGCCGAGGCCATCGCCGTTGCCAATGACTCCGAGTACGGCCTGTCCGCGGCCATCGCCACGCGCAATCCGCGCTATATGCACGATTTTGCGCATGACATCGAGTCCGGAACGGTGAAGATCAACCGCACCACCACCGGCAACCTCGTCAACGCGCCGTTCGGCGGGCTGAAGCGGTCGAGCACCTCCACGTTCCGGGAATCGGGCCGCGCGGGGCTCGAGTTCTACACCCAGATCAAGACCATCTATCGCGGCTGCTAAGCGGCGACTACCCGGCTATTAAGGATTTCACGATGAAAAAGGCAATCAAGCTCGAACTGCGGGAAGCCCGCCACATGGTGGCGGCGGCGGTAAAGAAGGCCGAGGAAATCGGCGTGCTGGAGTCCATCTGCATCGTCGATGAGGGCGGCTATCCGCTGCTGCTCGAACGCATGGACGGCGCCCGCATCACCGGCCCGCAGATCGCCTGGAACAAGGCATTCACGGCGGCCGGCCACAAGCGTTCCACACACCTGTTCAATACGGCGCCCAACGGCCCCGCGCTGCCCGGCAACGAGGCGTTCGGCATCCAGTGGAGCTTCGAAGGCAAGTTCGCGGTGTTCGTCGGCGGCTACCCGGTGGTGGTCAACGGCGAGGTGGTCGGCGGCGTGGGCCTGTCCGGCGGCAACGGCGAGCAGGACACCGCGTGCGGCGTGGCCGCGCTGGAAGCATTGCGCGACCTGCTGGCCGGCGAGGACCTGACCGTGCTGGCGCAGGCCGACATCAAGAAGTAAGCAGGAGCGGTCATGTCCCACGGTACCCATCCCCTCTATCGCATCGAGATTGCCGAGACGCAGCAGTCGTTCACGGCGCAGCCCGGCGAGTCCGTGCTCGATGCCGCGCTGCGCACGGGCGTCAGCCTGGCCCACGAATGCACGTTCGGCGGATGCGGCACCTGCCGCGTGCGCGTGGTGGAAGGATCGGTCAGTTATGAAGAATTTCCGATGGGACTGACCGAGGACGAGGACGCCGCCGGCTTCGCCCTGGCCTGCCAGGCGCGGCCCACGGCCGACCTCGTCATCAGCACCGCGCGCGGCCGGGAGCCGGCCGTGCCGGCACGCCGCGCGTCAGCCATCGTACAGGCGGTGACGCCGCTCGCCGCCGACGTGCTGCACCTGCGCATGGCCCTGCCCGACGACACGCCGCTGGCCTTCGCGCCGGGCCAGTACATGAAGATTCTGCTAGACGACGGGAGCCACCGCAGCTTCTCGATGGCGTCCGCCCCGCGCGGCAACGAGGTGGACTTCCACGTGCGCCGCATTGCCGGCGGTCGCTTCACAGCGGGGCAACTGCCGCGCCTGCAACCGGGCGACCGGCTCGACGTGGAAGTGCCGCTCGGCAACTTCGCACTGCGCAAGGAGGACTACCGCCCGCTGCTGATGGTAGCCACCGGCACCGGTATCGCGCCCATCAAGAGCATGCTGGAGTCCCTGATGGATGACCCGGATTGCCCGCCGGTGTGGCTCTACTGGGGCATGCGGTCCGCATCGGACCTCTACCTCGACAACGAGATCCGCGCCTGGGGCGATCGGCTTTACGATTTCCAGTACGTGCCGGTGCTGTCCCGCGCGGACGCGGACTGGCAGGGCCGGCGCGGCTATGTGCACGAAGCCGTGGCGGCGGACCTGGGCGACCTGTCCGAGCATGCGATTTATCTCTGCGGCTCGCCGAACATGATCCACGATGCAAAGCAGTTGTTCACCGGACTCGGCGCGCAGGTCCCGTTCCTGTATGCCGACGGGTTCACTTTTCAGCATCCGACGATGTAGTGGAATGTCTGGTCGCAAAGGTTGACGGTATACAATAGTGGCATTCACGCCGGGCCCATGCATCCCAATGGGCCGGTGCTTCAACGCTCAAGTTTCTTGCGCGATCCACGATTTCCACGGCCGATCCCGACCA
This sequence comes from Cupriavidus sp. OV096, assembly GCF_900115455.1. Taxonomy (NCBI): domain Bacteria; kingdom Pseudomonadati; phylum Pseudomonadota; class Betaproteobacteria; order Burkholderiales; family Burkholderiaceae; genus Cupriavidus; species Cupriavidus sp. OV096. Next base: position 412,032 of record NZ_FOWM01000006.1, read on the forward strand.
TGAACGACGCCACCACCAGTGCCTTCAGCCCGAATCCGGACACCCCGGCTGCCAGCCTGGGCGCCCAGCATTCCCCGCTCTTCGCGCTTGTGACCGATACGTTGCGGCAGCGCATCCTCGACGGCCAGTACGATCCCGGCGAGCGGCTGGTGGAGAACACGCTGTCGCTGGAGCTGGGCGTGTCCCGCATTCCGGTGCGCGAGGCGCTGCGCGCGCTGGCGGCGGAAGGGCTGGTCAAGATCGAGCCGCGCCGTGGGGCATCGGTGGCGCGTCTGTCGCCCAATATCGCCCGCGAAATGGTCGAGGTGCGCGCCACCCTCGAAGGTCTCAACGCCAAGCTCGCGGCACAACGCCGCGACCCCGCGCTGATCCTGGAAATCGAGAAGGTTCTCAAGGAAGGCAACGACGCCGTGAACAGCGGCCAGACCGAGCGCTTCGTCGAACTCAACTCCAAGTTCCACGAACTGCTCGGTAATATCGCCGCCAACAGCGTGCTGCAGGACATGATGCGTTCGCTGCGTGAGCGCACCGGGCTGCTGTTCGCGCCGGCCAACCTGAGCCGCGCGCGCCTGAACTGGGACGAGCATGCCCAGATTCTCCAGGCCGTGATTGCCGGCGATGCCGACCTTGCCGCGCTGCTGGCCACGCGCCATGTGTTCAGCGCGGCGAAAGCTGTCGAAAACATGAACGGCACCCCGGCAAACGCGCCGGTCGATACGCCTGACAAGGGCGCGTAATCTCCGCCGCCTGACCTCGACACCACATTCCGGCCACATTCCGGTGCACGGACGCCCGCCCTCGCACGGGCGTCTGCGCATGGCATTCCCCGTTCGCACCAGCAAATGGCGCGCCGCACCATCGCGGTGTATACTGTAGGCTGTTGTTAACCACAATAGGGAATGACCATCATGCAATACCCGGATGCTTCGTACCTCAGCCGTCCGGTCGGCGAGCAACTCCGCAAGCACTTTGCCCGCCGCGATGCGGTTCGGCACGCCACCCCGCTGCTGCCCGTCCGTCTGGCCGATCTGTTTGCCCTGTTCCGTTCGGGCACGACTCGCGGCAACGCCGCCTGACGCGCACCACGCGCGCCAATGAAAAAGCCGCCATCAGGCGGCTTTTGTGTTTCTGGGAAGGGACGTCTACAAGGCGGCCGGCGGCAGCTCCACGCTGCCGAACTCGGCGGACCGCGTGCCGGCCAGCGGCCGGTTGCTCGCACCGAAGTAAGCGAACGCTACCGACAGCTTGACCGTCTCGGCGTCATTCCGGCCCGCCGCGTGGAACAGGCGGCTGTCGAACATCAGCACGTCGCCGCGATGCAGCGTCAGGGGCATCGCCCCTTTCAGCAGGCTCTGGCTATTGGGATGCGCCTCGATGAGAAACTCGGCCGGATCGAGCTGCTCCGGCGCCAGCTTGGCCTGATGCGAACCCGGAATCACACGCAAGACGCCGTTTCGCTCGTCTTCATCGCCCAACGCCAGCCAAACCGTGACCAGCTCGGGCTTTACGAACGACCAGTAGCGTGTATCGCGATGCCAGCCAGTCTGGCTGCCGAAATGCGGATGCTTGGTCATCACGCAGTTATGGTGCGCCAGCGTCAGGCGGGCGGGCTCGCCCAGCAGCGCCTCCACCGTGGCCACCACGTGCGGATCGCTGGCCCAGCGGCGGAATACCTCGTCACGGCCATAGGCCTGGCGCAGCCGGCGTACCGTACCGCCCCCTTCGGCCTTGCGCGAGGTGGGCGCGCCGGGATAGCCGAGATCGGCCTCGAACTCCACCGGCGGCACGGCGGCGGCCAGATGCTTGCGGGTCATGTCCTCCAGCGCGGCGCACATGGCCTCGCTGGCAAAGCGGCGCAGCACGATGTAGCCGCCCGCGTGGAATTCACGCGCCAGGCTGGCCAGACCGGCCTGGTCGGCCAGGGGCGCGGAAGAGTCGAAATCGAGGGAAGCCGAGGCGCCTGAGGCGCGGTGTTGCGAGGCAGTCATCGTGGAGGGATGAGACCATTCTGAAAGTGGCAAGGCGCCAACAGATCGATGATGCCAGAAGCAGCGAGATCCGGCGCGGGCTGGCGGGCGATACCGCCCATTTCGCATGAGACAACAGGACATCTGTCGCCCTGAAAGCGTGCGGCAGCCCACTGTCCGATGCGACCCCGACGCCGCTACAATGGCCGCACTCTGCACCCGCAGCCACGTCACCGGAGGCAACTCGTGACCGCCCGACCCAGGATCGTTGCCTCGCTCGCCGAGGCGCAAACCCAGCTAGGCCGCATCGTGCTGGGCAAGCCGCGCCAGGTGCGCCTTGCCTTGGCCTGCATGCTGGCCGGCGGCCACCTGCTGCTGGAGGACGTGCCGGGCGTGGGCAAGACCACGCTCGCGCATGCGCTGGCCCAGACGCTGGGCCTGCAATACCAGCGGGTGCAGTTCACGAGCGATCTGCTGCCGGCCGATCTGGTCGGCGTGTCAGTCTTCCTGCGCGAGGCCAGCGAGTTCCGTTTCCATCGCGGCCCGATCTTCGCCCAGCTGGTGCTCGCCGACGAGATCAACCGCGCGCCCCCGAAAACCCAGAGCGCACTGCTGGAAGCCATGGCCGAGCGGCAGGTGACCCACGACGGCACCACGCACGCGCTGCCGGCGCCGTTCTTCGTCATCGCCACGCAAAACCCGCTCGAGCAGATCGGCACGCATGCGCTGCCCGAGTCGCAACTCGACCGCTTCACGATGCGGATTTCGCTCGGCTACCCCGATCCGGCCTTCGAGCGGGTGCTGTACCTCGGCGGTGCCGCCGATCAGCGCCCCGTTGCCGTGATGGACGCCGAGCAGGTGATGGCGCTGCAGGCCGCCGCCGCCAAGGTCTACGCGAGCCCCGCGCTGGTGGACTACGTGCTGGCGCTGGTGCAGGCCACCCGCGCGGAACCGGGTTTCGTCGCCGGCCTGTCGCCGCGTGCGGGGCTGGCGCTGCTGGCCTGCGCACGGGCGTGGGCGCTGCTGGAGCAGCGCGAGATGGTGGTTCCCGAGGACGTGCAGGCCGTGTTTGCGGCAGTGGCGGGGCATCGGCTGCTGCCGTCCGGCCATGGCGTGGGCCAGGGCGCCGGGGTGCTCGACCGCCTGCTGTCCAACGTCGCCATTCCCTGATTTCCGTCCCGCCATGCGGCAAGCCTCCGCCACCGCGCATCGTCCGCTGACCGCCTGGCTGCATCGGCAGCATGGGCCGGTCAATGGCGTGGTGACGTTCGATCGGCGCCATCTCTATATCCTGCCCACGCGCAGCGGGGCCGGCTTTGGCGTGCTGCTCGTGGCGATGCTGCTGACCTCGCTGAATTACAACATCAGCCTCGGCTTCGCGCTCACGTTCCTGCTCGCCGGCATCGGCATGGCGTGCATGTGGATGGCCTATCGCAATCTGCTGGAACTGGCGGTGTCCACGGGTGCCGCCTCGCCGGCCTTCGTGGGCGATGTGGCGGTCTTCGCACTGAACGTGGACAACGCCGACCCAGCCGCCCGCATCGGCCTGGAGGCCCGCACGCCGCAATCCGAAACCGCCACGCTGACCATTGATGGCGACAGCCGGGGCACCTTGCCGCTCCGCGTGCCGGCCACCGCGCGCGGGCGCATGAAGCTGCCGCGCGTCACGTTTTCCAGCCGCTTTCCGTTCGGCCTGTTTCGCGTGTGGAGCTATGCGGACCTGTCGCTGGTGGCCTTCGTCTATCCGGCGCCCGAGCCGAACGCCCCGCCGCTGCCGCAGGTGGCCCGCCCGGACGACGCCGAGGACGGCACGCTATCCGTCGCGTCGGACGATGGCATCGACCAGTTGCGCCGCTATCGCACCGGCGACCCGCTGCACCGCATCGCCTGGAAGCACAGCGCCCGCACGGGCCGCATGCTGAGCCGCACCGGCACCACGCCGCGCCAGCCCGGTTGCTGGCTCGACTGGGATGCGCTGCCGCCGGGCATGGACACCGAGGCCCGGCTATCGCGGCTGTGCGCGTGGGTGCTGGCCGCCGGCGACGAGTTCGAGGTCGGCCTGCGCCTGCCCGGCGTGGCGTTGCCGCCCGCCCAGGGTGCCGCCCATCGCCGCGCCTGCCTGGAAGCGCTGGCCGTGTGGCCGGAGCGGCGCGCGTCATGACCCGGCACGAAGTTCGCCCGCTCGGGCATCAGGAACACGGGATGCTGATGGGCCAGCTCGCGCTGGTGCTGGCGCCGCAGGCGCGCTCGCTGCCGGTGTCGGTCAGCCTGCTGCTGCTGGTGCTGCTGGCCTGGCGCTGGCTGCTCTGGCGCCAGCGCGCACCGCTGCCATCGAAGCTGATGCTCGGCGTATCGGCCGTGCTGGTACTGGTGACCGCCGCCGCGCTCGTATGGCAATCGGGCGGCAGCCTCGGGCGCGAACTCTGCGTGGCGCTGCTGGGCGCCTTCGTCATCCTCAAGCTGCTGGAAACCAAGGCGCTATCCGATGCCACGTTGGTCACCCAACTATCCTTCTACCTGCTGCTGACGCTCTACCTCGCCGACCAGCCGTTCTGGCTGGCGATCTACAGCATGGCGATCGGCGCATGGATCCTGCGCAACTGGCTGCTGCTCCACCATCCGGAAGCGCGCGGGCGGCTGGCGATCTGGCCGCTGCTTGGCCGCATGGCGCTGATCGGCCTGCCGTGGGCGCTGTTCCTGTTCGTGCTGTTTCCTCGGCTCGACCATCCGCTGTGGCGGCTGCCGCAGTCGGAGCCGGTGGGCCGCACCGGTATTTCGGACACGATGAAACCCGGCAGCGTCGGCGAGCTGATCCGCTCGCCCGAGGTGGCGTTCCGCGCCGATATCATCGGCGATCCCTTGCCCGCCAGTGCGCTGTACTGGCGCGCGCTGGTGCTCTGGAACTATGACGGACTGGCGTGGCGGCCCGCCGATGGGTCGATGCGGCCCACGCGCCCGGCCACCGGGCTGCGCGACGATGACGGCGACGACGCCACGCCACCGCCCTCGGGCGTGCGCGCGTACAACGTTACGCTGGAGCCAAGCCAGCAGGCCTGGCTGTACCTGCTCGACCGGGGCGTTGCGGTGTCCGGCAGCCTCGACGCCCGCGTTTCCGCCGACGATGAGTTTTTCGCCCGCGCACCGGTGGACCGGCCGCTGCGCTACCGGGGCCACTCGACACTGACGGGAACGCCCCAACCCCTGTCGCGGCGCACACTTGCGCTGTCGCTCGCGCTGCCGGACGGCAATCCGCGCAGCCGCGAACTCGCAGCCGGCTGGATGGCGCAGTATCCGGACCCGTGGCAGCGCGTGCAGGCCGCGTTGCGGCTCTTCGCCGCGGCGCCCTTCGCCTACACGCTCTCCCCGCCGCCGCTCGGCAAGCAGCAGGTGGACAGCTTCCTGTTCGATACCCGCCGTGGCTTCTGCGAGCACTACGCCAGCAGCTTCGTGTTCCTGATGCGCGCCGCCGGCGTGCCCGCGCGCGCCGTGATGGGCTATCAGGGCGGCGAGTACAACCCGATGGGCCGGCACTACATCATCCGGCAATCGGACGCCCACGCCTGGGCCGAGGTGTGGATCGCCGGGCGCGGATGGGTGCGCGTGGACCCGACCAGCGCCGTGGCGCCGAGCCGTGTGGAAGAAGGCGTGGACGCCGCCCTGAGCGGCGACGAGGCTGAGGCGCTACGCGCCTTGCGCGGCCCGGCATGGTTGCGGGACCTGCGCCTGGGCCTCGACGGACTGACCTATACGTGGCAGCGCTGGGTGCTCCAGTACGACCGCGCGCAACAGGGCCGGCTGCTGCAGAAACTTGGCATGGATGGCCAATTGCCAGCGTTGCTGGCGGGCGGACTGGCAACGCTGAGCCTCGTCGCGCTGTTGCCGCTCTGGCTACGGCAACGGCGGCTCGATCCGCTCCAGTCGCTCTATGCCCGCTTCTGCACCTTGCTGGCGCGTCATGGCTGCGCGCGCGGGGCTTCGGAAGGGCCGGCCGATTTCGCCATGCGCGCCGCCGAGGCGCTGCCGGGCGCCGCCACCGCCTTGCAGGCATTCACGCGCGACTACATCGCGCTGCGCTACGGTACGCCGGACGCCGCAGGCAGGTTGCAAGCGATGGCGCGCATGCGCAGGGCGCTGACGCTCGTGCGGCGGCAGGTGCGCTAGCCGTCCCGCGCACCATCGACCGGTTGCCATTCCCGCATCTCGCGCATATAGTTACGTTCGTAACTATATCGGATGTAACAAATGCCGTTCGAACAGCGTATCACCCGGTTTTGCGCGGAATATCCGGAAGCCCCGCGCGATCTCATGCTCGCCTCCCGCCTGCTGCTCCGTTCCGCCAGATTGCTCCGACATCACATCGAGCGAGCACTGGCGCCGCACACGCTCGACATGGGCCAGTACCTGGTCATGAGCCTGCTGGTCGCCGATGGCGGACAGCCGACCATGCCGTCGGAACTTGGCGTCGCCATCGACGCCACGCGCACCCAGATGACGCGCCTGATCGACGGCCTGGAGGCACGCGGCCTGGTGCAGCGCAAGACCTCGACACAGGATCGGCGCAGCCTGGAACTGACGCTGACGGCGGAAGGCCGGGCGTTGCTGGAGCGCGCCGCGCCCGCCGTGCATGCCGCCTATGGCGAGGCCTGGGCGCCGCTGGGCAAGGACCGGCTGGCCGACGTGACGCGCGACCTTGCGCAGTTGCACCAGAATCTCGCGGCGCTCGACGCGCAGCGGTCGTGAACCTGCCCGCCCCCCAGGGCAAGGGCGCCGGCGCCCGCTGGCCCGGCGCGCTGAGTCGCCTGTTGAGCCGACCGCAGCGCCAGACGTTGCTGATGATGTTGCTCGCGCTGGCCACCGGCGTGGAGTTCCTCGAGAACATCATGTTCGTGTTCGCGTCCAGCCATATCGTCGGCGGCATCGATGCGGACCCGCGCAGCTTTGCGCTGGTGCAGGCCGCCTATGCCGTGGGCAGCATGCTGATGATTCTCAAGCAGCAGTGGCTGGCGCAGCGGTTCGGCTATCGCTATTACCTGACAGGGTCGTTGCTGCTGTTCATGGCCGGCACGCTCGGCGCGGCCACCAGCACCGGCCTCGCGCAGATGGTGGCCGCCCGTTTCGTGCAAGGCGTGGGCGGCGGCGCGCTGTTCACCAGCTGCCGGATTCTCGTGAACCTGATGTTCGGCCCGGCTGATCGGCCGCGCGCCACGCGTATCTTCATGCTGGGGATCTTCGGCGCCTCGGCGCTCGGGCCGGCGTTCGCGGCAGAGCTGGTCGAGCGCGGGGTCTGGCAGGATGTGTTCTATGGCGTGCTGCCGTTCGCGGCGCTGGCCACGCTCGGCGCCTGGCTGCTGCTGCCCGACGCCGAACCCCGCGAAGATGTGGGCGGCCCGGCGCTCGGTCCGCTGCTGCTGTTCGGCGTGGCCATCGTGGCGCTCCAGGCGTCCCTGACCGAAGCGCGCTTCGACCTCTTCTCGCATCCCGCCCGCGTAGCCTTGGTCGCCGCGCTTGCCCTGGCGCTGCTCGCCGGCTTCCTGTGGCACCAGTGGCACCACGCCACGCCGGTGCTGCGACTGCGTGCGCTGCGCCATCCCGTCTACCTCACGGGGCTGGCCATGTATTTCGTCTACTACATGATCAGCAACCTGAGCGGCTACGTGTTCCCGATCTACGCCGAACAGGCGCTGCGCTTCCCGCTGGCCACCACAGGCTGGCTCAACACGCTGGCCGCCACCATCAGCCTCGCCGGCATCTGGTGCTATCTGCGCGTGGCGCGGCACCTCACGCACAAGAAGCCGGTCATGGTGGCGGGCCTGTTGCTGATGGCGGGCGCGATGGCGTGGTTTTCGATCATGCCACCCGATGTCGGACCGGTCGCGCTGCTGCCCGGGCTGGTGGGCAAGGGGCTGTTCGGCGTGATGGTCATCATCCCGATTGCTGGACTGACGTTCCGCTCGCTGGCCGACGACGATGACTTTGCCCACGGCTACCGCAGCAAGAACCTGATGCGGCAGATTGCCAGCTCGTTCGCGTCGGCGCTCGGCGCCGTGCTGCTGCAGAACCGGCAGTTCGCGGTGCATACCAGCTTGACCAATGCCATCGGGCAACGTCCCGCTGAGGCGGCGCAGTGGTTGGAGTCGGCACAGAAGGCGCTGATGGCGCGCGGCTTCGATACGGGGCAGGCGCACGTGGGCGCGCTGGCGCAGTTGGCGACAATTGCCGATCAACAGGCGCGGCTAATTGCCTGCGAGGATCTCTATCGATTGATTGCCGTGCTCGCGCTGGTGGCGGCTATCGGCATGTTCGCGCAGCGTCGGCTGGACTAGCGCCCAGACTGGGGACGGCGCGTTGAGGATACGACTAGGGGCGGGAGGCGTGTCCGCCCGTCAGAACAGCGACAGCTGGCGCATGCCGAAGCCGATGGTTTCTTCCACGCGGGCACGCGCATGGGCCAGGGAGCCCTCTGCGCCGGAGTAGTTGCCGGCCGCCCAGCGGTAGACCACGGGGAGTTCGCCGCGATCGGAAAGGTGGACCTCACCGAGCTTGTCGCCGCGTTCGCTACGGTAAAAATGAGAACGGTAGCCGCGCTCCCAGTGTGGAGCGGCTTCCTTCTTGCGGCGACGCGGGGTCGTCGGCTTGGTGGTGGCAGGCGTCAAGCGCCGCGTTCGGTCGGTACCCGGCGAGATGGGGGCGCGGGTGAAATCCAACTGCATAGACTTCCTTGTTCTGTCGATTCAGCAAGAACCAGACGTGGCGGCCATGGCCACCACGCGCTTCATGCATCGCAGTCGAGATCATACCTGCTCAAACGCGTTTTTGGGATGTTTTATCGCCCTGAATGCGGCCTCTGGCAAGGGTTTGCGGGCCGTATACCCGTTTACGGTATACGGCCTGTATACGTAAACCGGGCACCGTAAACCCGGTTTTTCGGACCCGGTTAGCCGAGGTCGAGGGGGATGAAAATCCGGGCGTCGTCGCGTTGCACGAGCAGCGCCACCTGCTTGCCGGACTTCGACACCAGGGCCCGAAGTTGCTCTGCTGAACTGATCGGCGTGCCGTTCAGCGACAGGATGACATCGCCCGGCTGAATGCCCACGCGCGCGGCCGGTCCGGCCACGTTCTCCACGACCAGCCCGCCGTCGATGCCGCTGTCACGCTTCTCGGCCGGCGTAAGCGGGCGCACCGCGAGGCCAAGCTTGCCGCCGGTATCGCCGCCATTCGTCTTCTGCGCCACGGCGCCTTCCTGGGCCGTGCCCACCTTGACGGTCAGCGTCAGCGGCTCGCCCTTGCGGATGACCTTGAGCTGGGTCTGCGTGCCGGGCTTCATGTCCGCGACGTGCTCGGGCAGATCGCCCGAATGGTCGATGACGTCGTCGCCCAGCTGCACGATCACGTCGCCTGCCTTCAGGCCGGAGCGGGCAGCGGGGCTGTCCGGCTCGATCGCATTGACCAGCGCGCCTGCCGGCTTGGGTAGGTTGAAGGACTGGGCCAGCGCCTGGTTGACCTCCTGCACCGAGATGCCGAGACGGCCGCGCGTGACCTTGCCATGCGCCACCAGTTGCTCCTGCACCTTCGTCGCCACGTTGATCGGAATCGCAAACGACAGGCCCTGGTAGCCGCCGGTCTGGCTATAGATCTGCGAGTTGATGCCGATCACTTCGCCCCGCTGGTTGAACAGCGGGCCACCGGAATTGCCGGGGTTCACCGCCACATCGGTCTGGATGAAGGGCACGTAGGTGTCGTCCGGCAGCGAGCGGGACTTGGCGCTGACGATGCCGGCGGTGACCGTGTTCTCGAAACCGTAGGGCGAGCCGATGGCCAGCACGGGCTCGCCGACGCGGATCTTCGACGGATCGCCAAGGCGCACGGTGGGCAAGTCCTTCGCATCGATGCGAATCACGGCGATGTCAGTCTGCGGATCGGCGCCCAGCACCTTGGCCTTGAATTCGCGACGATCGGTCAGCTTGACGGTGACTTCCGTGGCGTTATCGACCACGTGAGCATTGGTGAGAATCAGCCCATCCGAGCTGACGATGAAGCCGGAGCCCAGGCCGCGCACAAGCTGCGGCTGGCTGGTTTGCGGACCCTGGAACTGCGGGCCGAAACGCTTGAAGAACTGGAACAGCGGATCGTCGGGGTCGATGCCCTGCGGCGCCTGCGCGGAGGTGCGCTGGGCGCGCGCGGTCACGCTGATGTTCACCACGGCGGGGCCGTACTGGTCGACGATGCCCGAGAAGTCGGCTGGCGTGGCGACGGCGACGGGCGCGCCGGAGGCAGATGCCGTGACGGGCGTCGGCGCGGCGTAGCCGGGGGTGATGGCGTCCTTCTGGAGATAGGCATAACCGCCGGCCAGCGCAACGAGCGCGGCGACACCGACGGCGGAGCGGGCAAAAGTCTGGCGAATCATGGTCTTTCCTTTCTGGTTGGCTTCTTGCGCGGACGCAGGAGTTGCGGCGCGATGGAAGCATCGTAAGCAGCCATCCTTAAACCAGACTTAAAGTTCCGACCTATCTCGCCCGCGTCACCTATCCTCAATAGTCACGATAGAAAATTTATCTTGCACACAATTTAATTGTGTATAAGATAGAGCCATGGCTGACGCAACGAACTCCTCCACTAACGAAGACTGGCTCCGGCTGGATCAACAGCTCTGCTTCGCGCTGTATTCCACCTCGCTGGCAATGACCAAGATCTACAAGCCGATCCTGGGTGAGCTTGGGCTCACTTATCCGCAGTATCTGGTCATGCTGGTGTTATGGGAGACGGACAAGCTGACGGTGTCGGCGCTCGGAGAACGGTTGACGTTGGACTCCGGAACACTGACTCCGCTGCTCAAGCGGCTCGAGGTGGCGGGGTTCGTAGCACGGGCACGCGATGACGAGGATGAGCGACGCGTGCTGGTCAGCCTGACGGATGCCGGCCGGCGCCTGCGCGCATCGGCGGAAGGCGTCCCGGAAAAGATGTTGTGCGCGACGCAGTGCTCGATCGAGGAGATCCAGACATTGACGGCGCGCCTGCATGAGATGCGGACCACGCTGGAGGATGCACGGTCCGACGGTTGATTTGCCGATTTCGGCATGACTTTGAAAACGCCCCCGAGCGGGCATCGCTAGGAGAATGCAAATGAAACTCGAGAAAGTCCTGTACACCGCCCACGCATCCGCAACCGGTGGCCGCGATGGCCGCGCCGTGACGTCCGATAATCAACTGGACGTGAAGCTGGCCGTACCCAAGGAAATGGGCGGCAAGGGCGATGGCCTGAATCCCGAGCAACTGTTCGCAGCCGGCTATTCGGCTTGTTTCCTGGGCGCGATCCGTTTCGTGGCTAGCCAGCAGAAGATCACGGTCTCGCCGGACGCCAAGATCGAAGGCGCCGTCGGCATCGGCCAGATTCCGCAGGGCTTTGGTATCCAGGCCGATCTGAAGATCTCGCTGCCGGGCATGGACAAGGAAGCGGCCCAGAAGCTGGTGGAAGCCGCACACCAGGTCTGCCCGTATTCGAATGCCACCCGCGGCAATATCGAGGTAACGCTCACGGTAGTCTGAGTTTGACTGTAGTTGCGATCACAAACAAAAACGCCGGCAAATTTGCCGGCGTTTTTGTTTTTATGCTTGTTTTTATGCGCTGTCTTCCGTTTCGAGCATCGCGCAGAATGCGCGCTTTTGCACGGCCGACATGCGCTTGGTGGCCAACTCGGCTTTCAACGCTTCTGACTTGTTATCGTAGCGAAGCCATCCAAGCAGGCGCGTAGGTTTGCGGGAGCGTGTGTATTTGGCACCAATCCCCGCAAGGTGCTGGGCATAACGGCGCTGGACGTCAGTGGTAATCCCTGTGTAGATCGAATTGCCTTCGCATTCGAGCAGGTAGAGATACCAGGGCGTTGCCTCGGCACAAGCGAGGTCTTCTTCGTCAGAGGGCATGGCACGCAGATCATAAGCGTTTTCGTCACGAAAATGCCAATCGGAGCCCACAAAGCAAAACCCCCAGCCTTTATGGGGCTGGGGGTTCTGGGTATAAGAGCCTGGCGATGACCTACTTTCACACGGGTAGTCCGCACTA